>NZ_CP028158.1:0-641074 GCF_003030345.1 Plantactinospora sp. BC1
CCGGCTGATGGCCGCCCGCCTCGCTGGCGAGGACATCGAGCCGCAGGGCCCGATCGAGACCGAAGCGGCTCGACGCCTCGACAACGAACTCAACCAGAAGTAGTCATCCAGTTACCCAACACTCTCTCAGACAGACCGCTGCGCGGTGTCGCCGCTGCGGAGGCGGTCCAACTCGGCGAGGTACATCGCCTGCATTCGGTCGTAGTGCCGGACCAGCAGTGTGATCTCCTCGACGCTGTAGCCCTCGATGAGCTGTTCCGCCCGCTCGGCGAACCGCTCGTAGGGTCGCTCCAACTCGGCGATCCGCTCCGGCCGCAGGGTGACGATCACCCGCCGCCGGTCCGCCGGATCGCGCTCGGTCGTCACGTAGCCGGCCTGCTGGAGCCGGCGGAGCATGCTGGTCACCGCCCCGGTGGTGAGGTTGGTCCGCTCGGCGACCTGGCCTGCGGTGGCGGATCCGACGTCCGCCAGGAAGTCCAGGGACTCCAGGTCGCTCACGGTGAGACCCAGCCGGTCCGCGATGGCGTACCGGAACACCATGGACAGCCGCGAGGTCTCCCGCCCGGCACGCATGAGGTCGGCGATCGCGGACGCCCGGGCCGGCTCGTGGGACATGCCAGCAATCATGCCTCCGGTACGGTGACCCGGTGCAGCCGAGGTAGTACGCGGGTCAGCAACCAGTGCGGTGCGGCCGCGTCCCCGGTGAGGCGGCGCATCAGCCCGGCGGCGGTGTCGACGGCGCGGAAGGCGTAGGGCACCATCTCGTCCTGGTAGCCGGCGATCGCCTCCTCCACCGGCGTGCCGCTCGCCCGGGCCTTGACGAGCCTGCGGCCGAGCAGGACGGCGTCGCGGAGCGCGGTGTTGCCGCCGTGCGCGCCGAACGGCGGCATGACGTGCACCGCGTCGCCCATCATCGTCGCCCGGGGCACCGCCCACTGTCGCGGGCGCCGGCCGGTGGCGAAGAGGTTGAGTACCGTGGCGTCCAGCTCGGCCGTGTCGACCAGCCGCCGGATGAGTGGGTGGAAGTCCATGCTCAGCCGGGCGGCCAGCTCCCGCAGCGCCAGCAGGTTCCCGCGGACCCCGACGGGCACCTCCTCCTGCCGGAGCAGCAGCCCCCACATGACGTAGTCGTCGCCGGTGGGCGCATAGCTGCCCGGGGCCAGGCGCGCGAACGCCTCCCGCGGCCTTTCGCCGAACCGCATGGAGGTGAAGAAGAAGGCGCGGCCCGGCCGGTCGGCGATGGCCAGGACCCCACTGGTACGCAGTGCGTCCGGGATGACGCTCTCGCCGTTGCGCCGCAGCGGCGACCGGCCGTAGACGCCTGCCATCGGGGTGTTCGCCGGACCTGCGCCCGGTATGAGCTGCTCGCGCAGTGCCGAGCCGACGCCGTCCGCGCCCACGACGACGTTCGCCGCGACGGCCCTGCCGTCGGTGAACCGCAGCCGCAGCCCGGCCGGGCCGCCGCTCTCCACCGCGACGGCGGCCTTGCCGTAGTGGATGCGTCCGTTCAGCCCGGACATCAGGATCGACCGCAGGGTCAGCCGGTCGACCTGGCGGGTCGCGTGCGGCTCGTCCTTGAAGGTGATGGTGAATGCGTCCCGCAGCCGGCTGTCGGTGAAGCGCAGGTGCCCGCCGGGCTCGTCGCCGGTGACCAGCGCCAGGCGGTACAGCGGACGGGGCAGGCTCTCGCGCAGCGCCCTCAGCCCGTACCGGTCGAGAATGATCCGGTAGCCCTGCTGCCGGACGAAGGGTCCGGGGTCCCGCTCGTAGACGTGCACGTCGATGCCGGCGCGCATCAGGTACTGGGCGAGGCAGAGGCCGGAGAGGCCGGCGCCGGCGATTGCCACCGAGAAGTCAGTCGATATACCCATGCGGTTATCTTAATGACTAAGATAATTTGGGCAAGCCCGCCAGCGTGCCACGGTCCGCCAAGCCGCCCCGCCGGCCACCTCGGACCGATCCGCCGGCCTGGTCAGGTGCGGGCCGGCCCCTGGCCCCACCCACGCAGTAACGACATCGCATCCACCGGGTCATCGGTGAACTGAAGGCTCACCGACACCGAGGTCGGTCACGAGGCGCGACTGCCCCGGCGTGGGAGCGCGCCGTGGGCAGCAGGCGCGGATCAGGTGCGCGACCCGGCACGGCCCTGGTGCGGGGATCTCAGCCCTGCCTCGGTCACGGCCCGTCGGCGCGCCCCGCCGCGTAGCCATAGCCGAGTAGCGCCATCGCTGTGACGTTGGCCGGACGAGACCAGAACAGGTCGTGCAGGTCGCCCGGCAATTCGTCGCGGTAGGTGCCGATCTGGCCGCGTCGGAAGAACCTCGGATCGACCTGGTGCAGCGCGGCGAAGGACGGGGCATCGCCACCCGCGCGCGGCGGCAAGGGGACCGCGAGTCTCGCCAGGGTCCGTCGCAACGACTCCGAGGGTTCGCTCACCAGATCCTCGAACCGCAGGACCACCCGCTGTTGCGCCGACGGCCGTAGCCAGCTCAACACGTTAGTGCCCCAGCTGCCGGTTCCCCGTGGCGCCTCCCGTCTGATCATCTGCTCAAGCTCCACCCGGAAGCTGCGGCCAGGCTTCTCGGACTCGAGGCGCGCCCACGAGACGAGCGCATCACGGCCGTCACGGACGAGGCAAACCGCTCTGTCGGACTCGTCCACGTCGTCGTCGCGCTGACGGTGAGTCTTGACGAAATGAAGCTCGGCTGACTCCCGCATGGCGTCGAGAGAATCCTGACGCCTGTGGAACCCCACCATGTCAGGCCCGAGCCGCTCCGCGACACCGTCGATGTCGTAGACCGCCGACGTCCGCACCCCGTACAGCCGATGCAGCAGAATACGCAGGAACGTGTTCCCCGACCGTGGATACGAAGCCAGCCAGACGAGCATTTCGGCAGGCTAGCCGAGCCCTGGGACCAACAGTGCTCGGGCCGGCTCATGCTGCCGGGTGCTGCCAGAACATCCGCCTCCTCCACCAGTACGCAGCCCGGCGAGCCGCGAATCGTGGCAGATCCGGCCAGACCTGACACCCGATTCCCGTCGTCGACTGCTCGAAGCGTTCCCCGGACCCTGGCTTGTGGCGGCGGGTACGTCGTGCCCTGAGCCGGTCACGTTGAGCGCCCACGGCCAGGGTTGGTTAGGCTCGCCGGAGACCCGTGCCGCCAGTGACGAGGACCGCGATGACCCAGACCGACGACGACGTCGCACTCGGCTCGGCGGTGGACCCGCTGGTCCTCGCGCTGGACATCGGGTCCACCGCCACCCGTGGCGGTGTGCAGGACGCGTCGGGCCGGCGGGTTCACGGCCTCCAGCACAAGGTGCCGCACGCCTTCACGGTCGCGCCGGATGGTACCTCGGTCATCGACCCCGATCAGGTGACCGCGGAGGTGGAGCAGGTCCTCGACGCGGTAACGGGGGACCGGCAACTGGGGACCCGGATCGCCGGCGTCGCGATGGACACCTTCGCCGCCTCGCTGATCGCGGTCGACGCGGCCGGACGCGCGCTCACCCCGTGCCTGACCTACGCCGACTCCCGCAGCGCCGACGCGGTCACGGCGCTGCGGGAGGAGCTCGACGAGCAGGCAGTGCAGCAGCGCACCGGCACCCGCCTGCACCCGAGCTACCACGCCCCGCGCCTGCGCTGGCTCGCGTTGGCGCAGCCGCGCGTCGTCGCCGAGGCCGCGGGCTGGTGGTCCCTGGGCGAGTACGTCCTGGCTCGGCTGGTCGGGCACCCGCTTGCCGGAACGTCCACGGTGGCCTGGACCGGCCTGCTCGACCGTCGCACCGGCGAGTTCGACGCCGAACTGCTCGCTGCCGCGCGCATCGGCCCCGAGCAGCTTTCCCCGCCGCGTGACATGACCGAGCCGGTACCTTCGGCGGCCCCGGCCCGTTGGCCCGCCCTGGCTCGGGCGGCGTGGTTCCCCGTCGTCACCGACGGCTTCGCCAGCAACATCGGGTCCGGGGCGACCGACGCCACGGTGCTCACCGCGTCGACAGCCACCAGCGGTGCGCTGCGGGTGCTGCTCGACGGCCCTGCCGACCCCCTGCCGTTCGGGTTGTGGAACTACCGGGTCGACGTGGGAGGCAGCCTGCTCGGCGGGGCGATCAACGATGTCGGTCGTGCCGTGAGTTGGGCGCAGAGCACGTTGCGCCTCAGCCCGGCGCTCGCGGCCGCCCTCACCGCACCGCCCAGCGACGCCACGCCGCTGGTGCTGCCGTACCTCACCGGTGAACGCGCGCCGGGCTGGGTCGGCGGCGCGCGTGCCGTGCTCGGCGGGGTCTCGGCGGCCACGGACGCGGACGCCCTGTTCCGCGGGATCGTCGAGGGCGTGGCCATCACCTACGCGCGGGTCGCCGACGAACTGCACCCGGCCGCTCCGGGGGTGTCGGAAGTCGCGGCGGCGGGCCGGGTCAGCAACGACCACCCGGAGTGGCTCCAGATCCTCGCGGACGTGCTCGGCCGACCCGTCACGCACGTGACCCGGCGGCGCGCCACGCAGCGTGGCACGGCGCTGCTCGCGCTCGACGTGCTGGCACCCGACGTTCCGCGCGCGCCCCGGGCCACCGGGGCGACATACGAGCCCCGGCCCGCGCACGTCGCGCATTACGCGGAACGGCGGGCGCGGTTCGCCGAGGCGTACGACGCGCTCGTGCGCGGTTAGGTGACCGGGTGGACGGTTCCTCGCCCCGGATCGGAGCCACGTCGTCCTGGGCGCTTCCCGCCCGAGACGTGACAGGCGACATCCACTGATCAGACCAGCGGCGTCAGGCTGGCTCCGTCTTCGCCTTCCGGACGGGATCCAGCTCGGCCCGGCCGGGGCTGGCGGGCCCGAGGTCGTCCCACCACCCGAGCACTCTGGTCGCGAAGAATGTCAGCCACTTCGACGGCTGCCCCGCCGGGACGTCGACCTCGAACCACACCCGGCCCGGATGCCGCCGTTCCTGTAGCCACGTGCCGTCGGGCTGGCGGGCGGCACGGATCCGCGCGATCCCGTCCGCCATGCGCTCGTCCGGGGCGGTGCCGTCGTGGAGCGCCGCGGCGCGGAAGTAGTCCGCAGCGTTCAGCACGCTGTAGAACCAGCGGAACGGGTACGCCAGGTGCAGCGCCCAGGGGCCGACCGGCTCGCCCGTCGAGAGCCTGCGGTACAGCCCGCGCGTGAGCAGGTATTCCTCGCCGCTGCGTCGCGCGTCACGCACCCGCTCACGGTCGCCCGTCACCCGCTCGTAGTCGAGTAGCCCCTTCAGGACGTTCAGGGTGGAGTGGAACGATGACCTCGTCGCGCCGTTCACCCACTCGCAGTTCCATCCGCCGTCCGCCAGCCGGTGGGCGAGGAACCAGTCGACGAGGCCGTCGACGTCGGCACCGAGCCAGAGCCCGTTGGACAGCGTCCACGAGTTGATGCAGCAGTCCACCTCACCGCCCCAGTAGGGCAGGTTGTCGTACTCCCAACGACTGTTCGCCGCGAGCCGCGGCGCCGTGTCGGCGAGCGCACCCGCGTCGAGCCCCCACTCCCGCAGCGAGTTCAACGTCCACGTGGTCGCTGTCCACGGCTGAGCGCCCTGCTGCGCCTCCGGACCGTCGAAGTCGAAGCCGCCGGGGAAGAACGCCCCGCCCGCCCACTGCCCGTCGGGGTCCTGGAGGGCGAGCAGCCGCGCGCCGAATCCGTGGGTCGCGACTCTCGCCCTGGTGGCGGCCCACACCTCCTCGGGCAGACGGAGGAGGTCCCGCTCGACCTGCCAGCGCAGGGCCGGGTCGGAATCGACCAGCCAGGCGGTGAGGGTGCTGCCAGCCATGCGGGGAGGATAGCGCTCGCCGCTTCCTCGGCTCTGCGGCGGATGGCATGGCCCGGGGGTGGAGCCGGGTCGAGGCTCCACCCCCGGGCTTTCGGCGATGGTCAGGCGAGGGCGCAGGCCGCGCCGTTGAGGGTGAACGAGGTCGGCCTGGCCGTGTTGCCGGTGTGGGTGGCCTGGAGGCCGAAGGTGACCGACGCGTCGCGGGCGATGGTGGCGTTGTAGGAGGCGTTCCTGGCCGTCACCTGGCCGGAGGCCGGCGAGTAGCTGGCGTTCCAGCTGGAGGTGATGGTCTGGCCGCTCGGCAGGGTGAAGACCAGGGACCAGCCGTTGACCGGGGTCGTACCGGTGTTGGTGATGGTGATGCTTTCGGTCAGGCCCGTGCTCCACGCGTTCACGGTGCTGCTGACCCGGCAGCCGCCGGTGGAGGGCGACGGTGTGGTCGGTCTCGGCGTCGGAGCGGTCGGCCCCGGTGTCGGTGTGCTCGGTCCCGGCGTCGGCGTGCTCTGGAACTGTGTGAAGAACTCCCACGTCTCCTGCGGGAGCCAGGCCGTGTTGGAGCCGGCGTCCTGCGGTGTGGGGGTGTGGCCGCCGTCGAACGCGTACCAGGCGACCGGGTGCCCGGCCGAGCAGCCGGAGTAGTGGTACTCGGTGTGCCTCCCGCTGCCCTGCGCCGGTTCGGGCGGACTCGCCGCCGTGCAGCCGTTGTTCCTGACGAACCTGTCGCGCATCGCTCGTCCGCCGGAGATGCTGAGCACGTTGTCGCTGAGCCCGTGTGCCTGCAGGTACGCGATGGGCTGGTTCCCGCCGTTGCACCCGCTGATCACGCCACCCGCGTAGATCGCGACCGCCCGGAAGACGTCGGCCCGGGCACAGGCCAGTGCGTAGCTCATCCCGCCGCCGTAGCTGAATCCCAGGGAGAACAGCTGTGCGGTGTCGACGCAGAGCGCGTTTCCGATCGTCTGGATCATGTTGTCGGTGAAGGTCACGTCCTCGCCGCCGGAGTTGGCCCAGCCGTTGTTGAGGCCCTCCGGGGCGACGAAGATGGTGCTGTTGTTCGACAGCGGCAGCAGTCCGTAGTAGCTCTGGCTGACGACGGAGTTGGCGTTGCCGCCCAACCAGTGGAATCCGAACACCAGCCGGTAGGGGCGGCTGTTGTCGTAGTTGTCGGGGATTCTCAGGACGAAGCTGCGGGTCTTCCCACCGCTCTGTATCGAATGTGTGCCGCTGGTCAGCGTCGGTGCCCGACCGCAGCCGGCGGTGGCGGCGAGGACGCCGGCGCCGGTGTCCGACCCGGCTACCCCCGCCGCTCGGGGCGCGGCGGCACCCGACGGCATCGCGGTCGCCACCAGCAGCGCGACGCCTGCGGCGGCCGCGACCCCCGACACCGACAGGATCGTCGCGCGACCTCGGCGAACTGCTCTCCCAAACACATTTCCTCCTCCGGTTGCACTCTCACCGCGGCCGCGCCCGGGTACGTCGACCGACCGTGGCCAGCGCGGCCGTGCGCCGGCACCGGTCGCTGCGGCCGGGCGGTCACGAGCGGGCCGGTCGGTCCCGGTGAGCGCCCGTTGCGGCGAGGAAGCCCGGGCCGCCGGCAGGGGACCTCCAACGGCCGCCTCTCGCGCGACGGGGTCGGCATGCACCGACCCCGTCGCCCCACCTCACTCCGCGTCCACATGAGTGACTATCGTCAATATAGGAGTCACTGTGACGTCCGTCAATGGATGTGTTCAGCGTTGGGGTACGGGACGGTCGAGGCCGGGGCGCGCCCGCTGGCCCGCGTGAGCCCGGCGCGGCGGTTCGACCTTCCGGATCAGGGGTAAACGTCCGCATTCCCGGAGGGCCTGCCCTCCTCTGGTGACGTGTTTCCGGGTACCCGAGTCCGTCCCGGGCGGCGTCTGTCGGTGAGCGGGTCGGGTGTCCGGGCGGTCACGGTGCGGCGGGATTTCCGGGTGCCGGGGCCGGTCGCCCTGCTCAGAGCGGTCGTCGGGAACCGTCGCGCACCACTCTAAGACATTTTATTGACGACCGTCAGCCAAGTTGCTAGCTTGCTGCAATGATGTCTATCAATGAAAGGATCAGGCGTCGAGTCCGGGTGACGCTCGTCGCGTTGGCTTCCACGGCGCTCGCGGCGACCGCCGGGATCATGCTCGCCCCACCGGCCCAGGCGGCCTCCCTGGTCGAGGTGACCAGCTTCGGTGACAACCCGGGCGGCATGCGGATGCACGTCTACGTCCCGGACTCCCGTCCCGCCAACCCGGCGATCGTGGTGGCGATGCACGGCTGCGGCGGCTCGGGTCCGGGCTTCTACTCCGGCAGCGAGTTCGCCTCCCAGGCCGACCGGTACGGGTTCATCGTGATCTACCCGACCGCGACCCAGCAGGCGGGCTTCGGCAACTGCTTCGACGTCTGGTCGGCGGCGTCCAAGCGCCGGGGCGGCGGCAGTGACCCGGTGTCGATCATGTCGATGGTGACGTACGTCCAACGGCAGTACGGCGGTGACCCGAACCGGGTCTACGCGACGGGCAGTTCCTCCGGCGGCATGATGACCAACGCCATGCTCGCGCTCTATCCGGACGTCTTCAAGGCGGGCGCGGCGTTCATGGGGGTGCCGTTCAACTGCTTCGCCAACGCCGCCGACTTCCCGCCACAGAACAGCCAGTGCGTCAACGGGCGGATGGACCGGACACCCCAGCAGTGGGGTGACGCCGTCCGCCAGGCGTACCCCGGCTACAGCGGCACCCGCCCGCGCATCCAGCTGTGGCACGGCACCAACGACACCCTGGTGCCGTTCCAACTGCTCCAGGAGGCGGTCGACCAGTGGACCAACGTGCACGGGCTGAGCCTCACCCCGACCTCCACGGACACGCCGCAGCCGAACTGGAACCGGCGGCGCTGGACCAGTGGCGGCGTCACGCTGATCGAGGCGATCAGCGTCAACGGTGCCGGCCACAGCCTGCCGATGAGCGGGATGGCGCAGGCGGCGGTGCAGTTCTTCGGCCTCGCCGGTGGAACGCCGACCCCGAACCCGACCACCGGTACGCCCACCACCTCGCCGAGCGTGCCGCCGACGACCACCCCACCGCCGTCCACGACCACCCCGCCGCCGTCGGCGGGTGCCTGCCGGGTCGGCTACACGGCCAACAGCTGGACCGGCGGCTTCACCGCCAGCGTGACGGTCACCAACACCTCGACCACCGCCGTCAACGGCTGGACCGTGCAATGGAGCTGGCCGGGCAACCAGCAGGTGACGAACGCCTGGAACGCCACGGTCAACCAGTCCGGCGCGCAGGTGACCGCCCGCAACGTCTCGTACAACGCCGCGATCGGGGTCGCGGCCAGCGTCACGTTCGGCGTCCAGGGCAGCTACAGCGGGGCGAACCAGGCGCCGAGCCAGTTCACCCTCAACGGCGCGCTGTGCAGTCGATGACGACGTACCCGGCGTCGACGGCAACGCCCGAGGTCAGATGACCGGTCGGGTGAGTTCGGCCAGGCCGGCGCCGAGCACCACGGCGCCGGCCCGGTCCACGCTCTCGAACCGGTGTCCGGCGCCGTCGGCCCAGACCCGGGTGGTGAGGGTGTCGCCGGGTGCGATCGGTCTGGTGAAGCGGCAGCTCAGCCGCGCCGGCTCGGCCCCGTCGGCGAGCACGGTGTGGCTGGCCACGGCGAGACTGGCCAGACCGTGCACGATGACGCCGGGCAGCCCGGCGGCGCGGGCGAACTCCTCGTCGAGGTGGATCGGGTTGCGGTCGCCGGAGGCGTCGGCGTAGCGACGGGGCAGGTCGAGCGGCAGGGGTGCGGTCCCGGTACGCAGCGGCGGGCCGTCGGGCGCGTCCGCCGGCAGGGCGGGGGAGGGGGTGCCCAGTCGCAGGTCGGTCGGGATGCCCCGGTAGAACTCGGTGACGTACTGCTCGTTCAGGAGCGCGCCGTCTCCGTCGTACGTCCGCACTCCGATGGTGGCGACGGTGCCGCTGCGCTTGCCGTGCAGCCCGAGCACGGCGGCGCGGACGGTGACCGTCTCGCCGACCGGCAGCCGGCGGTGGAAGAAGATGTCCTGCTGCCCGTGCACGACCCTGGCGCGCAGCTCGGCCGGGGCGGCGGTGCCGGCGACGGCGAAGACCAGTTCCATGGCGGGGACCACGGCGTAGACCGGGGAGGGCCCGCCGACGGCGTCGGCGTAGCCGGCCACGCCGGCCGGGGTGACGTCGAACCGGCGCGGCTCGCTCCAGCGGCCGACGACGGACCCGTCGAACGACATCAGTCGGTCACCTCCAGCACGAGGGCGGCGGCGGTGTCACCGGCCGCGCATCCGGTGAAGAGGCCGCGTCCGCCGCCCCGGGCGTGCAGCGCGGCGACGAGTTCGGCGATCGCACGCAGACCGGTCGGCCCCTGCGGGTGCCCGTAGACCAGGCTGCAACCGTACGGATTCATCCGGTCCAGCGCGAAGCCGGTCTGCCGGGCGAAGTAGAGGTCGTTGACGGCGAACGGGTTGTGCGTGGTCACCACGTCGATGCCGGTGATGTCGAGGTTGGCGTCGGCGAGCGCGGCGCGGGCCGCCGGCAGTGGTGCCCGGGGCATCCGGGCCCGGTCGGTGCGGGCGAAGCCGATCGCGAGCACCCGGGCGACGCCCGTACCGCCGCCGAGTTCGCGGGCCCGGTCGACCGTGCTGAGCACCGCCGCGGCGGTACCGTCGCCGGGATGGGTCTGCGACCCGTACGTCACGACGCCGTCCGGCCGGACCGGGGAGAGCGCGCCGAGTCCGTCGGCCGTGGTGTCGTGCACGCCGTGGTCGTCGTCGACCACCACGTTCCCGTGCCGGCCGGGCACGTGCACCTCCACCAGGTGGCCGGGGCGCAGGGCGGCGGCCGACCGGTACTGCTCGTGGCGCAGCAGCGTGACGGCGTCGATCTCGGCACGGGAGTAGCCCTCCTCGGCGGCCACGTGCTCGGCGGTGTCGAGCATGGACTGACCGGTGTTCGGGTCGTGCCGCATCGGGTCGAGTACCCAGTGCTCGGTCCGTGGCGCGGCGCCCGGGCTGCGCTGTGCCGACCAGACCAGCAGCGGACCGTTGCTGGTGCGGTCGGCCGCCAGCGCGAGTACGGTGCGGTGGGCGCCGAGCTCGACCTGTACGGCGGCGGCCTGCACCACCGCCACCGAGGTGGCGCAGGCCTGGGCGATGGTCGGACCGGTGACGGTGTCGAGCCCGAGCCGTGGGGTGATGGTGGTGGCGCCGTAGAAGGAGGCCGGCTGCGGCACGGTGCTGCCGAAGGCGACCTGACCGATCTCGGAGGCCGGCATCCCGCCCCTGGTCAGCGCCCGGGCGGTCACGTCGACCGCGAGGTCCACACTGGACATCTCGGCGAGCGGCCCCTGCCAGCGGCAGAACGGCGAGGACCAGACCAGGTTGACCGGGATCGCCACGTCGGAGAGCCGCATCACCGGCTCCCGGCGAGGTCGGCGGGGTGCCTGGCGGAGCGCATCTCAGCTCATCCCTTCGGCCTGCCCACCGGCGACGGTGAGCACCTGGCCGTGGACGAAGTTCGACCACGGCGAGCAGAGCAGGAAGACGCCGCCGGCCGCCTCCGCCGGGGTGGCGGGCCGGCCCAGTGGGATGCGCGCCGCGGCCCGTTCCCGGACGGCGCCGGGGATGCCCAGCGGGATCCGGTGCTCACCGTGGTCGAAGGTGCCGGCCTCGGTGGCGTCGGCGGTCAGCCGGGTCTGCACGAAGCCGAACGCCACCGCGTTGACGTTGATCTTCAACGGGCCCCACTCCTTGGCGAGCGTCCTGGTGAGACCGGTCAGGGCGGACTTTGCGGCGGCGTAGTTGGCCTGGCCGACGTTGCCCATCGTGCCGGCGATCGAGGTCACGTTGACCACCTTGCGGAAGATCTCGCGGCCCTCGGCGGCGTCGCGCTTGGCGGCCTCGCGCAGCACCGGGGCGGCGGCGCGGAGCAGCCGGAACGGCGCCGTGAGGTGGATGTCGAGCATGGCGGTCAGCTGCTCGTCGGTCATCCGGTGGAAGATGCCGTCCCAGGTGTAGCCGGCATTGTTGACCACGATGTCGAGCCGCCCGTACTCGTCGACAGCGCGGGCGACGACCTCGGCCGGCGCCGCCGGCACGGTCAGATCGGCGGCGACCGCGACGCCGCGACCGCCGAGCGATCCGACGGTACGGGCGAGGGCCTCGCCGTCCAGGTCGGCGCAGACCACCCGGGCACCGTGCCCGGCGAGCAGCTCGGCGGTCGCCCTGCCGATCCCGCGCGCCGCTCCGGTGACCACCGCGACCCGCTCCGCCAACAATTCGCTCATGCCGGCACTCCGCTTCGCTCCGTGCCGCCATGAGGCACGGTCGCACCGAGCTGGCTGATTCGCTCGCTCCGCTCGCTCATGCCGGCACTCCGCTTCGCTCCGTGCCGCCATGAGGCACGGTCGCACCGAGTTGGCCGATTCGCTCGCTCACGGCTGTCCTTCCGTTGTGGAGGCCAGCTCGGCCGCCAACTCGTCCTGCCAGGTCCGGCGGGCCGCCACCTTGTCGAACTTGCCGGTCGCCGTCGTCGGCAGCGCGTCGACGAACCGGACGATGTCGGGCAGCCACCAGCTCGCCACCCGGGGCCGCAGGTGCACGGCGAGCGCTTCGGCGGAGACCTCGGCGCAGGCGACGACGAGCGCGGCGGGGCGTTCGCCCCAGATCGGATGCGGTACGGCGATCACCATGGCCTGGGCCACCGCCGGGTGGTCCATGAGGTGGTTCTCCAGCTCGATCGAGCTGATCCACTCGCCGCCCGACTTGATCAGATCCTTGGCGCGGTCGAGCAGGTGGAGGTAGCCGTCGCCGTCGACGGTGCCGAGATCGCCGGTGCGTAGCCAGCCGTCCCGGAACCGGGCGGTGTTGGCGTCGTCCTCCGGCCGGTGGTACGACTCGGTGACCCACGGTCCGCGTACCTCGATCTCACCGGCGGACCGCCCGTCGTGCGGCAGTACCACGCCGTCCGGGTCGACCACCCGCAGCTCCACCCCGGCGGTCGGCACCCCCTGGGTGGCGTGCAGTGCCTGCCGACACTGTTCCGGCTGCTCCTCCAGATGCCGGCGGACCATGGTCAGGTTGCCGGACGGCGACATCTCGGTCATGCCCCAGCCCTGTCGCATGGCGACGCCGCGCCGCTGGTAGCGCTGGATCAGCTCCAGCGGCACCGCCGAGCCGCCACAGAGGATCCGGTCCAGGCTGGCCAACTCCTCCGGCTCCGGTGCGAGCTGGTCGACGGCGAGCCAGAAGGTCGGCACCCCGGCCGCGACGGTCACCCGCTCGTCCCGGACGAGGCGTACGACGGTGGCCGGGCTGGTGTCCGAGCCGGCGAGGACCAGACCGGCCCCGGCCAGCGCCGCCGAGTACGGCATGCCCCAGGAGAGGGCGTGGAAGAGCGGGGTCAGCGGGAGTACGACGTCGCGTTCCCGGATCGCGAACGAGTCGACGAAGAGGCCGCTCATCGCGTGCAGGGTCAGCGAGCGGTGCGAGTAGACGACACCCTTCGGGCGGCCGGTGGTGCCACCGGTGTAGCAGAGGCACGCCGCGCTCCACTCGTCCACCTCCGCCGGCTCGTCCTCCGGCGCGCTCGCCAGGAGCTGCTCGTAGTCGGTCGCGTCGGCGAAGTCCGGGTGTGTCGCGCCGCCGTCCGGCAGCACGACGTAGTGCCGTACCCCGGAGAGCCGGCGCCGGATCGGCGCGAACTGGCCGGTCAGCGAGGCGGTCACGAAGATCGTCCGGTCCTCGGCGTGCGCGGCGATCGCCGCCACCTGATCCGGGTGCAGCCGGGTGTTCAGCGGTTGCAGTACCGCGCCGGCCAGTGGCACGCCGTAGCACAGCTCCAGGTGCGGCAGCCCGTTGCAGGCGTACGTGCCGACCCGGTCGCCCGGGCGGACACCGAGCGCGGCCAGCGCGTTGGCCAGCCGGCGTGCCCGACCGGCCAGCTCGGGCCAGCCGTACTCCGTCCGGCCGGCCTCGGTGTATCCGACCAGCCGGGCGTGCGGGCCCATCGCGGCGGCTCGGCGCAGCATCATCCCGACGGAGAGCGGCATCGAGCCCATGGTGCTCCGCACGCGTCAGCCCTCCGCCGAGCCGGTCCCGGTCAGCAGCGCGCGGAGCCGGTCCGGCCACGGACTGCTCAGGCCCGTCTCGGCGTCGATCCAGACCACGGTCAGCGTTCCCCGGGCCAGCGTCGTGTCGTCCCGGGCGACCGTGAAGGCGTAGCGCAGCGAGGCACGCCCGACGTGCTCCACCGCGAGGGTGGTCTCGGCGATCTCGCCGAAGTGCAGGGCCGCCAGGTAGTCGACGGTGAGGTTCACCCGGGGCATCCAGCGGGCGTCCGCCGCCGTGACGCCGAGCTGGTCCTGTAGCTCCTTCTCGGCACTCTCCACGAACCGCAGGACCACCCCGTAGTGCCACCGGTCCGCCGGGTCGGTGTCCGACCACTCCAGGCGACGGCGCACGACGATCGACGCTGGCTCGGCCATCCCGGTCTCCCCGCTGCTCCTGTAGCTGGTGTCGTCCGGTGCATAAACGTGGGCCCGAGCCGGCCGGGCCGTCGGAGCGGCCGAGGCGTCCTCGGGTCTGGACCGAGTCTGACTATCTACGTGCCTAGCGTCAAGACTAGTGTCACATATCGCCCGCCTGGCTGGTGTGGGTACGCACCAGCGCGGCGAGGTTGGGATCGTGCCCGGCGACCACCTGGACCACGCGTTGTTCGGCCAGGCCGGTCAGGCCGTCGTACAGCTCGACGAAGAGCGCCCGGGCCGCCGCCCGGGGCCAGCGCGCCGGCAGCAGTTCGGTCGGCAACTCCGGGTCGAGGCTCGGCATGGTGCGCCAGTCGTCCATCAGCGCGGTCCGCGCGACGAGGGCCTCGGCGGTGCCGATCCGGCCGGTGCGCCACCGTCGCCGGACCGGCTCGTACGCGGCGAGGATCCGCTCGTACTCGGCGCGCAGCGCGGAGAGGTCCCAGGCGTGGATCGGATGGCCGCCGGTCGGCCCGCCGTCGGCCAGTTCCGCCGTGAAGACGGTGGCCCGGTCGATGTCGAGTTCGGCCAGGATCGTCGTCACCTCGGTGACCCGTTCGTGCGGCGAGACCCAGAGCCCGTCGTAGAGCGGCGCGAAGCCGTGCCAGCCCAGTCGGGTACGCAGGGCGTGCCGCCGGGACCTGTCGTCCTCGGGTACCGAGAAGGCGGCCACGGTCCACCGGCCGGTCCACGGTGTCCGCCCGGTGCCGAACGACAGGATGTGGCCCCGCCCCTCGGCGAGCACCCCGGCGGCCCGCTCGCTGAGGGCGTACGAGGTGCGCCGGCCGGACTTCGACTGCTCCAGCAGTCCGCGCCGGGCCAGCCGGCTCAGCGCGGCCCGGGCGCTCACCTCGGTGATGCCGAACTCGCCGAGCAGTGCGACCAGGGCCGCCGAGGGGAGCGGGGCGCGCTGGCCGTACCAGTAGTCGCCGAGCAACGTCAGCAGCAGGTGTTGCGGGCTGCCGCCGGCCTGCACCCGGGGCAGGTCGGCCGCGGGCGACGCGGACTGCATCGACATGCCGCCGACTTTACAGATTCCGGGTCGTCCGACAGCCGCTCGACCCTCCTCGACTGGCGCCGAGTGCCCGGCGGGCCGGTTCCCGTGCTGCTCGCCGTCGGCTGCCGGGACACCCCGGACCCCCGGTTGCGGTGCGGGAGGCGCCGTCTCGGCACGAGAACGTTAGGCATGAATGTTGACCGGCGTGCGATAGATGTCTAGCGTCTCCGTGACAGGGCTTTCCCTCGCGGTGGGAGGCAACCGTGCGACGTACCGCCGTATCCGCCGTCGCGCTCGTCGTGGCGGTCGCCACGGCCGGCTGCGGCGGCGAACCGTCCACCGGAGACGGTGCCGGCCCGATCAGGGTCGGCCAGATCGTCTCCCTGACCGGCAACTACGCACCACTCGGCACCGAGAACGAAAAGTCCGTGGCGCTCGCGGTCGAGCAGATCAACGCGGCCGGCGGGGTGCTCGGCCGCACGGTGGAGCTGATCGTCCGCGACGACAAGAGCCAGCCCGACCAGTCGGTGCTGGCCTTCAACGACCTGCGCGGCCGCGACGTCGCCGCCGTGATCGGCTCGCCCTTCTCCAACTCCGCCCTGGCCACCATCCCGCTGGTCGACCGGGAGAAGATCCCGTACATCTCGCTCACCCCGGCCGACGAGCAGGTCGACCCGGTGCAGCCGTACGTCTTCGTCGTGCCGGCCACCTCGGCGACCTATGCGGACCGGATCCTGCAATACCTCAAGTCGCAGGACATCACCAGGATCGCCGTCGCGTACGACGGTCGCAGCTCCTACGCCAAGGCCGGCTTCGACGGTACCCGGGAGAAGGCGCCCGGCCACGGCGTCACCCTCACCGCCACCCCGGAGTTCCAGACCACCACCACCGAGTTCTCGGCCGTCTTCAACCAGGTCCGCTCCTCGGGGGCGCAGGCACTCGTCGTCTGGGCCACCGGCGCCCCCGGGGTGGCCCTGGCCAAGCAGTACGCCACGGCCGGGCTCGACGTGCCGGTGGTCTTCACCGGGGCGCAGGCCAGCAGGCTCTGGCTGGACCCGGTCGGCCCGGCCGCCGAGGGCGCGCTGGTGGCCAGCTCGATCGGCGTGGTCGGCGACACCCTCCCGGACGGCGCGCAGAAGCAGGCGATCGACGAGCTGGCCGGTGCGTTCCGGGCCAAGCACGGGTACCCGCCACCGCAGTTCGCCCAGGACGGCTACAGCGGGGTACGGCTGCTCGTCGCCGCGATCGAGAAGGCCGGCGGTACCGACCGGGCGAAGATCCGGGACGCCCTGGAGGGGTTGACGGTGACCACCCCGAACGGCACCTACACCTACAGCGCCACCGACCACGCCGGCCTCAGGGCCGACTACATCTCCGTCAACACCGTGCGGGGCGGCGCGTTCGTCCCCACCGACTGGGCCCGGGAGCAACTCGCCGTGGTGGCGGGCAGGTGACCGAGCCGCTGCTGCGGGTCGCCGGTGTCTCGCACGCCTTCGGTGGCGTGTACGCGGTGCGGGAGGTCGACATCGACGTCGCGCACGGGGAACTGCGTGCCGTCATCGGGCCGAACGGCGCCGGCAAGTCCACCCTGTTCAACCTGGTCGGCGGCCAGTTGGCGGTGCGTACCGGTGCGATCGTGCTCGCCGGTAGCCGGGTGGACCGGCTGCCGGCCCACCGTCGGGCCCGGCTCGGCATCGGGGTCGTCTTCCAGGGCGCCCGGATCTTCCGCGGCATGACGGCGCTGGAGAACGCGATGGTCGGCGCGCACGCCGTCACCGGCGGGGGCTTCGCCGGTGCGGTGTTCCGGCTGCCGGGGCACCGCCGGGAGGAGCGGGAGATCCGGCAGAGCGCCCGGGAGGCGTTGGCCCGGGTCGGCCTCGCCGGCTGGGCCGACCGGCCGGCGGAGTCGCTGCCGCTGGGGCAGCAGCGCGCGCTCCAGGTGGCCCGCGCGCTCTGCGGCCGACCCCGGCTGCTCCTGCTCGACGAGCCCGCGGCCGGGCTGCGCGCGGCCGAGCGGGACGCACTGGCCCGACTCTTCGAGGAGCTGAAGGCGAGCGGCCTGACGATGGTGGTCATCGAGCACGATGTCGCCTTCGTGAGCCGGCTGGCCGACCGGGTCACCGTACTCGACCTCGGCCGGGTGATCGCCGAGGGCACCCCCGCCGAGGTCCGGGCCGATCCGGCGGTCGTCGCCGCGTACCTCGGGACAGGGGTACCCGGGTGATCGACGTCGTCGACCTCACCGTCCGGTACGGCGTCGCGGTCGCGCTGCACGAGGTCAGTCTCACCGTGGCGGCCGGGGAGATGGTGGCGCTGATCGGTCCCAACGGGGCGGGAAAGTCGACACTGGTCGACACGCTCTCCGGAATTCGACGGCCGGCCGGCGGCACGGTGACGATCTCCGGCCGGCTGGCCCACGTACCGGAGGGGCGGCAGGTCTTTCCCGACCTGACCGTCGACGACAACCTGCGGCTCGGCGGCTGGCGGATCCGCAACCGCGACACCGGCCCGATCTACCGGATCCTGCCCGGCCTGGCCCCGTTGCGTCGCCGCCGCGCCGGTCAGCTCTCCGGCGGGGAACAGCAGATGGTGGCGGTCGGTCGGGCGCTGATGGCCCGGCCGGACGTGCTGGCGGTCGACGAACTCTCCCTCGGCCTCGCCCCGCTCGTCGTCGCCGACCTGGTGCGGCACCTGCGGGAGCTGAACGCCGAACAGGGTCTCGCCGTGCTCCTCATCGAACAGAACGCCCGACTCGCCCTCGACCTGTGCAGCCGGGGGTACGTGCTGGAGGCGGGGCGGGTCGTCGTCGCCGGGACCGCGGCGGAACTGGCCGCCGACCCACGGGTCGCCGACGCCTATCTGGGAGTGGCCGGGTGACGGAGTTCCTCCAGTACCTGATCACCGGCGTCGGCGGCGGCTGCGCGTTCGCGCTCGTCGGCAGCGGCCTCGTCGTCGTGCACCGGGTCACCCGGGTGGTCAACTTCGCCCAGGGCTCGTTCGCGGTGATCGCCGCGCTGACCGCGTCGACCCTGCTGGCCAGCGGGCTGCCGCACGGCCTGGCCGAGCTCTCCGCCGTGGCCGTCGGTGCCGGTGCCGGGCTGCTCGTCGGGCTGGTCGCGATCGGCAGGCCGGGTACCCCACCCGGCGCGTCACTGATCATCACGCTCGGGCTGGCCGTCTTCGCGTACGCGGTCGAGGTGTTGATCTGGGGTGACCAGCCCCGGTCGTTCGCCGGGGTGCCCGGGGCGGTCGAGTTCGCCGGCGTCCGCTTCCAGGCGCATTACCTGCTGATCATCGGCGCGACGGCCGTCGTCTTCGCCGGCACGGCCGCGTTGTTCGCCCGCACCGACATCGGCCGGGCGCTGTCGGCGTGCGCCTCCAACCCGTACGCCGCGAAGGTCGTCGGGATCGACGTCGTCCGAATGGGGCTGCTCGCCTTCGGCATCGGCGGTGCGCTCGGCGGGCTCGCCGGAGTGCTCGTCACGCCGATCCAGCTCGTCACCTTCGACTACGACGTCACGCTGATCGTCGGTGGCTTCGCCGCCGCCGTCTTCGGCGGGCTGATGCGACCGCTGCACACCCTCGTCGGTGGGGTGCTGCTGGGCGTGGCGCAGTCCTTCGTCGCCGGTTACGGCAACGCCGCGTACCAGATGGAGGTGGCGCTGGTGCTGCTGCTCGCCGTGATGCTGCGGCAGGCCGTGCGGACGCCGGTGGCCGAGCAGGAGCCGGCCTGATGGCCCGGCGGGGGCCGGCGGTGGCGGTGGCGGCGGCGACGCTCGCCCTGCCGCCGCTGCTCTCCGGCAGCCACCTCACCGTCTACGTCCTGCTCGGCCTCGCCGTGATGGTCACCGTCGGGCTGTCGCTGCTGATGGGGTACGCCGGTCAGATCTCCCTCGGGCAGGCGTCCTTCTACGCGATCGGTGCCTACACGGCGGGCCTGCTCAGCGTGCACAGCCTGCCACCGGTGCTCGGCCTGCTCGCCGCGCCGCTGGTCTCCGCCGGGTTCGCGGTCGTCGTGGGGGTGCCGCTGTTGCGGCTGCGGGGTCACCATCTCGCCTTCGCCACCCTCGCCATGCAACTGATCCTGCTCTCCCTGGTCGCCCGGGCGGACTGGGCGGGCGGTGCCATCGGCCTACAGGGCATCCCGCGACTCTCGGTCGGCGGCTACGAGTTCGCCGACGACCTCTCCTACGCCTACCTGGTCTGGGCCGCCCTCGCGCTCACCCTGCTGGTGGCCCGCAACATCGTCGCCTCCCGCCCCGGCCGTGGCCTGCACGCGCTGGCCAGCAGCGAGACCGCCGCGGCGGCCTGCGGGGTGCCGGTGGGGCGCTACCGGCTCACCGTCTTCGCGCTTTCCGCCGCGTTCGCCGGCCTGGCCGGCGGCATCTACGCCTTCTATCTCGGCTATCTGGCGCCGGGCTCGTTCCCGGTGCTGCTCTCCATCGAGTACGTGGTGATGGCCGTCGTCGGCGGGCTCGGCACCCTGTGGGGCGCTCTCGTCGGCGCTACCGTGATCATCCTGCTCGTCCAGCTGCTCAACACGCTCGGCACCCAGCCCGGGATGCCCGGCTACGCGCCGAGCGTGCTCTCCTACGCCGTCTACGCGATCCTGCTCGTGCTGGTCGTGATGTTCCTGCCGCACGGCATCGTGCCGGCGGTACGCGACCGGTCGACCCGGAGGACGTCGAGTTGACCCGCGGGGCGTCGAGCGGAACCGGGTAGCCGGACCGCTCCCGGTTCCCAGATTCCGGTACGGAGGGATAGACAGCAGTCGTTTTACGTATGAGGATGTGAGCGCTAACTTCAACACCCTCGGGCGTACGCGTCCGTTCTGCTCGCCTGCGCCCCGACCGAAGGAGCGGAATCATGAAGGCCACCGGTGCGGCTCGTCCCGCCTCTGCTCAGAGACATCGCTGGCGGTCAGGGCTGGCCGTCGCGGCGGCGGCGGTCGTCGCGGCCGGCACGCTGGTGGCGGTGACCGTCGCGCCCGCGTCGGCGGCGACGGTGGACACCAACGCCTGGTACGTCCTGGTGAACAGGAACAGCGGCAAGGCGCTGGACCTGTACGCCTCGGCCACCAACGACGGCGCCCGGATCAGCCAGTGGACCCGGAACAACGGCGCGAACCAGCAGTGGCAGTTCGTGGACTCGGGCGGCGGCTACTACCGACTGAAGTCCCGACACTCCGGCAAGGTGCTCGACGTGCACAACCGGTCGACCGCCGACGGCGGCGCTATCGTGCAGTGGTCCGACCTCAACGCGACGAACCAGCAGTTCCGGCTCGCCGACTCCGACTCCGGACACCTGCGGTTGATCAGCCGGCACAGCGGCAAGGTCGTCGAGGTGCAGGGTGCGTCCTCGGCGAACGGCGGGAACGTCGTGCAGTACTCCGACTGGAACGGCACGAACCAGCAGTGGCAACTCGCCCGGGTCGACGGCGGCAACCCGCCGACGGGTGGCACCGGCTGCGGCAGGGCCCCGACGCTGTCCAGCGGCACGCACACGATCCAGAGCAACGGCAAGAGCCGCTCCTTCATCCTGCGGATCCCGGCCAACTACAACAACACCAACCCGTACCGGTTGATCTTCGCCTTCCACTGGCGGGGTGGCACCATGCAGGAGATCTCCTCGGGCGGCACCAGCGGGGCGGCCTGGTCCTACTACGGCCAGCAGGAGCAGTCGAACAACAGCGCGATCCTGGTCGCGCCGCAGGGGCTCGGCAACGGCTGGGGCAATTCCGGCGGCGAGGACGTGACCTTCGTCGACGACATGATCCAGCGAATCGAGGGTGATCTCTGCGTCAACCCGAGGCAGCGCTTCGCCCTCGGTTTCAGTTGGGGCGGCGGGATGAGCTATGCGCTCGCCTGCGCGCGGGCGACCGTGTTCCGGGCCGTCGCGGTCATCGCCGGGGCCCAGATCAGCGGATGTGGCGGCGGTACGCAGCCGATCGCGTACTTCGGGTTGCACGGCATCTCGGACAACGTCCTCAACATCTCGCAGGGCCGGTCGCTGCGGGACACGTTCGTCCGCAACAACGGTTGCACCGCCCAGAGTCCGCCGGAGCCGGGGGCGGGCAGCCGGACGCACGTCACCACGAGCTACTCGGGCTGTCGGTCCGGCTACCCGGTGCAGTGGGCCGCGTTCGACAACGGTCACATGCCCGGGCCGGTGGACGGGAGCTACGCCGAGAGCGGGATCACCACCTGGACCAAGGGTGAGATCTGGCGGTTCTTCGCGCAGTTCTCCTGAGACAGGTCGGACGATCGGACGGGCGGGTTCGTGGCGAGCAGGGGTGCCGGCACCCGTTGTGGGCCAGGAGCCCGTCCTTCCGGCGGTATGTCACCGCTGGAGACGACTGGGGCTGGCCGTTCCGCTGCGGCGGACGAGCCAGGCCTCGGTGATGTGGGTGAACATCGCCTCCGCGGCGCCGTCCGGATCGTGGGCGGCGATGCGTTCGTGGATGCGCCGGTGCCCCCGGTTGGACGCCACGCACAGCGACCGTTCGGTCCGGCCCATGTACCGGGCCGTGTTGACGACCTGACTCTCCAGCGCCCGTACGACACCGCGGGCGATGCGGTTGCCGGACGCCTGCATGATCGTGTCGTGGAAGGCGCGGTCGTGCTCGTGATAGGCGACGGTGTCGTCGACGAGTTCGTCCATCCGCTTGACCAGCGCGCCCAACCGCTCGATCGTCTCCTGGTCGGCCAGCCGGGCGGCGACGTTCGCCATGTCGGACTCCAGCACCCGGCGGGTGACGACGAGGTCGTCGAGGATGGCGAGGCTGTCGTCCTCGGCGATGGTGGCCGCGAGTACGAGTTCGTCGAGCATGTCCCATGACGACTGCGGGGTGACCATGGTGCCGGCGCCCTGGCGGACCTGCACCAACCCCTTCTCCTGAAGGATCTTGACCGCCTCCCGGACGACGGTCCGGCTCACGGAGAAGGTCTCGCAGAGCACCGGCTCGGGCGGAAGCGACGTCCCGGACGGGTGCGTTCCCCGGACGATCCGCTCCACCAGTTCAGCGGTGACGGCCCGGGCGAGGTTGGCCGGTCGGCGTGCCCAGGCCGGGGGCGCTGAAGCATTCAAGGCGGTTTCCTGCGATGGCGTCATGTCCCCCTCCGGGTGGCCCACCGCGCCGGTAGCCCGGTGCCCGAGCGCCAGTGTACGGGTGGACCGTTGACGACAGACATCATACGAGTTACGTTTCCGCGCAAAGATGATGCCTGGACGGTCGGTGCGCCGACCACCCAACTTCAAAGGGTGACAACGATGAAACAACGAGCAAAGTGGTCGGCCGTCCTCGTTGTGGGACTGGCGCTGGCCGGCTGTGGAAGTGCCACCGGCTCGGACTCCTCGCCGGGCGGTTCGGAGGGCAAACTCGTGGTGTGGGACTGGAAGTCCGGTGAGCCCTCCGCCGCACCCTACATCGAGAAGGCGAAGGCGGAATTCGCGAAGAAGCATCCGGGCGTGACGGTCGAGTTCGTCGCCCAGCCCTTCGACCAGTACTACACGCTGCTCGGTGCGGCGATCCAGTCCGGCAAGGGTCCGGACGTCATCCTGTTCAACGGGGGCGGTCAGATTCGTGACCGGGTGGACGCGCTGGTGCCGCTGGACGAGTACGTCGCCGAGGACAGGCAGCGGCTGGCCGGCTGGGAGGCGTTCACCGCAGAAGGCAGGATCTACGCGGGTCCGGTCACGCTCCAGGGCCACCCCATCTACTACAACAAGGCGCTCTACCGGAAGGCCGGGTTGGATCCGGCGAGCCCGGCCACCACATGGAGCGAGTTCGTCGCCGACTGCGCCGCCATCGCCAAGGCCGGTGCCAAGTGCTTCGCCCTCGGCAACAAGGAGGGTGTCGGGATCCAGTTCTGGCTGTCGGGGCTGGCGTCGGGCATCCTCACCGCCCAGGAGTACGACAACTGGATCGCCGGCAAGCGCGACTGGAGCTCGGCGAACGTCAAGCGGGTCTTCCAACTCTGGAAGGAGGCCGGCGACGCGGGTCTGAACAACGACGGGGCCAACTCGACCGCGATGTTCAACGACTCCTTCGCGCTCTTCCAGTCCGGCAAGGCCGCCCATGTGATCGGGCTGATGTCGGACGTGGGGCACTGGAAGGACTTCACCGAGTTCCTGACGACCGACGAACTCGGTGTCATGGACGCTCCGGTCGTCACCGCCGGGACCACCCCGAGCCTGCCCTACGACGGCGGTATCGGTTACGGGGTCGCCCGGTGGACCAAGGACCCGAAGGTGGCCGCCGACCTGGTACGGGCGCTGACCTCGACCGACGCGCTGAAGGCCTTCTACGCCGACGCCGGCGCGATCGCCGCCGACACCACGATCGACGTGTCGCAGGGCGGTCCGGCGGTCGCCACGATCGTCTCCGAGCTCAAGGGCGGCAAGCCGGCCCTACACGTGGCGCTCTCCTCGAGGACGCTGGATCTGATGGGTCGGCTCTCCCAGCAGTTGCTCAGTGGCTCGATCACCGTCGACGAGGTGGTGAAGCAGCTGGCCGCTTCCGACCAGGCGGGTTGAACCCCGTGCCGATCGGAGATGTGCAGCCGTCCGTCCGACCGGCCCGCGCCGGTCGGACCGACGGGGCCGCGGGGTCCGCCATCCGCCGTCCCAGCGCCCGATCCCGGCGCACCGGCGTACGGGCCGAGCGCTTCGCCCCGTACGTCCTGGTGGCCCCGGCAGTCCTGATCATCGTGCTGCTGCGGCTCTACCCGCTGCTGCTCGGGGTCAACTTCTCCTTCACCGGCGACGGTGAGCGGAACGGGGTGGCGGTCGGCCTCGACAACTACCTGGAGCTGTTCCGCGATCCGCTGTTCCGGACCGCGCTGGGCAACGTGGGGCTGCTGGTGCTGCTGCTTCCGGTGGCGGTGGCGATCCCCGGCCTGCTCGCGACGTTCATCTACCTCCGGGTGCCCGGTCACCGGCTCTACCGCGGCGTCTACTT
This sequence comes from Plantactinospora sp. BC1, assembly GCF_003030345.1. NCBI lineage: Bacteria > Bacillati > Actinomycetota > Actinomycetes > Micromonosporales > Micromonosporaceae > Plantactinospora > Plantactinospora sp. BC1. The sequence goes on from NZ_CP028158.1 coordinate 24,297, forward strand.
CTTCCCCGCGGTGCTCTCGCCGGTCATCGTCGGCGCGATCTTCAACCTTCTGCTCGCCTTCGACGGCCCGCTCAACGCCGTTCTCGGGTCGGTCGGCGTCGGTCCGGTGGACTGGCTCGGGGACCCGGACGTCGCGATGTTCGTGGTGGTCGGCGTGCATGTCTGGGCGACCTTCGGAATGGCCCTGGTGGTGTTCCTCGCCGGGTTCGCCACCCTGGACGCCGCGCTGCTGGACGCGGCCCGGGTGGACGGGGCGTCGCTACCTCAGGTGATCTGGCACGTGATCGTCCCAGCGCTGTCGCGCACCATCCAGTTCGTCTTCGTGACCACGATGATCGGGATGCTGACCTCCATGTTCGGCCTGCTCTACGTCATGACGAACGGTGGTCCCGAGGGGTCGACGTACCTGCCGGAGTACTACATCTGGATCCAGCAGGGACAGCTGAGCCGCCCGGCCCTGGCGTCGGCCGCGTCGACGGTGCTCTTCGTGATCATGCTCGTCGTCGGGTTACTCCAGATCACGCTGCTCAGGCGGGCGGGGAGGGAAGACCGATGACTCGGATCCGTCTGGGCCGGTGGCTGGTCGTCATCCCGATGGCGCTGCTCGCGCTCGCGACGATCTACCCCCTGCTCTTCACCGCCAACGTCGCGATGAAGACCCGGCGTGACTACATCCTCGACCGGTTCTCCCTGACCGACGCCCTGCGCTGGGAGAACATCGGCACGGCGTGGAGCAGCGTCGGCATGGGCCGGTACTTCGTCAACTCCCTGCTCGTGGTGACGTCGTCGGTGGTCCTGCTGCTGCTCTTCGGCTCGATGGCCGGTTTCGCCCTGAGCCGGTTGCGGTTCCGGGGTTCGAGGGCGCTCTTCCTCGGCTGCCTCGCGGGACTCTTCGTGCCATTCCAGGTGATCATGGTGCCGCTCGCCCGGATCATGGCGGACAACGGTCTCATCGACACCTACCCCGGGCTGATCCTCGTCTACGTGGCCCAGTTCCTGCCCTTCACCGTCTTCCTGATGACGAGCTACTACCGAGCCATCCCGACCGAGATCATCGACGCGGCCCGCATCGACGGCAACAGCGTCTACGGGGTGTACCGCCGGATCATGCTGCCGTTGGGCAGTCCGGCGTTGCTGTCGGTCGGCATCCTCGACGCCCTGTTCTGCTGGAACGACGTCCTCATGTCGCTGGTGATGATGCCCTCGGCCGACCACCGCACCCTCATGGTCGGCGTGACCTCGTTGCGGGGCCAGTACTCCGACGACATCCCCACCTTCGCCTCCGGGGTCCTGATAGCCGCTCTTCCCGTCCTGGTGGTCTACCTGTTCCTCCAGCGCCAGATCGCCGACGGCGTCGCCGCCGGTTCCACGAAGGGCTGACATGCGGATCACTGGATATCGGACACTCACCACGGTGCAGGAATGGGGACGGCCCGTCGGTGACGCCAACGGTGTCTTCGCCGACGGGGTGGTTCCGGTGTCGGTCGTCATCGTCGAGACCGACGAGGGCATCTCGGGGGTCGGCATCGGGCCGCACGTGGAGATCGAGCGGATCTTCGCGGCCATCGACGGCGAAGACCCGCGCGCCGTGACGACCCTCTACGACCGCATGCTGCGGCACACCTTCAAGGCGGGGCACGCCGGCCCGGTGTTCGGCACCATCGGCGCACTCGACACCGCGCTGTGGGACATCAAGGCACAGGCGGCCGGCGAGCCACTGTGGCGGTTGTTGGGCGGACGCGACCGCCGGGTCCCCGCCTACGCATCCGGCCTGGACATCGGGCTGTCCGACGACGAACTCGTCTCGACCTACGAGGTCTACGCCCGGTACGGTCTGCGGGCCGCCAAGCTCAAGGGCGGCCTCGACATCGAGCGCGACCGGCATCGCCTCTGCCTGGTCAGGGACGTACTGACCGAGGCCGGGCACGGGTTGCGGCCGGGCCTGATGCTCGACGTGAACGAGGCATGGACCCGCAAGCAGGCCGTCCGACACGTCTGCGAACTCGAACGCACCCTCGACCTCATCTGGATCGAGGAGCCGGTCCGGCGCTGGGACGCCGAGGGTCTCGCCACCGTCGGTCGGGGAATCCGCGCGTCGGTCGCGACCGGGGAGAATCTCACCGGACTGGAGCAGTACCGGCCACTGATCGCCGCCGGTGCCGTCGACATCCTGCAGATGGCCGCCGTCTGGGGGGTCACCCATTTCCTGCGGGCATCCGCCCTGGCCCACGGTCATGACCTGCCGGTCAGCCCGATCGGTAACAGCCCGGTCGGGCTGCTGCACGCCGCGACCTCGGTGCCGAACCACCTGACCAGCGAGTTGCAGGACCTGACGCCACCGGTCGGCATCTCCGTCGACATGCACGTCGAGGACGGTGCCTTCGTGCTCGGTGACTCGCCCGGTCTGGGAGTCCGGGTCGACGAGGACCGGATCCGGGCGACCACCCAGCACCCGCAGGCGCAGACCTCCGAGGGCCCCAACGTCCGGCCGGAGCGGGCCGGCCGGCGACTGCTGGCCGGGGTCGACGGCGTCGCTCCGGTACGGCGGTTCTCCGGCGCACCGCTGCACTCCCACAACGACGTGTCGCCCACCGCACGCCATTGACCCAGACCGCCTCTGCGCACCGAAACGACATCCGGGTGCCCTCCTCGCACAGACGGTCCAGACGTACCACGGCCCTCGCCAGGCTCCTGGCCGCCGGAGCAGGACGTCGTGGCTGCTCCGCCACGGCGGTGTACCCACGGTCGCGCCCGGCCGGGCGGAACGACGTACCGACCACCGAGACGGAGGATCGATGAAGGCAGTCGTCTACCGGGGGGCGCGGCACCTCGGGGTCGAGGAACGTGACCCGGAACCACCCGGTCCCGGTCAGCTGCGGATCGCGGTGGCCTACACCGGGATCTGCGGCACCGACCTGCACATCTACCACGGGGACATGGATGCCCGGGTCGGCGCCTCGGCGATCATCGGGCACGAGATGTCCGGTCGGATCGCGGCCGTCGGGGCGGAGGTCACCGGCTGGTCCGTCGGCCAGGCCGTCACCGTGATGCCGACCCGGTCGTGCGGCGAGTGCGCCGCCTGCCGGCGCGGCAACTCCCACGTCTGCCACGCCATGGACTTCCTCGGCATCGACTCACCGGGCGCCATGCAGTCGTCCTGGAACGTCCCGGCGGACCTGGTCCTGCCGCTCCCCGACGACCTGCCGCTCGACCACGCGGCGCTCGTCGAACCGGTCGCGGTCGCGGTGCACGACGTCCGGCGGGGAAACGTGACCGCCGACGACCAGGTGGTCGTGATCGGGGGCGGGCCGATCGGGGTTCTCATCGCCACGGTCGCGAAGGGCCGCGGCGCACGGGTGCTCCTCGTCGAGCCGGACCCGTTCCGGCGGGCCGCCGTGGGCGGGATGGGGATCGAGGCCCTCGACCCCGGGACGGCCGACGTGGTGACGCTGGTGAACGACCGCACCGACGGCGCGGGTGCCGACGTCGCGTTCGAGGTCTCCGGCTCAGCGGCCGGCGTCGCCACCGCGGTCGACGTGCTGACCACCCGCGGCCGGCTGGTGATGGTGGCGATCCACCCCCGGCCCCGGGAGGTCAACCTGCACCGGTTCTTCTGGCGCGAACTGGAGCTGCTCGGCGCCCGCCTGTACCAGCGGGACGACATGGCGGAGGCGATCCGGTTGGTCGCGTCCGGCGCGATCCCGGTCGGGCAACTTATCTCCCGGGTCGAGCCCGTCGAAGCAGTGCATGCCGCGTTCTCGGCCTTGGAGGGCGGCGGCGTGCTGAAGGTACTGCTCGACTGGCGGGAGGACGACCGGTGACCGACCTGTTCGACCTCTCCGGCCGGACCGCGGTGGTGACCGGCGCCCGGCGTGGCATCGGCCTGGCCATGGCCGAGGCCCTGGCCGTGGCCGGTGCCGACGTCGTCGGCGTCTCCGCCGAGTTGGAACCGGTCGGAAGCGAGGTGGAACACCGGGTACACGCCGCCGGCCGCCGGTTCACCGCGCTGCGGGCCGACCTCGCCGACCGGGCCGCCGTGCACCGGTTGGCCCGGGACCTCACCGCGCTCGGGCCGATCGACATTCTGGTGAACAACGGCGGCACGATCGCCCGTACCCCGGCCGCCGAGCACCCCGACGAGATGTGGGACCACGTCATCGAGGTGAACCTGAGCAGCCAGTTCGTGCTGAGCCGGGAGATCGGCCGGACCATGGTCGAACGCGGCCGAGGGAAGGTCATCTTCACCGCGTCGCTACTGAGTTTCCAGGGCGGCATCACCGTGCCTGGTTACGCCGCGTCGAAGGCCGGCCTGGCCGGGCTGACCAAGGCGCTGGCGAACGAGTGGGCATCCCGTGGGGTGAACGTCAACGCCATCGCACCCGGTTACATCGCCACCGACAACACCCGGGCGTTGCGCGACGACCCCGATCGCGACCGGGCCATCCTCGCCCGCATCCCGGCGGGCCGGTGGGGCCGTGCCGACGACATCGGCGGCGCCACGGTGTTCCTGGCATCGGCGGCGTCGGACTACGTCAACGGGATCGTGCTGCCCGTCGACGGAGGCTGGCTGGGCCGATGACGGGCAAGCAGGCGCCCGGACGCCCCCCAGGGTCGTCGACGCGCACCACCATCTCCGGGTCCGGGCACGGCGTCCGCAGCCCTGGGCGACCCGGCGGCCGTAGCGGCCCGCTCGCGGCGCCGCCCGGCCAGGGTGGCCGGACCGCCCTGGGCGGCCGACGTCCCCGTCGGGACCGGCGCCGTTGTCCCGGACACCGGTCCCGACCGGACCGTCACCGGCCGCTCGGGCAGCCGCGGTCGGCGCCACGCCAGGGTGAACCGCCACTGCTGGTTGGTGCTGTTCTGGCAGGTCCACTGCAACAGCCGGGCGCCGTCGGCGGTGGCGGCGCCGTTGACGCCTCGCAGTGCCCGCTGAGCACGCTTTTCACCGTGTACACCCCGGACGTCCCGGTCGGGGTGGCGGTGAACGTCTGCTGGCTGCCGTTGTTGCAGGTGGCCTGCTGGAGGAAGGCCCTGGCGCGGTGGAGCCGGCGGTCACCTCGACACACTTGCCGCTGTGAACATCGAGGAGGCCGACCCGTACTCCGCGCTCGCCCTGGCCGGCTCGTACATCAAGCATGTGCAGGTCAGCGGCACCAACCGAGGTGCTCCCGGTGCGGACCATCTCGACTGGCCCCGCTTCTTCGCCGCGTTGGACGCCACCGGTTACCGGGGCGCCGGTCTGCATCGAGTCGTTCACCGCCGCGAACGAGACCATCACCACCGCCGCGTCGATCTGGCGTCCGCTCGCCCCGTCACAGGATCGGCTGGCCCAGGACGGATTGACCTGTCTCCGGCGGATCCTCCCCTGAGGCGTCGGCTCTCGCGATCGATCCGATCGTGTTCGGCAGGATCCGGCGTACGGCCACCCGGGACGGCCGGCCCGGGTGGCCGATCGATTCTTGCAAATACATCATTCGTATGATGAACTTTTCGTAGTCGAGTCATCGGTGCCGCCGCCGCAGCGCCGCAGGTTCGTTCCGGCGTGACCCCCCAGAGCGCGCCCGCTGCCGGCCCGCGCTCAGCGCCGGCAACCGCGCGGCGTCGACAGTCACATCGGGATCATCGGCACACCACACCACACCACCCCATCCAGGCAAGGAGACCCCCGTGTCCGTACCCCCAGTTCCCGCTGCCCGGCGGCGGGTGCTGCTCGGAGCCGCCGTGGCGGCGTTGACCGCCGTGGCCACCGCGGCAGTGGTGGCCACCTCGACCGCCCCGGCGCTCGCGGCGACCACCACCCTCTACGCCGCCCCCTCGGGCAGCGGCACCGAGTGCACCGCCGCCGCGCCGTGTTCGGTGGCCGGTGCGCAGACCGCGGTCCGCTCCCGCGTCGGCTCGATGTCCGGCGACATCGTCGTCCAGTTGACCGACGGGGTCTACCGGCTCACCTCCCCGCTCCGGCTGACGGCCGCCGACTCCGGCACGAACGGTTACCGGGTGATGTGGCAGGCCGCCCCGTCGGCCCGTCCGGTGATCAGCGGTGCCCGGGCCGTCACCGGCTGGTCCCTCGTCGACTCCGGCAGGAACATCTGGCGGGCCAACGTCGGAGCCGGGCTCGACAGCCGGCAGCTCTACGTCGACGGCGCCATCGCCACCCGGGCCCGCACCCAGGTCAACCGGGCCGACTTCACCGCGGACAGCACCGGGATGAGGTTCACCAACAGCGCCCTGGGCTACCTGAACAACCTGGCCGACGAGAGCCGGATCCAGGTGGAGAGCGTGGGCTCGTTCACCGACCGCTACGTCTCGGTGCAGAGCATCAACGGCAACCTGATCACGATGCAGCAGCCAGGTTGGAGCAACAACAACTTCGGGTACGACACCTTCACCAGCCCGCACCGGGCAGGTCCGCTCTACCTCAGCAACGCGTACGAGTTCCTCGACGCCCCGGGGGAGTGGTACCTCGACCCGTCGACCGGCGCCCTGTCCTACATCCCGCTCGGCGGCCAGAACATGGGCAACGTCAGTGTGGAACTGCCGATACTCCAGTCCCTGGTGAACCTCGGCGGCAGCTACGCCGCACCCGCGCACCACCTCACCTTCAGCGGGATCACCTTCACCGGCACCAGCTGGCTCGGGCCCAGCGGCAACCAGGGCTATGCGGACCAGCAGACCGGTGCCTACATCGCGGGCAACTGGAGTTGGCCCAGCTTCACCTCCTGCCACAACGGCTGCCCGCAGTTCGAGGCCGCCCGGCCGAACTGGTTCCAGTCGCCCGCCGCCGTGCAGATTTCCGCCGCCAACAACGTCACCTTCACCGACTCGCGGTTCGTCAACCTGGGGCAGACGGCGATCGGCATCGGCAACGACGTCAGCGCCCACGCCAGCGGGGTCGGCCTCGGCGCCAGCAACATCACCATCACCAGGTCCGAGATCGCTCGCAACTCGGCCGGCGGCATCATCGTCGGCGGCGTGCGCGCGGACGCGCACCACCCCAGCGACCAGCGGATGGTCAACCGGGACATCACCATCAGCAACAACCGGCTGCACGATCTCGGTGTGGAGCACCGGGGCATCGTGTCGGTGCTGACCACCTACGTCACCAACGCCACCGTCTCGTACAACGAGGTCTACAACATGCCGTACACCGGGCTGTCGATGGGGTACGGGTGGGGTGCCAACGACGCAGGTGGAAGCAACCACTACGCCGACCGGGGGCTGTACAACTACCAGCCGCGGTACTCGACGCCGACGACCGCGTCGAACAACAGGCTCGTCGGCAACTACGTGCACGACGTGATGCAGCAGATGAACGACGGCGGATGCGTCTACACGCTGTCGGCGAACCAGGGCGGTTTGATCAGCGACAACTACTGCCTGCGGACCAACGGCTACTTCGGGATCTACTTCGACGAGGGCTCCCGGTACTGGACCGCCCGGAACAACGTCTTCGCGGACACCGGCACCTGGGCCACCGCGAACTACTGGTTCGCCGAGAACATGGGCAACTTCACCGTCACCAACAACTGGTCGACCAACGGCAGTACCAACGTCACCAACGGCGACCGGGGCAACGTCGTCTCCGGCAATGTCACGGTGACCGGCGGCAACTGGCCCGCAGGCGCCCAGGCCGTGATGGTGGCCGCCGGGCCGCAGAGCGGCGGTGGTCAGCAGAACGTGCAGATCGTCGGGGGTCAGTCCGGCCGCTGCCTCGAGATCGGCGGGTCGAGTACCACCAACGGCACCCAGGCGCAGCTCTGGGACTGCTCCGGCGGGACGAACCAGCGGTGGACGTACACCTCGGGACGGCAACTGACCGTGTACGGCAACAAGTGCCTCGACGCCTCCGGCCAGGGCGCCACCAACGGCACCCTGGCGATCATCTGGGACTGCAACGGCCAGGCCAACCAGCAGTGGAACGTCAACGCGAACGGCACCATCACCGGCGTGCAGTCCGGGCTGTGCCTCGACGCGAGTGGCCAGGGCACCGCGAACGGCACGAAGGTCCACCTCTGGGCCTGCCACGGTGGCACCAACCAGCAGTGGAACGTGAACAGCTGACCTCGGGCGTGGGAGGGGCCCGGCGCGGTTCGGCACCGGACTGATCCGGTGGCCGAGTCGGTGAGCAGTTCGGGACCATCCGTCGCCGGTCTCCATAACAAAAAGCTGCCGTGGTTCTGCGCCTTGGCTATTTCCTGCCGTCTAGAAAAGTGTTATCGACCGCGTTCGTCGAAAGTCGGCAGGGCGGAGTGCGTCCTGCTCGTCGGATTCCGCCGGGTGTCCGCGCGGATACCCCTTGAAAGGCGCCGAAGCGATCTGGCAATCTTCGTATGTCGATGTTAGCGTTCTCCTAGGCTACGTGATTACCGTCCTAAGCTGGTGCCGCTCGCATGTTAGCGCTCACAGAGCGGTGCCTGAGTTCAGATGAACGCCGACGGGGGCGCCTTCATTCATAGGGCAGAGGGATCTACCCGATCAGTGTCGAGAGGTTATTGACCCATGAACGAGCGCGAATACCCAACCAGACCTCCCCAGCGCCGGTGGTGGAGCAGAGCGGTTCTGGCGCTGCTGGCGACCGGGCTGCTCGGGGCCGGCATGGCAGTCCAGATCGCCAGTCCCGCCAGCGCCGGCACCACGTTGGGTGCCTCGGCGGCGGAGAAGGGCCGCTACTTCGGCGCCGCCGTCGCGGCAGGCAGGATGGGCGACAACACGTACATGACGATCCTGAACCGCGAGTTCAACAGCGTCACCGCCGAGAACGAGATGAAGTGGGACGCGACCGAGCCGCAGCAGGGTCGGTTCAGCTACACCAACGCGGACAGAATCGTCAACCACGCCCGGTCGCGGGGCATGTCCGTGCGGGGGCACACCCTGTTGTGGCACGCACAGCAACCGGGTTGGGCGCAGGGCATGTCCGGCAGCGCGCTGCGCAACGCGGCGATCAACCACGTCACCCAGGTCGCGAGCTACTACCGAGGGAAGATCCACACCTGGGACGTGGTGAACGAGGCGTTCGCCGACGGCGGCGGTGGCGGGCGGCGGGACTCGAACCTGCAACGTACCGGCAACGACTGGATCGAGGCCGCCTTCCGGGCCGCCGACGCCGCCGACCCGGGCGCCAGGCTCTGCTACAACGACTACAACACCGACGGGATCAACGCGAAGTCGACCGGCATCTACAACATGGTGCGCGACTTCAAGGCGCGCGGCGTGCCGATCGACTGCGTCGGGTTCCAGTCGCACCTGAGCAACTCGGTGCCCGGTGACTACCAGGCCAACCTGCAACGCTTCGCCGACCTCGGGGTCGACGTGCAGATCACCGAGCTGGACATCTCCGGCGCCAACCAGGCGAGCGTCTACGGCACCGTCACCCGCGCCTGCCTCGCCGTCGCCCGCTGCACCGGCATCACGGTCTGGGGCATCCGCGACACCGACTCCTGGCGTACCGGGCAGAACCCGCTGCTCTTCGACGGCAACGGCAACAAGAAGCCCGCCTACGACGCGGTGCTCACCGCCCTCAACAGCGGCAGCGTCCCCAACCCGGGGCAGGTCGACACGACGGCGTGGTACGTGCTGGTCAACCGCAACAGCGGCAGGGCACTGGACGTGTACAACTCGGCAACGAACGACGGGGCGCGGATCACCCAGTGGGCGCGCAACGACGGCGCGTGGCAGCAGTGGCAGTTCGTGGACTCCGGTGGAGGCTACTACCGGCTGAGGTCCCGGCACTCGGGCAAGGTGCTCGACGTCGCCAACGCGTCCACCGCGGATGGTGCCGCAGTGGTGCAGTGGACAGATCACAACGGGACGAACCAGCAGTTCCGACCCACCGACCCGGCGGGCGGCTACACCCGCCTGATCAACCGCAACAGCGGCAAGGCCCTGGAGGTGCAGGGCGCGGATGCCAACGACGGCGGAAACGTCGTGCAGTACACCGACTGGGGCGGCAACAACCAGCAATGGCAACTCGTACGCGTCGGATAGGCGGTGCGGCCAGACGGGCACATGGCCGGCAAGCCTCGCAGCCCGTACGGCAACTCCGGTAGCCGACCTGCACCGGGCAGAGCCGGGGCGCGGTCTCCAGGCACGGCGGCAGCGGCATCAACGCCGACATGTCGCTGCCGCCGTGACCTGGGAGGGCCGGCGCGGAGAGGGCAAGCTCCGCGCCGGCCCGGTCGGCTACCACCTCATGCGAACTGATTGTTCTCAATGCGATCGTCAGCCCCGAGGAGATGAGAATGAGGTCGGAAACTTCTATCCGTGCGGCGGGTAGCCGCGGCGTGGCCCTGATGTCCGCGCTGCTGTGTCTCGCGGTGCTGCTGCCGGGACCGGCCCGGGCGGACAACCCCATCGTGCAGACCATCTACACGGCCGATCCGGCCCCGCTGGTGCACGACGGCCGGGTGTACCTCTACACCGGTCACGACGAGGACGGCTCAACCTACTTCACCATGCGCGAGTGGCGGGTCTGGTCCTCGGCCGACATGGTGAACTGGACCGACCACGGCTCTCCGATGAGCCTGGCCACCTTCAGCTGGGCCAGCGCCGACGCGTGGGCCGGGCACACCATCTTCCGCAACGGCAAGTTCTACTGGTACGTGCCGGTCAAGAACCGGGCGACCGGCCGGATGGCCATCGGGGTCGGTGTGTCGGAGAGTCCCACCGGACCGTTCCGGGACGCGCTCGGTCGTCCACTCGTGGAGAACGGGGAGATCGACCCGGCCGCCTTCATCGACGACAACGGGCAGGCGTACCTGTACTGGGGCAACCCCAATCTCTGGTACGTGCGGTTGAACGCCGACATGATCTCGTTCTCCGGCGGTGCGACGCAGATCCCGCTGACCGCGGCGGGATTCGGGGCCCGTAGCGGCAACACGAGCCGGCCGACCCTCTACGAAGAGGCGCCCTGGGTCTACAAGCGGAACGGACTGTACTACAACGTGTTCGCGGCGGAATGCTGCTCGGAGTTCATCGGTTACTCGACGGCCCCCGGGCCGACCGGGCCGTGGACCTACCGTGGCACGGTCATGCCCCGGCAGGGCGGCAGTTTCACCAACCACGCCGGCGTCATCGACTACAACGGCGGCTCGTACTTCTTCTACCACAACGGTGCCCTGCCCGGCGGCGGCGGATTCACCCGATCCGTGGCGGTGGAGAAGTTCAACTACAACGCCGACGGCACGATCCCGACGATCAACATGACCACGACGGGCGCTCCGCAGGTCGGCACCCTGAACCCCTATGTCCGGCAGGAGGCCGAGACGATCGCCTGGGCGACCGGTGTGGAGACCGAGCCGGCCAGCGGAGGGGGCATGAACGTCGGCTGGATCGAGAACGCGGACTGGATCAAGGTCAAGGGCGTGGCCTTCGGTGCCGGCGCCGGCTCCTTCAGTGCCCGAGTGGCCTCGGGGACCAGCGGTGGCCGCATCGAGGTGCGGCTGGGTGGCGCCAACGGCACCCTCGTGGGCACCTGCACCGTGCCGGGTAGCGGGGGCTGGCAGACCTGGACGACCGTCACCTGCCCGGTAAGCGGCGCCGCCGGCACCCACGACCTGTACCTGCGGTTCGCCGGCGGCAGCGGTTACCTGCTCAACGTCGACTGGTGGCAGTTCCAGCCACGGTAGTGAGTTGGCGCCGACCACGGCAGCGCGGACGACAACAACCTTACCCGTACCGTGGCGGCTGGGGAGGTCGTCGTCGCCGCAGCCACGGCGGCTGCGGCAGGACGAGATCCCACGGCCGGCCCACGGCGGGCCAGGTTACCGGGTCCGCAGGGCCCCGATCAGTACCGGCACCCCGAGGAGCAACGGCATCGTGGCCACCCCGAGCGCTGCCAGGGTGGCGAGCGTGGCGAGTATCGCCATCCCGAGCGCCACGTCACCGATGAGGTGCGCCAGCGCCCGCCACGGCCACGCCGACCGCACGAGCCGCAGCGGCGGCGCATCGCCGTTGACTGGTACCGCGCTGAGGCGGTCGCTGTGCTCGCGGCGCAGGCCGCGAAGTGACCGGGGCCCCCGAGACGGCGCGCGTCAGCCTTTGAACGCACCTTCCATGATCCCCTGCACCAGGCGTCGCCCGACAAAGACGAAGAGCACCAACAGTGGCAGCGTGGCCAGGAACGAGCCCGACATGGCCAGGCCCAGGTCGATGTCCCGGCTGTTCTGCAGCGCCTTGATGGCGATCTGCACGGTGTACCGCTCCGGGGACTTCAACACGATGAACGGCCACAGGAAGTCGTTCCAGGCGTTGACGAACCCGAACAGTCCCAGGACGAATGCCGCCGGGCGGACCAGCGGGAACACGATGCGCCAGAAGATCTGCCAGGTCGTCGCGCCGTCCACCCGGGCGGCGTGCAACAGGTCGTCGTCGATGGTGCCGCTCATGTGCTGGCGCATCCAGAAGATGCCGAAGGCGCTCACCAGCCCGGGGACGATCAGGGCCTGCAAGGTGTCCACCCAGCCAAGCTCCGACATGATGAGGTACTGCGGAATGACCGCCAGTTGGGCCGGCACGGTCATCGTCAGCACGACGATGAGGAACAGCGTGTTGCGGCCCGGGAAATGCAGCTTGGCGAAGGCGAAGCCGGCGAGCGCGCAGAGCACCGCCTGGCCCACGCCGATCGTGGTGGAGACGACAAGGCTGTTGACGAGTGCCTGGACGAACGGCACGGTGTCGAAGACCAGGTTCGCCAGGTACAGGAAGTTGCCGCCGGGCAGGACGTGCGGTGGGAGGCTCGTCGCGGTGGCGGAGTCTGTCGTGGACACCACGAACATCCAGTAGAGCGGGAACGCGCTGAAGAACACCATGGCGCCGAGCACCGCGTACACGATGAACGGGACCTGGTTGACACGGCGTCGGCGGCGCGGTGCCCGCCCGGTGGTCGACGAGGACGCGGGTGCGAGATTCATGGACGCTCCGAGCGGATCCGGGTGACCAGCAGGTAGTTGATCGCAGCGACGATCACGACCATGACGAAGAGCGCGACGGCGACGGCGGATCCGTAGCCGAAGTGGAACCGGCCGAATCCCTGCTCGTAGAGGAAGAGGGTGAGGGTCTGGCACTGCCGTGCCGCTCCGCAGGTAAGTCCACCCACCGGGTTGACCAGCAGTGGCTCGGTGAAGGTCTGTAGCCCGCCGATCGTCGACGTGACGACGGTGAATACGATGATCGGCCGCAGGGCTGGGATGGTGATGTGCCGGAACTGCTGCCAGCCGTTGGCGCCGTCCACCGCGGCGGCCTCGAACAGCTCGCGGGGTACGGCCTGGAGCGAGGCGAGATACAGCAAGGTGTTGTAGCCGGTCCACCGCCAGGCGACCATCGCGGCGATCATGAGGTGGCTGCCCCACACCGACGCCGTGAAGTCGACGTGCTCGAAGCCCAGCAGTTCGAGGAACCAGTTGAGCATGCCGTAGTCGCGGTCGAAGAGTTGGGCGAAGACGATGGTCGTCGCCGCCACCGAGGTGATGTAGGGGACAAGCACCGACATCCGGAACAACGTGGCCGCCCGCAGCCGTACGTGGTTGAGCAGGTGCGCCACGCCGAGCGCAAGCAGCAACTGCGGAACCGTCGACAGCACCCAGATGCTGAACGTGTTGCGCATCGCGCCCCAGAACCGGGGGTCGTCACCGAGCTGGGCGAAGTTGGCCAGCCCCACAAAATGCCGCTCGCCGATGGGGTCCCAGTCGAACAGGGCGACGTAGAACGTGAACAGCAGCGGGAGGAGGCCGAAGACGAAGAAGAGTAGGAAGAACGGCGCCACATAGGCGTAGGGCGCCAGTCGCTCGCGCAAGCCCTGCTGGACATGCCGATACCGGGTGGGCCCTGGAGTGGCCTCCGTGGCCGTGGCCGGGCTGAGCGTGGTGGTCACTGCGGTCACCTTCCCGACGAGCGGCGGTCGGCTCGGTGCCGACCGCCGCGCACCAGTCGTCCGTTCAGCCGCGGAGGGCGTTCTTGACGTTGGTCAGCGCGGTGTTCCACGCGTTGGCCGGGTCGACCTTGCCCTGCTCGACGCTGGTGAGCGTGTTGAGCAGTTCGGATCCGATGGTGGCGTCGTCGGGGCCGATATAGAACGGTTTGATGTTCACGACGGACTCGGTGTAGATCTTGCCGATCGGCGCGTTGGAGAAGAACGGGTCCGTCTTGCCGACGAGCTGCGCGTCCGAGTAGACGGACGGCGTCGTGGGCAGGGACCCCTGCGACACGAAGTGCGCGAGCTGGCCGGCCGGTGACTGCATCTCGGTGATGTAGGCCCACGCCGCCTTCGGGTTCTTCGCCCGCTTGGGGATGGCGAGATAGCTACCACCCCAGTTGCCCGAGCCACCGGGGATGGTGGCGATATCCCACTTGCCGGCGGTATCGGGCGCATTGGTGCGGATGGAGGTGAGCATCCACGACGGTGCGGACACGACGGCGAAGTCACCCTTGCTCATGCCGGCGGTCCACCCGGTCGAGAACGAACTCTGCTTGGCGGAGATGCCGGTGGCGAAGACCTTCAGTGTCAGATCGAAGGCGGCCTTGACCTGCGGATTTCGATCGTACGACAGCTCGTGGGTCGCATCGTAGTAGCGCTCTGTTCCCTGGTTGACCGCCTGGAAGAAGATGCTCGTCGGCGTGTTGTCCAGGAACGGCTTGCCGGTCTTCTGGACGTACTGCCTGCCGACCTCCGCGAACGCGTCCCAGGTCGGCCACAGCTTGGACACCTGGTCCCGGTCGGTGGGCAGACCGGCGGCCTCGAACAGGTCCTTACGGTACGCGATCGCCATGCCACCCACGTCCGTCGGTATCCCGACCACCTTGCCGTCCTCGGTCACCGACTGCTTCATCACCCAGTCGAGATAGTCACCCTTCATCTTGTCGGCGCCGAGCGTGGAAAGGTCCACGAAGTTTTCCGGGGACTGCATGAACTTCGGCAGGTCGTCACCCTGGATCAGCACGAGGTCGGGCACCTTGCCGCCGGCCAGTGCCGCCGTGAGTGCCTGGGCCGTCTCGCTCGTGCTGCCCACCTCGGTGAGCTTGATGGGGACGTCGGGGTGTGCCTTCTGGTAGACCTCGACGTCGGCCTTCTGGTTGATCCCGGTGAACGACCAGAATTCGAATCCGGACGAGGAGTCGCTGTCCGAGCCTGGCGAACAGCCGGACGTCAGCAGCAGGGCTGCGGCGAAGACGGCTGTGGAGGTGATGGCGCGCTTCACAGGGCCCTCCATACGGTGGGCGGTCCGGTGGTCCGGGCCGACCGCGATGAATCACGGCGAATCAGATGTCGACCGGTACACCGTGTGGCGGCGGGGATGGGTTTTTCCACCTGCGGCTCGGGTGCGAGCCACGGCCCAGTCGTCGTGGACTTCGCTGCGAAGTCGTATCGAAACGTCGAAAGGTATCTATCTAATACGTATGACGTATGAGGATACTCACCGCAACCCAATTCGTCAACGACCTGTCGTTGCGGAGCCCTGAATCCACCTTGACCCGGCGGTTCGGCGCCGCGTCCGACCTATTCGGACGAGGTTCTCGGTGGTCCGCCGAGGGGCGCCCTGACCTGCTCGGCGACGGTGGAGAGCGCCCGCCGTGCGGTGAGTTGGATCTTGCGCGACGCGGCGGTAGGGGGCAGGATGCGGGGAAAGCGCTTGCCCAACGCAGGGCGATGCGAGATGGAGACCAAAAAGTGCGAAAGACATTGCGTACCCTCGTACCCTTGCCCCTGACGCTGGTCCTGAGTCTGTCACTGTCCGGCTTCGGTTCTCCGGCTGCGAGCGCTGCCCCCGCGTCCAGCCTGCGCCCGATGGAGTATCTGACCCGCGGCCTGGTCGCCGCCCAGACCCCGGACGGCATATTGCTGAGTTGGCGTTTCCTGGGCAACGAACCCGACGGCATCTCCTGGAACGTCTACCGCAAAGACGGCGACGCCGACTTCGCGAAGATCACCACGATCGCGCCCAGGGACGTTGCGCCGGAGAGCAACTACGAGACCAACCCCGGCATCGTCAAGGAAGACGTCACCCCGTCCAACTACACCGACCCGGACGGTGCGCTCAGCTCCGTGTACGAAGTCGCTCCGGTCGTCAACGGCGTCGAGGGCGAACGGCAGGGCATGAGCGTGCCCATGCTGTCAGCCCTGGCCGGCCAGGCTGGCCAAGCGGGCCGGGGCGCGGCGACCTACATCCCGCTCAAGCCCGCGCCGGCTCCCGTGCCGCTCGCCCACTTCACCTACCGCAACCAGCGGTTCGGCCCGGGTACCAACCTGAACGCGGCCAACATGGTCATCCCGGGTACCGAGAACCAGAACTGGTACGTCGTCGACATGAACCTGCTGCGCGCGTTCCGGGTGGCGTACGACGATCAGGCGACCGTGACCCAGGAGCAGCTGGACGGTTGGGTCGCCGCGCTCAACGAGCACAACATGACCCCCAACGCGCTCGGCGTCGCCACCTACACCGCCCCTCGGCCGCTGACCAACTCTCTGGTGAACGGCAAAATCACCAAGGCGCTCTACGACGAACTGGAAGCCGAGTTCATCAAGTACGTGCAGAACCTGGATTCCGGCACGTCGCTTCCCTACGCGAAGACCAGCACCGGCGCGATACACACCTCGCAGAGCAGCCCCTACTCCACCCATGACATGACGGTGGGCGATTTCGACGGCGACGGCGAATACGAGATCGTCGTCAAGTGGCGCAGCACGCAGCAGGATCCGATGTATTCCGAGCCGATCTTCGGCGGCAGCAACACCACCACCGCACCCGAGTACATCGACGTGTACAAGCTCGACGGCACCATGCTGTTCCGGATCGACATGGGCTACAACGTGCGGGCGGCCAACGACCACGAGACCACGCTGTTCACCGAGGATTTCGACGGTGACGGCAAGGCCGAGCTGATGCTCAAGACCGGGCTGGGCACCCGCATCGGCAACTGGGACGAGGCGTCGCAGTCCGTCGTCTACCCGAACACCCTCGGCACCGTCGTGGGCGGGGAGGACGGCCTGAAGACGACCACGGACAAGTTCCAGGAGTACTTCGCCAGCGGCAATACCGCGGCTCTGGACACCTACTGGTCGCTGCTCAACAGCTTCACCATCAGCTACCGCAGCCCGGTGGCCGGAGGTGGCAACGACGGGGTCAACGATCCGGCCCTGAAGCGGTGGATCAAGACGTACCACGTCGGCCCGATCGGCCCGGCAAAGGACGACCAGGAGTTCTTCTCGGCCTTCCGGTGGGACGCCGCCGCCGGCAAGGGCGTACTCATGGACAGCGCCAAGTATCCGCATCCCTACGAGGGGAGCGTGGACGGCGACAACTGGGCCATGACGCCGGCCACCCAGCGCGGCAACTTCTCCTACCTGGCCTACCCCGGTCCCGGCGCCGGTAGCGGGCCCGGTGACTACAAGTCGCAGATGATGGCCCCCTCGGAGGCGTACTGGCTTGAGCACCCCTGGAAGGCGGCGGTCTGGGGCGACGCGCAGGGCAACCGCGCCAACCGCTACGTCGGCGTCGTGGCCGCCCTGGACGGCAAGCACAACTATGCGGTCTCGCAGCGCGGCTACTACGTGCGGACGACGATGGCCGCCTTCCGGATCGTCGACGGCAAGGTCACCCTCCAGGCCAGCTTCGACTCGAACGACCCGCAGTACTGGTCGCTGGGCGGCACCGCCTACGACTACCAGAACCGCGGCAACCATCACACCGATTCGGGCGACCTCGACGGCGACGGCCGCGACGAGATCGTGATGAAGGCCATGGTTCTCGACCTGAGCGCCGACGGCACCAAGATCCTGCCCGAGGTGATCAACGGCGACACCATGCCCACGATCGAGGGGCAGAACGGCGTACCTCCGGTCGCCGGCAGCTTCGAGTTCGCCACCGACGCGGTCCGGAACAACCCGCAGAACACCTGGGCTCCGCTGCGGCACGGCGACCGCAACGCACTACTCCCGGTCGACAAGGACGACCGCATCCGGATGTGGTCCGGCAGCGAGGAGAACCTGCTCGACGACATCCGCACCGGGCGGCAACACGGCTGGATGCCCGGACCGGAGGCCCACGACCCGATGAAGGGCAAGCGGCGCAACGACCAGGGCCAGATCGTCCACGAGAACTCGATGGTCTTCGGCGTCTACGCCGGCACCGACGCCGAGGGCGCGGTGGCCGGCAACTTCTCCAACCGCTGGCCCGGTGCGCAGGGACACTCGCAGAACGGTGCCCGGAGCATGGTCACCGGCGAACTCCTGAACGGCAACCGCAACCTGAGCAGCGGCCAGTACGCCATCTGGTTCGGCGGTGGCCTGACGGCGATGGCCGCCAGCAACGCGACCATCAGCACGGTCGACGATCTGACCTTCGCGACCTCCCCGTATCTCGCGACCGGTCTGACGTCGACCGGCAACAAGAGCACGCCCACGCTCAAGGCCGACCTGTTGGGCGACTGGCGCGAGGAGCTGGTGCTCCGCGCGTCCGACAACCGCCTGGCCATCGTCACGACCCTGTCGCCGACGGAGTACGGCATCCGTACGCTGATGCACGACCCGATGTACCGCCTCGGGGTGGCGAACAAGAACACCGGCTACGACCAGTTCGGGTTCGCCAGCTTCTACCTCGGCGACGAGGCCGAGCTGCCCCGGATGCGGACCGACATCGCGATCCCGGCCGCGCCCGACACGACCGCTCCGACGATCACCGTGAAGCCGGAGTCGAAGGGGCGGGACGGGGTCTACCGCGAGGTCTCCTTCAAGCTCTTCGACGCCGGCAAGGTCGACCGGCTCACCCTGAACGGGGTGCCGAAGGACCTGACCGACAACACCTACTCCGACCTCAACGGGGTGCGGCCGGGTGTCTTCGGCGGCAGGGCCGGCAGCAACGAGCTGAAGGTGTACGACGTGGCGGGCAACGTCACGACGCTCACCTTCGAGCTGGATGTCACGGGCCCGACGGTGACGGTGAAGGACGGCGCCACCGAGACGGTCGGTACGCCCGCCGCCGGGTACGAGCTGGTCTCGTTCAAGCTCTTCGACGCCGGCAAGGTCGACAAGCTCACCCTGAACGGGGTGCCGAAGGACCTGACCGACAACACCTACTCCGACCTCAACGGGGTCAAGCCCGGTGTGTTCGGGGCGGTACCCGGGGCCAACGAGCTGCGGGTGTACGACGTGGCGGGCAACGTCACGACCGTCACCTTCACGCTGGTCGAGCCGAATCCGGCGGTTCCGGCGTGGGACCCGAAGAAGGTGTACAACAACGGCGACCAGGTGTCCTACAACGGGGCGACCTACATCGCCCAGTGGTGGACGCAGAACGAGAAGCCGGGCAGCACCACGACGGGCGCGTGGCGGGAGCAGGGCGCTCTCGTCCCGGCGGCCGGGGCCGGTGTCCGGGCCTGGACCGCATCCTGGGTCTACACCGGCGGCGAGACGGTCGCGCACAACGGCCACACCTGGAAGGCCAGGTGGTGGAGCCGGAACCAGCAGCCGGGCGAGCCCAACGGTCCGTGGCAGGACCTCGGCACGTACTGACAGGCGACGCCAGGGGAGGGCCGGTCCGCGAGGGGCCGGCCCTCCCTGCCGTGTCGGGATCCACCAGTGGTGGCGTACGGCGACGCCGGGATCACCGGGTGGGGAGCCTGCGCAACGCCTCGGCCAGCTCACGGGTCGGTTAGAAGATGCGTACGTCGGTTTTGAGACAGCGTGATCGGAGCCGCTCCGCGTCGCCGCGCCGGCCCGGCTCAGCACCACGCAGAGCGCGGAAGCCCAGCCGACCGACCAGGGGCGACTTCGGGCCCGGCAGCGTGCCGCCGAGCCACCGGTCTCCGACGTGTTACTCGTGCCGCGCTGGCCGGCGTCCGGGCTGACCGGTCTGCTCGGCTGACATGTCGTCGCGCGTGACGCGGGGCCGGATGCGGTTCTCCGCGTAGGCCACACTGACCAGGACCACCAGGCCGCCGACGACGAGATTCCAGGTGATCGCCTCTCCGAGCAGTACGGCGCCGATCAGCACGGCGAAGACCGGGACCAGGTAGTTGACCGCGGACGCGGCGGTGGCCCCGGCATCGCCGATGAGCCGGAAGTACAGCACGTAGGCCAGCCCGGTGCTGAACACGCCGAGGAACAGGACGCTGCCCGCGACCCGGCCGGTGATCTCCGGGGTCTGCCAGGCCAGGAACGGGGTGGCCAGGCCCTGTAGCACGGCGGCGGCGACCAACTGTGACGCGGCCAGTGACAGTGGGGCGAGGCCACGTGGGGAGAGGAACCTACGGACGTAGACGAAGCCGATCGCGTAGCTCACCGCAGCACCCAGGCAGGCCAGCCGGCCGCTGAGCGTGCCGAGTTCGGAGTGCCACGGCCCGACCAGGAGCACCACGCCGACGAATCCGCCGACCAGGCCGACGACCTTGCGTGTGGTGGCGCGCTCGCTGGGCAGCGCGGCGGCGGCCAGAGCCAGGGTCAGCAGTGGCGTACTGCCGACCAGAACTCCGGCGATGCCCGCTCCGGTGCCCTGTTCGCCGTAGGACAGCAACAGGAACGGGATGACGTTGCCGAACAGGGCCGCGCCGGCGAGGTGTCCCCAGACGCCCAGGCCGCCACGGGGGAGGGCGACCTTTCGGACGGCGGCGATGGCCAGGAGCACCAGGGCGCCGAGGACGAGCCGGCTCAGCACGATCTGCGCCGGGGTGAGCCCTTCCAGGGACACCTTGATGAAGGTGAAACTGGCGCCCCACAGCAGGGCGAGCAGTACGAACCGGGCCAGAGTCCCGTTGGTCATTTCTCCTCCTGGTGCGAACCCGGCCGACGACTGCGGGGCGGGGTGCGTGGCTGGTCAGACATGACGGTCTGCCGGTAGGGGTTGGCCCAGAGGCGCATCCGCTGCTCGTCGGCGTACAGGGCGAGGCGGCTCCTGGAGTCCCGGCGTCCCCGGTGCGGTCCTGGCCCGCCCTGCCGTCGGGACGGTGCCGGGAGTCGGCGGGGTTGGCACGGTGCGGGAACCAGAGCCTGTCACGTCGATCGCCTCCGCCGGTGGAGTGGGTGCGTCGCCCGGTCCGCCGCTCCGGGCCGCCGACAACTGCCCCGCCGCGAGCGCGGTGAGTGCCAGGCCGAAGCCGAGCGCCTGGACCGGGCCGAAGGTCTGGTCCAGGACGACGGCGCCGAGTGCAGCGGCGACGAGCGGCGAGATCAGTCCGAGTAGCGCGACGGCGGCGACGGGCAGGGTGCCGATGCCACGGAACCACACGGCGTACGCGACGAGCCCGCCGACCAGCCCGAGCCAGACGTACCCGCCCAGCCCGGGAAGGTCGACGGCGGGAGGGCGACCTTCGAAGAGCGCGGTCAGGGGGAGCAGGACCAACCCGCCTGCGGTCAACTGCCAGCCGGCGAACACCACCGGGCGCACCTCGTCGGTACGCCAGTGCTTGGTGAGCGTCACACCGAGGGCCATCGACAACGCGCCCGCGAGCCCGGCGAGGAGACCGACCGGGTCGAGACCCGCCTGCGGGCCGAGGACGACGAATCCGACGCCAGCCGCTCCGGCCACGCCCCAGCCGATGCGCCACCACGACGGCGACTCCCGCAGGATGCCGACCGCGAGGCCCGCCACGACCAGCGGCTGGGTCGCGCCGAGGGTGGCCGCGACACCGCCGGGCAGCCGCTCGGCCGAGACGAAGAGCAGCGGGAAGAAGAACCCGATGTTGAGGGCGCCGAGTAACAGCGATCGCCACCACCACACGCCGCGGGGTAGCACGCGGAGCACCGCCAGCACGACGAGTCCGGCCGGCAGCGATCGGACCAGGCCGGCGAAGAGCGGATGCCCGGCGGGCAGGAGTTCGGTCGTCACGACGTACGTCGTGCCCCACACCGCCGGCGCGAAAGCCGTGACGAGTGTCCGCGTGCCGGTGGAGGTTCCCATGGCCACCAGCCTGTGGCGTCAGCAGTGATGAGTCCAACGCATTGTTGTCATGCGTTCGATCGTGATCGACGATTGCCGAGTGAACCTTCAGCAACTCCGATACGTCGTCGCGGTGGCCGAACTCGGCAACTTCACCCGGGCGGCCGAGCGGTGCTTCGTCGTACAGTCGGCGTTGAGTCACCAGATCGCGAAGCTCGAGCAGGAGTTGGGTGCGCGGCTCTTCCACCGCACCAGCAGGTCGGTGGCGCTGACCCCGGCCGGCGCGGCCCTGCTGCCGGCCGCCCGCGAGTGCCTCGCGGCGGCGGAGCGCGTGCAGGCGGAGGTCTTCGCGGCGACCGGCGAGATCCGCGGTCGGCTCGCCGTCGGCATGATCCCGACCGTGGCGGCCGTCGACGTGCCGGCCGCGCTGCGGGTCTTCCATCAGGAGTACCCGCAGGTGCGGATCAGCCTGCTGACGGCCGGCAGCGACGACCTGGCCGACCGGGTTCGCGCCGGTGCGCTCGACGTCGCGTTCCTGGGCCTGGCCGAGGAGGTCGAGATCCCGGACCTGAACAGCCAGCAGCTCGCCCGCGACCCGCTGGCCGCGCTGCTGGCTCCGGACCATCGACTCGCCGGCCACGAACGGATCCGGCTGGAGGCGATCTGCGC
The DNA here is from genome assembly GCF_003030345.1 of Plantactinospora sp. BC1. Lineage (NCBI taxonomy): Bacteria > Bacillati > Actinomycetota > Actinomycetes > Micromonosporales > Micromonosporaceae > Plantactinospora > Plantactinospora sp. BC1. The sequence continues at coordinate 46,829 of NZ_CP028158.1, forward strand.
CGAGAGGTTCGTCGACTTTCCCGCCGGGACCACCGGCCGGGTCCAGGCCGACCGGGCGTTCGCCGCCGCCGGCCTGGAGCGTACGGTCGCCTTCGAGATCACCGACCCGCACATCATGGCGCGGCTCGTGGCCGAAGGTCTCGGCGTCGCCCTCCTCGCCTCCACCTTCGCGGTACGGCTGCCCGGCGTGACCGTGGTACCCGTGGTGAACACGTCGTACCGCCTGGAGCACCTGGTCTGGAGCCGACTGGGACCGACTCCGGCAGCGAACGCGTTCATCGCTCGGCTGGCGCGGCTGGCGCGACCCTAGCCTCGCTCCGTCTCGACCGACCTCCGCCTGCTCTCCGAGAAGCTCGCGCGGCACAAACCGCCCGAGCGGCGGTTGCCGTTCGGGGATTCGGCCGAGCGATATCGAAACCTGTCGGCGGATCGCGGAGGCTCTCGCCTCGGCCGACTCCTCCCGTTACCAGCCGACCCTGCCACCGACACGCACTGGGACGACCGGCCCAGGCCCGGTGCCCGTGGTGCGGCATCAGTGCGGGTTCGTGCCGGCGTCGCGGCGGGTCGAAGGTGTCGCGGGTCGCACGGGTACCTCCAGGACCGTCGCGACGGCGTGGTCAGCGTCGACCAGGTGCTCCTCCAGGGTGGGGCCGGCGACGGTCAGGGCACGCCGGTGCAGCCAGTCGAAGAGGTCGAGGCCGGCGCGGACCACTCCGGTTGCCGGTGGGACGACGGCCCGCACCACCGTACGGGCGGGCAGGTCGAGGCGTTCGCCGCCCCGGTCGGCCGGGACTGCCGCGACGAAGTTCCCGGTGGGGTGTCCGGTGAGCCAGGTGAGCAGGGTCGTCGGTGGTGGCGGGCACAGGGCGGCCAGCGCGGACGGGTGGGCGATGCGCAGGTGGCGCACGTACAGGCGGCGCGGGCCCACCGTGGCCGTTTGGGGCAGGACCGACATCGGTGTGGCGAGCCGGTCCTCGGCGATGGCCACGGCTGCGGCCTTGGCCGCGAGGTCGCGGCGAAGGGCGTTCACGGTCTCGGTCAGGGCCTGCTGTAGCTGCTCGTCGGGGGCGTCCAGGACGTCGGCGATCTGGCGTAGTGACAGCCCGAGGTGTTGTAGCCCTCGGATGCGTTCCAGGCGGGCCAGTTCGGTTACTCCGTACCACCGGTAGCGGGTGGTGCGGTCCACTGTGGCAGGAGCGAGTAGGCCGACCCTGTCGTAGTGCCGCAGGGTGCGTTCGGACACCCCGACCATCCTCGCCAGCTCCCCGATCCGCCACACGCCGCCCTCCTCCTGGCTTGACCCTCTCCCTGTGTCAGGGTTTTAGCGTGCCGCCATGAGTCCCGCTGACCAGCGCTCGGCGGCCCGGCTGACGGGCGCGCTGCTGTTGATTTCGTTGTCGGCCATGCTCGCCGGTGTGGCCGTTGTCGTGCCATCGGGATTGACCCTTAATCCGGCCGATCCCGCTGCCGTGTTGGCCGTGGTGAACGCCCGGGTCGGGTCGCACCTGATCGGGTTGGGCCTCGATGTCGTCGGCTGGCTCGCCCTACTCGCGGCCGGGCTCGTGACGACGGCCCGCCCCACCGGCGGTAAGCCACACCTGGTGACGCTCGCCGGCGGACTGCTGGCCTGTGCCGGCTTGGCGGGCCTGCTCCACGACGCCGGAAACCTCGCGTTGACCCGGTTGGCCGCCGATCCCACCGACCCGACGACCACTGTCGTGGCCGGGGCGGTCCTCGTCACCGCCAAGTGGGCTGTCAACCTCGCCGGGCTGCTCTGGGTCGCCGCGACCGTGACGACCGCGCTCGGCGTACCGCTGCCCACCGCGTTTCGTCGTACCGGCCTGATCGCCGTCGCCTCCGGCCTTGCTGCGGTTCTGTTGCCATGGACCACCGGGATCGAGGGCCCGTCGGCAACGCTGGAACAGCTCGGCTACGGCCTCCATCTGCCGGTCATGGTCTGGTACGGCGTACTGGGCTGGTGGCAGATCCGCAACAGCCACCGATAGCCACGGGCGTGCCGGCGGCGGACGCGCTCCACCAGCGTTGGATGAGTGCGTTGCAACCAGAGGGCCATACTGATGCGGTGAGATCGCGGTTCGACCAGACATCGGCGGAAGCGGCCGAGGCGCGCGGTGACTGGGCTACGGCGATCGTCCTGGTCGGTGAGTTCGCCGAGTGTTACAGCCGTGACCCCTACCGGCACAACGCACACCTGTGGCACATGGATCTGCTCGTCAAGGCCGGACTGCTGCGCGAGTTGGCCGATCGAGCCGAGGCGGACGTGCACGCACGACGCCGACTGGACCGGTTCCGGTACGAGCAAGGCCGCGACGGTGAAACCGGCACGCGGTAGAGCGTAGACGTCCCGGCGGTTGGTCAGGAGCGAACGACGGGGATGGCCCTGGTCGCGGCGGCGGTTGCCTGCCGCGACTCGTCGATCAGCCGGTCGGGTAGGAGCCCGGCGTGTGGCCGAATGCGCGCCGGAAGACGTCGATGAAGGCGCTGGTGGAGGCCCAGCCGCATTGGTGCGCGACGGTGGTGACCGCGGTCTTCTCGGCCAGCAGGACCAGTGCGTGTTGCAGCCGCAACTGGGTGCGCCACTGTGGAAACGTCATGTTGAGGTCGCTGCGGAAGAGCCGGGACAGGGTGCGATCGCTCGCGCCGACCTGGTGGCCCAGTTCGGCGAGCGTGCGGCTGTCGGCCGGATCGGCTCGCAGGATGTCGCAGAGCGTGCGCAGCAGGGGCGAGGCCGGCGTGGGCAGGTGCAGCGGTTGTTGGGGGGAGGCCCGCAACTGATCGAGAAGTACCGCGCGCAACCGGATCCGTTCGGGACTGTCGTCGTCGGGAGTGCGGGTGTAGGCGATGATCAGTTCACGCAGCAGCGGGCCCACCGCGAGCACGGTCGGGGTATCCAGGCCGAGCGGGTTGTCGGTCGCGGGCAGCCCCACCAGATGCAGTTCCAGTTCCCCATGGGCCCTGTGGGCGTGAACGGTGCCGGCCGGAACCCAGATGGCGCGGGTGCCGGGGGCAACCCAGGAACCCGCGCTGGTCGTGACGGCCAGCACCCCACGGCCGGCGTAGACGATCTGGTGGTCGTCGTGCCGATGGGCGTCGATCGTGCCGCCCGACGCCAGCCGCTGGGTGCGGGTCGGCGCCACCGGATTGTGGCGGATTTTCGTCATCATCCGTCAGTTTATCGGAAGCGCGACACGGCTACGGGATCTGATCATGACGTGATGCGAAGGAACGTCTCGATCACTCTCCTTTCGGTCGGGCACGCCTGCGTCGACGTCTACCAGGGCGCGGTGGCCTCCCTGGTCCCGTTCTTCGTCGCTGAGCGCGAATACAGCTACGCGGTTGTCTCTGGCGTGGTGCTGGCCGCCTCCTTGCTGTCGTCGGTGGTGCAGCCGGTGTTCGGTGCCCTGACCGACCGCTGGGCGATGCCCTGGCTGTTGCCGGTCGGCACCCTGCTGGGCGGTGTGGGCATCGCCCTGAGCGGGATGAGCGGCTCCTACGGGCTCACCCTGCTGTTCGTAGCGGTTTCCGGGATCGGTGTGGCTGCCTACCACCCCGAGTCCGCACGGGTCGCCCGGATTGTCAGCCAAGGCAGCCACGCCGCCATGGGCTGGTTCTCGACGGGCGGCAACCTCGGCTTCGCGCTGGCCCCGCTCATGGTCGGCGCGGCTGTGGCCACGGGTGGGCTGCGCCTGACGCCGCTGCTGGTGCTGCCAGCGCTCGCAGCCGCCGTACTGTGCCTACCCGTGCTGCGCGCGCTGGGGCAGCGGCAGGCCGCCGGTACCGCTGCGGCGGTGCCGGCTGGGCCGGATGACAGAGCGTCGTTCGTGAGGCTGGCGCTGGCCGTGGCGTGCCGGTCGATCGTGTTCGTGGGATTGAGTACCTTCATCTCGCTCTACGCCGCGCAACGCATGGGCGGCAGCACCGTGGCAGGCAGTCTGGCACTCTTCGTGCTCTACCTCGGTGGCGCCGTGGGCTCCGTTCTCGGCGGTACGCTGGCGGGGCGCTGGGACCGGGTCACGGTCTCCCGCTGGTCGTACCTGATCACGATCGGATCGGTCGCGGGCGTGGTGTTCGTGCCGGGTCCGGCCCTGTACCTGTTCGTGGCACTGGCCTCAGCCGGCCTGTACGTCCCCTTCTCGCTGCAGGTCACGCTCGGCCAGGACTACCTGCCCTCGCGGGTCGGCACCGCCAGCGGGATCACCCTCGGCCTGACTGTCAGCATCGGCGGCCTGGTCAGCCCACTCATCGGCAGCCTTGCCGACGCAACGTCACTGCGGACTGCCCTGGCACCTCTCGTCCTGATGCCGGCGCTGAGCTGGCTGCTGTTCCGGACCCTGCCCGAACCCACCGCACCACGGCTCGGGCCGAGCCCGACATGAAGGCAGTTGCGGCGCAACCAGCTGAACCATGCTCCGGCCCGGCATCGACACGCTGTGCTCGGCGGACCTGAATCCGGCGACCGTCCGTGCAGCGGCACGACCTCACGTCCCACCTCACCACCCGCTTGCCCGAACGTGCCGCCGGGCCGGTGGCAGATTCGCGCGCGCCGGATCACGACTGGCTCAAACCTTGGGCGACCATTCTCGGGTCATCGCCGCGATGCGCTCCGTCACGGCACCCGGATCGACCAACTGATGCAGATGCCGGCCGGGAATGTGGTCGACGGCCCACCCTCGCTTGGCCGCATCCTCAGCGACCGGCTCGTACGGCGGGCCGAACAGCAGATAACCGCACGGCCGGTCGTCCCAGCCGACCGGGGTGGGCACGAGCTCCTCGTAATAGTTCAACGGGAGCCGAGGCTGCTCGGCCGACACCGCACTCCGCGTTTGGGCGTCCGGAAACATCGGTACGACGTCCGACTCCTCCCACCACGCCGTCCATTGCGGCAGCCGACCACCGACCGCCTTCGGACGCAGAAAGTCCAGCAACTCAGGCGGCGCGACGGGTGTGGGTCCGCTACGCGACGGCAAGGCCGCATCCACGAACAGGCAGCCGGCCACCTCCCGCGAGGCCGCCTCGACGATCACCGGCACGAAGAGACCCGCGTTGCTGTGCGCCACGATCACCACAGGCTGATCCCGGGGCAACTGGTCGATCGCTGCGCTGACCGTCTCGGCGACGGACCGCCAGTATGGTGGGCCGGTTTCCGCCACCCCGACCAGCGACGGCACGACCACGACCGCCCCCGAGTCCTCCAGTTCCCGCGCTGTCGGCGCCCATGTCGCAGGCCCGACCGACGGACTGTGCACCAGAACGAAACCGGCCCTCATGGAGCACACCCTGCACGATCCGGGCCGCCGGCCACCACCCCGATCGTCACGCTGACCGCGAACACCCGAGACGGTCGTCGGCGCGATCGATCGCGAGCAGGCCGGCCGCGGGAACCGAGCTGCCGAAGCGGTCCAGCGTCGCGCCGCCCTCGCCCGCCATGACCCGGAAGCCGTTGCGAAGGAGTTGAAACGCAGTGCGAGACGCGGTTCCCCGGTCGGGCGGCGTCACGGAGATTCCGCAGCAGCTCATCGGTTGGCGTATCGGCGGAACTCCCAGGGATCGTGCGCCGATACGATGGCCACTTCCGTCAGGTGGTCGCGGGCGAGGGACCGCAGCCGCTCAAGGTTGCCCAGCCGCTGCGCTGGGTCGGTCTCTATGCCGGACTGCAGGGAGACCAGGAAGGGTGGTACTCGTCCGGGCTCGGGTGCCAGCTCTCCGTGGTGGTAGTAGGCATCGCCGACGTGCAGCAGCCAACGGTCGTCGTCCCTGACCGCGACGGCGATGTGCCCCGGAGTGTGCCCGACCAACGGGACCAGCAGGATGTCGGAGGGGAGTCCGATCGGCTGGCGTACCCGGTCGAAACCAAACCACCGCTCACCCTCGGTGAAGCTGTATCTGGCCCAGTTCGGCTGGTGTGCCCAATGCGCCTGGTGCGGATACCGCCCACTGGTCATCGCCGCTTCGTACTCGTTCTCATGGACATGCACGGTGGCCCAGGGGAAATCGGGTAGGCCGCCGGTGTGGTCGCGATGCAGGTGGGTGAGGATGACATGGCGTACGTCCTCTGGGGCGAAGCCCAGGCTGGCGATCTGCCGGAGGGCCGGCTCGTCCGGGTCGAGCGCAGGCCGGGCCCAGCCAAGGAACTCCTCGCCCAGTGACCGCTCCGGCGCCTCGATGTCGCCGAGGCCGAAGCCGGTTTCCACCAGGACCAGCCCGTCGCTGTCGGTCTCCACGAGCAGGCAGTGGCACACGCCGGGCAGTGGCCGCTGCCCTTCGCCGGTCGGTGTGATCTCCCGCAACGAGCCGCAGTTGAGATGATGGATTCGCATGATGCTCCCGACTGACGATGTTGCTGTGCGGCGTACGCAGCGAGGCTAGGAGGCGGATTCGTGGCTCACCAAACGGTTGGCTATGAGGCAACGAGGCTGATAGACGCCTGCTCGGGTCGTACGGTCGAACCACACCCGTCGTGCCCGGTGGATGTCACCTTGGCGGTGTTGCGTGGCCGGTGGACCGCCCTGGTGATCCGCGAATTCCTACAGGGTGATCGCAGCTTCAGCGAGCTTGCCCAGGCCCTTCCGAAGCTCTCGGACAAAACCCTCGCGGATCGACTCGCGCAGTTGACCGAGGCGGCTGTACTCGATCGACGGCGGACGCCCGGTTGGCCCCCGCGGGTGCGCTACGCCCTCACCGACCGCGGACGTGCGCTCGCACCGGTGCTGCAAGCAATGTGGGAATGGGGCTCGGGTTCGAAGGACGAGGGCGAGCGTTGAGCACAGCAAAAGTTCGGCTACCTGATCCCTGCCGGCGCCGGAGGTGTCGGTCACGAAGCGAGCCTGCCGCGCAACCGTCGCGCTGCCCGGCATGACCGCGCGTCTCCGACTTCGTGTGGCCGCGACCTGTGACGGGAGCGATGGTTCCTGGTACGGCCCGTCGTCGAGCGGAACCAGGTGACTGCAGGACACCGCCAACACGTATCCGAGCCGGTGTTTGCACAGCAGGACGCGGAATGCCGCTGTTCGATCTGGGTCTCCGCTTCCCGGCTTACGATCGCCGCATGCAACCGATCATCGACATGTCACTCGGCGCTGCGGGTCCGCCGCACGAGGTGGTGCTGAAGCTCCAAGGTGGCGACGACTGGGAACTGAATGTCTGGTCGACCTTCGAGGACCTGGCCCAGCTCAGTGGCATCCGAGCCGCCGTGTGGAACGAACGTAGGGCGATCGCGGCGGGAACAAGCGCCGGCAGCAGGGTCTTCTGGTGCGCTCCTGCGGAGGACGCAGGTCCTGAGACCGCGACGGTCCTCATCGGACACGACGACGAAACGTGGGACATCGCCTTCCTGGTACCCGTGGCCCTTGTCGAAAAGATCGGCACTTTGGCAAGCGCACGACAGGTGGACTAGCCAGCCGGAACCACAGCAACCTGTCGGTCACGGTGTGCGGCAGCCGTACTAGGTGGCGAATTCGACCCCGGCGAGGGAAACGGCGCGGTACGCGGCGAGGCGTTCCGCTTGTTCGACGACGTTATTGCGCGTGGTAGCGGTCAGCTTCTGCCACGGCTGGACGGCGACCTTCAACGTTTTCCCGGACTTGCGGGGACGCCAGGTGCCGACGAGTTCACCGTCGACCAGGACGGCGCCGGGGCGACCCAGCACCGGCCACAACTCCTTGGCGTGAGCCGTGCCCGGCACCAGCGTTGCTCGGTCTTTGGCCTGGAGGAAAAGGTCGAACGGGCCGAGTAGCCGGGTTGCCTTGGTCTCGGCCGATGCCAGGGCCTGTTCGTCGGCGACCAGGAGCCAGCGTGTCTCGCCGCCGACGGTCACCTCGATCACATCTTCGGGCCAGAGTGCCTTCACGTCCTTGACCGGCGCATCGAGATAGTCGGCCACGTGTTTGGGCGTGGCCGGACCGAGCAGCCGAAGGTACGCGCGGATGAGGTCGAATCGGTCGCCCGAGGCGGTGGCCTTCCTGAAGCCCGCGATGCGCTGCAGAACCGGCGGCGATGTGTCGAGTCGCAGTTCCAACGCGGCCCGTACGGCGGCCAACCGGAACGGCATCTCGTAGAGGTGGGTAGCGTCGCACGGTCGGCAGAACCGCAGATACGGCTCGGGCATCACCTCGGCCAAGCGCCCGGAGACGTCACCCTTGACCGTCGGCATCGTGACGATGGCTCGCATCTGAGCGGCCATCTCATCCAGAGCGGCCAGAATGCCGATGCCAGCCGCCTTCAACGGCCTGGCGGCGTCGTAGATGCGCTTGCCGGCGTCAGCGTCGGAGAACGGCTCGACCGCGGCCGCCACCCTCCCCACGTCAGCACGGCGGTAGAGGTGTGGCGCACCTCGCACGGTCCACAGCAGGATCACATCCTCCCCGGACAACGCCGCCACATCGACCCCGCGCAGAGCCAGCGCCCACCTGCCGCCGTCCGGACCGGTTTCCTGCACCCCGATATCGAGCACAGCGGTGTCTTCGAGCATGCCCTCGGCCCGGTCAAGCTGCTGCGCCTGAACGCGGAAGTTCAGCACCTGGCGCTGATCAATCATTCCTACACCCTAGGCAGCGACCCCGACAGACGCGCCGTGGCGGCTGGGCGGAACGGCCCGGGGCTGACCTGGCCCTTCGACCGGCGGCATCCACTCATGAGCACGGGCCAGGAACCCGGCAGATCCAGAAGCTGGGCCCGTTGCCGGCGGACCGACCCGGGGGCCGGAGAGCATCATAAGCAAGCCCTGGCCCACCGTCAGGTCCACGGCCACCCGGGCCTCGGCCGCTCGCGTCTCCTGCCTCCCCGGGCCAACGCCGATGGTGCCCGGGCGGGCCGTGCGGACCCGAACTCGACGATCGACGCCGGGGCGAGATCCGCCGGACCGGCCCGTCGCGAATCCGCCCGACCCGCCTCGGCGCGATTGACCGATTCGACCGCGCGGCGGATCGGTTTCCGGGCAGGATGTAACCGGATCGACCGAGGGGGACCGCCCCGTCACGGGAGGTGTCAGGTGGTCGCCGTCCGGATTCCACCGAGCTTCTTCGGCATCCCCTTCGGGCTGGCCGGCTTGGGCAACACCTGGATGCTGGCCGGACACGACGGCGACGTACCGACCTGGATCGGCAACGCCCTGTTGGCGCTCGCCACGCTGGCCTGGCTCGCCGTGCTGGCGGCGTACGCCGGCTACGCGCTGCGCCGGCCGAGAGCCCTCGTCGGCGACCTGGTGGACCCGGTCACCAGCCCGTTCGTCTCGCTCGCCGTCATCACGCCGGTGCTGCTCGCCGCGCAGGGTGTCGCCCCGCACAACCTGCACGTCGGCCGGATCCTCGTCGACGTGTTCCTGGTCCTCACGCTCCTCTTCGGCGGCTGGATAACCGGGCAGTGGATCTACGGACGAGTCGACATCGACCAGATCCACCCCGGCTACTTCCTGCCCACCGTGGCCGGCGGGTTGATCGCCTCGGCCGCCGCCTCCGCCGTCGGGCAGCGCACCCTGGCCGAGATCATGCTCGGGCTCGGGCTCATCTGCTGGCTGGTCCTCGGCTCGCTGACCCTGAACCGCCTCTTCGTCCGGCCGCCGCTGCCCACGCCACTCATCCCGACCCTCGCGATCGAGGCGGCCCCCTCCGCGCTGGCCGGGATCGCGCTCTTCGCCCTCAACGGCGGCCGGATCGACATCTGGGTGACGCTGGTCTCCGGGTACGGGCTGCTGCTGGTCCTCGCCCAGATCCGCCTGCTCCCGCTCTACCTGCGGCTGCGCTTCGCCCCCAGCTTCTGGGCGTTCACGTTCTCCTGGTCGGCGGTGGCGACGGCCGCCCTGCACTGGATCACCGACGGCGAACCGCCGGGTCACCGCGTCTACACGTACCTGGTACTGGCGGCCATCTCGGCCCTGATCGGCGGAATCACCGTACGGTCGATCGTGGCTGCGGCGCGCGGCCGCTTCCTGCCGCCGCCGGCCCCACCGGCGGCGCCCTGACCCGGGCCCGGGCGTTGGTCACGATGTGCCACGAGCCGTCGGCCGCCAGGTGGGCCGGCCCCACCTCGGGAACGCCACGATCTCGATCTGGAACGGTTAGCCGGCGGGGGAGCGGTAGCCCGAGCGGTCTGTCCGTCGGTCCTCGCGCACCGCCTCCGGTGCCGCAGGAGCCGCCCGGGCTACCCGGTCCGGCCCGCCACGGCCCGGTAGAAGACGACGCCGCCGAACCAGGTCCCGCCGCGACCGTTCTCCGCGACGTCGGTCAGGCCGGCATCGGCCAACGCGGTCAGCACCCACTCAGGGAGGCTCTCCGCCAGGCGCGGATGGCGGTGCGCCCGGCGGGTCACCCGCCCGGACGGCGTGCCGTCGATGTCAACCAGGTGCAGTTCACCGCCGGGACGCAACACCCGCCGGACCTCCTGTAACGCGCGCGCCCGCTCGCCTGAGGCCAGGTGGTGCAGCATGAACGCGGACAGTACCCGGTCGAAGCTGTCGTCGGGCAACGGTAGTTCGTCGGCGAAGGCGCGCTCGTACCGGATCGGGAACCCGGCCCGGGCCGCCTTGCGGCGGGCGCGGCGCAGCGCGGCCGGGTCCGGGTCGATGCCCAGCGCGTCGACGTCCGGATGGCGCCGCCCAAGCGCCCGCAGGAGGTTACCGGTGCCGCAGCCGATCTCCAGGACCCGCTGGCCGGGTCGGATGTCGGCGCGGTCCAGAAGCTGGTCGTGGGTGCGTCCGACACCGGCGAGCCGGGTGAACGGGTCGTAGAGGGGCAGCAGCCAATGTTTGCCCATGGCGGGCAGGTAGTGCCGCTCGCGACTGGTGTTGGCCTGTCCGATCATCTCGCGCTCCATATCCGATGAAGTTCGGTCGTACTCTCAGCTTCATGCGGGCCGAAGACGCGGACAATGGCGGAACCGTGGGCGGGATGCGACAAAGTTCGGTTCCAACGCCCCGGGCTGTCGGGGTGACCGGACAGGGCGTGCCGGTCATCGGCTTCGGGCATGTACCCGGCCGCGCTCCGATCGCCGTGGCCCGGGTCGGGGACCGGGCGCCGACCGTCGGCCCGGCCACCGGCGAAGCGCACACCCACGACTTCCTGGCGCTCTTCTACGCGCACCGAGCCGACGGGACGGTGCGGATCGACGGCCGGACGTGGACGGTGACCGACGGGGACCTCTTCGTCATCGCGCCGGGGCAGGTCGTCTCGTTCGACCCACACGAAGAGGTCGCCACCGACGGCTGGGTGGTCTGGTTTCCCGCCGACGTGGTGCGACCCGGTATGTCCGGGGCGTACTCGTCGTGGCGGACGCACCCGCTGCTCTTCCCGTTCGCGCAGGGAATCGACCGGACGCAGCGGCTCCGCATCCCGGCGGCCGACCGGGCGGCCTGGGTCGAGCGCTTCGCCGCGCTCGACGTCGAGCTACGGGCCCGGCGCGACGGCCACCAGGAAGCCGCCCTCGCCCACCTGACCCTGGTACTCGTGGCCGCCGCCCGGTTGTCGACCGGCGTTGCCGACCAGTTGCGCTCCTCGAACGAGCCACTGCTCGGGGCGGTCTTCGACGCGATCGAGCAGCGCTACCACGAGCCCATCTCGCTGGCCGACATCGCCGGCGAACTCGCGCTCACCACCGGTCATCTCACCACCGTCGTACGCCGGAAGACCGGCCGGACCGTTGCGCAGTGGATCGCGCAGCGCCGGATGCAGCAGGCCCGCCTGTTGCTCACCGAGACCGATCTGACCGTTGCGGCGATCAGCCGTCGGGTCGGCTATCCGGACGTCAGCTATTTCATCAAACGCTTCCGCGCCAGCCACGGGATGACCCCGGGACAGTGGCGTGACGCCGCCAATCCCGCTCCGTGAACCGACCGCGGCCGGGACGTGCAGCTCGACGACCGTTGATACGGTCCGTTGCGTGCTCACCACGCCAGCCGCCCTCGGCGTCGACTTCGGCACCTCGCACACCGTTGCCGCGGTACGGATGCCGAGCGGCCGGACCGAGTCGCTGCTGTTCGACGCGTCGCCGCTGCTGCCCTCCGCGGTGTTCGCGCAGTCAACCGGTCAACTGCTGGTGGGACACGACGCACTCCGCGGTTCCCGGCTCGATCCCGGCCGGTCCGAGCCCAATCCGAAGCGCCACATCGCCGACGGGACGCTGCTGCTGGGCGATGTCGAGACAACGGTGGAAGAGGCGGTACGAGCCGTGCTGTCCCGGGTGGCCCAGACCGCGCGGCGTGCGCTCGGCACCACGCCCACGTCGGTGGTGTTGACCCATCCGGCCAGTTGGGGTGCCCAGCGGCGCGGAGTACTGGCGCGGGCGGCGGCTGGCGCAGGGCTGGGGGGTGCGGTCCGGCTGCTGGCCGAGCCGGTCGCCGCCGCGTTCTACTTCACCGAGGTGCTCGGCCACCGGGTGGAGCCGGGCGGCACCCTGGTGGTGTACGACCTCGGGGGCGGCACCTTCGACATCAGCGCGGTGCGGCGGCTGCCTGACGGCGGCTGGGAGGTACGCGCCACCGCCGGGTTGGACGACGTGGGTGGAGTCGACATCGACGCCGCGATCGTCCAGTGGATGGTGACCCACGCCGGTGCCGACGAGACCGGGGCGCGGCTCGGACTCAGCGAAGCGCGTCGCTGGCAGCAGGCGCAGCAGGAGGCGCGGGCCGCCAAGGAACAGCTCAGCCGATTCGTCACGGCGCCGATCGTCCTACCCGGGCTGGACCGCGAGTTCCACCTCACCCGTACGGAGTTCGACGAGCTGGCCCGGCCGTTACTGGAGCGGACGGTGGTCCTGACCACGTCGACGCTGTTCGGCAGCGGGGTCACCGCCGACCGGCTGGCCGGGGTCTTCCTGGTCGGCGGGTCCAGCCGGATCCCGCTGGTCGCCACGATGCTGCACCGGGCGCTCGGCGTGGCGCCGACGGTCATCGACCAGCCGGAGCTGGTGGTGGCCCATGGCAGTCTGCACGCACCGCCGTCCGGCGGACCGACCCCGGTCGACCCGGCGCCACCGGTCCGGACCCACCCAGCGCAGGCCCTCACACCACCACCGCCACCACCCACACCCACACCACCCACACCGCCGACAGCAACAACGCCGACGACACCCCCACCGACACCCACAACACCGTCAACACCGCCAACACCGACAGCGGCGCCGACGATGGCCGCCGGCCCGGTCGCGCAACGGTCGATCCCGGGCGAGCCGGCCCCGGCACCGCGCCCGGCAGCCGTCACCTTCGCCGTCGCGGTGCTGCTCGGCGCGGTAGTCGGTGCGGCGATGACCGCCTACCCGATGCTGGCCGGATACGACGGCCCGCTGCCGTACTGGACGGACCGGTACGCCTGGCAGCTCATACCGCTTGCGGGTCTGCTGGCCGGGATCTGGGCTCGCCGTCGAGGCGTCGCGTTCGTGGCGCAGGTGGTCTCCGGTGTCGTCGCCGGGCTGGTCGGGCTCGTGGTGGTACAGACCGGGCGGGACATCTTCCGTCTGCCGTGGGGGATCCCGGTCGAGTTCTACTTCTGGGAGCACCATCCCGACATCTGGTTCCTGACCCTGGTCGGCGGTTGCCTCGGCACCGGCCTCGTCCTCGAAGCGGCGCTCGCCGCGACCGCGCGGCTCGGCAACCGTGGCCTGGCCGTCGCCGCCGTTGCCGCCGCCGGGATGCTGCCGAGCTTGCTACTGCTCTGGATCTTCGATTGGGAGTACCAACCGCAGTCTTCCCGGCTGGTGGTCGACACGCTGTTCGCGTACCCCTTCGTGTTGTTGCTGGCCTGGCCCGCCGCGGCGCTCGCCGGGCGTCCGTCCCGCTAGGACCGCCGGTGGCACGGGATCGGGCCCGGGGCCACAGCGGCACGCCACCGGCCGGGGGTCAGCTCGGGTCGGCGGGGTAGCCGAGGCGGGCAAGGAGATCCAGCGCGGTCCGCCGCCAGCTCACCCTCTCCAGCAGTTGCCCGCGCAGCTCGGCGGCCCGGCCGAAGGCGGTGACCGGGTCGACCAGGGTCTCGTACAGTGCCTGCGCCCAGGTCTCCACGACCTGGCTGTCGCCGCCCCGGACCCGGAGCACCTCGCGGGGCGCCCGGCGCTCGCCGTCCCGGGTCTGGCTGGTCAGCAACTGTGCCAGCCCGCTCTCCGCGGTGATCAGCACGGGTACGCCGGCAGCGATCGCCTCGTACGCCGCGAGCCCGAACCCCTCGTGCCGGGACGGCATGATGACCGCCCGGGAGGCCCACAGGTCGTTGCGCAGCATCGCCTCGTCGGGCGAGTAGGTGCGGAGGAAGACCTCCAGCTCCGGGCTGGCCAGCGGGTCGAGCCGGGCCTTGACCTCGTCGGCGTCCTCCGGGCGTACCCCGCGGATGACCAGGGCGGGCCGCTCGTCGAGACTGTCGCCGAGTTCCTCGATCGCCCGCTTGACCATGTTGACCGCGATGTCCAGGCCCTTGGAGCGGACGTCCTCGGCCCGGGCCATCAGCAGCACCTGACGCCGGTCCGGCAGGTCGTCCAGGTCGACGACGCCGCCCCAGTCCCGCAGCCCGGGGATCAGGGTGAAGACGGGTGGTCGGGTCGACAGTCGGCCCCGCATCAGGTTGTCGATCGTCCTGCTCAGGTGCGGTCCGACCCCCGCGACCAGGTCGGCGGTGATGGCGAGCTGCACCTCCAACTCGCGCCGCTCGTCGCTGGTCACCATCAGGGACGGGCCGCCCGGCTCCTCCTTCGCCTGGCCGAGGCGGTCCGGATCCATGTGTACGACGTGCACCCGCTTGGCGGTCGGGAAGTAGTGGTGGTGTGCCGCGTAGGCGTACGGACCGAGGATGCGGCCGTGCCCGACGATCACGTCCGGCCGGTACGGCTCGTCGTCGAAGCCGGGCCGGGTGAGCAGCAGTTCCTTGCCGGTGATGCCCGGTACGGGATCGGGGGCGACGAGCTGGACGCCGTCCTTCAGCGCGGCGTCCCGATCCTGCTGGGTGGCGGTCGGCACCATCACCCGTACGTCGACGCCGACCTCGGCCAGCGCGACCGCGAGTTCCCGGTTGAGGGTCGAGATGCCACCCGCCTCGGAGTGCCACTCGTCGGCGACGAGCAGGAACCGGGTCGCGCTCGCCCCGTCCGCCCCGTCCGACCCGGCCGGGTGGATGTCCGGGGCGCTCGGCGGTGGCGGCTCCTCGGCGGTGCGGAGGTGGGCCACCGCCGCGTCGAGGTCGGCGACCGGGGTCGGTACGCCGTTACGGTCGAGTGTGGACCAGCCGCCCTCGGGAGTGGCCACCCCGACCGCGATCCGGTCGAACCCGGTGCCGGCGAGTTGCGGGCCCAGGCCGGACAGGTCGGTCGCCGGCTCGGCCGGCAGGACGACGAGCAGCAGCCCGAGCCGACCGTCGTCGCCGAGGTTCCGGCGGAGGGCCAGCCCGGCCGCCGACAGCTCGGTGACCCGGGCGGCCAGGCTCCGGCCGTCCCAGAGCACGACCTTGATGGAGAGGGCGGGCGGACCGCCCGTGCCGTCGGTCCAGACGTCGGGGGTTCCGGCTCCCGGGCCCGGAGCGTACGAAGCCCGCCCGCGCACGATCCCGGCGACCCGCGACCGAAACCGGACCATGGACTGCTCCCGAGCGCTGGCGGAGCCGTTCTCCCGCAGCGACCGGGCCAGTTCGGCAAGCGTCGGGTCCATTCCCGAATGCTAGGCAAACGGGTCCACCCCGGCTATTCGGCGTTCAGCCGGTACGTGGCATCTTCACACCACCGCAGCGCCGACAACCAGCGTCCGTAACCGGCCGCCATGTCGAGGTGCCCTGCGCCGTTCACCCGGTCGACATCGCACAGTCGGCCATAAACGGCATCGGCTGGCGGCTGGCAGTATCGATCATTGTCGGCACAGACCAATCGGGGTACGGCGAGCGACCCCGAATGGATCACGTCCAGCGCATCGGTTGGGAGTTGGAATCCGCGTAGTTCCGCCGTTTCCGCGAGGAACCGAGGGCCCGGCGGCGCGACCAGGAGCACCCGGCCGACCGGCAGGTGCACGCTGCCCTGGCGGGCGAGGTGGAGCCAGGTCACGCAGGAGAGGCTGTGTGCCACCACCGCCTGCTCGGCGCCGGGTGCCCGGGCCAGGGCCTGCTCCGTCGCCGCGAGCCAATCCTTGAGTACCGGAAATTCGGGGTCGGGGAGTTGCGGATAACAGACGTCGTGGCCGGCGGCGGTGAGTCGTTCGGCCAGCCACCGCTGCCAGTGGCCGACCGGCCGGTGGTTCTGCCAGCCATGCAGGATGAGAAAGCGTCGGCGGGGCTCCGTTCGGCCATCGGAACGGGCCGCCACCGGTCGCCGGTCGCCGGTGTCGTCCCGCCACCGATCCGACCCTGCCCGCATCAGAGAAGCTCGCCCCACTGGATGAACCGGGGCAGCAGCAGAATCGCACCGACCAACGCGATTCCGGTGAGCACCAGGGGAATGCGCGCCTTCCGGAACGCGCCGCGCAGGTACTGTTCGCGGATGTCCTGCTTCTCCCGATCGCTGAAGTCGCGGTCGATGTAGAGGTCGGCGTCGCGTTCCCCGTGTTCCAACACCTGGGCGGCCCAGGTGAGGAAGGCGGCGGCGAGTACCCAGAGCAGCGCGTCCAGCGCGATCTTGGCAGTGGACACCTCGCCCTCGGGACCGGTGGAAACCGACGTGATCAGGTTGATCCCGGCGCCCGCGAAGATCCCGGCGAGGAAGTTCAGCGACGACGGCGCGGGCGGGATCACGGTCACGCCGGACGCTCCTCGTCCGGCCCCGGTCCGCCGTTGCGCGACTCGTCACAGTAGACGACCGGGAAGGGCAGCTTCGGCCATGCCACGTCGAGGACCTGCCGGCCGAGCCGGTCCAGCCCTTCCAGCACCCGCCGTGGCGCGGATTCGGCCAGCTCGCCGGAGAGTTCCTGCCAGGTGTCCCGCTGGGCGAGCAACTGGGCGAGGCTGCGCTGGACCGAGACCGTCTGGACCGGTACCTTGGCCCGTTTGTTGATCTGGTCGTTGATGGCGCTGATCAGCTGGTTCGAGGCGTTGTGCCAGATGCCCAGCTGGCCCGGCCGGAGGCCGCAGGGCCGCGCCTCCACCAGCCTCGGCGGCTCGAAGACGTCCCCACCAGCACCGTTGAGGGGAACCTCGACCGGCGACACCGCGCTGCCGCGCTGGGTGCTCAACACGTCACTGAGCAGCGCGCGGCACTCCGTCCGGACCGTCTGCCAGACGACGTTGGCGAGCTGGTAGGTGATGAAGGGCATCCGTAGCCGCTCCTCGGGCCGGGACTCCGACGGCGGTGGCGGTGGCTTGCGCAGCTCCAGGTCCATCCGCTCCAGCAGGGGCTTCAGGTACGGCTGGAGCGACAGGTCGGAACAGAGCGTCAGCGTCTCCAGCATGTTGGCGAGGTCCAGCTCCCGATTCTTGTGGGCGCACCGCTCACAGCGGCGCTCCAGCCAGCCGGCCGCCTCGGTCAGCTGTTGCCGGCTCGGATATCCGGTCATGGTCAGCGCGGTGAGGCACATCGCGGTCGTCGCCTCGTCGCTGTTCCAGGTGCCGGTACCGCTGCGCCACCACTGCACCTTCCGACCGTCGTTGCCGAGCAGCCCGATCAGCCAGCGGCACGACTTCGACACCAGCGGGTTGTCGGCGCGCTGGCCGGCCTGGCTCATCCCGATCAGCACCCGGGCGGTCACCCACGGCACCCGACCGGGGTAGTAGCTGCCGGCCGGCTCCTGGGCGCGCTCGGCCATCGCGACGAGCTGCTTGATCCGGGTGGTGTCGCGGAAGTCCGCGGGTGCGCTGCTCTCCAGGCCGAGCAGCAGGCCCAGCACCCAGTTCTGGTAGGCCACCATCTGGTCGATCTGGTCGGCCGGCTGCTCCGGCGGGTTGCCGGCCTGGGCGAGGATCTCGTCCTCCCGGCGCATCGCCTCGGCGATGTGCACGGTGAAGTCGGTGAAGTCGTCCGTCGTCCCGCCGACCGGTATCGGGTACCGCTGCTCGGGGTTCTCGTACTGCCACCGGTTCCGGATGGGTTCGGCGATCTTCCGCCAGCGTTCCGTGTCGTCCGGGCGCAGCCGGGTGAGCGCGGTCGCGGCGAAGACCGCGGCGCCGAGGCTGTCTCCCCAGGTGGGATCCTCGTCGATCTTGCGTTCGAGGTACGAGGCGAGCTGTTCGAGCAGGTCCCAGGTGCTGAGCAGGTAGAGGCTCTCGTGGCGGAGCGAGTCGGGGGAGACGATCTGGTCGAGCCGGCTCAGGGTGGCCCGGATCGCGCGGGCCCCGCCGGCCTGGAGGTGCCGCCAGATGATGTCCTCCGGCTCCGCGTAGCACTCGCTGGTCCAGTGCTTCAGGGCATGCTCGACGACCAGCTGAGCGCGCCGACGCGGCCCGATGGTGTACGCGTCGTCGGTGCGGTGCACCAGGTTGCGCCCGTGCAGCCGTTCGGGCCGGCCGTCGAAGCGCTGGTCCGCCTCCCGGCTCGCCATCGCCAGCCCGAGCACGCCGAGACAGGCCAGGTGGTAGAGGGCACGCTGCTCCATCGGGTCCTCGGTGCCGCCGGTGTACTCCTGCTGGAGGTCGAGTTCGGTCGGGCACCGCCGGTACGCCTCGTAGAAGTCCAGCGCCGACTTGGCGATGTGTACGTCCTGGCCGGCCAGCTTGGTTATCTTGAGCCGCGCGTCGTTGTCCAGGAACGTGGCGTCGGCGAGCATCTGCCGGATCGTCGCGGTGGCGTCGAGCCGGACCTGGTGCAGGTCGAGAATCTGCTCACCGCGCTCGACCACCCGGCCGACCGACGTCCAGCCGGTGGCCAGCACCTGCACGACCACGCCGAAGGTCTGCCGGATCCGCTTGACGTAGTCGAAGACGCTCCAGGCCGCCGGGATGTTGGCGTGCAGGCCGTCGATGACGAGCAGGTAGTCGCGGAGGCGTTCGAGCTGGAGCAGCGCCGCCGCGACGGACTCGGGGCCGTCGGCCGGGTCGCTGAGGTTCAGCCAGATGACGCCCCGGTTGTCGTTCAGGTATTTCGTCGCGAAGTGCGCGGCGAGTGCGGACCGCCCGGAACCGTGGTCCCCGGTCACCAGGACGTGGTGGCCGGTGTTCAGGTTGCTGTCCACCTCCTCGGCGGCCGGCGTGAGCCGGTACATCTCCCGCCGGGCCAGCAGCTGGTCGCCGGAGGGTGGCAGCGCCTGCCCGATCCGCTTCGGACGCCAGGTGTCGGCGAGTGGTTTCGGGGCGACCAGCGCACTTGCCAGCAGTTCGAGCGGGCCGAGGTCCTTGTTGCGGGCGGCGAGGATGACCCGGAGGCCGAGCCGGACCGTCTGCCCGCCGTTCGGGCCCTCGACCTGGACCTCCAGGCAGGCCGGGTCGTCGACGAAGCTGACCTGGACGGGCTGGAACCGCAGGGCCGTCTCGGCGGACTCCTGGAGTTGCTCGCCCAGCGCCGCGAGATCTTCGCCCGCGGCGCTGAGGACCTGGTCGGGGTCAGCGTCGGAGGGAAGCCGCTGGAGGGCCTCCCAGCCGGTACGCATGGTCGGGGCGAGGGGCGGGACCGACACCGAATACACTCCTCCCGGCGGTGGATCGGGCCCCTTGCGAACCGGCACCCGCAGGGGTGAATGCTGGCAACCGCCCCCGTAGCCCTGACTTGCGGCCGGGGGCCTACTGCCTGCTTGCCGTCACGCGTAGGTACTCGGTGCCGACGAGTTCACCTTGGACGCGTTCGGCAGTTCGGTTGAGAACGTCGAAATCGCGATCTTGGAACAATTTGATCACTTCGTCGACGTCCCCGAGATCATGACTCTTCATTCGCTCGGCATACCGTCGCCCGGCACGTGACAGATCCTCAATGTCGATCGACAGCATACCCTGCCACCCACTGGCACGCTCACGCAGCCGCAGCTCGAAGTCGTCGGTCGGATCGGTGACCCGATATCGATCATTGGCCTCCAGATCGCTGGGCTCCTGTATGCGGTAGTCGTTACGGGGATGCAGGCGAACAGTGGTCAGTACGGTGCCCCGGCTACGCAGAAGACCGGACCAGTTGTCCACCGCCTGTCTAGCCTGTTTCCGGCTCAGCCGGGTCAGAAAGGCGTCAGCCACGATCAGGTCGAAGGGCGCCTCCGCCAACAGTCCGGCCTCCGACAGTTCCGCCGAACTGGTGACGTCGGCCTTGTGCAGCGTGATCCGCAGCCCCAGCCGGCCGGCGTACCACTGGCAGGCCAGCAGCGGCGTCTGGCAGAGGTCGAGTACGTGCACGTCCAGGTCCGGCGGTATCACACCGGAGGAGTCCCGGGCGGCGTGCAGGACGAACGCCAACGTCGTGTAGTCGGCGGTGCCGCTGATCAGAATGCGCCGAGCGCCGTTCTGGATCTCCTCTCGGAGCCGGTCGGCATAGAAGCTGGCGTGCCAACTGGGACTGCTCACCATGTCGAACAACCGGAGGTACTGCCAGACGCCGTGATACCACCGGCATTCCTCCGGATCCACGTATTTGCTGCTGGTGCAGGACATCGACGCGAGCGCGTACAACATCTGCGCCGATTCGAGCATCCAACGGGTGAGATCCGGACCGGTCGGCCGGCCGCCATCGGCCAGGTGCCGTTCCATCCGGTGGGCTTCGGCCAGGCTCCGCAGCATTCTCCGGGCATTTTCGATTTCGCTGGTGTGCCCGCTGACCAGCCAGGACGCCGAACCCGATCCGCCGAACTCCTCCCGCACCACGACGCAGCCGTCGATGAGCCACAGGTCGGCCATCGGCACCTGGGGCTGTTCGCTCCAGCCCTGCACCGAGACGCAGAGCGAGGTGAGCTGTGATTCCTCGTCGCGCTGCACCACCTCTAGTGCCCGACGCTCGTCGCCCGACGGGACCAGGTAATATCGCTCGACCTCACACCGCTGCGCGAGCTGCCGCCAGATCATCCCGGAAAACTGTCGCCGCGTATCCGGCATGAACGGAATGATCTGCTGCACCCGCCGCCGGGTTTCGCCGATCGTGAGGCTCTGCACGAGCTCCTCGACCGCGTCGGCCGGCACCCGGACGCTGTGTGGATCCGTTCCTTCGAACGAGAGCCGGTGCATCAGACAGGCCCGCCGGGCGTGCTCGATCAGCGGACCGGCGGACGGCTCCTGGTGCTGCCTGTCGAGTCCCGGCTGAGCCTGGTTCGTCATTTCTGCTCCTACCCCCGTGTAGCAGCGACAGTCATATGGTGACGGGTCTCGTCGACCCGGGCGGCCCTGATGGACCACCCCGCGTTCTCAATCAACCGAACCACCTCGTCGCAAGTGAAGCGACGAGACAGAAAGCATCGGAAATGGTGTCCGCCGGCCAGGTCCAACCCCTCCACCCGGGCGTCGCGCAGCAGGGTGACCTCGCCGACGACGGTGCTGTCGACGTACCGGAGCACGAGTTCGAGGTCGCTGGGGCGCAGCCCGCAGGCGATCAGCGGTTCGAGTGCGGCGCAGCGGAACGCATGCGTCCGGTACGCCGTCATGGTGGACTCGACCAGCGCGGCCGGCTGCCGGAGCAGGACGCTGGCCAGGAGTACGTCCCCGTTTCGCAGGCCGGCGGCCAGATTGCCGAGCGCCCGGGACGGGTCCTCGACGTTGCCGAGGGTGTGCCCGAGCAGGCAGACGAGCACCGGCTCCTCGCCCGCCCGCCACCGCTCCACGCACGACAACGGCAGGTCCTCGAAGTCCCACACGCTGGTCTCAACGAGGAAGTCGTCGTCGAAGCTGCTGCGCAGCCGGTCGCAGGCGATCTCCAGCAGCGTGGCGCTGAAGTCGATCGCCAGGTAACGGCGGAAGCGCAGACCGCGTGCGGCGAGGTGCCTCAGGAAGGTCACGGTGTGCAGCCCGTTGCCGGGCCCGAGTTCGGCGATTCCGCCGACCGTCGCCGCCCCCAGGCCCAGCGACAGTAAGATGTCCGACTCGTTCGCCGCGGATGCCATCATCGCCGTGTAGTCGACGCCGCTGGCATAGTGATCATGCGTGTAGGCGGCGCTACCCGCATAGGCGAACTTGAGTGGGAGAGCGCCTGCGGAAATGGACTCGATAATGGCCTGGCGGTGGAATGAACTCTCCAGGAAGGACGCCCCGTGCGAGGGCCTCGCTCGTCCGTGCAGTTCTTCCACGGTGCCGTCTCCCCCAGGCCCGAGCACTAAACAGCACATCAGCGGCCCCCGGATCGCGGCACCACCGCTCCCGCGGGTCCTAGTACAACGCAGGGTCAGTCGAGCCGTCAATAGAACGATTGGTTGAGTCATGTCGATGAAGGACGGTTTTTCCGACGCCACTGATCGAGGACAGATAAGCCGGAAGGTGAGGTACTCGGCGGATGCGGGTGAGTGGATCATTGGGCTGAACAGTCGGTGACGGAAAATCACCGGCCAGCCTCGACGCTCCTTCCGGCGCCGTACCACCGGCCGAAGCCGACCCGGTCGACGTCGGTGGTCGACGGAAACCGTGATCGGCGATGGCATCGGCCCGCCAAAAGCGGATCAGGCGCCGTTCGGGTGTTCCGGGGCAACCGCACAGCAGGATCCTCGACCATCAGGTCCGAAACGGACGGACTCCCGGTCCGACGTCACCGGCGTCCCGGGCTCGCCGGCCGCGCCGCCGGCAGCCCGGTCCGGGCAGCACCCGTCGGCATCGGGTCACCCACCGGAACAGAACGCACAGGACTCGCGCTCGGACCAGCTCGGCCGATCCACACTCTCCGGGCTGAACGACGGCTGTCCGAAGTCAGCCCGTACCGACATCCGAAACTGCCACAGCGCCTCCGCGAACGGGTGGTACGCGTCGTGGTACTCCCGGGAGTTGGTCCTCGCACCAGCTCGGATCACGGTTCGGATCGCGACGAGGCGACCGAAGACCGTCTCCCCGGCCTTCACCAACGGGGCGGTCGCGGCGACGAGCAACCGCTCCCGGGCGCCGTACAGACCGGCCTCGTGGATGACTCTGCTGACCGCCGCCCGCCGCTCGTCCGCCGGTACCGACGCCTCGCCGACCTCCCGCAGCCCGGCATGAGCGAGGTTCAGCGCGAGCACGAAGTCGACGCAGACCTCCCGCCTGACCTGCTCGTCGTCCCGAACACGCTGCCGGCGGTCCCGGCGTACGTCCGTGAGCAGCGTGCCCGACAGTGCGATCACCGCGCCGACCGCGGTCGCGAGGAGTGGCAGCAGATCCATGACAGGGAAGATATCGAGCCGGCGACGAGTGAGCCGCACCGTCGCCCCGGGTGAGGACGAACGGATTGGCGCGGAAAACGACGGCGCGGCGGCTTTGTCGTGGCAACCGGTCGCCGCTGTCGCATGACGCGGATCGCATCGCGTCGGAGTGAGCAACCTGCCAGGGTCGCACCCTTTACCGCAGGGCCGGGAGATGATAGTGACCGGCTCAAGGCTCGCCACGGCTCGTCGGAATCAGCGGTAGCGGCTATCGAGTTGCCGCCCGCTGTCTCTCCGGTCGATCTTCCGAGTCGATCTATTGTCTGGAATGATTTTGGACCATGGAGTCCACGGGTAACGGGCATGCTGTCGTCATCGGTGCGAGCATTGCGGGTCTGTTGGCCGCACGGGCGCTGAGCGAAGCGTACGACCGGGTTACCGTCCTCGATCGCGACGACCTGCCGGCGCAGCCGGTGCCCCGCCGGGGCGTACCGCAGAGCCGTCAGCTGCACGTCCTGCTCACCCGGGGGGCGCAGATCCTCGAGGAGTTCTTCCCCGGAGTCACGGACGACCTGCTCGCGGCCGGAGCGCTTCGCCTCGATCCCCAGGTGGACACCACGTACTATCTCGACGGCCGCGCCATCGCACCGGCACCGTCCGGCTTCACCGTGCTCGGCGTGACCCGCCCGCTGGTGGAGTACCACATGCGGCAACGCGTGGAGCGGCTCCCGAACGTGGTGGTTCGACCCGGCGTCGAGGCGGTCGGACTGCTTACCGGGCCGGACGGCGCGGCGGTGACCGGGGTACGGACCACCGGTGGCGACGCCCCGGAGCTGGCCGATCTCGTCGTGGACGCCGCCGGCCGTGGGTCACGGGCGCTGGCCTGGTTGCGTGCGGCCGGAGTCGCGGAGCCGGAGAGCTCCCGGGTCGAGGTCGACGTCGTGTACGTGACCCGCAGTTATCGCTGGGAGCCTGGTCATCTCGACGGGCGGCACGGTCTGCTCATCGTCCCGATGCCCGGGACCCCCCGTGGTGGCGCTGCGGTGCACGTGGAGGGCGACCGCTGGGTGGTGGCCCTCTTCGGGCTGGTCGGCGACACCCCGCCGGTGGACGACGAGGGCATGCTGGCGTTCGCGGAGTCGTTGCCGGTCCCCGACCTGATCAACCTGCTACGCGAGGCGAAGCCGCTCGACGACCCGGTCAGGATGCGGTACCCGGCGAGCGAACGCTGGCACTTCGAGAAGGCGGGTCACCGCCCCGACGGCTTCGTCGTGGTGGGTGACGGGCTGTGCAGCTTCAACCCGACCTACGGACAGGGGATGTCCGTCGCGGCGATGGAGGCGCTGATCCTCCGCGACCTGACCCGGGCCGGTACCGCCGGGCTGCCGGGCCGGTTCTACCGGGAGGCGGCGAAGGCCATCGACGCGGCGTGGACGCTCTCGGTCGGCGGTGACCTGAGGTTCCCCGAGATCGCCGGGCACCGCAGCGCACTCGACCGGATGCTGGCCCGCTATCTGGACCGGTACCGGCTGGCGGCCACCGTGGACCCCACGCTGGCCAGGACGTTCCTCGGGGTCGCGCAGATGGTGGCACCCGCCACCGCGATGGTGACACCGGGACACCTCGTCAGGGTGTTCCGGGGGACCCGTCGCGCCCGAGCGCGGCAGAGGGTCCAGGCTCCCGCCCGGCGCCGCGACGGTTAGGGGAGCCTGCCGACCGCCCGCCGTGCCGGTCGACCTCTCCGTCCGGTACCCGTCGACCCTCCGGCCGCTCGGCGCGGCCTGCGGCCGGCGGTGGTGGGTAGCCGGGGCGCGGCCGGAGTGCGGCTCAGCCGCCGACCGGCAGGAGGGCCATGGCGTGCCGGACGAGCTGGATCAGGGCCTGCTTGCTGGACTCGCGATCCCTCGCGTCGCACCAGAGCAGCGGGACGGTCGGCGGGAGTTTCAACGCCGCCCGGATCTCCCGCTCCGTGTAGAGGCACTCGCCGAAGAAGCGGTTGACGGCGGCGACAAAGGGGATCTGCCGCCGCTCGAAGTAGTCGATGGCGGGGAAGCTGTTGTTGAGCCTCCTGGTGTCGACCAGCACGATGGCGCCGATCGCACCCTGCGCCAGCTCGTCCCACATGAACCAGAACCGGTCCTGCCCCGGCGTGCCGAACAGATAGAGCACGACCTCGGAGGCGATGGTGATCCGCCCGAAGTCCAGCGCGACCGTGGTGCGCGTCTTGTTGTGCACGCCGGTGACGTCGTCGACACCGGCACCGGCCTGGGTCAGGACCTCCTCCGTGGTCAACGGCGCGATCTCGCTGACCGACCCGACGAAGGTGGTCTTGCCGACGCCGAACCCACCGGCCACGACGAGCTTGACCGATCTACGATCCACGTTCCACAGTCCCTTTGCTCATAGTCGTTCGAGGCCGGCGAGTACGGCCTCCAGCAGGCGCATGTCGGTGACCTTCTGCTGGGCCGGAGAACCGATCCTGAGGAGCCGCTGCTCGACCAGCACGTCGACCATCACCTTGACGATGGTGAGCGGCCGGTGCAGGTGGGCGCCGATCTCGGCCACCGACATCCAGTCCGTGCACTGGTTGATGATGTCCTGCAACTCCGGATCCAACCGGGTGTTGACCGGCACCGCGATGACCTGGGTCGCCAGGTCCAGGTCGCTGTTGCGGGGACGGGTCCGTCCGCGCACGAGGACGTAGAGCGGAACGAGTCCGCTCTCCTCGGTCTCGTAGTCGCCGCCAGCCCGTGACTCAGCCATGGCCTGTGCCTGGGCCGCCGGTTGGTCGCAGCGGCGCGGGTCGCGTCTCGGTGCTGAGATGCTCGCCGATGCGCGTCACCAGACGGCCCATCTCGTAGGCGACCGTGCCCATGTCGACGGCCTGGTCGCAGAGGACGGCGAGCCGGGCGTTCTGGCCGGCAGCGGCGACGAACAGCGTCTGGTTGTCGTATTCGACGATGACCTGCTGGACGTACCCGCTCTCGAAGCGCCGGCCCATGCCTGCGGCGACGCTGTACAACGACGAGGCGCCGGCGGCCAGCAGCTCCGCGCCGTCCTGGGGCAGCGACGCCGAGCGTTGGATCGTCAGCCCATCGGTCGACAGCACCAGCGCGTCGATGACGTTGGGAACCTTCAGCAGGTCGTCCAACATCCAGGTCAGGTCCTGAGAGGTCGAGTTGGTCACGCTTTCCTGCCTTGATCGTCATTTGGCTTCTGGATCCCTGCGGCCCGCCCGGCGGCCCAGCCTCGCTGGTAGCCGGCGAGCCGGTCCCGAGCCTGCTCGGCCGGCCGGGCGGGTCCGGCCGGCCTCGGTGCGGTGGCGGAGGTGGGTTCGGCGCGGAGTCCGGGCGCGAGGTGCTGTTGCGGGTCCCGCTGCGGCAGCGGCGGCCGGGCGCTGGCTTGCGGGGCCGGCGAGCCGCCACCGACCCCGCTGGGCACCGGGGCTGCTCCCGGTTTGGCAGCGGAACCCGATCGGGCGGTGCCGTTCGGCGACGCCGCGACCGGGGCGGGCGCGGAGGAGGCGGCGGGACGAGGCTCGCGCCGGGCGCCCTTCTCCGGCTTCGGGGCCGCCGGGCCGGCCGGGACCGGTGACTGGCCGGTCGGCTCGGGGCGGTCCGCGGCGTCGCCGACGGCGATGACCCGCTTCGGCAGGAGTACGACCGCCAGCAGTCCTCCGTACGCCGAGGGGCGCAGGGTCACCTGGATGCCGTGCCGCTTGGCCAGCTCCGTCACCACGTGCAGACCGATCTGCGCACCGTCCTTGAGGGCCGTCACGTCCGGTGTCGGTGCGGTCCTGAGCAGCTCGTTGGCCCGTTCCAGGGCGTCGGGGCGCATCCCGACCCCGGAGTCCTCGACCTCCACGGCGACGCCGTTCGCAACCTCGTTGGCGGTCACCCAGACGGTGGTGCCGGGCGGGCTGAACGCGAGCGCGTTGTCCAGGAGTTCGGACAGCAGGTGGATGGTGCCGGCGACCGCCTGACCGACGATCGCCACGTCGGGCGCCCCGCGCAGGGTGATCCGCTGGTAGTGCTGTGCCTCCGCGAACGCCGCCAGCAGCACCCGACGTACCGGCACCGGGCTCTGGAAGCGCCGGCCGATCTGGCCACCGGCCAGGATGAGGAGGTTTTCCAGGAACCGCCGGGCCTGGGTCAACTGGTGGTTGATGTCGAACAGCTCACTGAGCAGCTTCTCGTCGCCGACCCGGTGCTGAACTCCCTCGATGACCTTCAGGCCCCGTTGCAGCGGCCGCTGCGGACGGCGGGCGACCCCCATCAGCATCGCGGTACTGGCGGCCCGGGTCGTCGCCTCGTCGATCGCCGCCGCCGCCGCGGCCCGCAACGACCTGTTGATGACCTCGGCCATCTGGCCGATCTCGTCGCTGCCGTAGTCCCGGAACGACAGTTCGGCCTCCGGATCGACCTTTTCGTGCCGGCGCAGCCGCTCCATCATCGCCGGCAGCCGCTGGTCCACCATGGTCGCGGCGTCCTCGCCCAGGTTGGAGAGGCGTACCGGCAGCTCGCTCGACTTGCGCCACGCCCACAGGATGGCGGCGCCCGCGATGGAGGCCGCGACCAGGCTTGCCAGCGACGCCATCAGCAACTGGTTGTTGCCGGTGCGCAGGGCCTCTGCGGAAACCTCGTCGGCCTGCTGGACGGTCATCTCGATCAGCCGCTCCGAGACCTGTCCGGTCAGCGCCTCCCAGCGGGACCTGATGCTGGAGAGGTTGCGGGGGACACCGTCCTGCCACGCACCACCGGTGATGATGGCCTGTTCGGCGGCGACCAACTCCCGCCACGCGTCGCCGTCCGTCAGCTCCTTCAGGCGCTCGCCCGGGCCCGGCAGCAGGTGCGGGGTGACGGTGGCCAGGCCGGCGTGGTACGAGCCGACCAGGCTGACGAACTCGAGGTAGTCCTGCTGGCCGAACGCCCGCGCGCCGAACGCCCCGTCCATCCTCGACGCCGCCCGGGACATCAGGTCGCTGACCCGGAACGAATCGGTGGCGGTGATGCCGCCCTGCGTCGCGGTCACGTCCGGGACGACCCGGGCCTGGGTGTCGAAGAGGGTGGTCGCGGCGTCGAGCAAGTTGTTGTAGAAGCCGAAGGCCCGCGGCCCGTCGATCGACCGGGAGTCCACTGTGCTGCGTACGCTCGGCAGTTGGTCGAGGAACTCGGTCAACGTCCGCCACCGCGTCACGATAGAGTCCGGGGCGTTGCCGAGTGCCTCGGTCGCCACGGCACGCAGCTCGGAGAGCCGGTCGTCGGTCAGTTTCCGCTGGTCGACGAGGGGTTGCAGGTCACCGGAGCGCTGTGCCAGGTGAGTGATGCTCAGCCGCCGCTCCTGCATGATCGAGGTCAGCGCGGAAACCGCCGGGATCGACACGCTCCGGACCGAGTCGGCGACCGCTCGGGTATAGAAGCCCTGGAAGACGAGGTACCCGGAGGCCACGAGCCAGAGCACCACGACGACGATGCTGGGGGCGAGCACCAGCCGAATGACGTGCCGCCTGATGGACTTCTGCCCGCCACGGCGTCGAGCCGACGTCGTTGACTGACCACGGGTCTCCGGCCCACCCGCACGGTCGGCCTGTGAATGCGTCAACTTTCATCCAATCATGGCTCAATGGGACCAGCAGGGCGAACGTTACGACCAACGCCGATGCGGGCGCAACCCTACCTAAGGCCTACGAAGGACGGTCGGCCACAGGTGCCCGGCGACCGCGCGGGAGACCGCACGGCGCTCCAAAGTGGAGGGCGCTCCGACCGGGCATCCGCTGCCGTGCCGGCCGGTCAGCCGAAGCGGCTCCGCCGGCTCTCCTCGACCAGCCCGTCGACGATGTCGGCGAGTTGGTGCACCCCCCGGGTGGTGGCCATCCGGTCGGCGATGTGCCGCGCGGCGTCCCGGTACCGGTGGTCGTCGAGCACGGCGCGGACGGCACGGCGGACGGCTGCCGGTGTCGGGGTCTCGGTCCTGAGGCGGCGCCCGACACCGGCCCAGGCGACCCGGGCGATGACCTCGGGCTTGTCCTCGTGGCTGCCGGCGGCGACGATCGGCACCCCGTAGCGCAGGGCGTACTGCACGCCGCCGTATCCGCCGTTCGTGACGTAGACGTCGGTCCTGGGCAGGAGGTCGTCGTAGGGCAGGAACTCGGCCGCCCGGGCGTTCGCGGGCAGCGGCGGCAGCGAATCGACCGGGCGTCCACCGGTCGCGACGGCGATCAGCACGTTCTCGTCGGCGAGACCCTCCAGTGCCGGTCGGATGAGCTGTCCGTAGTCGCTGTTCGCGATCGTGCCCTGGGTGAGGTGTACGACCGGTCGCGAGCCGTCCAGCTCCGGCCACCACGGGGGGAGCGGCGCCCGCGACCCGGAGGCGGAGATCGGTCCGGCGAAGTGCAGGGTGGCCGGGGCGTCGGACCGGGGGTACTCGAACTCGGGCACGGTGAACTGCACGATCGCCTCGGCGTGACGTGGCCAGTCGAGCACCGCGAACGGGATCGAACGCCCGTGCAACCGCTGGAAGATCTGCTCGGCGATCCGCTCGAACGGCGGGAACACGATCCTGCGGGTGACGGTGGCCAGGGTGGCGTCGCGGAGCCGGCCCAGCGGGCCGCGCAGCGGGGTGAGTCCGGTGCCGAAGGGCGCGGTGTCGCGGCTGGAGATCATCAGTGGACAGATGCCGCACATCACGACCGGCGGCCGTACGCCGAGGGGGTGGCCGAGCAGGAACGCGCCGCCCACGAAGGCCGGGTCGGTCAGGACCGCGTCGGCCGGCTCGGCGGCGTGCGCCGCCATCACGGCGTCGTGCTGGGGCAGCCCGGGGCGTACGAAGATGTGCTCGATGTCGTGGGCGAGCGCCCTGGTGCCCCGCAGTGCGGCGCGCTCGGGGAAGGTCTCGTTCCAGTCCCGCCGGTCGTCGAAGTCGGCCTCGGCCGGCAGTGGCAGGTGGGTGGCGCCGGTGGCCCGGACGACCTCGGCGAATCTGGCTCCGGTGACGAACCGGACCCGGTCGCCTCGCCCGGCGAGGTGCCGTGCGACCGCGAGCAGGGGTGTGACGTGCCCGTGGATGGGCATCGCGGCGATGATGATCGACGCCATGGCGGCACCCCGCTCTGGACCCGAGGGATACTATTGGGGACCATGGAGCAGTATTCATCTTTATGGCGTGGTAGTCAATATGACGAGCGGTGACGGCCGCACCCGCGCCTACCGGTCGGAGCTTCGAGATCGGCAGGCGGCGGAGACCCGGCGACGCGTCGTCGACGCCGCCATCGAGGTGTTCGGCCAGCACGGCTATCAGGCCGCCACGTTCGCGCAGATCGCGAAGCGGGCCGGCGTCTCCGTCGAGACCGTGCGCAGGTACGGCCCGAAGACAGCGATCCTGTGGGCCGCGGTCGAGGTCGCGTCCTTCGGTGTCGAAGGCCGCGACCTCGACTTCTTCGCCACCGAGCGGGGTGCGACCCTGCTCCGGGTCCCGGACCGGGACGCATTCGCGGTCTTCGTCGCCGAGACGATGCTCGGCATCAACGAGTCGTCCGCCGGGGTCTGGGCCGCGGTCACCGGCGCGGCGACCGGGGACCGCGAACTGCGCGGCCACCTGACCGAGCGGCTCGCCGAGATCAGGAGACAGGTCGAGCGGGTACTCCGGCTGGTCGCCGAGCGCGGCTGGTTACGCAGCGACGTGCCGTTCGACGACCTTGTCGAGACGTTCTGCGTCATCACCAGCGTCGAGAGCTACCAGCGTTTCGTGCGCCTGGACGGCAAGTCGCACGAGGAGTACAGCGCATTCGTCGCCCGAACCGTACGCGAGACGATCCTGGACGGTGCCGGCGGCGCTGGCCCGATGGTCACCGGTCCCGGAGCACCGGCGAGCCCGCACGCTGGGTATCCGACAGACGGGATCGGAGCCTCGCAGTGACCGCTACCATTTCCTCGACGCCGGGCAGGCCGGACGCCATGTCCGGGGCGGCCGCGCACCGGCCCATCCAGACCGCGTCCAGTCGCGGTCCAGTCGCGGCTGGCACTGTCGACCAATACGACGACGTCGAGTGAGTACTCGTGATGCTGGCACAGCTCCGAATCCGTTCGCCGCATCTCCGCAGGGCAGGATCCGACGGACCGAACTGATCGACACGTGCCGGGAAGACCGTCGCAATGATTGGAGCATTCGTAGACGACGTTGACCGAGCCGCAATCCCGAACGGCTCAGCCGACATCTGGGGGGATGTCGGAGTCCGCGGCAGGGAGGGGGCAATCCGTGGACCGCATCGGGGCACCGCTGATCGCACGATCCGGCCTGGTCCAGCAGATCCTCAGCGCGGTGACCGCAGACCGCGGCGCCGTACTGGTGGGGCAACGGGGGACCGGCCGGACCACCCTGGTCGAACTCGTCACCCGGCAACTCTCGGCCGACCGGTACGCCGTGACCCGTACCACCGCGACCGAGGCGGGGCGGCCGATCCCGTTCGGACCGTTCTGCCAACTGTTTCCGGTCACCGGCGACCCGGCCCTGGTACCGGGCCGGATCCGCGCCGAACTCGTCCGACGTGGACAGTCGCGTACCCCGCTGCTCGTGGTGGAGGACGCGCACTGGATGGACGACCGGTCCGCGAGTACCCTGCTCGGCCTCGCGCAGGACGGTCACATCCGCCTGATGGTCACCACCCGGGCGGAGGTGGCGACGCCCGACGCCGTCGTGGCGCTCTGGAAGGACCGGCACCTGCGCCGGGTCGACCTGCCCCCGTTGGACCCGACGGAGACGGCGACGCTGATGCGGGCGATGCTCGGTGACGCGGTCGCCTCGACCACCGCGCAGCTCGTCTACCAGTGGACCGGCGGCAACCCGCGACTGGCGACCGAACTGGTCCGGCACGGCACCGCCACGGGTCGACTGGTGCACGATCGGGGCCTGTGGTGGTGGCGCGGCGCGCTCAGCGTGCCGCCGCACCTGGTCGAGCTGTTCCTGCCCGGGCCGAACCGGCTCACCCCGACCCACCGGGACGCGCTGGCGGCGGTCGCGGTCAGCGACGACCTGCCGATCGAGCTGATCGACCGGGTCGCCCCGGCCGCCGTCGAGGAACTGGAGGACCTGGACCTGTTGCGTACCACGGACACCGAGGACGGGGTATCGGTGGGATTCGGCCATCCGCTGCTCCAGGCGATCGTCTGGGCACAGGTCTCACCGGCCCGGCGGCGTCGGGTCGCGTCGGCACTCGTCGAGGCGGCCGTCGGCGGTGCGACACCCGATCCGGTCACGGTCGCCCGCTGGCAGGTGGCGGCGGGCGCGCCGGTCAGCCCCGGGGTGCTGACCGATGCCGCCCGCAGGGTACGGCCGCACAGCCCGGAGCAGGCGCTCCGGCTGGCGCGGATCGCGTTCGGTCAGGACCGGTCGGCCCGCGCCACCGTCGTACTCGCCGACGCGCTCGCCGAGCAGGGCAACGGCCGCGAGGCGCAGTCGGTACTGCACCAGGCGACGGCCGCCGAGCAGTCGGCCACCGGGCGGATCGTGCTCTCGACCGCGCTCGCCGTGCACCGCTGCGCGACCGAACGCGACCCGGCCTCGGCCCACGCCGACCTGCGGGCGCTGCACGCCGCCGCGTCGCTCGCCGCGCCCGGGGCGGTGGACGTCGTCGACGCCGCCGACGCGCTGATCCTGCTGCTCGGCCAGCGTCCGGCCGAAGCGGTCCGGGTCGCCGACCGGCTGCTGCACCGGCTCTCCGCCGGCGGATCCGTCGGCAACTCGGCGGTACTGCGCTGCCGGATCGCCCGTACGGCGGCGCTGGCCCTCCTCGGTCGCACCGACGAGGCGGCCGCCGACGGGGCGGCGATGCCGGCCGCCGCCAGCGGCGACGACCGGGCGCCGGAGATGGCGGGCCTGGCCGCGGCGGTCCGCTGCCTGCTCGCGCTCTGGCGGGACGGCAGCGCCACCCTGCCGGTCACCGATCCGATCCTCGGCCGCTGGCCGCGACCGCCGGGTGAGATACCCGGCACCCGGCTGCGCACCGTCGACTGGCCGCTGCTGGTCGGGTACGCCCGGCTGCTCCGCGGCGAGTACTCCGGCGCGGTCGAGCCGCTGCGTGAGGCGCTGGCGCAGCAGGCCGTCGGCTTCCGGCTGTTCCGGTCGGAGGCGTCGGCGTGGCTCGCCGTGTCGCTGGCCTCGGCGGGGCGGCCGGACGAGGCGCAGCGGGTACTCGACGTGGACCCTCCGGACCGGCTGGCGGTACTGCCGGGTCTGCGGCCGTGGGCGGACGGGGCGCTCGCCGCCGCCCGGGGCGACACCCGGTCCGCCGGGCGGCGTCTCGACGAGGCGGCGGCGGCGGCCCGCGCGGCGGGGTGCCGGAGCGTGGAGTTGCAGTACCTGACCTGGGCGGCGCGGCTGCCGCCCGCCGACCGGCCGGTCGGGCTGGCCGACCGGCTCGGCACCTGCCTGCGGTACGTCGAGGCGAGACGGCTGGCGACCGAGGCGCGCGGCGAGCTGGCGCTGCTGAACCGGGACCGTGCGGGCCTGCTCGGCGAGGCCAACCGGCTCGCCGAGATGGGGCTGCACCGGCGGGCCTTCCGGCTGGCCGAGGCCGCCACCAGGGTGTTGCCCGGACACGACCAGGACTACGCCGCCGCCGTCGCGCTGGCCGGCCGGCTCCGGACCGCCCTCGGCCTGCCCGCACCGAACCTGGCCGCACCGACCCTGACGGCCCGGGAGAACGAGGTCGCGGCCCTCGCCGCCAGCGGTCTGCCCAACCGGGAGATCGCGACCCGGCTGGTCGTGTCGGCCAGGACCGTCGAGAGCCACCTGGCCCGGGTGTACCGCAAACTCGGCATCGGTTCCCGTCGCGAGCTGCGGGCGGACTGGTTCAGTCGTTCGGTGGAGGGCGGTCCGGGGGAGCCGGGAACCCCGGACGGCTACCCGGGCTGAACCGAGCCGGCCGGCACCTCGACCCCGGTCGCCCGGGCGGTCGAGGAGGGGATCGTCGGGGCGGCGGCGTACGCGGCGGCGTGCAACGCGTACATCTCCGCGTAGCGGCCGCCCCGGCCGAGCAGCTCGGCGTGCGGGCCGTACTCCACCATCCGGCCCTCGTGCAGGACCACGATCAGGTCGGCGTCGCGTACCGTGTTCAGCCGGTGCGACACCACGACGGTGGTCGGCGCGGCGGCGGCCGGGGTGGCCGGGGTGAGATACCTGTGCAGCAGTTCGGCCTCGCTGTCCGGGTCGAGGCTCGCCGCCGGCTCGTCGAGCAGCACCAGCGTGGGTCGGGTGCGCATCCGGCCCCGGGCCAGCGCGAGCTTCTGCCACTGCCCGGACGACAGGTCGGTGCCGTCCGGGAAGGTCCGGCCGAGCCGACTCTCCAGGCCGGCCGGGAGTTCGGCCGCCAGGCCGGCCGCGCCGGCCGACTCCAGCGCACCCGCCACCGCCGCCGGGTCGTCGATCGCGTCGAGCCGGCCGACGCCGACCGACTCCCGCGCCAGCAGTTCGAAGCGGCAGAAGTCCTGGAATACCCCGGTGACCCGGCCGCGCCAGGCGTCCGGGTCCACCTCTGCCAGGTCCTGGCCGCCGAAGGTGATCCGCCCGGTCGACGGCGGGTAGAGGCCGGCCAGGAGCGCGACCAGGGTGGACTTGCCGGCACCGTTGTCGCCGACGACCGCGACGGTGGCCCCGGCGGGCAGCCGCAGGTCGATCGGGCCCAGCGCCGGGGTCGGCTCCCCGGGGTACCGGAAACTGACGCCGTGCAGGACGAGGTCGCCCTGCTCGGGCAGGTCCCGGCCGGGCCCGGCGACGGCGGTGCGGTGCGGATGCCGGGCCAGCCGCTGGTAGAGCGCGACGGTGTGCAGCGAGCGGCGCAGCCAGCCGATCAGGAAGCTCAGTCCGGTGGTGGCGCCGACCAGCCGGGTACCGAGCAGCAGGACCAGCACGGCCTCCCCGGCGGAGGCGGTACCGGCGAGCACGGACCGGGTGACGACGTACAGCCCGGCCACCAGCGCGACGCAGAAGAGCAGCCAACCGGCTGCCGCCGCGACGGCGCCGCGGGTCCGGGCCGCCTCCCGGCGCCGCGCCGAGACGGTGAAGGCCTCCCGGTGCCGGTCGGCGATCTCGCCGCCGAGCCGGTAGAGGCGAACCTCACCGGCGGCGGCCGGATCGGTGGCCAGGGTCAGCAGGGCGGCGCGGTGCCGGTCGGCCTCGGCGCCGGCCACCTCGGCCGCGGCGACGATGTTCGCCTGCCAGCGGATGGCGAGGGCCAGCGGCACGATGAAGAGCGGCAGCAGGGCCAGCATCGGGCTGACGACGGCCATCAGGACCACCGCGGCCACGAACCGGGCCAACAGGCCGGCGTTCTCGACCAGCGCCGCGAACGCCCCGCCGAACTCGGTCCGGCGCTGCCGTACCAGCTCGGCGGTGTCGAGGAACTCGGGATCGTGGTAGTGGCTGAGGTGGGCGGGGCCGGAGCAGAGCGTCATCAGCCGGCGGTCGAACTCCAGCCCGACCCGCTGCTGGAGCACCTGCCGCAGGTCGGTGGCGACCGCGCTGGCCTGGTGCACGAAGACGGTGACGAGCACGAGGAGCAGGCCGCCGGTCAGCGCCTCGGTGAGCTGCCCGGCGACCGCGCCGTCGACCATGCCACGCAGTCCCAGCGCCTGCGCCGCCGCGACGATGTTGAAGAGCGGGACGAGCACCATCACCAGCACCGCGCGTCGCGGGTCGGCCCGGACTGCGACGCCGACGACCAGGCGGGCGGCGCCCAACCAACTACCCACGGCGGCCTCCTGCGGAATCGGTGAAGGGCGCGGACTGCACCCGGAACATCTGGGCGTACCGGCCGTCGGCGGCCAGCAGCTCGTCGTGGCTGCCGTACTCGCTCACCCGGCCGCCGCGCAGCACGGCGATCCGTTCGGCGAGCCGGACGGTGGCGAACCGGTGTGACACCAGGATGGTGGTGATCCCGGCGGTGATCTCCAGGAACCGGGCGTAGAGCTCGTACTCCGCCTCGATGTCCAGGTGCGCGGTGGGTTCGTCCAGGACGAGGACCCTGGCACCGTGCCGCACCGCGTAGAGCGCCCGGCTCAGCGCCAGCCGCTGCCACTGCCCGCCGGACAGCTCGGTCCCGCCCGTGTAGGCGCTGGTGAGCGGGGTGTCCCAGCCGTCCGCCAGTCCCTGTTCGATTCCGAGGAAGCCGCCGAGGCGGGCCGCCTCGGCGACCGCGCCGTCGGTGGCGGCGGCCTCGATCGCGCCGAAGGCGATGTTGTCGCGCACCGAGAACGGGTACCGGCCGAAGTCCTGGAAGACGACGGCGAGTTGCCGGCGCCAGCTCGCGAGGTCGTGGTCGTGCAGGTCCCGCCCGTCGACGCGGATCCGGCCGGTGTCCGGCCGGTAGAGCCCGGCCAGCAGTTTGGTGACGGTGCTCTTGCCGGCGCCGTTGTCCCCGACGATCGCCAGCGAGGATCCGGCCGGGATGACGAGGTCCAGGTTGTCGACGACCGGGCGGCGGGCGCCGGGATATCCGAAGCGGACCCCCTCGAAGCGGATCTCGCGCTGCGGCAGCCCGGTCGCGGCCAGCCCGGTGGCGCCGGTCGCCGGGGCACCCAGCGCGCTCACCGCCAGCGCCGGCGGTACGGCGGCACTGGCCAGGTGCAGCCGTCGTTGCAGGTCGCCGGTGAAGCCGAGGGCGAAGAGTCCCAGCAGCGCCTGGAGGGCGACGGTCAGCTCTCCCACCGACGGGTCGCCGTTGCTGGCCCCGTACGCCAGCGGCACCACCACGACGACGTGTGCCGCCAGCAGCAGTACGCTCGCCGCCGCATGCCGCCGGCCGTCGGTGGTCTTGCGGCGCATCTCGACCACGCCGTCCCACCACTCCCGGGTGAAGCGTTCGACGAGCCACTGGTGCAGGCCGAACAGGCGCAGTTCCTTTGCCGACGGCGCGGTCACCGCGATGTCGCGCAGGTACGCCGCGTGCCGAAGCTGGACCGTTCGCGCGGTGTTCGCGGCGACGGCCCGGGCCATCTCCTTCTCCTGCCAGCGGCCGGTGACGATCCAGGCGGCACCGAGTACGACCGGCATCCACCACTGCCCGGCCCAGCCGAGCAGGATCGCCGCGGCCAACCCGGTGAGTCGGAGCGGGACCAGCGCGGCCAGCGCGTTGACGGCCTGGCCGGGGGCGTACGCGCCGATCCCGACCCCGCGGGCCCGTTCGAGCTGGTCGGCGACGTCCGGGTCGTCCAGGTGCGCGACCCCGTCGGGGCGCAGCGCACCCTCGACCGTACGTTGGGCCAGGCTGCCGTCGACCGCGGTACTCAGCTTCGCCGTGACCATCGCGCGGATCGGCTCCAGGGCGATGTCCAGGACGAGCGCCAGCGCCAGGAGGGTGAGCCCGGTCCACGCCTGCCGGGAGGCCGCCGGGCCGGCGTCGGCGGTCAGCGCCGTGACCAGTCGGCCGATCGCCAGTGGCAGCAGGACGACACCGGCGACCTGTCCGGCGGTCAGCACGCCGAGCAGCATGGTCAGCGGGGTGTTGACGCGGGGCAGTTCGCGGACGAGCGCCGCGACCGCGCCGGGCTGGCGGGTCGGGCCGGCTGTCGGTGTGCTCGACACGGGCACTCTCCTTGCGACGTCGACGGTTTCGGCGGTTCGGTGCCGCGGTGGCCACCCGTCAGGGGTGGCCACCGCCATCAGGCACCTGCCCCTTACGAGGCGTCGACCGGCGGGTATGCGCGCATGATCCACCTCCTCTGCTGGCGACGGGCAGCGGACCGTGGCGGCCGCCACGCCGCAACGCTAGGTGGCAGGGCGCACCGGGGAATCGGTGCTCGGGTACGCAACCGCCGGGGCGGCACCACCGACGGTCGACGGGTCCGGGTGGGTCGTCGGGGGCCGCGGCCTGCGTATCCGGTCGTGACTCTTGCGTACCCCTCGCCCGATGTCCCGGGCGGTCCGGCGCCCGTACGGTTCCGGCGACCGCACCGCCGATTCCTCCGGGAGAGCCGTCTCATGAATGTCGACGCGGGTCCGAACGTCCTCATCTGGGACGTCACCTTCGCCTGTCCACTGCGCTGCTCCCACTGCTACACGGAGTCGGGCCGGCGCCGCCCGCAGAACCTGAGCCACGAGGAGATGCTGAGGGTGACGGACGCGCTGATCACCTTCCGGCCGATCATGATCACGCTATGCGGGGGTGAGCCGCTGACCGTGCCGCGCATCGTGGAGGTGGTGGAGCGGTTCGCCTCGGCCGGCGTACGGGTCTTCCTGTACACCAGTGGCTGGTCACTGCCGGAGCAGACCGTCCGGGACCTGGCCGGCCTCGTCGCCAAGCTGGTGGTCAGTGTCGACGGCGCGACGGCGGAGGTGCACGACCGGATCCGTGGCCGGGCCGGTTCCTTCGACCGGGCGATGGCCGCGCTCGCCCTGCTCGACGCGGAGGCCGCCCGGCGTGCCTCGGCGGGGGAGTCCCCGCTGCGGTTCGGCATCGACAACGTGGTGGTCCGGAGCAACTACCACCAGCTCGACGAGATGTGCGCCTCCGTCGCGCCACGGTTCCCGCACCTGAGCGACGTGGCGTTCGGCGCGGTGGTGCCGACCGGGCTGGCCAGCCGGGTGTCCTACGGCGAGCAGGAGATGTTGACCGACGAGCAGGTCGCGGCACTGGTCGACGAGGGTACGCGGCAGCGGCTCCAGCGGGCCGCCCCGCCGTCGGTCACCGTCACCACCACGGACAACTTCGGCGTGCAGATGCACCCCGACTACATCGCCAGCCACCCCGACTTCCGGCCGCTGGAGATCGAGCCGGACGGCGGGGTACGGGCGATGCCGATCTACGAGGGCACCGTCGGCAACCTGCTGACCGAGGAGCCGTCCGTGCTCTGGGAACGTGCCCGGAGCCGCTGGGACGACCCCTTCGTGGTGGAGACGCTGCGCGGCATCCGCAGCCGGACGGACTGGGCCGAGGCGGTGCGCCGGATCGACTACCGGTTCGGTTCGGACGAGGTCCGGGCCCGGATCGACCGCCGCCCGGTTTTCGACCCGGCGCAGGCGCCCCGGCGGCTCGCGCTGCGACCGGTCGGCGCCAGGTCGCTGCGCTGACCGGGCCGGGGGCGGGTTCGCCGACCACTGTCACCGGTGACCGCTGCCGCCCCGCCCCCGGCTCGGATCCTCCGCCCCCACGGTCTGGCAGTTCGACGTCGGCGGGGCCGAGGTGGGCACCCCGGCGCCCGCCAGCTCACCCGACCGTCACCTCGGTGGTCATCTGCCGGTCGTGGCCGACCTTCCGTTCCGGCCCGACCAGGCGTACCCGGAAGGTGTGCCGGTGGTCGGCGCTGGACGCGGAGAGCCGCAGCTCGATCTCGCCCGGCTCGACGATGCGGTGCCCGGCCCGCCCGGTGAACGAGGTGAGTTCGGCGTGCATCCGGAACCGGACCCTGCGCGCCTCGCCGGGTTCGAGCCGCACCTTGGCGTACCCGACGAGTTGCACCACCGGCCGGGTCACCTGGGCGACCGGGTCGTGCAGGTAGAGCTGCACGACGTCGGCGCCGGCGCGGTCGCCGACGTTGCGGACGGTGACCTCGACGGCGAGGACGCCGTCGGTCTCGACCTCCGCCGGCACGTCGCCGCCGACCTCCCAGGCGAATCTCGTGTACGACAGTCCGTGGCCGAACGGGAACAGCGGCGTGGGGTCGACGCTGCTGACCCTGTCACGCCGGCCGAGTTTCGGGGTTAGGTAGGTGCCGGGCTGCCCACCGGACTCGCGCGGCATGCTCACCGGCAGCCGACCGCTCGGACAGACCCGTCCGGAGAGCACGCCGGCCACCGCACCGCCGCCCTCCTGGCCGGGGAAGAACGCCTGGACGATCGCGCCGAGCCGGTCGGCCCAGCGGCCGAGCGCGTACGGGCGGCCGGAGAGCAGCACCAGCACCACCGGCGTACCGGTCTCGACCAGGGCGTCCAGCAGTTCCTCCTGTATGCCGGGCAGCCGCAGGTCGGCCACGTCGCAGCCCTCGCCGGAGGTACCGCTGCCGAACATGCCGGCCCGGTCACCGAGTACGGCCACGCAGACGTCGGCCCCGGCGGCGGCCGACCGGGCGGCGGCCAGCCCCGTACGATCCGGGCCGTCCACGCCGCAGCCGGTGGCGAGGGTCAGCTCCGCGCCGGGCAGTTCCGCACCGAGCGCCTCCCAGACGGTACGGATCTCGACCCCCGTCGGCAGCTCCGGGAAATTGCGGCCGAGGTGGCTCGGGAAGGCGTAGCAGCCGAGCATTCCCGTGGTGTCGTCGGCCAGCGGCCCGACGACCGCGATGCGCGCGTCACCGGGCACCGGCAGGGTGCCGGCGTTGCCGAGCAGCACGACGGATTCCTCGGCGATCTGCCGTGCCAGGTCCCGGGCCTGCGGGGGATCGAGGTCGAGGACGTCGCCGTCGTCGGCGGCCCGGTCCGGTCGCCAGTCCGGGTCCAGCAGGCCCAGCTCGCACTTCTGCCGGAGCACCCGGGTGACCGCCCGGTCGACCAGGCCCTCCGGGACCGCCCCGGACCGGATCGCGTCGAGCAGCGGTGCGCCGAAACAGCGGGCCCCCGGCAGTTCCACGTCCAATCCGGCCGCCAGGGCGAGGGCGGCGGCCTGCGCCGGACCGTCCGCCACGCCGTGCAGCAGTTCCAGGAAGGAGACGGCGTAGTAGTCGGAGACCACCGTGCCGGCGAAGCCCCACTCGTCCCGGAGCAGGTCGGTGAGGATCCCGGCGTCGGCTCCGGTCGGTACGCCGTCGATCTCGGAGTACGAGGGCATCACCGAGCGGGCTCCGGCGTCGCGTACCGCCATCTCGAACGGCGGCAGGATGACGTCGGAGAGTTCCCGCTGTCCGATGGAGACCGGTGCCGCGTTGCGCCCGGCGCGGGAAGAGGAGTATCCGGCGAAGTGCTTGAGCGTGGCGACGATGCCGGTCGACTGGAGACCGCGGACGTACCCGGTGCCCACCGTGCCGACCAGATAGGGGTCCTCGCCGATGGTCTCCTCGGTCCGTCCCCAGCGCAGGTCGCGGGTCACGTCGAGCACCGGCGCCATGCCCTGGTGGGCGCCGACCAGGCGCAGGGCCGTGCCGATCTCGGCGGCCATCCGCTCGACCAGTCCGGGGTCGAAGGTGGCGCCCCAGGCCAGCGGCGCGGGGAAGATCGTCGCGCCCAGGGTCATGATGCCGGTCAGGCACTCCTCGTGCGCGATCGCCGGAATGCCGAACCGGTTGCCGGCGACCAGTTCGGCCTGCAACCGGGCCAGGGTCGCGCGGCCCTGCGTCGGGCTGACCGGTGCGGTGCCGAGGGTGCGGGTCAGTTGGCCCAGCCCGTCGCCGATCAGCACGTCCCAGGATGGCGTCTCGTCGGCCAGATTGTGTTGATGCGGCGCCAGGTCGTCGCCGGTGGCGGATCCGCCGATCCAGATCGACCGGAGCTGGCCGACCTTCTCCTCGACGGTCATCCGCGCGAGCAGGTCGGCCACCCGCTCATCGACCGGTAACGCGGGATCGCGCCACGGCTGATCCGGGCCACCATCGACATCGTCGTTCGCAAATGCCTCGGGATGGCTGCGGGCGTCAGCACTGCTTGTCACGCTCGTCTCCTATCGCTGTCACGGGCCTCTCGGCACCGGTTCGGCGCCGGATGCGAGGCTATTTCCGGAGGTTCTCCGGAAGGTGGGCAACCGGTGATCGGCATCGACAGTCAGGGTAATGCTGGTGGCGCGCTAAACGCTAGCTCTGCATGCTGTCATTGGCGTCAATCGAAGCGCTCGCCGCATTTCAAGCGATTTACCGGTCGGCACCGAAACGTCCGGCCGGACAAACCGGCGGTACCCGTACGGGCGGGGCCGGGACGGGGAGCGGTGCGGCCGGCTCGCGGGTCGGGTCGGGGTCCGGTCCGGCGGCGTCAACCCCCGGACGTGGCGAACCTCACCGCCCGGGCCGCCGTGCCGTGCCTACGGCGGCGCCGGTCTGGGTCGGGTGGTTGGGCCGGCGCGACACATCCCGTGTGACCAGGGAAAACCTTCCCGATCACCGGTCCACGACGCGCCCGCGGCCATGATCGTGTTGGTGCTGTGCGCCCTCGCCGGGCCCCGGTGCAGCGGAAACACGCATTCACCGCGCTCTTGGTGACACCCCGGTCGCGAGGCGGCCCGGCGACGCCGTGCGTCGGGCGCCGACCGGCGACCGGGGGACAATGGTCAAATCAGTGCAGTTCAATGGCCCTATCGTGGCCGAAAGCGACGGGCCAGCCCGTCCAAAGTGGACCAAAGTACGCCGACCCCCTTGACACGGTGGATAGGGTGTAGGCAGCCCAGAGAAACTCGATCAACGAGGAGCATCTGAGGCGACACACGGGGATCCTTCGACGGGCAAGCATGCGGCCTACAACAGCGCCCAAATCTGCCCGATCGCCATTTCCTCGCGCGTCGGTTCAGTGTGCCCGGCCTGACGACGTAGGGAATTGAAGCCGCTGCGATGCGATCCTATCGAAATGGTCCCTGACCAGTGTGACCGGGATAGCGGCGGCAACCAACGGCGTAGTCGCATTGGCCGGCACTGCCGGCGTCGCCCAAACCCGTGTCGGGAAATGCACAATCACGGTTCCAGATGAGAGGGGGCTCAGGAAAACCGTGGTGACAACGGACATCTTCGATCGTTGCCGGTCCTATACGGAAGCCCGGGTGGCTCAGGCGGCGGAACTCTACCCGTACTTCACCGTCTTCGAGGGCTCGGACACGACAGTCGCCCGCACCCCACTGGGCGACGTCCTGATGTGTGGCTCGAACAACTACCTCGGCCTGACCTCCGACCGGCGGGTGCGCGCCGCGGCGCAGGCGGCGATCGAGGAGTACGGCTCGTCGCGTACCGGTTCACGACTGCTCAACGGGAACACCCCGCTGCACGAGGAACTGGAGCGGGAACTGGCCGACTTCCTCGGCATGCCGGCCGCACTGGTCTTCCCGACCGGCTACCAGGCGAACCTCGGCGTGATCGCGGCACTGCTCTCCCGCAACGACGTGGTCATCATCGACCGCGAGGCGCACGCCTCGGTCTACGACGGGTGCGGCCTGAGCCCGGCCAAGGTACGCCGGTTCGCCCACAACGACATGGCGGAGCTGGAGCGGCGGCTGGCGGCCTGCCCGCCGGACGCCGGCCGGCTGGTCGTGGTGGACGGGGTCTACTCGATGGCCGGCGACCTCTGCCCGCTGCCGGAGACGGTGCGGCTCTGCCAGAAATACGGCGCCCGCCTCCTGGTCGACGACGCGCACGGCCTCGGCGTCCTGGCCGACGGCCGGGGCACCAGCGCGCACTTCGGCCTGACCGAGCAGGTCGACCTCGTCACCGTCACCTTCAGCAAGTCGCTGGCGTCGATCGGCGGAGCGGTGCTCGGGCCGGCCGACGTCATCGAGTACCTCCGACACCACGCCCGCAGTCTCATCTTCAGCGCCGCCGCGCCACCGGCCAGCCTCGCCGCCGCCCAGGCGGCGCTGCGGATCCTCCGGGCCGAGCCGTGGCGGTGCCGGCAGGCACTGGAGAACGCGTCCTACGTGCACCGCGAGCTGACCGCCCTCGGATACGAGCCGCTGCCCAGCGAGACGCCGATCGTCTGCATACCGCTCGACGGCGTCGTACCGACCCTCTTCACCTGGCGCAGCCTGTTGGAGCGTGGGGTCTACGTCAACGCGGTGATCCCGCCCGCGGCCTCGGCCCGGGTGCGGGCCAGCTTCACCGCGACCCACACCCCGGAGCAGCTCAAGCGGGCCGTGGCCGCGTTCGCCGAGGTCCGCGAGCTGACGCCGCCGGACTGGTCGCTGGCAGACCTGCCGTCGGCGGAGTACGTCGTGGAAGGCGTCCGGTGAGCCTGCCCCGCAGCGGTAACCCGATCCCTTCCGTGGAGGGTCAGCGCCACTCGACGAGGTACGGCGGCCCGTCAGCCGCCCGAACGGAGGCCCGATGAGCGTCACCCAGGTCCAGAACCCGATCCGGCCCCGTG
Source organism: Plantactinospora sp. BC1 (assembly GCF_003030345.1). Lineage (NCBI taxonomy): Bacteria > Bacillati > Actinomycetota > Actinomycetes > Micromonosporales > Micromonosporaceae > Plantactinospora > Plantactinospora sp. BC1. The sequence goes on from NZ_CP028158.1 coordinate 90,924, forward strand.
ACCGGGCGGTCGCGTGGGCGAAGATGTGGAGATTCCACTTCGTACCCCTGTCCCTCTCGGCCGGTCTGGTCGGCATGACGGCGCCGTCGGCCGGGGCCACCACCGCGAGCGTGGTCGTCGGTCTGCTCTTCTGCATCTTCGGCTACGGCGTCGGCGTGGTCATCAACGACTGGTTCGACCGCAAGGCCGACGCCGTCAACGCCCCGGACCGACCCTTCGTCGCCGGGCTGATCAACCCGCACGCCGGGCTCGCGCTGACCCTGTCGCTCTCCGGAATCCTCCTGCTGGTGGCCGTCGTCGTCGCGCCGGCACTCGCGATCTGGAGCGCCATCGCGATCGCCGGGCACCTGGTCTACACCTGGACCAAGGGCATCCCGATGGTCGGCAACCTCGCCAACGGCGTGGACATGTCGCTCTTCACCGTGCTCGGCGCGGTCGCGGTCCGGCCCGACGCCGGGTGGCTGGACATCCCGGCCACGACGTGGTTCCAGACGGCGCTCGTCGCGGTCGTGCTGAGCGGCTTCTGCCTCGTCGGCTACTTCAAGGACATCGAGGGGGACCGGCTGGCGGGCTACCGTACGCTGCCGGTGGCCGTGGGTACCCGCACGTCGAGCCTGGTCGCGCTGATCTTCCCGCCGGTGGCCCTGGGCGCGGCGGCGGTGGGCGCGCTGGCGGGCCCGGAACGCGGCGCCTACGCCCAGGCGGCCTTCTGGCTGCTGCTCGTCGCCTCGGGGCTGGCCTTCACGCGGAGCCTCGTGAACCTGATCCAGGCACCCGAGGCGAGGGCGTACGAGGCGCTGCTCTGGTTCACCAGGGCGACCACGCTCTTCGTGCTCTCCCTCGGCGCGCTGCACCGGCCGACCTTCTTCCTGGTGGCAGCCGTCCCGATGATGCTCTACCTGGAACTCACGCTCCGGGCGACGCACTCCTCCCGGCAGGCGTGACGTGACCTCCGTCGACTGGACCCGGCTCTATCTGGACGCCGCCGAGGGCGCCCTGATCACGGCGATGCGGGAGGGGATGACCCGGTCGCCGCGCCAGCTCAACGCCGCCTTCGAGGCCGACGCCGAACTGCTCGACCTCGGCGCCGCCGGAGTCCTGGCGATGACCGTCGACACGCTGAACGACGGCGCCGAGCTGGCCACCGCGCCGACGCCGTACGCGAAGGGGTGGCTGACCACCACGGTCAGCGTGAGCGATCTCGCCGCCGTCGCCGCCGACCCGGTGGCCGTGCTGGTGTCGTGCTCGCTGGTCAGGGACGCGTGGAGCGCCGAGGACGCCCGCCAGTTCGGACGTGGCGCCTCCGACGCGGCGCAGCGGTACGGCTGCCACATCGTCGGCGGCGACACCAACTGGGCGCGGGAGGAGAGCTTCACCTCCTGCGCGATCGGGACGATGCGGCGCGGCCACCTGCTGAGCCGGGTGGGTGCCCGGCCGGGCGACGCGCTGTACGCGACGGGCCGGATCGGCGCCGGCAACGCCGCCGGATTCCGTGGCCTCGCGCTGGGTCGGACCGACGACGGCCAGCCGTGGCTGCCCGAGGCCCGGGTGGCCGCGGGCGACGCGCTGCGGAGCTACGCAAGGGCGTGCGTCGACACCAGCGACGGGCTGCTGAACGCGGCGGTGAGTCTCGCCGAGATCAACGGGCTGGGTGTCGAGGCCACGCTGCCGGCCGAGGTGTACGACCCCGCCGCGGCCGCGCTCGCCGACTCCTTCGGGCTGCCCCGCTGGCTGATGGCCGCCGGGGAGTGGGGCGAGTTCGAGCTGCTCTACGCGGTCGACGCCGCCGACGGGGACCGCTGCGCCCGGGCGCTGGCCGAACACGGACTGGACGCGGTCGAGGTGGGGCGGCTGACCGCCGGGCCGGAGCTGCTCTTCTTCGACGAGTCCGGTGCACGCCGGGACCTGCGGGACGTGCTGCCGCAGATGCGGGCGATCGATCCCGCCGGCGGGCTGCTCGACGACCTCCAGAAGCTGCTGGCGAGAGGGGTGTGATGGGGCGGGGCGTGGCGCTGGTGACGGGGGTCACCGGCTGCGTCGGCCGGGCGGTCGCGGCGGCACTTCTGGAGGCTGGCTGGTCGGTGCGCGGGCTGGTCCGCGAGCCCGCCCCGGGCGGCGCGAAATACGCCGAGCATCTCGGGGACCTGACCGACCCGGCGACGCTGCGCGGCTCGTGCGAGGGCGTCGAACTCGTGGTGCACGCGGCTGCCGACCTGAGTGACTGGCGGCCCGGTCGCCGCATCTGGCAGGTGAACCGGGACGGGACGCGGGCGATCCTGGAGGAGGCGCTGCGTTGCGGGGTGCGGCGCTTCGTCTACCTGAGCACCGTCGACGTCTTCGGGTTCGACGCCCGCCGGGTCATCGACGAGACGTCGCCGAAGCGGGTCCCGGGCTACCCGTACTCCCGGTCCAAGCTGGCGGGGGAGAACCTCGCGTGGTCGTACCAGCGGCGCGGGCTCGACATCACCGTGATCTATCCGACCTGGATATTCGGCCCCGGTGACCGGCACTTCATCCCGGAGCTGGTGCGCGGGCTGCGGGACGACAAACTCGTGCACATCGGCCGGGGCGCCGCCCCGATCGAGTTGACCTACAGCGAGAACCTGGCCGACGCGATCGTGCTGGCCGGCACCACGCCCGAGTGCGCGGGCGGCCGGTTCATCGTCGGCGACTCGTACGGCCTGACCGTGGGGCAGCTCTTCGACCGGGTCGCCGAGCAGGTGGGGGTGCTGCCGCCGACCCGGTCGGTCCCGTTCCCGGCGGCGCTGGGCGTGGCGGCCCTCTCCGAGCTTGCCGGGCTGGCCCGGATCGGTGTCGGCAGCGGACGGCCGATGCTCACCCGGTACGCGGTCCGCTCCGTCGCCGGCGGGATGCGGTACGACCTCGACCGGATCAGGTCGATCGGCTACACCCCCCGGGTTCCGGTGGCGGAGGCGCTGGCCCGCACCATCGCCGGACTCGAGCAGGAGGAAGCGGGCCATGGTGGCCGATGACGGGGAGCGGGTCGTCTGCATCGTCAACCCGGCCTCCGGGGTCCAGCGTCGGCGGATGGTGGAGCGGCGGCTTCCCGCCGAACTGCCCGGGGCCGACCTGTGGCAGACCCGCTATCCCGGCCATGCCGTGGAGCTGGGCCGGCAGGCGGTGACGGACGGATACCGCACGGTGGTCGCGATCGGTGGGGACGGGACGCTCTCCGACGTCGCCAACGGGATACTCGAGACGGGCGACGAGAAGGTCCGGCTCGGGTACGTCCCCGCCGGGACCTGCAACGACTTCGTCCGCGGCCTGGATCCGGTCACCGACCTCGGTGACCTGCTCGACCGTGGTCGGGACCGGGAAACCGAGGTCGGTTCGGTGACCTTCACCCGGCCCGACGGCACCCCCGCGCACCGCTTCTTCCTGGTCAACTGCACGGTGGGACTGATCAGCATGGTCGGGCTGCGGTTCACCGAGAAGACTCCGGTCAACCGCGTACTCAAGCGGGTCAACCTCCAGCTCGCCGAGGCGGCCTCCAGCGCCCGGGTGCTGCTCGGCTGGCGGCCGGTCGAGGTGCGGCTGGAGCTGGACGGGGAGGTGTCGCGGCACTCCGTCAGCAACGTCGCGGTGCTCAAGGTCCCGTATTTCGCCGGGGGACTGACCTTCGGGTCCACGGAGCCGCCGGAGGCCGGTTATCTGGACGCGGTGCAGGTGCTCGGCCTCGGCCGGGTCGGGGTGGTCGGCACGATGTGGCAGGTGCTGCGCGGGAACGGGGCACGGCATCCCGCGATCCGTCGCCGGCAGGTCCGCACGCTCCGGATCGAGGCGGAGATCCCACTGCCGCTGGAGGTGGACGGCGAGATCGTCGGGCACACCCCGGCCACCTTCTCGGTACATCCGTCGCGGCTGACGACGGTGGTCTGACCAGAGCGAGAGAGTTGAGGCATCGTGTCGCGTATTGGTATAGTTTGCCCGGACTACACCGGTCATCTCAGCCCGATGTCCACCCTCGGCCGCGAGCTGCTCCGACGGGGCCACCAGGTGACCCTCTTCTCCCTGCCGGACGCCGCGCCGAAGCCGTACGTCGCCGGGTTCGAGTTCGTGCCGGTCGGCGAGCGGGAGTTCCCGCCCGGTTCGCTGGCCCGCTTCTCCGAAGAACAGGGCCGGCTCTCCGGGCTCGCCGCCGTCCGGTTCATCGTCCGGGGCTACGTCCGCGAGGTCGAGGTACTGCTGCGCGACCTGCCGCCGCTGCTGCGGGAGCACCGGGTGGACGCCCTGCTCGTGGACCAGGTCTACGGCGCGGCCAACACCGTCGCCGAAAGGCTCGACATCCCCGTCGTGACCGTCTGCAACGCGATGGCGCTGAACGCCGAGCCGACCGTGCCGCCCTTCATGACCGCCTGGCCCTACCGCGACTCCGCCCCGGCGCGCCTGCGCAACATGCTCGGCTACCGGGTGATGGACCGGGTGATCGCGCCGGTGGTGAAACGGATCAACGATCGCCGTGCCGAGTGGCGGATGACCCCGGTACGCGGGCTGAACGACGGACTCGGGCTGGCCCAGATCACCCAGCAGCCGGCCTTCTTCGACTTCCCCCGCAGGGAGCTGCCCGACTGCTTCCACTACACCGGCCCGTTCCACGACGAGGAGAGCAGCGAACCGGTCTCGTTCCCCTGGGAGAGCCTGGACGACCGCCCGCTGATCTACGCCTCGATGGGGACGCTCCAGAACCGCCTGCCACGGATCTTCGAGGCGATCGCGACCGCCTGCGCCGGGCTCGACGCGCAACTGGTGATCGGGATGGGCAGCCACGAGGTGGCACCACCGACCGGCCTGCCGGGCGGGCCGGTCGTGGTCCCGTACGCGCCGCAGCTGGAGCTGCTCGCCCGGGCGTCCCTGGTCGTCACGCACGCCGGGATCAACACGGCGCTGGAGTCGCTCACCCACGGCGTGCCGATGGTGGCGCTGCCGGTGACGAACGACCAGCCCGGGGTGGCCGCCCGGCTGAAGTACCTCGGGGTGGGCGAGTTCGTTCCGGTGCACCGGGCCAGCGCGGCCAGGTTGCGGGTCGCGATCGAGAAGGTCCGCGCCGACCCGGCCTACCGGACGAAGGCCCGGGAGTGCCAGCGCCGGATAGCCGAGCTGGACGGCCTCGGCCGGGCCGCCGACATCGCGGAGGAGGCGTTCCGGACCGGACGACCGGTGCTCAGGCGTACCTCCTCCGGCGTCGTCGACGGCGGCGCACAGTGACGTCGGCGTCAGGGGTGTCCGGGCGCTCAGCGGTCCGCCGCCGTGGTGCCGGGGCCGGGATCGAAGAGTGAGACGGTTTCGCCGCGGTGGATGGCCCGGACGCCCGGTTCGAGCCCCTGCCGCCGGGCGAGGTCGAGGAAGTCCCGCAGCGGGGACCGGAAGACGGGATAGTCGTCGTAGTGGATGGGCAGGGTCAGCCTCGGCCGGACGAGCTGGACCAGGTCGACGCCCTGCCGGTCGTCCATGGTGACGAGTACGCCGAGGAGCCTGGTCCCGCCCAGGTGGATCAGCATGGCGTCGATGTCGGGAAAGCGTCGCGGGATCTCGGCCAGCGCCGCGTGCTGGAGGGTGTCCCCGGTGACATAGAGCCGGAGCCGGCGCTCCCCGTTCGCTTCGAGATCGAGGATGCTGCCCATCACCGGGGGTAGGGCGCGGGCGAGCAGGCCCGGCCCGTGCTTGCCGGGTACCGCGGTGATCCGTACGAGGTGATCGCCCCGACTGATCTCGTGACTCTCCCAGGTGCTCAGGGCGGTGGCCGAGCCGAATCCCCAGCGGTCCAGTCGACCCTGCGCCTCCGGCGTCGTGATGATGGGAAGGCTCTTCGGCAGGTTCCTCCGGGCGACCCGGTCGAAGTGGTCGCCGTGCAGGTGCGAGAGGACGATGCCGTCCAGGGGCGGAAGCTCCCCGATCCGGATGGCGGGGTCGGTACGCCGCCGGGTCCAGAGCCCGTAGCCGAGGTAGGCGCGCTGACCGGCGTGCAGGAAGTTCGGGTCGGTCATCAGGGTGATGTCGCCGAGTCTCAGCAGGGTGGTTGCCGTACCGACGAACGTGACGGTGGCCTGCGGCCGGGGCTGGGCAACCATGTTCTCTCCTTCTCCGAATTACCTGTGGATGACATCGGAAACTTCCATCAGACCATGCGGATTTCGGCGTCTATGCCGTTCCGGAGGCAACGGAGGGAGGCTCATATTTCCGTGACGTCGGAAGATGTGGTTTCCGTCCGGCCACCTTTTCCGGCCGGACCATGGGCTCCGGACAGTGCCGTACCGGATGGTCCTGTACCTCGAATTGGTGCAGGACCCCGGAGACACCCAGGGCGTACCGGGTGGCCGGTGACGGGTTGCGGAGCGCGAGCAGCCCGCCGGCCGCGGCGACCGCCCGCTGGACCTGGAGCAACGCCGTCAGTCCGTGGGCGGAGAGCAGGGTCGTCCCGGAGAGGTCCACCACGAGTCGCGTCGGCCGGTCAGCCGTGAGGCAGTCGACCAGTTCGACCAGCAGGTGAGCGTTCTCCATCTCCACTCTGCCGATCACCTTGAGCAGTGCCAGCGTTCCCCGTCTGGTCAACTCCAGTGACAACACCACGTCGCACCGGGAATGTTCGGCCGACGCCGGAAACAATGGTCGGGCGGGCATGAGGACCTCCGGAGAGGAACGTCGGGGCAGGGGGAAATCCGTCGCGACACCGGATCGGCGGTCACCCATAGGCTCACCTCTGAACCGCAGAGCACCGTACCCAGGAGTTCGGGAAGTACACCTGCGTGTCCGGTCGGCGCGGGACAGGTTTGGGCCGTCCGGGCATCGGGCATGGGGTGGCATGTCGGGCGATGATCCGCATCCGCCGTTGCCGCCACACCTGCAACTCGAGATCACCTCGGCCTGCAACCTGCGCTGCGTGATGTGCCTGGTGCGGTACCGGCCGCCGGTGAACAAGCTCGCCGGTGCGATGCCGCCGGAGCTGTTCCGGCAGATCATCGACGAGGTGCCGACGCTGAACCGGTTGACCCTCCAGGGGCTCGGCGAGCCCCTGCTCTCGCCGTACCTGATGGAGATGATCGCGGCGGCCGTCGCCCGGCGGATCACCGTCGGGTTCAACACCAACGCCACGCTGCTCAACCGCCGCCGGGCCGAGGAACTGGTGCGGAGCCGGGTCGACTGGCTGCACGTCTCGCTCGACGGCGCCAGCGCGGCCGGCTACACGGCGGTCCGCGAGGGTGCCGACTTCGAGGCCGTGGTGTCGAACCTCGCCGAGCTGGTCCAGGTCAAGCGGGCGGCGGGCAGCGCCACCCCATGGATCCGGGTGGTCTTCGTCGCGATGCGCGACAACGTCGCCGAGCTGCCCGAACTGGTCCGGCTGCTCGCCCGCCTCGGTGTCGACGAGCTGCACGTGCAGAACCTGTCGCACAGCTTCTCCGACACCGATCCCGCCGGGCGCTACGACGACATCCGGCGGTTCACCTCCGCGCAGGCGCTGTGGGCCGGGGAGGACGCGGCGTGGGCCGCCGCCGTCTTCGACGACGCCCGCCGGGTGGCGCGGGAGCACGGGGTCCGGCTGCGGCTGCCGTACCCCGGGGTGCCGCCGCAGACCGGTCGACGCGACGGTCCGGGCTGCTCCTGGCCCTGGGAGGCGGCCTACATCACCAGTACCGGCGTGGTGCAGCCGTGCTGCATGGTGATGGGGGACGACCGGGTGTCGCTCGGCCGGCTCGGCGAACAGAGCTTTCCGCAGATCTGGTACGGCGAGCCGTACCGGCAGTTCCGCCGACGCCTCTCGGGTGACGAACCCCCGGACGTGTGCCGGGGATGCTCGCTCTACCGGCACGCCTTCTGACCCGGGCGCCACTTCCGACCGAGTCGGCCGTTCGAGGTGCGAACGGCCGCGCTCGGTGCCAGGGTCGGAAGGGCCGGGCTGATCCGGTGCGATCGACGGATCGAGCGGGCGGAGGAGGACACGATGGGCAGCGTTGACCGGATCGCGCAACCGTGGGGGAGCCGGACCCCGTACGGGCCGGGGGAGTCGTGGCCGGTCCGGGTGGACACGTTCCTCGCCGAGGGGGTACGCCCGGAGGACGTCGACCGGTGGGTACAGTCTGCCTCGATCCTGCACTCCAACGGCGACGGCCTCGACATGGCGGTCAAGGACGGCCGGATCGTCGGGGTACGGGGCCGCGCGGTGGACCGGGTGAACCACGGCCGGCTCGGCCCGAAGGACCTCTTCGGGTGGCAGGCCAACGCCTCCCCCGACCGGCTGACCCGACCACTGGTCCGCCGGGACGGCCGCCTGGTGGAGACCGACTGGGACACCGCGATGGGTCTGGTGGTCGACCGGACCCGGGACCTCCTCGACGAGCAGGGGGCGAGCGCGATCGGCTTCTACACCACCGGGCAGCTCTTCCTGGAGGAGTACTACACCCTCGCGTTGATCGCGCACGGCGGGATCGGCACCAACCACATCGACGGCAACACCCGGCTCTGCACGGCCACCGCCGCCGAGGCGTTGAAGGAGTCGTTCGGCTCCGACGGCCAGCCCGGCTCGTACACCGACATCGACCACGCCGACGTGATCGTGCTGTACGGCCACAACATGGCCGAGACGCAGACGGTGCTCTGGACCCGGGTGCTGGACCGGCTGGCCGGCCCGAACCCGCCGGCGGTGGTCTGCGTCGACCCCCGCCAGACGCCGGTGGCCCGGGCCGCCACCGTGCACCTGGCGCCCCGGCCGAGCACCAACGTGGTGTTGATGAACGCGCTGCTGCACGAGATCGTCGCCAACGGCTGGGTCGACGAGGAGTACGTCTCCGCGCACGCGGTCGGCTTCGAGGAGCTGCGCCAACGGGTCGAGGAGTATCCGCCGGAGCGGGCGGCCCGGGTCTGCGACGTACCGGTGGAGCGGATCCGCGAGGCGGCCCGGCTGATCGGTACCGCCCAGCGGCTGCTCTCCACGGTGTTGCAGGGTTTCTACCAGTCGCACCAGGCCACCGCCGCCGCCGTACAGGTGAACAACATCCACATCGTGCGCGGCATGCTGGGCCGGCCGGGCTGCGGCCTGCTGCAGATGAACGGCCAGCCGACCGCCGAGAACACCCGGGAGTGCGGCGCCGACGGCGACCTGCCGGCGTTCCGGAACTGGACCAACCAGCGGCACATCGAAGAGCTGGCCCGGATCTGGAACATCGACCCGATGCGGATCCCGCACTACTCGCCGCCGACGAACCTGATGCAGATGATGCGGTACGCCGAGGAGGGGTCGATCCGCTTCCTCTGGGTGAGCTGTACGAATCCGGCGGTGTCGCTGCCGGAGCTGGCCCGGATCCGGGGCATCCTCCGCCAGGAGCGGCTCTTCCTGGTGGTGCAGGACATCTTCCTCTCCGAGACCGCGCAGCTCGCCGACGTGGTGCTGCCCGCCGCGACCTGGGGCGAGAAGACCGGCACCTTCACCAACGCCGACCGGACGGTGCACCTGTCGGAGAAGGCGGTCGACCCGCCCGGCGAGGCCCGGCCCGACCTGGACATCTTCGTCGACTACGCCCGACGGCTGGACCTGCGCGACGACGACGGGCAGCCGCTGGTGGGCTGGACCGACCCGGAGGGCGCGTTCAGGGCGTGGCAGGAGTGCAGTGCCGGGCGGCCGTGTGACTACACCGGGCTGAGCTACGCCAAGCTGCGGGGCGGCACCGGGATCCAGTGGCCCTGCGACGCCGAGCACCCCGACGGCACCGAGCGCCTCTACGCCGACGGCAAGTTCTGGGCCGCACCGGACTACTGCGAGAGCTACGGCCGGGACCTGGTCACCGGGGCGCCGCTGGAGGCGACCGAGTACGCGGCGCTGAACCCCTCGGGCAAGGCGGTGATCAAGGCGGCCGAGTACCTTCCGCCGCACGAGCTGCCGAGCGAGGAGTACCCGTTCCAGTTGATCACCGGCCGTACCCTGTACCACTTCCACACCCGGACGAAGACGGCGCGGGCGCCGCAGTTGCAGGCGGCGGCGCCGGAGGTATGGGTGGAGATGGCGGCCACCGACGCGGCGGACCAGGGCTTCGCCGAGGGCGATCTGCTGGAGATCGCCACCCCGCGCGGTGCGGTACGGGCCCGGCTGCGGGTCAGCGGCATTCGGCGGGACGTGCTCTTCCTCCCCTTCCACTACGGCTACTGGGACGAACCCGGCGGGTCCGGGCCGGACGGCCGGGAGCAGGGCCGGGCGGCCAACGAGTTGACGATCACCGACTGGGATCCGGTGTCGAAGCAGCCGCTGTTCAAGTCGGCGGTGGCCCGGGTGACCCGGGTGAGCGGCGGCGACGGGGCACCCGCGACGGCGCCGACGACCACCGGGTCCCGGCCCGTGGCGGCCGGGGTCCCGGGCACGGCGGGCGGCTCCGCCGCGCTGGTCGACGAGCGGTTGCCGGAGGGCCCGCGAACGGTCGCGGCCTCCGCTCCGGCGGTCGGAGGCGACCGATGAACAAGATCGACATGGTCATCCGGGAGCTGCACCGCTCGGAGAACAAGCTCGCCGTCGACCTGCTGCGGCTGGCGGACCGGCACAAGGCCGACCACGAGGTACACCACGTCGCGCGTGACCTGTCCCGCTGGTCCCAGCAGCACGTCACCGAACTCGCCCGGGTCGGCCGCGACTACGGGCTGCGCCTCGACGAGGAGGCCCGGGACGAGTCGGGGCTGCTCTCGACGGTGGAGCAGAAGGCGTCCGAACTGCTCGGCCGGCACCGCGAGCCCGGGCTGCTCCTCCTCGCCGACCTGCGCCACCTCTACCGGGACGCCTCCGGTGTCTCGCTGGACTGGGAGATCCTGGCCCAGGTCGCCCAGGCCACCCGGGACCTGGAGCTGCTCGCACTGGCCAAGCGCTGCCATCCGCAGACCCTGCGCCAGGCCCGCTGGGCCAACGCCAAGCTCAAGGAGACCTCCGCCCAAGCCCTGGTGAGCTGATGGACGACCGCGACCGGGAGCATCTGGCCGTCACCCGGATCGCGCTGCGTCCGGTCGGCACCCCGCTGCCGCTGGGCTTCCTCGGGCTGGTCGTGGCGACCGCCGCGTTCAGCTGCCTGCAACTCGGCTGGGTGCCGGCCGACCAGCACCGGCAGGTGGCGCTCGGCGCGCTCCTGTTCACCGTACCGGTGCAGTTCCTCGCCGCCGTCTTCGGCTTCCTCGCCCGGGACCCGGTCGCCGGAACCGGCATGGGAATCCTCGCCGGCACCTGGGCCACCGTCGGCGTGGTGACGCTGACCAGCCCGGCCGGGGCCAGTAGTGCCGGACTCGGTGTCGTCCTGCTCTGCGCCGCAGCGGCACTGCTGGTGCCGACCGCCGCGGCGACCGGAAAGCTCGTCGCCGCCGCCGTCATCGGGCTGAGCGCGCTGCGGTTCGCCGTCACCGGAATCGCCGAGATCACCGCGGCACCGGACTGGCGTACCGCGGCCGGCTGGTGCGGGCTGGTGCTGGCGGCGGTCGCGCTCTACGCCGCCGTGGGGTTCGAGCTGGAGGACGTACGCCGGAGGACGGTCCTGCCGCTGCTGCGCCGAGGACCCGGTCACGCCGTCCGCGACGACTCGGTAGCCGCTCAACTACGCGGCGTCGCCCGCGAGGCGGGGGTACGCGAACAACTCTGACGCCACCCCCGGTGACCTGCCAGTCCTGGCGCAATGCCGGGGCAGGCTCCCGACCCATCCGGGCCGGACCGGCACCGGCCGCACACCGGGCCCGGAATCGGCAGCCGGTGACCGACATAGCGGCCCGGGGTGGGGGTACCAGCCTGATCATGTCTGATCTGACCGTGGTGGTGGCGACCCGGAACCGGCGGGAACAGCTCTTGGCATCGTTGGCCCGGCACACGGCGCCGGTGATCGTGGTGGACAACGCCTCCACCGACGGCACCCCGGAGGCGGTGGCGAGCCGCTTCCCCGAGATCCAGGTCGTCCGGCTCGACCACAACGCCGGTGCCGCCGCCCGCAACGTCGGCGTCGAGCTGGCCCGTACCCCGCTGGTCGCCTTCGCCGACGACGACTCCTACTGGGCGCCCGGCGCGCTGGAGCAGGCGGCACGGCTCTTCCAGGCCCACCCCCGCGCCGGTCTCTTGACCGGCCAGGTGCGGGTCGGTCCGGAACGACGCCTCGACCCGGTGTCGGCGGCAATGGCCGAGCAGCCCCTCGGCACGCCGCCGGACCTGCCCGGCCCGGCGGTACTCGGCTTCCTGGCCTGCGCGACCGTTCTCCGCCGTCGGGCCTTCCGCCAGGTCGGCGGCTTCAACCCCAGACTGCACGTGTACGGCGAGGAGGCGCTGCTGGCGCTGGACCTGGCGGCGGCCGGCTGGGGACTCGCGTACGCGCCCGGGCTCGTCGCGTACCACCATCCCGGCGTGGCCGGCCGGGACCAGCGGGCCCGGCACCGCATGGAGGCACGCAACCGGGTCCTCACCGCCGTACTCCGGCGCCCGGTGCCGGTGGTCCTGCGCACCCTCGCCGAGGCGGGGCGTACGCCGCACGGCCGGCGCGGTCTGGTCGACGCCGGCCGCGAGCTGGGCTGGGCGCTGCGCCACCGCCGTCGGGTGCCCGCCGACGTCGAGGCGGCCCGGAGCCTGCTCGACCGACTCGACCGACTCGACCGGCTCGACGGGGGAGCGGCTGGCGGTGAACGTCCGGTGGTCGCCCGGTCGTCGGCGGAGGTCGGTCGTGACCCGGCGGCGCCGCTGCTGTCGGCGGGGGCTGCCGGCCGAGCGGATGTACCCCGGCCTCGCCGACCGAGCCGGGAACAGCTCGTCGGGGAACGCCGCCACGAGGGCTACCGGGGAATAGCGCGATGAATGTGCTGGACCTGGTGGGACGCTTCGCCGACTTCGCCGGTCGCGGATCCGGGGGCGATCTGGCCGACCGGTGGCGTCGCGAGGTCGTGGAACCCGACGCCGAGATCTTCACCGCCGTCCGGTCCTGGGTCGACCCCGGGTCGGCTCCGGATCGGCTGCCCGGTCTGGTCGACCGCCGGGCCGAGCTGCGTACGGCGGCGCAGCGGGCGGAGGCGGCGGTACGGGAAGCGGCGGGGCTGCTCGCCGACCGGCTTCACCTCGACCCGCCGATCCAGGTGGTGCTGATGGTGGGGCTCGGCCAGGCGAACGGTTGGGTCGCGTCGGTACGGGGCGAACCGACGCTCTTCCTCGGGGTGGAACAGCTGCCCGAGCCGCCGTTCGATGTCGTGCTCGCCCTGCACGAGCTGGTCCACCTGGTGCACCAGCGCCGCTCCGCGCGTGCCTGGCCGGCCGACCACCTCGGCGCCGACCTGTTCCGGGAGGGGCTGGCGGTCCACGCCACCGGCCGACTGCTGCCCCGGATCTCCCCGAGCGGGCATCTCTGGTTCCGCTCCGACGCCAGCGTCTGGCTCGACCGGTGTGCCGGAATGGCGGCCGCGCTGCGGGTTCGGGCATCCCGGGAGCTGGAGCGCACGGACGTGTCGGAGCACTGGTTCAGCGGCGCGATCGACCGCCCCGGCGAACTGCCCGGACGGTGCGGCTACTGGCTCGGCTGGCAGCTTCTCGACCGGATCGTCGGCGTGCGGTCGTTCGAGGCGGCGTTGGACTGGTCGCTACCGCAGGCGGTGGCACGGCTGCGGACGGAACTCGGCCAGCCCGCCGGTGGTTGAGCGGCTCGCCCGCCCTCCGGGAGTTCAGCGGCTCGGCCCGCCCTCCGGCGGTTCAGCGCCGACGCGGTGGCAGGCATTTACGAGAGTGTGTCCAGCTGGTGGGGTTCGGCGGGGATGCCGAGCAGTTGCCCGAGCCCGGCGAGGTGCAGGAGGCGTCGGGTCATGCCGTGCGGCCGGCGTACGGTGAATCGGCATCCGGCGCCGAGGGCCTGCCCGTACGCGATCATCAGGGCGGTTATCCCGGCGGCGCTGAAGAAGGTGACGTCGCCGAGGTCGCAGCAGACCCGTGGGTGCCGGTGCACGGCGTTCAGCAGTGCCTCCCGTAGCAGTGGTGCGGTGGCCAGGTCGATCTCGCCGGCCGGGCGCACCACCAGTTGGTCGTCCGCCCCGGTGTGCGGCGCTGCCGGCTCGACGTGCTGGGAGACGGTGAACCCGGCGGCGTCGACGAGGCCGGCCGTCGGGAAGGCACCCGCCACCGGTGAGGCCAGCGACGGGCGCCGCCGGGTCGTGGCCGGTCGTCTCCGGGCGGGCTGCGGCCCGGCGTCGAGGAGGAACGGCGCGACCTTGACGAGGGATCTGGCGAGGGAAAGGGGTACGGAGAACCAGCGCGCGGCCATCAGAGACTTCTCTCTTCTCGGAGAGTGGGATGGGCGCATGGTTTGACCCGTGTGCAGTCTAGTGGGCACCGCTGCCCCCCGCCACTCGGCGCCATCCTGGCCACGGCGGACCGGGAAGTTCCGGTGCGTCGGCGTATGGTGGGGGTCTGCGCCCGATGACCACCGAGCAGTTGGCGAACCGGCGTCGGAGGCAGGCGTGGTCACCGGATCCAGCTCGGGCTGATCTGCGCAGCGGCCCGCGACCGTGGGCTGCCATCGCCCCCGGGCCGTAACCGGGACGACGGCCCGGGCCGTCGTTCTCCGAGGATTTCCCATGTCTGACACGTCGCTCGACCCCACCGAGGCGTTCACCCAGCTCGGGCAGATCAGGCTCGCCGAGACGGACCTCGACGGGGTCCTGGACCGGATCGCCCAGCTCGCCCGGCGGACGCTCACCAACGCGGACGAGGTGTCGGTGACGCTGCTGAGCGGTGACGAGCCGCGCACCGCCGCGTTCACCAGTCGACTCGCGCTGAGCCTCGACGAGCGGCAGTACCAGGCCGGGCACGGTCCGTGCCTGGACGCCGCCCGGGCCGGCGCGACCATCTCCCTGCCCGACACAGCCACCGAGAGCCGCTGGCCGGAGTGGAGCGCCCAGGCCCGGGCGGAGGGAGTGGGCAGTTCGCTCTCGATCGGGCTGCCGGTCCAGGAGACGGTCTTCGGGGCGCTCAACGTGCACAGCGCCAAGCCGGAGGCGTTCGACGACGAGGCCATCATGCTCGCCGAGGCGTTCGCCGGCTACGCCGCCGTCGCCCTGGCCAACGCACACCTCTACGACACCACCGCCTCGATGGCCCAGCACATGCAGATGGCCATGCAGAGCCGGGCCGTCATCGAGCAGGCCAAGGGCATCGTGATGGCCGAACGACGCTGCACCCCCGACGAGGCGTTCGCGATCCTCGCGAAGGTCTCCCAGGACTCCAACCGCAAACTCCGGGACGTCGCCGCAGCGCTGGTCGAGCGCGCCTCGGCCGGTCAGCGGCGCTGACCCGCCAGCCGGGCTGACGCCGGTCAGTCCTGGCCGCGCTGCGATTCGCGCCAGTCGCGTACGGCGTCGCGCATCCGGTCGAAGACCGCCAGGGGTGGCCCGGCCATCAGGTTCGCCGAGGCGGATTCACCCGCGTGCGGGTGCGGACGCGTCGGCGCCATCGCCTCGGCCGCGCGCAGCGCTCCGGCCATCCTGCCGAGCTGGGCCGAGGAGAGGCTGCGGCGCAGCGACGGGAACTCCTCGTTCTCCTCCCGGATCGCGTGCGCGGAGACCGCCTCGGCGAACTTGGCCAGCCGCCGGTCGAATTCGGGATGGTCGACACCGAGGTCGTAGAGGGCGGCCAGTTCCTTCTTGGCCTCGTCCTCCTCGTGCCGGAGCTGGCCGGTGACCGTGTCACCCCGTTCGATCTTGCGTTGTGCGGTCGGGTGCACGACGATCTCCTCCGCGGTCTCGTGCACGGCGAGCAGGCGCACCAGATCCTGGAACAGCTCCCGCTTCTGACTTCCCTCGGCACGACCGAGCTGACTGAACAGCGTCTTGATCTGCTTGTGCTGCTCGATCAACAGGTCCAGTACGTCCTGCTTCACACCTGCGGTCACGTTCGTCACCCTCCTCCGGTCGACTCGGCACGCCCCGGTTTCCCGGCACGGCGACTTCCATGTCTCCCGGTACCGGAGCCCTGCCCGGCGGGCGCCACGACCGTTTCCGGGGCGCCGGCCGCGCGTCCGGCTCCCCTTCAGCGGAGCAGTACGAGCAGCGCCAGCCCGACCAGGAGGGCCGGGATGGTGGTGATCACCGTTGCGGTCGCGGCGGCCCGGCGGCGCAGTGCCGCGAGCGGGATCAGGGCGTCCCCGTCCTGGCTGATCGCGTTGGCCACCAGCGTCGTCACCGGCAGGCCGCCGCTGACGAAGATGCCGGTGAAGACGATCTGGACGGCACAGCCCGGTACGAGGCCGATCAGCGCCCCGACGAGCACCCCGGCGACTCCGGCGAAGGCGAGTTCGGAGCCGTCGAAACCCGTCGTGCTGCTGAGCACCTGCCAGCCGACGTAGGCCACCGCCACCCAGACGGTGATGAACGACGCCTCGTGTGCGCTGTGCCGCAGCGCCTCCCGCCGGCTCGACGGGGTGGCGGTGTCGACCGTGTCGTCGGCGAACCGGCCCCGCCCGGCGGCGAAGATGAGCACCGCGATCAACGTTCCGCAGCAGCCGAGCGCGAGGTAGGGGTCGACGCCGCCGAGCGCGGCGGTGAGGCGTTGCGGGTCGACGGCGTGGAACACCACCGGTACCGACACCAGGAAGGCCGGCATGGTGAGTCCCCAGAACACCAGGGACATCCGGATCGGGCGTAGCGGCGCCACCGCCGCCGCCACGGCCAGGGTCGCCGGGGCCGGGAAGGTGTCGAGGGCCCCCGGTCGGCCGCCGGTGCCGGCCCGGGCCACCAGCTGCCGCTGCGGCTCCGGCGCTTCGGCTGGTCGGCTGGCCCCGTCGGCCGGGGCGTCGGTGTGCTGCCGCCGCAACCAGCGCCTCGGCGACCGGACGGCCCGGGCCGGGTCGATGCCGAGCATGTCGACGACGTACCCGGTGACCAGGCCCACGACGAAGAGCAGAGCGTGGATCTTGAACGCGAACTCGGGGTTCGCGGCGATGACCACCCAGGACGAGTCACCCATGGTCGCCGCGAGGGCGGCCACGACCGTACCGAAGGAGACCTTGCCGCGCGCGTACAGCGGCATGAGGATGATGGCGCCGCCGCAGCCGGGGCTGACCCCCAGCAGCGCGCCGACCAGGGGACCGAGCCGGGGGCGGTGGGTCAGGTGGTCGGTGACCCGGTCGCCGTACCGCCAGCGCAGCCAGCCGAAGAGCGCGACCATCACCGCGACGTAGACCCCCACCTGCATGAACGCGTCCGCCAACGGGCGGGCCAGGAGTTCGATCATGGTTTCCGTCTTCCGGGTGAGGCCGCGCCGACCCGCCGCCGTGGCGACGGATCGGCGCGGCGGGACGGCGCGGCGGAACGGGGCAGGTCGGTGATCTGCCGCCGGTCAGGTGCCGGACGGCGGCGTGCTGTGCAGGCGCGGGTCGCCCGGCGGCAGTACGGGCGCGTCCGCGTACGAGGTCGGGGTCGCCTGGTAGCTGAACTGTCCCTTGCCGTCGGGGCTCGGGCCGGCGGCCCACCGCCCCTCGGCCGCCTCCTCGCCCGCCGAGAAGTTGATGTACTGGTAGGCGAACTCGTTCTCCTGCTCGGCGTCGGGGAACGCCTCCGGGACCGGCATCTCTTCGAGGCCGTCCTCCTTGAGCTGCTCGATCGCCGCGAGCCACATGTTCTGGTGCATGGTGTCCCGGGCCAGCAGGAACCGCAGCATCTGCTTGACGCCGGGGTCGTCGGTCATGTGGAACAACCGGGCGACCTGGAGCCGGCCCTGCGCCTCGGCGGTCACGTTGAGGTGGAAGTCGGCGAGCAGGTTGCCGCTGGCGGTGATGAAGGCGCCGTTCCACGGCACCCCGGCACTGTCGACCGGCAGCGGACCACCGCCGGAGTGGATGAAGTGCGCCGGGTTCGACCCGGCGTAGATCGCGGTCAGCATCGGGTTGTCCTCGGCGGCCGCCTCCTGCAACGACAGTGGCGCGCTGTCCAGCAGGTGGGCGATCATCGTGCAGATCATCTCGACGTGGCCCATCTCCTCGGTGCCGACGTCGAGCAGCAGATCCTTGTACTTGCCGGGCAGTCGGCAGCTCCAGCCCTGGAAGAGGTACTGGTTGGCGACCGTCATCTCTCCCCACTTGCCGCCGAGCACCTCCTGGAGGCGCCGGGCGAACGCGGCGTCGGGAGCATCGGGCTTGGCGTGGAACTGCAGGTCCTTGACGTGGCTGAACACGGTGTCCTCCTGTTGGAAGTGGCAGACCGTGCCCGGCTACCCGCTCCGCTGGCCCGCCGGGGTCACCGGGCGGCCCGGAGGGGTCAGCTCGGGCCGGCCCCACCTCCGGGGAGGCAGCGCGGGGCGGGCAGGCTCACCCGTACCGCCGTTCCACCCGTGGTCCGGTACGCCGTGATCGTGCCGCCCTCGGCGGCGACCAGCTGTCGGACGATCCACAGCCCGAGTCCGGAGACGCCGGGCGGCGGCGCGGTCCGGGCCAGCGCAGCCAGCAGGGCTGGACACGACCGTCCCTCGTCGGCCACGACCAGGACCAGTGCGCCGGCCCGTACCGAGGCGGAGACCCGGACGTGGCCTTCCGGCGGGCCGTGCCGCAGGGCGTTGTCCACGAGGTTGGCGAGGATCTGCCGGGTCCGGTGCGCGGGTACCAGCCGAGCACCGGCACCACGGGAGAGCCGTACCGTCAACCGGTGCGGCGGCGCCTGGGGCGCGACGGCGGTCGGCAACACCTGGCTCAGCGGGACCGGCCGGTCGATTGGCTCCGCCAGGCTCTGCGTCACCGACATCGCCTGCCGGCACAGCACCGCCAGGTGTGCCGCCTGTTCCTGCGCCAAGGCGGCCAGGCCATGTCGTTGCGTCGGGTCGAGCGGCACCGGCTCCTCGGCCAGGGCCCGGGTCAGTGAGCGTAGCGACTCGATCGGTGACCGCAGTTCGTGGCAGAACATCCGCAACAGCAGCGTCTCGCTTCCGGCAGCGGGTGCCCCGGTCTCCTCCGGCGCTGCGGCAACGGAGCCGGCGGTCGGGAGTTCCCGGACGTGCGGAGCCCGGATACCGGCGCGATGAGCGGTCTCGGGCCGGCCGGGCATGATCGGTCCCAGATCGGGAAACGCCGCCGCGTGTCCGGATCCGCAACCCTCCGCCTCGTACTGGTCGATGACCATCCCCTCTTCGTCCGGGGTCTCGAACTGCTGCTTCCGACCAGCACCCAGGGGCGGGCCCGGATCGTCGGCTCCACCGGTGACGCTGCCGCCGCGGCGGCCACGGTCCGCCGGTGCGTACCCGATCTGGCCCTGGTCGACCTGCACATGCCGGCACCGGGCGGGATCCGGGCCATCACCGCCATCCGGCGGACCGCGCCACGGGTACGAATCGTCGCGATCTCGGGTCTGGACGACACCGATCTGATGGTGCAGGCGCTGCGGGCTGGCGCCGAGGGTTACCTGCCGAAGAGCAGCGAACCCGAGGAGCTGCTGCCGCCGCTGATGGCGATTCTGGACGGGTGGGCGGTGCTCCCTGCCGGGCTGCTCGTCGCGCTGCTCCGCCCGACGTACAACGGGCTGCCGGCGACGGCCATCCTCGACGACGAGGAACGCCGGCTTCTGCAGCTTATTGCGAAAGGTTGTCGGACGGTGGAAATCGCCGAAGAGCTGAACTTCTCCGAACGCACGGTGAAGCGACTCACGGCATCCCTGCTGCGGAAGCTGCGGGTGTCGAACCGGACAGAGGCCGCGGCGGTGGCCGGAAACGCCGGGCTGCTCTGAACCGGGCACGTCCACCGGCGGGACGGCATGGCTGAGGCGTTTGTCCCGTTGCCCGCCGGGTACGCCATCCGTGGGTGGCGGCGGTCCCCATGGGAGTTCCGCGCCGGCCGTACCGGGCGGGAACGGCCGCCGGCTTCGGGTTGGGAGGATCGGCATGGTTGGCAGGGTCAGTGGATGGCTGGCGGTGACGGTGGCGGCCGGCGTGGGAGCGGGCCTGCTCGCCCGGCGCCGCCGGGAATCGCTGCCGGCGCGGCAGGACGGCGGATACCGGACCGTACGCGCGGTCACCGTCGACCGCTCGGCGGAGTCCATCGTGGAGTACTGCGGGCAGTCGCCGCACCTCTCGGCCATGCTGGACCGGCAGGTCCAGGTGCGACCGGGTGACGGCGAGCGGCGCCGGGTCCTGAGCGGCGGGTCCGGGACGGCCGGCTGGACCGTCGAGGTCCACGCCGACTCCGCGACCGGCCCGTTCCACTGGCAGGTCGAGGAGGGGCCGACGCCGCACCAGGGCCGGATCGAGCTGGTTTCCGCACCGGGTGCCCGGGGCACCGAGGTACGGGTCGAGCTGCGCTACCCGGAGAGCCGGGTCGGACATCGGGCGGCGGTGCTGCGGGGACGCGACCTCGACCAGCTGCTCCGTACGGTGCTGCGGCGGGCCAAGTCCCTGATCGAGGCGGGGGAGGTGGTCTCCACCATGGCCGAACCCTCCGGACGGGCCGGCATCACGGAGCGGACCACCCGGGTCGTCCGGGAGAAGCTGTCGACGGGAGGACGGCCGTGAAGGCACTGTGCTGGGAGGGCGTCGGGAAGCTGCGCGTGCAGGAGGTTCCCGACCCGACGATCCAGGGCCCGGGTGACGCGATCGTCCGGGTGCGGGCGAGCAGCGTCTGCGGATCGGACCTGCACCTGATCAACGGCTACCTGCCGGCGATGCGCGAGGGCGACATCCTCGGCCACGAGTTCACCGGCGAGGTGGTCGAGGTCGGGCCGGAGGTCGGCAAGCTCAAGGTCGGTGACCGGGTGGTCGTCGGATCGGTACTCGCCTGCGGCGGCTGCTGGTACTGCCGCACCGGCCAGTACTCGCTCTGCGACAACTCCAATCCGCAGCCGAACTTCACCGAGACACTGTGGGGGCACGCGCCGGCGGGGATCATCGGCTATTCGCACGCCGCCGGTGGCTTCGCCGGCAGCCACGCCGAGTACGTCCGGGTGCCGTTCGCCGACGTCGGCGCGTTCCCGGTGCCGGAGGCGGTCGCCGACGACGCCGTGGTCTTCGCCTCCGACGCGATGCCGACCGGTTGGATGGCCGCCGACTTCTGCGACCTGCGTGGTGGTGAGGTGGTCGCGGTCTGGGGGGCCGGTGGCGTGGGCCAGATGGCGGCCCGCTCCGCCCAACTGCTCGGCGCCGAGCGGGTGATCGTGATCGACCGGCTGCCCGAACGGCTCCGCGTCGCGGAGCAGCGGCTCGGGGTGGAGACCATCGACTACAGCCGGGTCGACGTGCTCGCCGCGCTCCGGGAGATGACCGGTGGCCGGGGGCCGGACGCCTGCATCGAGGCGGTCGGGATGGAGGCCCACGACGTCGGTCCGGCGTACCGGTACGACCGGATCAAGCAGGCCGTGCGGTTGCAGAGCGACCGGCCGACGGCGGTACGGCAGGCGATCATGGCCTGCCGGAAGGGCGGTACGGTGAGCATCGTCGGCGTCTTCGGCGGCTTCGTGGACAAGTTTCCGCTCGGCGCCGCGATGAACAAGGCACTGGTGCTGCGGATGGGGCAGATGCACGCCCAGCGCTACATTCCGATGCTCCTGGAACGGCTCGCCAACGGCGAGATCGATCCCGGCTATCTCGCCACCCATCCGCTGCCGCTGACCGACGGCGTGCGCGGCTACGAACTCTTCGAGAAGAAGCAGGACGGCTGCCTGCGGTCGGTGCTGCACCCGACCCCGGCCTGACCGCCGGCTACCGGGCGACCTCGACCGAGCCGCGACCGTAGGCGTCGAGCCGGCCCCACCGTCCCGGGATGTCGAGCAGCGCGATGTGACCCATGTGCTGGGGCAGGGCCGGGTTCACCACGAGATTCTCGCCCGATGGTTCGAGGCCGAGCATCGTACGCAGGAAGAGCAGTGGTGCCCCGGCCGACCAGGCCTGCGGGCTGCACGCGGTGGGGTACTGGACGGGGTATTTGGTCCGCTCCCGCTCGTGCCCGGCGAACGCCTCGGGCAGGCGTCCCTGGAAGTAGGTCGCCGCGTCCAGGATCGCGGCGGCGACCCGGGCCGCCTCGTTCTGGTACCCGTAGCGGCGCAACCCCCAGGCGATGATCGAGTTGTCGAACGGCCAGACCGTGCCGACGTGGTAGCCGACCGGGTTGTAGAGCCGCTCGCTGTTCGCCAGGGTCCGGATCCCCCAGCCGGAGAAGAGCGCGGGACCGAGCAGGTGCCGCACCACGGCGTCGGCCTTGTCCTCGTCGACGATGCCGCTCCAGAGCAGGTGGCCGATGTTCGACGAGAGGGCGTCGATCTGGCTGCCGTCGGCGTCCAGACCGAGCGCGTAATACTGCCGGTCCTCGATCCAGAAGTCGCGGTTGAAGCGCTCCCTGAGCCTGAGCGCGTCGTCTTCGAGCCGGTCGGCGAGGGCGGGGTCGTTCCAGAACGAGCGGGCGAGTCGGGACGCGCGCAGCTTGGCGTCGTAGGCGTAGCCCTGGAGTTCGCAGGTCGCCCGGGGATAACCGGGCAGCCGACCGTCGCGATAGGAGATCGCCTCCGGGGAGTCCTTCCAGCACTGGTTCGCCAGTCCCGTGTCCGGGTTGCGGGGACGGTAGGAGAGGTAGCCGTTCCCGGTCAGGTCGCCGTACTCGTCGATCCAGTTCAGAGCCGCGCGGGCCTCGTACTCGAAGTGCCGCACCAGGTCGACGTCTCCGGTCCACCGCTCGTACTCGTCGAGCAGCACGACGAACAGCGGTGTCGCGTCGGCACTGCCGTAGTACGGGCAGTGCGGCCGCTCCTCGAAGGCGACCGTCTCGCCGAACCGCATCTCGTGCAGAATCCGGCCGGGGTCCTCGTCCCGGAAGTCGTCCCGGCGGCTGCCCTGCCGGGTGCCCAGCTCCCGCAGTGTCGAGGCGGCGAGTTCGGGCTGGAAGGGCAGTGCCTGGAGGCTGGTGATGATGCTGTCCCGGCCGAACACCGCCATGAACCACGGCAGGCCGGCGGCCGGCAGGCTCCCGCCCATCGAGGTGGGCGCGGTGAAGCGCAACGCGGCGAGGTCGACGAGGCTGCGCAGATAGGTGTGCCGCAGCGGATCCCAGTCGCACTCCAGGCGCGGCGCGTTCTCGATCCACTGCTTCAGGTCCCGCTTCATGTCCCGGTCGGCCCAGCTCGGGTCCCACTCGGACCCCAGCGGCAGGGTACGGCCGGCCGGGCCGATCATCGTCGGTACGACCCGCAGCTCGGTGGTCCACTCCTGCTTCGGGTCGAGCCGGACGGTGAAGGTCAGGCCGCGCCGGTCCAACTGGGCCGGTGCGGTGGCGGAGATGACGGTCTGCCGGTGGAAGGTCTGCCGGGTGTACCCGAGCAGCAGGCGCCCGTCGTCGACCCGCGTGTAGTAGTCGCCCTCCTTCGCCAGGGCGTCCTTGACCTCGAAGAGATCGGCGAAGTCGGACCCCACCTCGACCCGTACGGTGAGTTCGACCGGCTTGTCGCCGTGGTTCAGGATGGCGATTTCCTCGCTGAACCCGTCCGTCACCGCGCGCTGGCGGAGCACCGACACCTTCGCGTTGGTGTACACCCCACCGGGACCGACGAGCAGGAAGAAGCGCTTCTCGTAATATTGCAGGTCGTCGATGGAGAGCGGGCTGAGGCGTTCCCCGTCGACGGTGAGCACCCAGGTGGAGAGGTAACGCGTGTCGAAGGAGAAGAGCCCCGCCGGGTCGGTGGGCGAGGTGTCGATGTCGCCACGGGTGTCGCTGACCACGAAGGTGTTCCCCGCGAGAATGCTCACCAGGTCGCTCATCGTCTCGGCGGCTCCCCGCTGGTGGCCATCCGGTGCCCGCTGGGCGCCTGCGGTCCCGGCAACAGCCGTTCGAACATGAGCAGCAGCGGGACCTTGCCCTCGGCCGAGATCTCGCCCCGCAGCAGCGCCGCCATCAGGTTCGCCTCCCCGCAGGCGGCGCGGTCGAACAGCTCCCGGCCGACCCGTACGACACCATCCGCCTCGATGTTCTCCCGGGTCACCGTCACGTCGCCCCGGTCGACCCGCACGTACCAGTGCTCCGTGCAGAGCCCCTGCACGACCTCGAAGCGCACGGTGCCGGAGGCCTTCTCGAGCAGCCGTTCGTGCCCGCGCCGGCTGAACTCGGCGAAGTACTCCTCGGTGGGACTGGTCATCCCGAGCCTCCGTTTCCTGCGATCGTCGGCCCGCCCCGCCCGGCGACGGGATCGGGTCTCGGGCGGCGTCGGCACCTACTCCGATGGTCGCCGTCGACCGGGGCCGGGACATCACCCGCGCCGGGTGATCCGGACCGGCAGGGCCGGCGAAATGCGCCTGGGCGGGCCGATCGGGTCGGCCGGCCGACCTCCGGCGGAGGGCGGCCGACGGGCACGCCGGACCGGGCCGTGCGACGGTGTCGGAGAGTCGGACATCCGGGTCCGAACAGGCCGGGTGAGGTCGTCACCGGTCGACGAGACCGGCCCGATCGGCTCCGCGAGGTGTCGCGGTCGCCCACCGGGGGAGACCGGATGCGGTGGCGGCCGACCGGCCGCTGTCACGAATCACCGTCCCACCCGGTCGTTGTGGGTGACAGGGCGCCGTCGGCGCCACGGAAAGCCGAACCAGAGGAACAGAGAAATGAAGATCGTCGTTATCGGCGGCAGCGGACTCATCGGCAGCAAGGTCGTGGAGCTGCTCGCCGCAGCGGGTCACCAGGCGGTGGCGGCCTCCCCGAGGACCGGCGTGAACGCGGTGACCGGCGAGGGACTCGCCGAGGCGCTCGACGGGGCCGACGCCGTCGTGGACGTGTCGAACTCGCCCTCCTTCGACCCGGCCGCCGCGCGGGAGTTCTTCGAGACCTCCACCCGCAACCTGCTCGCGGCCGAGGCGGCGGCCGGGGTGGGCCACCACGTGGCGCTCTCGGTCGTCGGCGCGGACCGGATGCCGAACGTCGGGTACATGGGGGCGAAGGTGGCGCAGGAGGCACTGGTCGCGGCGGGGCCGGTCCCGTACTCGATCGTGCGGGCGACGCAGTTCTTCGAGTTCCTCGACGCCATCGCCGACACCGGGACCGACGGCGACACGGTACGCCTGGGACCGGTGCTCTTCCAGCCGATCGCCGCCGACGACGTGGCGGCCACGGTCGCGGACGTCGCGCTCGGTGCCCCGGTCGGCGGCATCGTCGAGGTGGCCGGCCCCGAGCGGTCCCGCCTCGACGAGGTGATCCGGTCGGTGCTGCGCGCACAGCAGGACCCCCGGCAGGTGGTGACCGACCCGGCCGCCGGGTACTACGGCGCCGAGGTGGCCGAGGACGCGCTGGTTCCGCTCGGCGAGGCCCGGACGGGGCGCATCCGGCTGGCGGAGCGGCGTGCGGTGGACGGGGCCGGGCGGTAGCCGTCGATCCGGCACGCTGTCTGCCCGACCTGCGGCCGGCCCGCCGTGCCGGCCGGAGGCCGGGCCCGGCACCGGCCCCGGATCGTCGGTCGGGCGCCGACGGGATTTTGCCAGCCGCCCCCGAACCCGTGGACGATGGCGATGTGCAGCCCCCGATCGAGCAGGCCGACGGAGCGATCGAACCGGCCGAGGGACCCACCGAGCAGGCCGAGGGACAGCCCGAACAGGCCGACGGAAAGGCCGGGCAGTCCGGACATACCGACGAGCTGGGCGACTTCCAGGCGGTCCGGGGACGGTTGTTCGGCATCGCCTACCGGATGCTCGGCAGCGTCGGGGACGCCGAGGACGTCGTGCAGGATGCCTGGCTGCGCTGGCAGGGGACGGATCGCCGGAGCGTCCGGAACCCCGCGGCGTTCCTCACCACCACGACGACCCGGTTGGCGATCAACGCGGTGACGACGGCCCGGGCGCGTCGGGAGACGTACGTCGGGCCGTGGCTGCCGGAGCCGGTGGACACCTCGGCCGATCCGGCGCTCGGCGCCGAGCGGGCCGAGGGGCTGGAGTTGGGGGTACTGCTGCTGCTGGAGAAGCTCGCCCCGGCGGAGCGGGCGGCGTACGTGCTGCGGGAGGCGTTCGACTACGCCCACCGGCAGGTCGCCGAGGTCCTGGGTACCACCGAGGCGAACGCCCGGCAACTGTTGAGCCGGGCCCGCCGGCACCTGGCCTCGACGCGCTCGACACCCGTCGGCCGGGCCGAACACCGGCGGTTGGTCGAGGCGTTCCGGGCGGCGGCCCGGGGTGGCGACCTGGCCGCGCTGGAGCGGCTGCTCGCGGCCGACGTGATCGCCAGTTCCGACGGCGGGGGACGGGTGCACGCCTCCCGGAAGGACCTGTACGGCGTGGCCCGGGTGACGACCCTGCTCGACAACGTCCTGCGGAAGTACTGGAGCGAGTCGGTGATCCGGGTGGTGCCGGCCAACGGCACCGAGAGCCTGCTCGTGGCCGCCGCAGACGGGACTCCGGAGGCGCTGCTCGCCCTGGCGGCCACCGACCGGGGCGTCGAGCGCCTTTTCCTCGTGCTGAATCCGGACAAGCTGCGCCAGTTCGCCGCTCGGGGCTGACGGCTGCGGCACGGCGGATTCCGGCAAACCGCCCTGCACCAGGCCCGAGCTGTGTCTAAATCGGGTACGTCGGGCGCTGGAACGATCGCGACGTACGGGGGAGTCATGGGCTTCGTCACCGCCAAGGACGGCACGGAGATCTACTACAAGGACTGGGGCTCCGGTCCGGTCGTGACCTTCTCACACGGCTGGCCGTTGAGCGCGGACGCCTGGGACGGCCAGTTGCTGTTCCTGGTGCAGCAGGGCTTCCGGGTCGTCGCGCACGACCGGCGGGGGCACGGCAGGTCCGGCCAGGCCTCGGCCCGCAACGACATGGACGGGTACGCCGACGACCTCGCCGCCGTACTGGAGGCGCTGGACCTGACCGACGTGACGCTGGTCGGCCACTCGACGGGCGGCGGTGAGGTGGCCCGCTACATCGGCCGGTACGGCACCGGTCGGGTCGCCAGGGCGGTGCTGATCTCCGCCGTGCCACCGATCATGGTGCAGACGCCGGACAATCCCGAGGGGCTGCCGATCGACGTCTTCGACGGGCTGCGCGCCAAGCTCTTCGCCGACCGGTCGCAGTTCTACCAGGAGCTGGCGCAGATGTTCTACGGCGCGAACCGGCCCGGGGCGCAGGTCTCCAAGGGCATCCTCGACCAGTTCTGGCTCTGGAGCATGCAGGCCGGCATGAAGAACGCGTACGAGAGCATCAAGGCCTTCTCCGAGACGGACTTCCGCGACGACCTCGCCAAGTTCGACGTTCCGACCCTGGTGATGCACGGCGAGGACGACCAGATCGTCCCGGTGAAGGACTCGGCCCGGAAGACCGCCCAGTTGATCGCGAACGCCCAGGAGATCTACTACCCGGGCGCGCCGCACGGCTTGACCGCCACCCTCCAGGACCAGGTCAACAACGACCTGCTCGCCTTCCTCAGGAGCTGACCGGGGACAGCTCAGAGCCCCTGACCGGCGACGACCGAGAGCAGCCGGAGCCGCTCCGCGCTCTCGCTGCCCGGGGTGGCGGTGAAGACCAGCAGCGACTGGGACTGGTCGGGATCGAGCAGCACCTGGCAGTGCAGTTCGAGGAGCCCGAGCCGGGGATGCTGGATCCGCTTCGCCGCGCAGTACGGGCCGGTGACCGGGTGCTCGCGCCATAGTTCGGCGAACTCCGGGCTGCGGGCGAGCAGCCCGTCGACGATCTCCCCGGCCCGGGAGTCCCGCCCGGCCCGGGTGTACGCCCGGTGCAGGTCGGCGGCGAGCAGCCGGCTGTGCCCGGGATGGTCCTCCTCGGGGTGGATGCGCCGGCTCTCCGGTTCGGTGAACCAGCGGTAGTGCAGGCTGCGGGCCAGCCCGGTGTGCCGGGTCTCGTTGCCGAGCAGCGCGGTGGCGAGCCGGGTCTGCCGCAACGTCTCGCCGAGGTCGCTGACCACCTGCGCGGCCGCGTCGCCGAGCCCGTCGAAGATGCGCATCATCCCCGGGTTGATGTGCTCGGCCCGGCGTACCCGGCTCGGCGTCGGATAGCCGCCGAGCCGGAACAGGTGGTCCCGTTCCTCCAGCGAGAGGCGCAGGCCACGGGCGATCGCGGCGAGCATCTGCTCGGAGGGGCGGGGGCCGCGCTGCTGCTCGATCCGGCTGTAGTAGTCGGTCGACATGTCGCTGAGCGCCGCGACCTCCTCCCGGCGCAGCCCGCCCGTACGCCGCCGCCGCTGTCCCCGGGGCAGCCCGACATCCTCCGGTTGGAGCGCCTCGCGCCGGCTCCGGAGGAACTCGGCCAGCCGCACCCGGTCCATCGCGCCTCCTGCTCGTCCTGCCTTTCGGCCGCCTGCCGACCGTTCGACTTCGGCAACAATCCCCGGACCGGCGGGAATTCCTCCGGCGGCGCCGATCGTCACACCGAGGCGGGCGGCCGACCAGGTGAGCGCTGTCCACGGATCGGCTGTACCTGGCTACGCCCGTACCGCCGGCCAAGACTCGGCTCCATGACTGGACCAACACAGAACGCGCCCGGGCACTGGATCGACGGCGCGTGGACCCCGGCCGGATCGTCGGCGACCATTTCGGTGTCGAACCCGGCGAGCGGTGAGATCGTCGCCGAGGTGCCGGCCGGTACCGCCGATGACCTTGACCGGGCGGTCGCCGCCGCCCGGGCCGCCCTGCCCGGCTGGGCCGCGACACCGCCCGCCGAGCGGGCCGCCGTCGTGCGGCGGATCGCCGAGGGCCTGGGTACCCGGGCCGAGGAGATCGCCGCCGCGATCACCGCCGAGATGGGTTCCCCGCTCATCCTGTCCCGGACCGCCCAGGTCGGCTTCCCGGTCGCCGTCGCCGAGTCCTTCACCAGCCTGGCCGCCGACTTCGCCTGGACCGAGGAGATCGGCAACTCGCTGATCGTGCGCGAGCCGATCGGCGTGGTCGGCGCGATCACCCCATGGAACTTCCCGCTCCAGCAGATCGTGTCGAAGCTGGCGCCGGCCCTGGTCGCCGGGAACACCATGGTCTTCAAGCCCTCCGAGATCGCGCCGCTGACCGCGCGGATCCTCGCCGAGGTCACCGCCGGGGCGGGCCTGCCGGACGGGGTCTTCAACGTCGTCTACGGCACCGGACCGGTCGTCGGCGAGGCGATCTCCGCCCACCCGGGGATCGACATGATCTCGTTCACCGGCTCCACCCGGGCCGGCCGGCGGATCGCCGCCGTCGCCGCGGCGACGGTGAAGCGGGTCGCGCTGGAACTCGGCGGCAAGGGCGCGAACGTGATCCTCGACGACGCCGACCTGCCGACGGCGGTACGGACCGGGCTGGCGATGGCGTTCACCAACGGCGGTCAGGTCTGCGGGGCCTGGCCCCGGATGCTGGTACCGGCGTCGCGCCAGGACGAGGTCGTGGCGCTGGCCGTCGCCGCCGCCCGGGAGTACGTCGTCGGCGAGCCGACCGACGAGGCGACCCGGATCGGCCCGATGGCCTCCGAGGCGCACCGGGAGAGGGTCCACGGCTACATCGAGCGGGGCATCGCCGACGGGGCGAGGCTGGTCTTCGGCGGTCCCGGCCGACCCGAGGGGCTGGACCGGGGCGCCTACCTCCGGCCGACGATCTTCGCCGACGTCGACCCGTACTCGGTCATCGCCCAGGAGGAGATCTTCGGCCCGGTCCTGACGATCATCCCGTACGCGGACGAGGACGAGGCGGTCGCCATCGCCAACGGCACCGTGTACGGCCTCACCGCCGGGGTCTTCGGCGAGCCGGAGCACGCCCTCGCCGTGGCCCGGCGGCTGCACGCCGGTCAGGTCGACGTCAACGGCGGCCACTGGAACCCGCTCGCCCCGTTCGGCGGCTACAAGCAGTCCGGCAACGGCCGCGAGTTCGGCCGGGCGGGGCTGGAGGAGTTCCTGGAGACCAAGTCCATCCAGCGCTGAACGGGCGTGCGGGGGGGCCCGACGGCGGCCGGTGGACGCCCGTCGTCACACCCCGCGCGAGTGCAGGTAGTCCGCCAGCGCGGGGACGGTGTCCAGCCCGGAGACGTCGTCGTCGGGCTCCACCACGACGCCGTAGCGGTGCTCGACGGCCTGGATCAGCCGCACGTAGCCGAGCGAGGTGAGGCCGAGCAGCCCGAGCGACTCGGGCTCGGCCAGGGCGTCCGCCGCACTGATCTGGCCGTCACTGGCCTCGACGACCAGGCCGGCGAGGTCGTGGTGCAGCTCGGAGACGGTCACCCGGGCTCCTCCGGTCGTCACTCCTGCTCCTCCTGTCGCAACGCCTGCTCTTCCTGCCGCCACTCCTGCTCCTCCGGTCGTCACTCCTGCTCCTCCTGTCGCAACTCCTCGATGGAGCTGACCACCCCGTCGACGGTCGGGGTGTCGAAGAAGACGTCGAACGGCACCTCGACGCCGAGCGCCTTCCGGATCCGGGCGGTGATCTGCATGATCGTCAGCGAGTGGCCACCGAGGTCGAAGAGGCTGTCGTGCGGGCCGATCTCGTCGACCCGCAGTACCTCCTGCCAGATGCCGGCCACGATCCGGGTCAGGGCCACGCTCTCCGGCGTCCCGGCAGGCTCGACCTCGGTGGCCGGCGGCGTGCCGTCGGTCCGCTCCGGGGTCGGCAGGGCGGCCCGGTCGAGCTTGCCCGCCGGGGTACGGGGCAGCCGGTCCAGCCACCGGAGATCCCTCGGGATCATGTAGCGGGGCAGCGTACCGGCGACGTGCGCGCGGACCGGCGCCAGCTCGCCCGCGCCGACCAGGTAGGCCACCAGCTCGCCGTCCCGGACCGCCACCGCCGCCTCGACGACCCCCGGCGCGTCGAGCAACGACCGCTCGACCTCGCCCAGCTCGATCCGGTGCCCGCGCAACTTGACCTGGTTGTCGGCCCGGCCGAGGAACTCGACAGTTCTGTCCGCACCGAGCCGTACCCGGTCACCGGTGCGGTAGCGCCGCCGGCCGGTACCGTCCGGCACGAACCGCTCGGCGGTGAGTTCCGGCCGCCCCCGGTAGCCCCGGGCCAGCCCGACACCGCCGATGCAGAGTTCGCCGGGTACCCCGACCGGCACCGGACGGAGCCGGGCGTCCAGGACGTGCAGCGTGGTGTTGGCGATCGGGCCGCCGATGGTGACCCGGGACGGGTCGGCCGGGATCTCGGCGGCGGTGGACCAGATGGTGGTCTCCGTCGGGCCGTAGACGTTGACCAGGCGGTCGACGAGCGGGCGCAGCCGCCGGGCGAGCGGGAGCGGCAGCGCCTCCCCGCCGCTGAGCGCGGTGATCGGGGCGCCGGCCCAGCCCGCGTCGAGCAGCAGTTGCCAGCTCGACGGGGTGGCCTGCACGTGGGTGATCCCGGCGTCCCGGACGAGTCGGCCGAGCGCGGCGCCCTCCCGGGCGGTCGCGTCGGCGGCCACCACCACCCGGCCGCCGGTGCAGAGCGGCGCGAAGAGTTCGAGTCCGCTGATGTCGAAGGAGATGGTGGTCTGGTGCAGCCAGCGGTCGGCCGGGTCGGCACCGAGCAGCTCGGTCATCGCGGTGACCAGGTTGAGCAACGCCGGGTGGCCGATCTCGACGCCCTTCGGGCGGCCGGTCGAACCGGAGGTGTAGATGACGTAGCCGAGCCCGTCCGGGTCGATGGCGGTCGGCGGTGTCTCCGGCTCACCGGCGAAGGCGGCCAGACCGTCGAGCGGCAGCAGCTCGACGGGTACCCCGCCGAGCGCGGCGGTCGCCTCGGCGTGCCCGAGGACCAGCTTCACTCCGGCGTCGCCGACGATGAACTCCAGCCTGTTCGCCGGATAGCCCGGATCCAGCGGGAGGTAGCCGGCCCCGGCGGCGAGGATCCCCAGCACACCGGCGACGAGTTCGACGCCCCGGCGGGGGCAGAGTCCCACCAGGTCACCGGCGGCGACGCCGTGCCGGCGCAGCCCGTGGCCGATCCGGTGCGCGGCGGCGACCAGCTCGCGGTAGCTCAGGGTGCCGTCGTCGGCGTGCACCGCCACCGCGTCCGGGCTGGCCTCGGCGGCCGCCCGGACCAGGTCGAGCACGGTGCTGGCCGGGCGCGGTCGCGCGGTGGCGTTCAACCGGTCCAGCAGCGCCAGCTCCGCCGGGACGAGCAGGTCGAGGTCGCCGACCGGGCGGTCGGGCTCGGCCAGCGCCGCGCCGAGCAGGGTACGCAGGTGTCCGGCGATCCGCT
Organism: Plantactinospora sp. BC1; assembly: GCF_003030345.1. Lineage (NCBI taxonomy): Bacteria > Bacillati > Actinomycetota > Actinomycetes > Micromonosporales > Micromonosporaceae > Plantactinospora > Plantactinospora sp. BC1. The sequence continues at coordinate 122,982 of NZ_CP028158.1, forward strand.
CGGCGTCCGCGACCGAGAGCAGCCGGGCCGGTACGAGCATCCGCCCGGTCAGCCCGCCCGGCGCGTCGACCAGGTGCAGGTGCAGGGCGCTGCGTACCGTCGCCGGTACGAGCAGCCAGTCCACGTCGGACGCGCTCTCGGCCAGCCGTCGGTAGCTGACCGAGACCGGTGCCATCGCCGGCCGGGGCGGCAGGCCGGGCAGGGCACGCCCGAGCGGTACCTCCCGGTGCCGGTAGACGGCCCGGGCCTCGGCCCGTACCGTGCGGACCAGCTCGGCGAAGGGGGCCGCCAGGTCGACGCCGACGGTCACCGGCAGCTCGTTGACCCACATCCCGAGTTCGTGTGCGGTCTGCGGGGACCGGGTGGAGAGGTCGACGGCGACCGAGGCGGTGCCGTTGCCGTAGCGGGCGAGTACCACGTGCACGGCGGTGAGCAGCACCTCGAACCGGGTCACCCCGAGCGCCGCCGCCCCGGCGGTCAACGCGGCGTCCAGCTCACCGCCCCAGTCGAGGTCGAGTCGGGTGGCGGGTTCGGCGGCGGTCGGCGTACCGGTCAGTCCCGGCAGCAGTACCTCGTCGGCCGGTGCCGGGCGGGCGGACCAGAAGTCGCGGGCCGCCGGGAGCGCCTCGGCGATCCGGTCGGCCTGTGCCCGTACGGCGGCGGTCAGCCCGGCCGGCGATCCGTCGCCCAGCGGCCGGCCGGCGAGCGCCTCGGCCAGGTCGGCGACGAGGACGTCCTTGCCGCCGCCGTCGAGCACCAGATGGTGGCCGACGACCAGCACCACCGTGCGACCGTCGTCGACCCGCAGTGCCACGCAGCGGGCGAGCGGGTCGGCGGTGAGGCCGAAGCCGACGGCGAGTTCGGCGGTGACGGCGGAGTCGAGCGCCTCCGCGCCGACCGCCCGGTGCGCGACCGGCGCCGGGTCGGTGCGGGTCAGCAGCGCCGCGCCGTCCACCTCGGTCACGGTCGCGGCGAGCAGCGGATGCCGGCCGGTCAGCTCCGCCCAGGCCCGATCCAGCACCGCTGGTTCCACCGGCTCCGGCACGGTCAGCGCCACCGCCAGCAGGTACGCCGTCGACGCGCCGCCGGCCCGCTCGGTGAACCAGACGCCCTGCTGGGCCAGGGTCATCGGCACCTCGACCGGCGAACCCGCCACCGCACCGGCTCCGTCGGGTCCGGCGCCGACGACCGGGGCGTGGGCACCGGACGGCTCGGCTGGCAGGAGGTTCGGTGCCTGGGTCATGGCCTCGCCGTTCTCTCTGGTGCTGCCTCCGGTGGGCAGCCGCTCGGATGCGCCGGAGTCGGGTCGGGCTGGTCGAAGAGCGCCCGCAGGCGCTGTTTGACCACCTTGCCGCCGGCGTTGCGGGGCAGTTCGTCGACGTGGACGATCCGGCTGGGCTGCTCGTGCCCGGCCAGCCGGCTGGCGAGGAACCCGCGTACCTCGGCGAGGCGCAGCGGGCGGGTGGTCACCAGCGCGGCCACCGGGGTGGTCCCGAGTACCGGATCGGGCAGGCCGAAGACGGCGGCCTCGACGATCTCGGGGTGCTCGTGCAGGGCCGCCTCGACCGCGACCGTGGAGACCTTGTCCGCACCGCTCTTGATGACGTCGCTCTCCCGGTCGACGAGGTAGAGGTAGCCGTCGGCGTCGAGATAGCCGACGTCGCCCATCCGGGTCCAGCCGTCCCGGAACACCCGCCGGGTCGCCGCCGGATCGTCGTGATAGGACCGCGCGGTACCCGCGGCGCGCAGCCACACCTCGCCGGTCACCCCGGCGGGGCAGGGCCGGCCGGCCTCGTCGCGGACCTGGAGCGCGCCACCGGCGACCACCCTGCCCAGCGCGGCCGGGCGATCGGGCTCGAAGACCACGCTGGTCTGGGTCGGCGCCGCCTCCGTCGAGGTGTAGTAGTTGACGATGGTGGCGCCGGGCAGCGCGGCCGCCAGTCCGGTCGCCACGGCCGGTGGCAGGACGGCGGCGGTCGAGCCGAGCAGCACCACGCTGCTCAGGTCGTACCGCTCCAGTGCCCCCGAGCGGAGCAGTTCGATCGCCATCGCCGGCACCACGAAGACGCTCCCCACCCCGTGCCGCTCGATCAGCCGGGCGAAGTGGTCCGGGCCGAACCGGGCCGTCACCAGCATCCCGGCGTGCGCGTCGAGGGCGTTGAACAGCATGGTCTGACCGGCGTTGGTGCCGATCGGAAAGGCGTGCAGGAACTGCCGGGAGTGGGCCAGCGCCCGCAGCGGCGGGTCGAGCCGGCAGCCGTGGGTCAGGTTGGCGTGCGTCGCGGTGACCCCCTTGGGTCGACCGGTCGTGCCGGAGGTGTAGAGGATCTGCGCCGGGTCACCCGGCCGGGGTCCGGCCGTCGGTGCCGCCCCGGGTAGCTCCGCGTCGGGTAGCGCCGCCCCGGGCAGCTCCGCTCCGGGCAGCTCCGCTCCGGGCAGCTCCGCGTCGGGCAGCCCCGCGACGTCGTCGGGGCCCCAGCGGAGCCGGATCGGCACGTCGGGCAGCTTCGCGGTCGGCCCGTGCAGCAGCGCCGTCGCTCCACTGTGGTCCAGCATGTACGCCAGTTCCGCCGGGGCGCTGCGGGTGGAGAGCGGCACCGCCACCGCGGCGGCGGCGAGTACCCCGGTGTAGGAGCAGGCGTACCCGATCCAGTCCTGGGCGCCGTAGAGCAGCCCGACCCGGTCGCCGGGGCGTACCCCCGCCGCCCGCAGCCCGGCGGCGATCGCCTGGGTCCGGGCCTGCCAGGTGCCCAGGTCGAGGCTGGCCGCGCCCTGGCTGACGGCGACGTGCGACGGTTCGGTGCCGGCCCGGGCGGCGAGCAGTTGCGGCACGGTCAGCGCGACCCGACCGACCCCGCCCGGCCGACGGCCGACGGTCCGCCGCGCCCCGCCGCCGGTGGCGACGCCGCGTCCCGCACCGGCGGCGCCCTCGGCCGAGGTGCCGCTCATCGAGCCGTCACCCGCTCGGTGGCCGCCCGCTGCGCCCCAGCGGGCTGCACCCCACCCGGCTGCGTTCCAACCGGCTGCGCCCCAGCGGGCTGCGTTCCGGCCGGCTGCGTTCCACCGGGCTGCGCATCCGACTCCGCCTGGCACCGCGTTCCAGGCTGCGCCCCGGGCTGCGTTTCGGCGGGCTGGGCGGGCGCGGCCCGGTGGCGCAGCGCCTCCACCCCCACCTGGTCGTCCGGCTGGGCGTCCGGGACCTCGTCGTCGAAGCGGGCGATCCGGGGCAGCCGCATCGCCACCAGCGCCACCGCCGCGATGGCGACCGCGAGCAGCAGGTAGAGCAGGCCGATGCCCCGGCCGTGCCCGACCCCGATGACCCGGCCGACCGTGCCGGCGAGCCCCCCGTCCGGGGCCATCAGCGGTTCGAGGAGGCGGGAACCGACGGGGCCGACCAGGGTCCAGCCGATCGGCAGGGTGGACCAGGCGATGACGGTGTTGATCGCGAAGACCCGGCCGTGGAACCGCTGGGGGATCTTGACCTGCACGATCGTGGTGTAGACGCCGTTGAGCAGCACCAGCCACATCGAGATGCCGAACGCGCCGACCGCGATCACCCACAGCGTCGGCCGCAGGCCGATGACCAGGCAGAAGCCGGCCAGCACCAGCGTGCAGCAGAGCACGGTGAAGAGCCGGCGATGCCGGGGGCCGCCCCAGATGCTCATCGCCAGGCCGCCGAGGAACGCCCCGACGCCGCCCGCGACCGAGACCTGGGCCACCTGGTCGATGCCGGCGAAGGCCAGCACCAGCGGCGTCAGCATCATGAACAGCGGCGACAGGAACACGTTGAGACTCATGAAGAAGAGCAGCAGCGACCGGAAGCCCCGGTGCCCCCAGGAGAGGCGCAGCCCCTCGCGGATCTCGGCGGTCAGGCTCTCCCGGCGCCGCCACGCCAGGGTCCGGGGGAAGCGCACCAGCAGCACGATGACGATGGCGGCGGCGTAGCTGAGCACGTCGATCACGAGGATGCCGCCGAGGTCGATCACGGCGAGCAACGCCACCGAGAGCAGCGGCATCATGATGGTGGCGACGCCGGTCACCATCTGGACGACCCCGTTCGCGTGCCCGAGGTACTGCTTCGGCACCAACTGCGCGATCGCCGAGTTGTAGGCGAGCCGCTGGAAGGTGAGCGACACCGACAGCAACGCGATCAGCGGATAGATGTGCCACACCTGGAGCGACCCGGTCCAGAGCAGGACGCCGAGCAGGAGCTGCGTGCCGCCCGCGCCGACGTCGCCGCAGAGGATCACCGCACGTCTGCTGTACCTGTCGACGACGGCTCCGGCCACCGGCAGCACCAGCAGCCCGGGGACGAGCCCGGCGACGGCGAGCAGCGCGAAGTTCAGCAGCGACCCGGTCTCCTTGAGTACCCAGAGCGGCAGGGCCACGTCGGTGAGGGTCGAGCCGAGGATGGAGACGAGCTGGGCGAGCGCGATGACCAGGAAACGCCCCATGCTGGGTTGCGGCCCGGCCGGGGCGACCCGGTCGGCGGACCGGGAGGTGTCGTGCAGCCACCAGGTCGGCTCTGCACCGCGCGCAGGCCGGGTCAGCGGCTCGGTCCGCTCCGCCAGCACGGCGGAGTCGACGGTGGTGACGATCTCGGCCAGCTCGTCGGCCCGCCACCTGAGGAAGAAGTGCCCGGCCTCGTCGAGTACGACGACGGCGGCGCGGTCGGTCAGGAAGTGCCACTCGGTGAACCGTTCGGCGTAGAACTCGGTCGCCGGGTCCCGCTCGCCGGCCACCGTGATGACTGGTGCGCGGAGCCGCTCGGTGCCGGCGTGCATCAGCTGGGTGAAGTACGCCTCGGCGCTGTCGGAGTCCCGGCGCATGTTCCGGATGATCTGGCGGGCTTGGCCCGGCTCGATGTCGCTCATGTCGACGCCCATCGAGGTCAACCAGTTGGCGTAGACCCGGTCGGAACGGAGCGACTCCATCCGGGTCAGCCGGGACAGTGCGGTCCAGACCCGGCTGCGCGGCCGGGCGAACGGGAAGATCGCTCCGATGTAGACGGCGTCGAGGTCCCGCCCGCGCTGCTCCAGCCGGCGGGCGATCTCGACGGTGAGCGCCGAGCCGACCCCGCAGTGGCCGTAGAGCGCCAGTGGCCCGTCGACCTTTGCCAGGATCTCCTCGGTGCAGCGCTCGGCCAGTTCGTCGAAGGGGAGTGCGGCCTCGTCCAGGCCGATGTCGTGGCCGGGGATGGCGACGGAGAAGAGCCGGTGCCCGGCCGGCAGCGCGTCGGCGAGCGGCTGGTAGACCACGGCGCTGCCGCCGCCGTAGGGCACGCAGACCAGGGTGCGTACCCGCTGCGCGGCGGGCACCGGGCGGGTCAGCTCGTGCACCAGGTCCCGGGGGCCGCGCTGCTCCGGCGGGGCGGCGACGAGCCGGGCCAGCTCGCGTACGGTGCGGTGGGTGAAGAGGTCCAGCACGGAGACGCCGGCACCGGCGGCCCGGCGCAGCCGCGCGACGACCTGCACGGCGAGCAGCGAGTGCCCGCCGAGGTCGAAGAAGTCGTCGTCGAGGCCGACCCTCGGCACGTCGAGCACCTCGGCCCAGACCTCCGCGACCAGCACCTCGGTGGCCGTCTCCGGTGCGACGTAGGGGGCGTCGAGGTCGCGCCCCCGGGGCGGGGCCGGCAACCGCCGCCGGTCCAGTTTGCCGTTCGGGCTCAGCGGCAGCTCGGGCAGCTCGACGAAGGCCGCCGGCACCATGTAGTCGGGCAGCCGCCGTTTGAGGGCGAGCCGGAGCGCGGCGACATCCACCGGGGCGGACCCGACCAGGTACGCCGCCAGCCGCCGGTCGCCCGGACTCTCCTCGCGGACGACGACGGCGGCGTCGCGTATCCCGGGCTGGTCGCGCAGCGCCACCTCGATCTCGCCCAGCTCGATCCGCAGGCCGCGCAGCTTCACCTGCCCGTCGAGCCGGCCGAGGAAGTCGAGTGTCCCGTCCGGCCGCCACCGGGCCAGGTCGCCGGTGCGGTAGCGGCGCTCGCCGTCCGGGCCGGTGCCGAACTTCTCGGCGGTCAGCTCGGGTCGGTTGAGGTAGCCGTGCGCCAGCCCCACCCCGGCCAGGTGCAGTTCGCCCGGTACGCCCACCGGGAGCGGCTCGCCCCGCTCGTCGAGGACGTACACCCGGATGTTGTCGATCGGTGCGCCGATCGGCACCCGGGCGGCGCCGGTCAGCTTCTCGGCGGTGCAGTGGTACGCGGTGACGTCGATGGCGGCCTCGGTCGGCCCGTACAGGTTGTGCAGCTCGGTGTCGGGCAGCGCGGCGAGGGCGCGCAGCGCCAGGTCGACCGGGAGTTCCTCGCCGCTACAGACGATCCGCCGCAGCGACCGGCACCGTCCGATCCCCTCCTCGGTCAGGAACACCGTCAGCATCGACGGCACGAAGTGCACCGTGCTGACCTGCTCGGCCACGATCAGGTCGCGCAGGTAGCCGGCGTCCCGGTGCCCGTCCGGCCGGGCCAGCACCAGCCGGGCGCCGGCCAGCAGCGGCCAGAAGAACTCCCAGACGGAGACGTCGAAGCCGGCCGGTGTCTTCTGCAGCACGGTTTCCGTCGCGGTCAGGCCGTAGCGGCGCTGCATCCAGTGCAGCCGGTTGACCACGCCGCGGTGGCCGTTGAGCACCCCCTTGGGCTGCCCGGTCGAGCCGGAGGTGTAGATCACGTAGGCGGGGTCGTCCGGGCCGGCCAGCGGTTCGGGGGCGGTGCCGGGAGCGCCCGCCCAGTCGGCCGGGTCGTCGAGGGCCAGCACCGGCCGGTCGGTCGGCGGCAACGCGGTCGCAGCCGCCCCGGCGGTGAGTACGGCCACCGGGTCGGCGTCGGCGAGCATGAAGCCGAGCCGTTCGGCCGGGTGGTCCGGATCCAGCGGCAGGTACGCCGCACCCGAGACGAGTACGCCGAGCAGCGCGACGACCAGCTCCGGGCTCCGGTGTGCGCAGACCGCGACCAGCCGCCCCGGCCCGGCGCCGTGTTCGCGCAGCCGGTGGGCGACCCGGTTCGCCCGCTCGGCCAGCTCCCGGTAGCTCAGCGTCGTCCCCTCGAAGGTGACGGCCGGCGCCTCCGGGGTGGCGGCGGCGCTGGCCTGGACCAGCTCGTGCAGGGTCGCCTGCTCCGGGAAGTCGGCGGCGGTGTCGTTCCAGGTGACCAGTACCTCTTCCCGGGCCGCTCCGCCGAGGGCGAGCAGGCGGTGCAGCGGCCGGTCCGGGTCGCGGGCGACCTCGTGCACGAACTCGACGAAGGTGTCGGCGATCCGTTCGACCGTCTCGGCGTCGAAGAGGTCGCGGCGGTAGACGAAGGCGCCGGAGAGCGTCTCCCCGGCCAGCAGGTCCAGCTCCAGGTCGAACCGGGTCGCCACCGCCTCGACGACGAAGGGCGCCACCGAAAGCGCGGTGTTCGCGCCGCCCGGGGAGGGCGGGGAGACCGGTGACGGCGCGGCGGGGGTCCGCATCGAGAGCGCGACCTGGAAGATCGGCGAACGGCCGACGTCGCGCGGCACGTCCAGCTCGGTGACCAGCTCCTCGAACGGCAGCTCCTGGTGGGCGTACCCGTCCAGCACGGTGTCCCGGACCCGGGCGACCAGCTCGGGAAAGCTCGGGTCGCCGCTGGTGTCGACCCGGGTGACCAGCATGTTGACGAACATGCCGATCATCGGCTCCAGCTCGGCATGGCTGCGCCCGGCCTGCGGTGACCCGACGGCGAAGTCGTGCTGCCGGGCGAACCGGGCCAGCACCGCCGCGTAGGCGGCGAGCACCACCATGAAGAGGGTGGCGCCGTGGTCCAGCGCCAGCCGGCGCAGCGCCGCCGTCGACCCGGCGTCCAGGTGCACGCCGACCGGCGCGCCCCGGAAGGTCGGCTCCGCGGGGCGCGGCCGGTCGGTCGGCAGCTCCAGCGGGGGTACCCCGGACAGCCGGGTCCGCCAGTAGCCGACGTCGCGGTCCCGGGTACCGTCGGCGAGCCGCTGCCGCTGCCGTTCCCGCTGCCAGAGCGCGTAGTCGCCGTACTGCCGCCGCAGCGGCGGGAGGGGAGCGGCCGGGGTGCCCCGCCCGGCGTCACCGGCGGCGGCGAGCAGGGTGAGCACCTCGCCGACGAGCAGCTCGGCCGACCAGCCGTCGCAGACGATGTGGTGCACGGTGAGCGCGAGTACGTGGTCGTCGGGATCGACGGCGTAGAGGGCGGCGCGCAGCAGCGGACCCCGGGCCAGGTCGAACGGTTCGGCCAGCCGGGCCTGGACGGCAGTACGCACCCACGCCTCCCGAGCCGCCAGGTCGGCACCGGCCGCCTCGACCACCTCCAGCCGGATCGACACGGTGTCGTCGATGCGCAGTACCGGCCGGCCGTCGGCGGTGGCGTCGAAGCGCATCCGCAGGCTCTCGTGCCGCGCCGCGACCGTCCGGAGGGCGGCCTCCAGCGCGGTCGCGTCGAGCGTCCCGCGCAGCCGGAGTACCACCGGGACGGTGTACGCGGCGGTGCCGGGCGCGTACTGCTCCATGAACCAGAGCCGCTCCTGGGCGAACGAGAGCGGCACCGTGGTCCCCGGCGGCCGGGCCGGGACGACCTCGGCCGGCGCGGCCGCCGGCCTGAGCCGGGCGGCGAGCAGCGACCGTTTGGTGGCGGAGAGCTGGCCGGGAACGCCGGCGGTGGCGGTGCCCGGCGGGGTAGTGCTCGACGGGGTAGTGCTCGGCGTGGCGCTGGCTGGCGTGGCGGTGGCTGGCGTGGCGGTGGCTGGCGTGGCGGTGGCTGGCGTGGCGGTGGCTGGCGTGGCGGTGGCTGGCGTGGCGGTCTCCGCCCGGCGCGGGCCCGCGATGCCGGGCTCCGGTGCGGCCGGGGGCGGCTGGATGCGGCCGGTCACGGTGCCCCCGTCCGGGCGGCGGCGAGTTCTGCCGCCGCCTCGTCCTCGGTGAGCCGGTCGATCTCGGCGACGAGTGCCGCCTCGACCGCGCGGGCGAAGCCGGCGACGGTGGGATGCTGGAACAGCAGCCGCACCGGCAGGTCCAGGCTGACGGCCGCCCGCAGCCGGGCGATCACCCGGACGGCGAGCAGCGAGTGCCCGCCGAGGGCGAAGAAGTCGTCGGCTGCGCCGACCCGGTCGACCGGGAGCAGCTCGGCGAAGATCCCGGCGACCAGTTCCTCCGCGTCGGTCCGGGGTGCCTCGAACGCGACCCGGGCCTCGTCGACGATCGACGGCACCGGCAGCGCCGCCGTGTCGACCTTGCCGTGCGGGGTCAGCGGCAGCGCGGCCAGCGGCACCAGCACGCTCGGCACCAGCGGCGCGGGGAGCCGCTCGGCGGCGTGGGCCCGGACCTCGGCCACGGCGGAGGTGCCGGTCACGTACCCGACCAGCGTCTCGCCGAGCGCGGTGACCACGGCCTGGCCCACCTCCGGGTGCCCGGTCAGCACCGCCTCGACCTCGCCCGGCTCGACCCGTACCCCGCGTATCTTGAGCTGCCGGTCGAGGCGGCCGAGGAACTCGAGTACGGGTTCGTCCCGGCGCCAGCGGGCCCGGTCGCCGGTGCGGTAGAGCCGCCCGCCGCCGTACGGGTCGGGGCGGAACCGCTCGGCGGTCAGGTCGGGCCGGCCGAGATAGCCGTCGGCGAGCCCGGCACCGGCCAGGCAGAGTTCACCGACCGCCCCCCGGGGCACGAGCCGCCCCGCCTCGTCGAGCAGGTACGCCCGGGCCCCGCCGACCGGGCGCCCGATCGGTGGCCGGCGAGCGGTGTCGGCGGCCCCGAGGTCGATCGCGGTGGCGATGATCGTCGCCTCGGTCGGCCCGTACGTGTTGGTCAGCCGGATCCGGTCGCCGTGCCGGTCGCGCCAGCGGGCGACCGCCGTCGCGTCCACCTGTTCACCGCCGAGGATCACCAGCCGCAGCGCGGCCGGCCAGTCCGGTACGAGGCCCAGCAGCTCCTGCCAGTACGCGGTCGGCAGGTCGAGTACCGTGATCGCCGGGTCGGCGGCGAGCAGTTCCGGCAGCGACTGTGCACCGTCGGGGAGCAGCACCAGGGTGCCGCCGGTGGCCAGGGTGGGCCAGATCTCCTCGGCGTGGGTGTCGAAGCTCGGCTCGGCGAACTGCACGACCCGGTCGGTGCCGGTCAGCCGGTAGGCGTCGATCATCCAGCCGACGCGTGCGGCCAGGGCGGCGCGGCCGACGAGCACCGGTTTCGGAGTTCCCGTCGAGCCGGAGGTGAAGAGGACGTAGCCGGGGTCGGGCACCCGGGTCGGCGCGGTCGAGCCGGGCCGGAGACCCTCGACGGTGAGTACGGCGGCGACGGCGGCCTGCTCGACCAGCGCCGCCCGGCGCCGGGGCGGCAGTCCCGGGTCGACCGGCAGGTAGCCGGCGCCGACCCGCCAGGTCGCCAGCAGGGCGACGACCAGGTCGGGGCCGCGCGGCAGGTTCACCCCGACGAGCTGGCCGGGCCGGACCCCGGCGGCCCGCAGCGCGTCGGCCAGCTCGCCGGCACGTGCCCAGAGTTCCCGGTAGCTGACCTGGTCGGCGCCGCTGACCAGGGCGATCGCCTCGGGTGTGGTGTCGACCGCCCCGGCGATGCGGGCGAGCAGCGGCGGGCCGTCGGCGAGGACCGGGCCGGTGCCGATCCGGGTCAACTCGGCCCGGGCCGCCTCGTCGACCAGCGGTAGCGCCCGGACCGGAGTGTCCGGGTCGGCCAGCACGGCGCGCAGCACGGCGCCGAACCGGTCGGCCAGCTCGTCGGCGGTGGCCGGGTCGAACAGGTCGGCGCTACAGGTGAGCAGGATGTCCATCCGGACGTCGTCGGACCGGCTGTTGATCGCCGTCGAGCTGACGAAGACGTCCATGGCGACGTCGGTGACGGTGCGCCGCGACCCCTCCCCGAACGCCTCGACGGTGAGCCCCTGGAAACCCTCGAAGCCGGTCGCCGAGACGTCCATCGTGGAGTGCAGGGTGAAGGCGGCCTGGAAGAGCGGGTTGCGGCCCGGGTCGCGCGGCAGGTCGAGGTCGGCGACGAGCTGCTCGAACGGGATCTCCTGGTGGGCGAAGGCGGCCAGGCAGGTCGCCCGGGTCCGCAGCACCAGGTCGCGCAGCGTGACGTCACCGGAGAGGTCGCCGCGGAGCACCAGCATCCGGGTGAAGTAGCCGAAGACCGACTCCGCCGCCACGTCGTCGCGGCCGGCGACCGGGGTACCGACACAGATGTCGTGCTGACCGCTGGCCTGCGCCAGGGTCAGTTGGTAGACCGTCATCAGCAGCATGAACGGGGTGCAGCGCAGGTGCCGTGCCGCCTGTTGCACCGAGGTCCACAGCTCGGCGCCGCACCCGCGGACCACCGCAACGCCCGCCGAGGTGCGTACCGCCGGGCGTGGCCGGTCCAGCGGCAGTTCGAGTACCGGCGGCCGGGCCAGCGCCGTCCGCCAGTAGCCGAGCGCCGCCTCGTCAACGGCCTGCGCGGAGCGGGCGTGGTCGAGGTAGCGCAGGCCGGGGGCGGCGGGTTCGACTCCCCGGTACGCCTCGGCGACCTGCCGGTAGAGCAGGTTCATCGACCAGCCGTCCCCGACGATGTGGTGCACGGCGGTGCAGAGCACGTGTCTGCGCGCGTCGAGGCGCAGCAGGCCGACCCGGATCAGATGCCCCTCGGCGAGGTCGAACGGGCGGCCGATCAGCTCCTCGACGGCCCGCCGGGCCTCGTCCTCGCTCGACACCTCGACCAGCCGTACGGGTGTCGGCCGTGCCGCCAGCACCTCCTGGACCGGTACGCCGCCGGACTCGACGAACCGGGTCCGCAGGCTCTCGTGCCGGGCGATCACGGTGTCGAGGGCGCCGACCAACCGCTCGACGTCGAGGTCGCCCCGGAGCAGCACCGTGGTGGAGACGGTGTACGCGGGGTCGCCCGGGTCGAGCCGGTCGAGGAACCAGAGGCGCCGCTGTGCCGGGGTCAGCGGTGCCCGATCGTGTTCAGCCATGACGTGCCCGCCCCCCGTGGACCGGCTCCGGGACGGCGGGTCCCAGCAGGCGGTCCAGCAGTCGCGGCAGCTCCGGGTGCTGCCAGTCCGGGAAGACCGCCGCCGCTCCGGCCGCCCCGATCCTCTCCAGGTAACCCCGGTCCGGCACGGTGGGCATCGCCACCACCGGACTGCCGGCCGACCGGGCGGCGGTGATGCCGGTGACCGAGTCCTCGAAGACCAGTTGACTCGCCGGGGGGACACCGAGCCGTCGCGCCGTTTCCCGGTAGACGTGCGGCGCCGGCTTCAGCTCCGGTACGTCCCGCGCCGTCACCACCCGGTCGGCGCCGAAGAGCGGGAGCAGCCCCGCCCGGCGCAGGATCCGCAGCGCGGTCCCGCGTTCGGTGACGGTGCCGACGGCCATCGGGACACCCCGACCAGCCAGCCGGTGCACGATTTCGGCCACACCGCTGCGCGGCACGATCTCGTCGACGGCACCGACCAGCGAAGAGAAGTACCGGCGCTTCGCCGCGAGCACCTCGGCCGGCGAGACCCCGGTGCCGGACAGCGCCGCGACCTCCGCCGCCAGCCGGGCGTCGGGGCCGCCGACGAAGTGCGGGAGCCGGTGCAGCGCCTCGTCCCAGCTGAGCACGACGCCGACCTCCCGGGCGGCCCGCAGTAGGGCGTCGTGGTGGAACCGTTCCAGGTCGACCAGGGTTCCGTCGAGGTCGAAGGCGACCGCCGACGGCCGGCTGCCCGTCACCGCCGGCCACCAGGCGGCGCGGACCCGAGGTCGGGTGGTGCCGCCGTCGCCGACCCGGGGTGGGTGAGCCGGACGACGGCCATCTCGTCGTCCTGGTAGGAGATGACGGCGGAGTAGCGGGGCGTGAGCATGTCGAGGAGATAGTCCAGGTCGTCGAGCATGCCGATCCCGTCGGCCGGGTCCCGGCGGAGCCCCTTCGACAGCACCAGCAGCGCCACCCCGGCGATGCGGAGGCTGTCCAGGATCAGCGCGGAGAGGTCGATCGGGGTGAGCATGCGCCACAGGTCGAGGTGCACGACGTAGTCGAAGGAGCCGTCCGGGTACGGCGTCCGGACGCCGAACAGGTGCGGGTTCTCCGGCCCGTACGCGACGGCGTGGTCGATGCCGGTGATCCGGCCGGCCGACGCCGCCGTGCCGACGTCGTACCCGATCCAGAGACTGCTCGCCGCGTCCGGCAGGCCGACGGCCTTGCGCACGGCGTCGCCGGTGACCCGGGCCGGATGGTCCCGGACGAACTCCCGGCACTCCTCGTAGAACGGCAGCGTCCGGGCGACCCGGCGGTGGTTGTCCGACGGGTGGGTGAAGAACTCGACGTCGTAGTGCCGGTATTTCTCGACGAGGTACGGCAGGACCGGCTTGGTCTTCTCCCACTCGGTCGCCCAGTCCCGGAAGTGCGGGGTGTGGTAGCAGAGGGCGTCCGGGTCGTAGCGGAAGCGGCTGCTGTCCCGACCGAAGTGCCGGTAGATCCGGTAGGTGAAGTCGGTGTCCTCGTATCCCCACTGCACGAACGCCTCGTCGAAGCCACCGACCTGGAGGTAGAGCTCGCGGGGGAGCGAGAGGTTGTGCGTGAAGCCGAACATCCAGCCGGTACGCCGGTAGACGTCGAAGCCGCCGCCGGCCCGCCCCGGCAGGTCGCGGTGGTCGCCCTCCATCGGCAGCAGGTCGGCCTCGTCGGGTATCGCCTGCCGCAGCCGGGCGAACGTTCCCCAGCTCGGCTCGATCCGCCGGCCGTAGACGACCTCGACGCACGCCCCGCCGGACCGGCGCAGGTGCCGTTCCACCAGGTCCGGGGCGGCGTAGGAGTCCGCGTCCATCAGCAGCAGCAGATCGGCCCGGGACCGGGCCACCCCGGAGTTCCGGGCCGCCGACCGCCCCCGGTTGGTGTCGTGCCGGACGTACCGCAGTCGCAGGTCGGCCTCGTGCCGGCGGACCACCGCGCGGACGTCCTGGACCGAGGCGTCGTCGACCACGATCACCTCGAACCGGTCCCGGTCGGCGGTCTGCCGGGCGAGCGACCCGAGGGTCAGGTCCAGGCAGCTGACCTGGTTGTAGGTCGGCATGATCACGGAGAGCACGTCAGGCTCCCCGGTGTGCGTGCAGGGTCGGCGTGGCGATCCCGACGAGGTCGGCCACCCGGTCGACGTCGAGGTCACCGGCGTCGAGCAGCTCGATCAGCACGAGTTCCAGCCCGGCCAGCAGCCTGCCGGCGTCGGCGGCCGGCAGGCGGCGGCTGTCGGCGAAGAGTTCGAGGACGGCGCGGGAGCGCAGCGACCTGACGTGCAGGTACAGCGTCAGCCGCTCGCTCTCCCGGCCCTCCAGCTCGGAGACCACGGTGGCCGCGGTCAGCTCGCGCAGCTCGGCGACGCCGAGCGGCGCCGGAGGCGGCCCCGCGACGCCGGGTTCGGGTACCACGTTCACGGTGCTCGCCAGGTCGATGTCGACACCCCGCCGGGTCTGCACCTCCGCCAGCAACCGCGCGACGTCCCGGGGGTCGCTCTGCCCCCGCAGGTACGCCAGCGTCGAGGCCCGGTGCGCGGCGCGGAGGGTGCCGGCCAGCGAGCCGCCGTCCACCTTGATCAGTGCCGGGGCGCCCTGGTAGAAGGTCCCCACCGAGGCGGCGTCGCCCGGGGTGAACCGGTTGCCCCCGGCGAGGAAGAGCGGCACCTCCCGGGTACCGGTCCGGACGCCGATGATCGTGGCGAGCGCGCCGAGCAGGACGGCGGCCGGCCCGACCCGGTGGCGTACCGAGACCGCCCGTACGGCCGCCGCCAGCGCCACCGAGTGCAGGCCGACGCCGGGGAAGAGCGGGCTCCCGCCCGGCCCCGGCGGCCCGGGAAAGGCGGTCGGCGGCATGCTCTCCAGCACCCGGCGCCAGTAGGCGAGGGCGAGCTCGTTGGTCCGGCGGCCCGACGCCGACGCCTCGTAGCCGGCCCGGGCCAGCGGCTGCCAACCTGCGGCCGGCGCGGCGCGGTCGTCGCGGAGCAGGTCGAGGAACTCCCGGCGGAGCACGAAGCAGCCCCAGGAGTCGGCGGCGAGGTGGGAGAGGACGAAGACGACCTGCCGGGGGCGGCCACCGGCGGCGACGAGGCTCACCCGCAGCGGCCACTCGTCGTCGTGCCGGAACGGCTGCCGCCAGAGCCGTTCCTCGGCCTGCTCGGCAACCCGGCGTACCCGGCCGGGCTCGGTCTCGCAGATCTCCACCGGCAGGTCGCCGGCCCGGTCGCAGTGCTGCCGGGGCTCGCCGTCCGGGTCGACGGTGAACCGGGTCCGCAGCGCCTCGTGGCGGCCGACGAGGGTGTGCAGCGCGGTCAGCACCCGCTCCCGGGTGACGTCGCCCGGCAGGTGCACCCGGAACCGGATGTTGAGGTAGTGGTTGGCCGGGGCCAGCGACTCCAGGATGTCCCAGACGAAGCGCTGTCCCCAGGTCAGCTCGGCGCTGCCCCCGTCCAGCCCGGTGAACTCCAGCGTCGACCGCTCGCGGCGCGGCGCGTCGGCTGTCCCGTCGCCGGTCATGACGCCTCGGCGGTCGGGTCGGTGCCGACACGGCGGTAGAGCAGGAACCAGTCACCGGCCCCGACGAGTTCGCGTACGTCGGGGTCGGCGATGGTGGGTTCGCGGGCCGCCAGGACGTAGCCGTGGCGCGCGAGTACCGGGGCGAAGTCCCGCCGGAGGTAGTCGTCCTCCAGGCTGAGCAGCCGGTCGCCCTCGTTCGGCACGATCAGCAGCGTGGGTACGCCGCATCGGGCCAGCAGGTCGATCCAGGCCTCGATCGCCGCGATCGGCATCTCCGAGAAGCTGTGCACGTTGACGGCCAGGTCGGGCCGCTCGGCCGCCAGCCGCTCCGCCATCTCGTCGAGGCGCAGGACCACCGCCTTCGGCTCGACCCTGCGGTGTCGCAGGTAGTGCTCGCTGAGGAAGGTCGACTCCGGGATCGCGTCGACACAGAGATAGCGCTTCAGGCCGGGAACGCTCTCCACCATCCGGTGGGCGAGGCGGCCGTACCCGGCGCCGATGTCGACGACGGTGAAGTCGGTCCTGGAGAGCAGCCCCCAGTGCCGGTCCAGGAAGTAGATCTCGTTGATCGAGTCGAGCAGGTCCCGGCTGGCCGTCGGCAGGCTCTCGAAGTCGAACGTCCAGCAGCCGAACGCGCCGTCCTCGGTGGTCCGGTCGAGCAACTTGTGCGTGTCGAGCGAGCTGACGTACCGGGCGAAGAGGAAGAACTTCAACCGGGCGTTGTCGCCGAGCTGGCGCAGCTGCCAGACGTAGGCGTTGTCGCCACGGAAGTACCGGAGGTCGAGGTCGCGCAGGCGCCGGCTCCGCCGCCAGAACCGGCCGGGCCGGAACGGCGACGCCAGCTCCCGGTAGCGCCTCCGGAGCTGCACCAGGTCCGGGTTCCGGTCGTGCAGCAGCGCGGCCAGCTCGGCGGGGAGCGGTCGGGAGTCGTCGTACCGCCCGTGGCCGGCGTGGATCCGATAGCTGGTGATCTCGGTGGAGGTCCGCGTCAGGGTCAGCCCGAAGAGGCCGACGAGGTAGCGAACGGTGAGGAAGAGCCTAGAACTGACGTGGTTCACCGCGCTCGCCAACCTTCTCGCGTTCCGCCCCGGCACCGGCCGGCCCGTCGTCGGCGGCAGCGGCGCTGAATCGGCAGGCGTCGCCGCCGCGCAGCACGCGTACCGCCATGTGCCCGAGGGCGACGTGCAGGTCCTCGGTCAGGCCGTAGTCCGCCTGGCCGAAGACGACGAGCCGGTCCGCGAGCCGCGCCACCTCACCGGCGTTGCCGAGCGCGGCCAGCACGGTCATCCCGAGGTCACGGCCGACCCGGGCCGCCCGGACCAGGTTGGTCGAGTGACCGCTGACGCTCAGCAGCAGCAGTGCGTCGCGCGGCCTGCCCCAGCCGGTCAGCTGCCGGGAGAAGATCTCGTCGTAGCAGTGGTCGTTGGCGATCGCGGTGATCCGGGCGATGTTCTCGGTCAGCGCCACGACCTGGGGCGCACCGCCCAGGGTGCCCGCCGCCGCCATCAGGTCGCTGGCGATGTGGATCGCCGCCGTGCTGCTGCCGCCGTTGCCGGCCACGAAGACCCGGCGACCCGAGTGCAGGGTGAGGACCAGGGTCTCCAGCAGGTCGGTCACCGAGCCGGTCTCCAGCTGGGCCAGCGCCAGCGTCAGGTCGTCGACGTACTGCTTGACCACGGTTTCGGCGCCGGTGGGTGCGGGGACCGGCCCGGCTGCCGGATCGAGCCGCTCGCCCGGGTGGACGGTCATCGGTATTCGGCGGCGGGGGAGCGCCCGAATTGCACGGACGCACCGCATTCGGTGTTGCTTTCGGATAACCGCCGGAGACCCCGTTCCGGGGTGTGCGGCGCAATTATGGCCGCCGATAGTCCGACCAACGCAGGCTCCTCCTCGACACGTTGTGCGAGGACGGTGACAGACCGCAGCGCTGCGCCAGGTCGCCGTTCCCCCGTGACCCGTGTGGAAGATAACAACCATCGATGGGTACGGCAACCCCGCGATTGTGCGTCCCGGGGCCGGCCTGGGCATCTTCCATCGTGCTACCAGCGACCCGTGACGGCGGTATATCGAGATTGGACGATTCGCGCCCGCTCGGTCCCGAAATAGACCGGTGCCCGCCGTGCGGTGCGGAATGCGCCCGGAATTTGGGTGTCCACCCCGCCCTCGGACCGATCCGGAATCGCTGTCCGGCACATTTTGTCGAATGCCGGGCAACGCTCCCGCTGGCCGACGGTCCGGTCGGTTACGGCTTGGTGGGATTTACGATAGGGAGGACTGGCCCGGCGGCCGGGTGCGGCGCTCAGACCCGGGTGATCCGGACCGCGTCGGCGACGACGTAGCCGGTGCCCGACGTCCACCGGCTCACCCCCACCCTGTTCGCGTCTCCCGAGGGCAACGTGAACACCCCGAGCGACACCCACCGTCCGCCGTTGGCCCGCTGGTTCACCCGTACGGTCTGGTTGCCGCTGGTGGTGGCGACGATGAACGGCGTCGAGTCGTTGTATCCGGGGTCGGCCGGATACCAGACCGCCACCGCGTAGCTGGCGGTCTCCGGGACGTTCACCCGGTACCAGGCGACGTCGCTGGACAGGACCGGGTCGGCGAACCGGTAGTCGGTGCCGAACCTGGAGCTGGAGTAGCTGGAGGTACCCCAGTTCGCGCTGGCGGTGAACCGGCCGGCCGTGCTGTTGTCGACCGTGCTGCTCCACGCCTGCGCGGTGGAGACGAAGCCGATCCCGTTCGGCACCGGTCGTTGCGCGCCGTCCGACGGGGTGTTGCGGACCGACACCGAGGTCGCTCCCGGCATCCGGGCGACCATGGTGCTGGAGCCGCCGCCGTCGAGGTTGATCGCGTCGTCGGCGCCGAGCGACTTCATGTAGTTGGCGAGTTCGACATAGGTCATCCCGACGCTGGTACCGGAGCGTCCGTCGACGACGACCATCCACATGGTGAGCCCGTCCGCCGAGAAACCGACCGCGGTACGCGGATTGCGCGGATGCGCCACCGTGGTGGCCACCCCGTCCCGGACCAGTACGAGGTTGCCGCCGATCGCGACCTGGGTCGCGCCGGCCGCGCCGCGTGGCGAGTAGTCGACGGTGACCGTGTCGCCGACGGCGATCCCGGCCAGGGCGTCGGCACCGGCGTTCACCCCGAGCAGTACGACGGATCCGGCCGACACCTTGCCACCGGCGGTGGTGCTGACCCGGCTGACCCGGCCACCGGTTATCTCGACCTCCCGGCTCCGGGTAGCACCGTCGAGTGCCTGACTGCGTGGCTCGTCGCCCCAGAGCGCGTTGTAGACGCCGATGCCGTCGGCGGCGATGTTCGGCGAGTTGAGGTTGGTGGCGGTGAGCTGGGCGCCGCCGGGGAGGGTGATCCGCGCGTCGAGGAAGATCTGGGCCAGGCCGCCCCGGGTGCCGGTGCCGTTGGCGTACAGCGCGGCCACGTTGTTCCAGCCGGACGCGGGGCCGTGCAGCATCGTGCCGTCGTCCAGCCCCACCCCCCGGGGTGCCCCGGTGGCGCCGATGTCGAAGAAGTCTCCGTTCACGGCGGCGACCGCGCCGACCCGGTTCGCCTGGGTGGTCAGGGTGGCGGTGGCGCCGACGGTCCCGGGACTGAGGTATTTCGGCTTCAGGGTGGGCTCGGAGAGGTTCGCGGTGAGGACGTTGACCTGGTTCGGACCGCTGGTCGAGGCGGTGCTCAGGGAGAGGCCGGGGGCCAGTGAGGTGCTGGCGAGCGTACCGATGTCGGGGTCGGCGGCGACCGCGACCGCCGGGACGGGGTTCGCCGCACCGATGCCGACGAAGGCGACCAGTGCGGCGAGCGGGACGGCGAGGGCTGATCGTCGCATGGCGTCTCCCGTGCGGGCAGGGGTGGGGACCGGAGACCGGTGAGGACCGGACCGGGACGGCGCGAAACTTATTGTCATATCTTGATGCTTCGATGGCAAGAAGCGCCGCCGCCTCGGCCGGGCGGGCGAGGCATTGCTAGGCTGCCCCGGATGATCGGACCGGACGCCTACGTCGAGAACGCCGCCGCGATGTGGAGCGCGGTCGCGCTCCACACGCGTCGAGACCAGAGCTGCTTCCGCGCGGAGCTGCCCCGGGCGACCCGCCTGATCCTGCGCGCGCCGCTCTCCACCGAGGGCGTGTCGGGACTGCTCGACTCCGTGCCGCCGGCCAAGAGTGCGGTAGTGGAGGACGTCTTCGGTGGCGGTGCCGCCGAGCCGGCCGACCCGGCGGTGCGGGTCCTGCGCATGCCGGTGATGGTGCGCCCGGCGGGGACGGTCGGGACCACTTCGGACGGTGACGTCCGGATCGTGTGCGTCTCCGATCCGGCGGAGCTGGCCGTGGCGGAGCGGACCATGGTGGAGGGCTTTCCGCTGCCGGCGTTCCTGCCGTGGCGCAGCGGAGAGGCGCTTCCCGCCGCTGTGCTGACGGTGCCCGGCTGGAGTGTCCGACTGGCGTACCGGCGGGGCGAGCCGGCCGCCGCCACCTACACCTACGACGACGGCCGGGTGGTGGGCCTGTACTGGCTCGTCACGTCGCCCTCGCACCGCTCGGCGGGGCTGGGGCGGGCGCTGCTGACCCAGGCGATCGCGGCGCACCCGGACCGGCCGTTCACCCTGGTGGCCACCGACGCCGGGCGGCCGCTGTACGAGTCGCTCGGGTTCCGTACCGTGGCGACGACCGGTTGGTACCTGCGGGCACCCGTCCCGGCACCCGACCCGCACCGGTAGCCGCTGGTCCGGTCAGCCCCGGGATCCCCGGTCGAACCTGCCCGGCACGGCGTGCGCGGTGTCGGTGACGACCCCGCCTCCAGAAGCTGTTCGAGCCGGCGGAGGTTCGCGGCCATCTCCTCGCCGGGTGGCTTCCCGGCGAGCTTCAGCACCGCGTGACCCAGGTCGCCCAGCGGCGTGCTCAGCACCTCGCGGAGCCGAGCGGGTGCGGGTAACCGATGAATGAGCCGAAGTTTTGTCCGGGCGTCCGAAAGTCTGTTCAGATTGAACGAAAGCGGTTAGCCTCGCGGAAGGTTTCTACCGAGAGCCGAGGTACGCGATGGGTCGTGCGGCACCGCGTCTGCTCGCTGCCGTCCTGCTCGGCCTGCTCACCGTCCCGCTGGGAGCCGTGGCGTCCCGCCCGGCGTACGCGCACGGGCAGCTCGCCGTCTCCACCCCGGCCGACGGCGCCACCCTGAGCGCGCCCGTCGAGTCGGTGTCGCTGGCCTTCACCGAGCAACCCGCGCCGTTCGCGTACTTCACCGTGACGGCGCCGAACGGCAGCCGGGTCGACCGGCGCTGGTCGACCGGCGCCCCGATCCGGCTGGACGAGCCGGTACGCGAGTACCAGTTGGTCAACGGTGCCTGGGAGCCCCGGCTCTTCCACGTCGGGTTCACGGTGCGGGTGCCGGTCGCGTACTGGCCGGAGCAGGGCCGGTACGTGGTGCGGTACCAGACGGTCGCCTCCGACGGCGAGGAGGTCGAGGGCGAGGTCCGGTTCACCTACACCGGCGCCAATACGTCCGCTCCGGCGGGTTGGCAGGCCCCGACCGACCAGCCCAGCCCGGAACTGGTCGCGGCGGCCGGACACGGCCGCCCCACCGCCCCGGCCCCGGTACCCCCGTCGGCACCGCCGTCGGCGTCGGCCGCACCCGCGGCGGCGCCGGAGCGCGGGCCGGGTGTGTCGGTCTGGCTGGTCCCGGCCGTGCTGGTGGTCGGCGCCGTCGTGCTGATCGCCGGGGTCGCCCGCCGCCCGGCCGGTCCGGGCAGCGCGTCCCGCTCACGTGCCCCGACCGGCGGGCCGACCCGCCGCCGGGCCGGTCCCGCCCCGACCCCGAACCGCCGCAAGCGTCGCTAGGCGTGCGTCCCCCGAACCGCCACCGACCGTCCTGGAGACCCCCATGCCGCCCCACCCCCGGCGACACCGGTCGACGCATGCCGCCGTCGCGCTGCTCGCCCTGCTCCTGATCGGACCGACCGCCTGCGGTGACGGCGAGCCGGCCGCCACCGGCACCGTCGAGACCGTCACGGTGACCATCGCCGGAGGTAGCGTCTCACCCGCACCGGGCCGGATCGAGGTGACCCGGGGCCAGACCGTCCGGATCACCACGACCAGCGACGTCGCGGACATGGTGCACGTGCACGGGTACGACAGGTCGGTGACCCTGCGACCCGGGGTCGCCGGCACCGTCGAGTTCGTGGCCGACCAGGACGGGCTCTTCGAGGTGGAGACCCACGGCCAGGACCTGCAACTGTTCCAGCTCGTCGTCAGGTAGCCGGCCGTGTGGCTCGCACACGGCGTCGGCGGGCGCCAGGACCTGCCCATCCCGTTCGGCCTCGCCCTGACCGGCGCGCTGGTCGCCCTGCTGGTCTCGTTCGTGGCGCTGGGCGCGCTCTGGCGGGAGCCCCGGCTGGGCGACGACGCCGGGTCGGCACTACCGCTGCCCGCACCGGTCCAGCGGGTGCTGGCCAGCCCCGCCTGGCCGTGGCTGTGCCGACTGCTCGGGCTGGTCGTCGCGGCGTACCTCGGGCTGGGTTTCGCCGGCCCGGACACGGCCGACAACCCGACCGCCGGGGTGGTGTACGTCCTGTTCTGGGTCGGCCTGCTGCCGCTCTCGCTGCTGTTCGGCCCGGTCTGGCGGAGCCTGAACCCGCTGCGGACCCTGCACCTGCTGGCCTGCCTGGCGCTGCGCCGGGACCCGGTACGCGGGCTGCGTGACCTCCCGTCCGGACTCGGCTACTGGCCGGCGGCGGCCGGGCTGTTCGCCTTCGTCTGGCTGGAACTGGTGGCCCCGCACCGGGTGAGCCTGCCGGTCATCGGCGGCTGGCTCGCCGGGTACGCCGTCGCGATGTTCGCCGGGGCGGTGGTCTACGGTTCCCGGTGGTTCGACCGGGGCGACGCGTTCGAGGTCTACAGTGCGCTCGTCGGCCGGCTGGCGGTGCTGGCCCGGCGCCCCGACGGGACGCTGGTCCGGCGGCACCCGTTCGACGGGATCGCCGGGCTGCGACCGGCTCCCGGCCTGGTGGCCTTCGTGGTGGTACTCCTCGGTTCCACCATGTACGACAGCCTCTCCAACGCGCCGTTCTGGGTCCGGCTCCTCCAGGCGGGCGTGGCGCCGCCACCGCTGGTCGGTACGGCCGGGCTCGCCGTGGTGGTGGCGCTGGTCCTCGCCGCCTATCTGGCGGCGACCGGGCTGGCCGCCCGGCTCGGCGGCCGGTCGGTGCGGGACTGCGCCGGGGAGCTGGCCCACTCGATCGTGCCGATCGCCGTCGGCTATCTGGTCGCCCACTACTTCACGCTCTTCGTGCTGGAGGGGCAGCGCACCCTCGCCCTGCTCAGCGATCCGCTCGGAATCGGAGCGGACTGGCTGGGCACCGGGTCGTGGGCGGTACGAGGCTTCGGCACCTCGCCGGCCAGTACGGCGGTACTCCAGGTGACTGTGATCGTTCTCGGTCACGTCTTTGGCACGGTACTCGCGCACGACCGGGCGCTACGGCTCTTCGACCGGCGTACGGCGCTCGTCGGTCAACTGCCGCTGCTGGTGCTGATGGTGCTCTACACGACGGCCGGGCTGCTGCTCC
This sequence comes from Plantactinospora sp. BC1, assembly GCF_003030345.1. NCBI lineage: Bacteria > Bacillati > Actinomycetota > Actinomycetes > Micromonosporales > Micromonosporaceae > Plantactinospora > Plantactinospora sp. BC1. Next base: position 146,028 of record NZ_CP028158.1, read on the forward strand.
TCTTCGCCGCCTGAGCAACGGCGTCCCGGCCCGGGCACCCGCCCCGGCACCGGAGGGGGAGCGAGGACGCCGGATCGTCAGCGGTCGGGGGCGTCGGCGGGGGCCATCACCCGCAGCGCGTTGGCGGCGAGCCCGATCCGGACCGGGGTGCGGCCGCGTACCTCGCCGTCGACCTCGACCGGGACCGGGCGGTCGGTGCGGAGCAGGATCTCACCGGCGGTCAGGAAGGGCTCGTCGTCGAGGGTGCGGCGATGACCGGTCGCCGCGTTGCGCGCCGTCGCGCCCAACAGGTCGCGGCGGGTCGGTCCCCCCACCGGGTACGCGACCAGCAGCCGGTCGTCGGCGTTCGCGTCCGCGGTGATCGGCCGGCCGGCGTGGAAGCCGCCGTTGGCCACGAAGAGCTGGTGGGTCAGGTACTCCCGGGACCGCCCGTCGGCCTGCACGGTGATCCGCATCGGACGGTGTCCGGTGAGCAGCGCCAGGGCCGTCGCCGGGTACGCCAGCCGGCCGACCACCCGCTTGAGCCGGGCCGGTACCCGGGCCATCACGTCGGCGGAGAGTCCGACGCCGACGTGGTTGGCGAACGGCATCCCGTCGGCGGTCCCGAGGTCGACGTCGATCACCTTGCCGTCGGCCAGCGTCGCGACGGCCGCGTCCAGGTCGAGCGGGATGCCGACGGTCCGGGCGAAGTTGTTGGTGGTGCCGAGCGGCAGCAGCCCGAGCGCGATGTCGCGGTGCGCGAGCAGCCGGGCGGCGGCCCCGATCGTGCCGTCCCCGCCGCCAACGGCCAGCAGGTCCGGACCCAGCCCGGCGGCGGTGGCCAGGCTGGTTTCGAGCTCACCCGGCCGGTCCGCCGGATAGGTGCCGAGCAGGGTGAAGCCGGCCGCGACCAGCCGGGTCCGGGCCTCCTCGTAGAGCCGGCGGCCCCGGCGGGAGCGGGCGTTGACCACCAGCGCCGCCCGGCGCTCCCGCCGGATGGCGGCGTCCAGCTCCTGCTTCGACCGCATGCGCCAAGACCCTATCGCCCGCCGCCGCGCCGGTCCCCGGCGGTGCGGGACCGGCGGGTCGCAGGCCGCGGGGTCACCCGGGGCGGGCGGTCAGCAGGTAGTCGTCGGTCTCCGGGCTCCACCGCAGCTCGACCGCGCCGCTGGTGGCGGCCGCCTTGCAGAACTGGAGGAAGCTGCGGTAGCCGAGCTTCTTCTCGCTGAAGTCGGGCCGGGCGCGGCGGAGCTGGTTCTTCAGCCCGGAGAGCGCCACCGAGCCGTCCGCGCCGGCGAGGTCGAGGAGCACGGTACGCAGCAGCCCGAACGCCACCTCCCGGTCGCCGTGCTCGGGCAGGGACACCCCCGGGTCGCCCTTGGCCGGGCCCTCGGTCAGCTCGACCACGTTGTGCTCGGCGAGGTGCCGGAGCAGCTCCCCGAAGGCCCGGAACCCGTAGTCGGACTCGCTGAAGGTCGGGTCCTTGCGCAGCAGGGTGCGCTTGAGCGTGGAGGCGGTCACCTCCCCGCTGGAGCTGCCCTGCAACCCCGCCACGGTCTGCGCGACCACCTCGGCGAGGGTGTCGACGTCGCGTACCGGCTCCTCGGTGCCCTGTGCGGGCTCGGGTACCGGCTCCGCCTGCTGGTCCGGACCGGCCTGCGGCGCCTCCGGGCCGGTCGGCCGGGTCGGTCGGCCCCGCCGGGGACGGGTCGAGGGGATGTCCACCCCCTCCAGCCGGTCGTAGTAGAGGAACTCGTCACAGGCGGGCGGCAGCAGTGCCGAGGTGGACTTCTCCACGCCGACGCCGATCACCCGCTTGTTGAGTTCGCGCAGCTTGTGCACCAGCGGGGTGAAGTCGCTGTCGCCGGTGCAGATCACGAAGGTGGAGATGTATCCGCGTTCGAAGGCGAGTTCGACGGCGTCGACCGCCATCTTGATGTCGGCGGCGTTCTTGCGGCTCGCCCCCATCCGCTGCGGGATCTCGATCAGCTCCACGTGTGACCGGGTGAGCATCCGGCGGTCCTCGTCGAAGTACGACCAGTCCGCGTACGCCCGGCGGACCACCACCCGGCCGCGCTCGGCCAGCGCGTCGGCGATCGGGCGGAAGTCGAAGGCCTGGCCCCCGAGATGGTCCCGCGCGCCGAGCGCGAGGTTCTCGTAGTCGAGGAAGAGGGCGATCCGGTCTTCTTGATCCACGTCGTTCAGCCTACGCCGGGTGGGGCGCCGCAGGCGGTGGCCCGGCCCGGCGGGTCCGACCTGCTCCGGGTTGTTGCCCGATATCGCCGGTCGGTACGCTCGCCGCGACAATTGTCGATGACCACGGGGGAGGAACAGTGCCGGAGCATGTCAGTCGCCGGGCGGCGATCGGGATGGGAGCGGCGGCGGCCGCGCTGGTGGCGACCGGACGGCCCGCTGCCGCCGCGCCGGCCACCACGGTGGCGGTCGGGCGGGCACCCGTCTCCGGGCCGGGCGTACCGGGCGGCCCGCTGGGCGTGACCGGCACCGCGCAGGCGTCGATCCGGCAGGCGTACGACACGCAGAAGGCCCGGGCCGGTGGGGTGTGGCACTCGCACATCGCGATGGTGAACGCCGCCGGCACCCTGGAGACCGTGGTGGCGGACGACGCCGACCGGGTGACCCACGGCTACAGCGTGCAGAAGCTCGCGGTCGCGGTGGCGGTGATGGACAAGATCGACCGTGGTCAGCTCCGGCTCGACCAGAAGCTCGACCTGACCGCCGACATCATCCTCGGCGGCACCGGCATCTACTTCCTGCACACCGTCTGGGGCGACGACATCACGGTCGCCAACTTCCTCACCGCGATGCTGCTGGTCTCGGACAACACGGCCGTCCGGATGTGCGGCCGGGTGGTGCCGGCGTTGGAGATCAACGAGATCCTCGCCAGCAAGGGCTTCACGCACACCCGGGTCGAGCCGGTCGCCAACCCGAACCGGTTCTTCCTCGGCGTCACCACGCCCCGGGAGACCCACGACCTGCTGTGGCGACTGGCCAACAAGACCATCGTGACGCCGAGGTCCGCCGACTTCCTGCTCGGCATCCTGCGCTGGATCAACGGCTACCACGACGGGGTCCGCCGGAACATGTCCTCGGCCGAGCGCAGCCGGGTGGCCACCAAGTACGGCGCGGACTACGACGAGTTGGGTGCGGCCCGACACGAGGCCGGCATCATGTTCGACGCGGCGGGCGCGCCGACGCTGACGTACGCGATGTTCGCCGACTCCCTCGGCGACCTGGACAACTACGGCGCGACGCACCCGGCGGTGCAGGCGCACGCGGTGCTCGGCCGGACCATGTTCGACGCGATCGCGACGGTCACCAACCGGACGGCGAAGGCCCGGCACACGGTCGACCCGTTCCGTCCGGTCAGCGGCGGCTGACCGGCGCCGATTCCCGGACCGTCGGCCGGGGCGAGCGGATTCCGGCTCGCTCCGGCCGACGGGTCGCCGGGTGGGCGCTCAGAACGTCACCACCACCTTTCCCTGGCTGTGTCCCTCCTCCTGATAGCGGACCGCCTCGCGGATCTCGGCGAACGGATAGCGCCGGTCGACGACCGGGGTGACCCTGCCCTCCTCGATGAGCCCGGTCAGCAGCCGCAGGCACCGCTTCTTGTCGGGGCAGCGGACGGTGTCGGCGAGCGTGATCCGCTGGGACACCAGCGGGCTCGCCGCGAGCGCCGCGAAGACCCGGCCGACGGGCTGTAGCCAGCGACCGGCCGGGCCGCCGACGACGACGAGGGTGCCGTCGCGGGTCAGCGCCCGCCGGTACGCCGCGACGGAGCGGCTCCCCACGTTGTCCAGCAGCAGGTCGTAGCGGCGTCCGCGCCGGGTGAAGTCCTCGGTGGTGTAGTCGACGACCTCGTCCGCGCCGAGGGACCGGACCAGTTCGACGTTCCGGCCGCTGCACACGCCGGTGACGGTGGCGCCGAACGCGCGGGCGAGTTGCACGGCGAAGGTGCCTACCCCGCCCGAGGCGCCGTTGACGAGTACCTGCTGGCCGGGCTGGATCCGGCCCGCGTCGCGGAGTGCCACCAGGGCGGTGACGGCGGCCATCGGCACCGCTGCCGCCTGCTCGTACGTCAGGTTCGCCGGCTTCGGGGCCAGCAGGTCCTCGCGGACGCAGACGTACTCGCCGAAGCCGCCCTCCGGCAGCAGGGCGTAGACGTCGTCGCCGGGGCGGAACTCGGTGACGTTGCCGCCGACCGCCTCGACCTGGCCGGCCATGTCGCAGCCGGGGATGCCGATCGCCGGGGTGCGCAGTCGGGGGCCGTCCGGCATCAGGCGGGCGACCAGCGGCTCGCCGCGGATGTGGTGCCAGTCGTACGGGTTGACGGAGGTGGCCCGGACCCGGACCAGCACCTCGTCGTCGCCGGGGGTGGGGCGCTGGACCTCGGTGAGTTCCAGTGCATCGGGTGGGCCGTACGAACGCAGGACTGCCGCCTTCATCGTCGTCTCCTCGGCTCGGCTCGGCTCGGTTCGGGCTCGGCTGGATCGCGTGGGCGAGCGGTGTCCCGCGTGGAACCACCGACACCCTTACGTTGTAAGTCTTACGTCGTAAGGTACTCGTACGACGTAAGGTTGTCGAGGGTCGAGCGTCGATGGAATCTCGCGTTGCTGGTCGGCACCGTCCAGCCGGGACGGCGGGTGGGCTCAGGCGCGCTCGCGGAGCCGGTCCAGGCCGTCCAGGATCAGGTCGAGTCCGAACTCGAACTCGGCCTGGTCGTCGCACCAGCCCAGCGTCGAGTCGGGATCGTCGTGCGCGATCTCGGAGAGCATCCCGACCAGGTGCGGAAGCTGCTCGGCCAGCTCGGCCAGCCCGGCCGCCGGGTCACCGTCGCCGCCGCCGTTCGGGTCGAAGAGTTCCTGGCTGAACCCCAACGCCCGGCTGCCCAGCGCGTGCATCGCGTGGTGCGCCAGATCGTAGGAGAAGCCGCCCTCGCGCAGCAGACCGAGCAGGGCGTCGTAGTAGTGCAGCACCGCCATGCTGGTGGTGGTACGCGTCTCGAAGACCCCGGGCGCCCACCAGTGCCGGAGCAGGACCTCGCGGGCGGCGAGGATGCGCTGGCGTACCGCCTTCTTCCAGCCCGCGCCCCCGGCCGGTACGTCGATCCGGTCGACGACCTCGTTGATCTCCGTCGCGATCACGTCCACGACGCCGTCGAGCACGTCTTCCTTGTTGGTCACGTGGTAGTAGAGCGACATCGCCTCGGCCCCGAGATGCTCCGCGAGGCGACGCATCGTCAGCGACTCGATGCCGCCCGAGTCGGCGATGCTGACCGCGGCCCGCAGCACCCGCTCGCGACTCAACGGGATCCGGGGCTCGACGCGCTCGGCTTGGCTGGCCACCTACCTCAACTCTCCTCCGGGACGACATCGTACAAGGCAGGTCGGGGCCCGGACGGCAGGTGGCTCGGCGGAGGCGGTCGCCCGGCCGGCGGCGTCAGTAGATCCGTCGGCCGTGCGCGTCCGGTACCCCCGACTTGCGGAGGAAGTAGGTGTTGACCTTGTCGCGCCACTCCTCGGCCGAGCGCAGCTGCTCGGCGAGCCGTTCCGTCACCCGGGCGTGCAACGCCGGGTCCACCAGCCCCGCCGTGCCGATCCGCTGCCACCGGCGCACCATCTCCACCACCTGCTCGACCCCGGCGAACCGGGTGTCGTAGACGTGCTGGATCACCGTCGACCCGGAGTGCAGCACATGCTGGTAGGGCACGTGGTGGAAGAAGAGCAGCAACTCGTCCGGGCAGGTCTCCAGGAACTCGTACCGGTCCGCCCAGGGCTGCGGGTACTGGCCGGTGAAGCCGGTCCCGGTGGCCCGGGTGCGGTCCACCCCGACGCCGTACCGGTCGGCGAAGTGGTAGGTGCCCCAGCGCGAGTACTCGTAACCGTCCACGTCGGGGCCGTAGTGGTCGCCCGGCGCGACCATGAAGCCCACCCCGAGCGGTGCCGTGTACCGCTCGTAGGTGCGCCACGAGTCGTCCAGCAGCGCGTGCAGCGTCCCGCGCAGCAGCTCGGGATCGCCGGTCGCCGACGGTGTGAAGGTCAGCTCGATCCACTCGTCGAGTACGGCCAGCGGGTCGAGGTCGGGGGCCCAGGCGAGCCGGCCGGCGACGTAGAGGTTGGCCTGGGCGAACGGGTGGCCGGTCCAGTACCGGTCGTCGCCCACGTTGGAGACGACCACCAGGCCGCCACCCGCCGACGCCCCGCCCTCACCGGCACCGTCACCCGCCGAGCCGGCGACCACCGAGGCGACCGTCGGCCCGCCCGGACCCCAGGGCGCGAACCGCAGCACCTCGCTCCAGCAGGGGCCGAGATAGCAGACGTGCCGCTGCTGCCCGGTGTACTCCTGGGTCGCCTGGAACTCCACCGCGAGCCGGGTGTTCGGCATCGCCGCCAGTACCGGGGAGACGGGCTCGCGCACCTGGAAGTCCATCGGACCGTGCTTCACCTGGAGGACCACGTTCTCCCGGAACCGGCCGTCCAGGGGCGTGAAGTGGTCGTACGCCGCCCGGGCCCGGTCGGTCGACCGGTCCCGCCAGTCCTGCCGGTGGTTGTAGACGAAGGCACGCCAGTGCACGGTCCCGCCGAACGGCGCCAGCGCGTCGGCGAGCATGTTCGCGCCGTCCGCGTGACTGCGCCCGTACCTGGCCGGGCCCGGCTGCCCCTCGGAGTCCGCCTTCACCATGAAGCCGCCGAAGTCGGGAATCCGCTCGTAGACCTGCGCGGCGGCCTTGCACCACCAGGCCCGCACGTCGTCGTCGAGCGGGTCGGCCGAGGGCAGCTCGCCGAGGACGAACGGCGCGGCGAAGTTGACCGACAGATGCACCCGGATCCCGTACGGGCGGACCAGGTCGGCGATCGCGGCGACGTCGTCGAGCCGGTCGGTCAGCAGCCGGGTCGCCGTACCGTGCACGTTGACGTTGTTGACCGTCAGCGCGTTCATGCCGCAGGCGGCGAGCAGCCGCGCGTAGTCGCGTACCCGATCCGGGTCCCGGCGCGGCGCACCGTCGCGCCAGAAGATCGACCCGCCCGCGTAGCCGCGCTCGACCTGCCCCATCACCGGATGCACGTCGACGTTGTCCCAGTGGCTGACCAGGCGCAGCCGCATCGCCGGCCGGTGCCGCCGGACCGCGATGTCGGCGCCGAACGCCGCCGCACCGAGCCGGACCACGTGGAACAGGCCGTGGAGCAGCCCGGCCGGCTCGTCGGCGAGCACCACCGAGACGCCGTCCCGGCGGGCCACCGCGAAACCCTCCGGTCCGAGCCCGTCCGGCTCCGATCCGGGGCCGATCTCGGCGGCGAGCGCCGCCGCGCCGGCCGGCAGCGGCCCGGCCGTGCCGAGCGCGAACACCAGGTCGTACGGCCCGTCGTGCTCGCCGGTGCGCTGCCTCTGCTCGGCCGGCAGGTGGGTGACCGTGCCGCCGAAGCGGGCGCAGGCCCCGGCCACCTCGTCGCGCACCGTGTCCACGAGCGCGCCGGCGCCAGAGACCAGCGTCCGCCGCGATCCGATCGCCCGGAACGCCTCCGCCGGCAACCAGGCCGGATGGGTGGCCGTGGGCTGACCGGTGCTCATCGGGTCCCTCCCGGGCATGCTGCCGGAACCGTCATCGGTCCGTCTCCGGGGGGTCCTCGCGCAGCACCAGTACCCCCTTCGGGTCCAGCCGGATCGGCTGGCCCGCCGCCACCCGGCCCCCGCCGAGCAGATCCGTACCGGCGGCGTGCGCCGTCGTCTCGACCGGCTCCGCGCCGTGGTTGAGCAGGAACCGCAGCCGCGTCCCGTCCGGGGCGACCCGCACCGTCGACTCCAGTTCCGGCAGGTCCGCGTACGGGCCGACGAGATCGTGCCGCTCCAGCACCCGACGGACCACCCAGTGCACACCGGGCTGGTCGAGGCCGGCGGCGACGTACCAGCCGTGGCCGGCACCGTAGCTGTTCCGGGTGACCGCCGGAGTACCGGCGTAGAAGTCCGCCAGGTAGCTGCCGACCACCTCCGCACCCTGCGGGATCACCAGCTCGAAGAGGAGCCGCGCCTCGACCTCCAGCTCGTCGTCCGGGCCGGCGCCGTGCAGCCGTACCGGATTGACCACCTCGGGCGGGCGGGCGTCCCACTCGTCGATGCGGATGCCCATCAGCGGCCCGAGCGGACCGGGCACGTCCATCAGGAACGCCCGGTCGTCCTCGTCGACCCGGCCGGAGAGGAAGGTGGTCAGCACCGAACCGCCGCGTTCGGCCACCGCCGCCAGCCGCTGCGCCAGGTCGCCCTTGAGCATGTGCAGCGCCGGCGCGACCACCACCGCATAGCCGGTCAGGTCCGCGGTCACCGGCACGACGTCGACGTCGACGCCGGCCTCCCAGAGCGCCCGATAGTACGCGTGCACGATCTGCTGGTAGCGCAGCAGCCGGGACGGGCCGTCGGAGATCTCCAGCGCCCACCAGCTGTCCCAGTCGAAGAGCAGGGCGACCCGGGCCGGGGTCCGGGCGCCCAGCGTCGCCGGGCCGAGCCGGTCCAGCTCGGCGCCGAGGCCGGCCACCTCCTGGAAGACCCGGGTGTCCTCTCGTCCGGCGTGCCCGATGACCGCGCCGTGGTATTTCTCGCAGGCACCCCGGGAGGCGCGCATCTGGAAGAAGAGCACCGCGTCCGCGCCGTGCGCCACCGCCTGCCAGCTCCACAGCCGCATCACCCCGGGCCGCTTGAGCGGGTTGACGTCCCGGGACGCGGTGTAGCTCGGAGTCTGCTCCATCAACCAGAACGGCTGACCGTCCTTGAGCCCGCGCATCAGGTCGTGGGCCAGCGCCATCCAGGCCGGCGAGTCGTCGTCGGGCGGGTAGTTGTCCCAGGAGGCGAAGTCGAGGTGCGGCGCCCAGCGGTGGTAGTCGATCGGCCGGTACATCCCCATGAAGTTCGTGGTGACCGGCACGTCCGGGCTCGACTCCCGGATCGCCGCCAACTCGTCCCGGAAGTTGGTCAGCATCGCGTCCGACATGAAGCGCAGGTAGTCGAGGGTGATGCCCTGGAAGGCGGTGTGGTTCGGCCCGCGCCAGTGCTCGGTCAGTGCCGACGGCGGCTCGATCTCGGCCCAGTCGGTGAAGGTGTGCGACCAGAACGTGGTGTACCAGGCGGTGTTGAGCGCGTCGAGGCTGCCGTACCGGTCGCGCAGCCAGTCCCGGAAGCCGGCCGCGCAGAGGTCGCAGTAGCAGGCGCCGCCGTACTCGTTGCCGACGTGCCAGGCGACCACGGACGGGTTGCCGGCGTACCGCCGGGCGATCCGCCGGGCCAGTTCGGTGGAGAGTCGACGGAAGACGGGGGAGCTGGGGCAGGAGTTGTGCCGCTGCCCGTACCGGTGCTTGCGCCCCTCGAAGTCCGTCCGGGTCACCTCCGGATGGGCCCGGGCCAGCCAGGCCGGGTGCGCGCCGGTGCCGGTGGCCAGGCAGATCCGCCGGCCCTCGGCGGTGGCCCGCTCGACGATCCGGTCCAGCAGGCTGAAGTCGTAGACGTCCGGCGCCGGCTGGGTCAGCGCCCAGTCGAAGACGCCGAGGGTGACGGTGTCGATCCGGGCGGCGTCGAAGAGCCGGTAGTCCTCCTTCCAGACCTCCTCCGGCCACTGCTCGGGGTTGTAGTCCCCACCGAATGCAATCTTGGGGGTGACCGGCAGGCTCACGCGGTGAACTCCTTCTCGACCTTCGCGATCAGCGGGCGGCAGTTGCGGAGCAGGGCCAGCGTCAGCACCGAACCGAGCAGCCCGAGGACCGCCTCGGAGGTGACCCAGACGACCCCGGCCATCACCACCAGCAGGCAGAGGTTGCCGAGGGTCACCCCGGGGGTGTGCCCGAGGAAGTGCATCGCCAGCCGGGCGACGTCCCGGACCCGGAAGCTGAAGAGCGACGTGATCACCAGGGCGTGCACGCCCCACAGGGTGACGCCGAGCGCGACCAGGAGCAGCGGCACCCGCCACCAGCCGGGCACCCCGGCGGCGCCGAAGTAGCTGAGGTTGAGCGCGACGATGGTGAGCCAGGCCAGCCAGGGCACCCAGATCGCGAGTACGCCCCGGACGTTGGCCCGGTAGCCGCGCCAGAACAGGGTCGCCGGCGTCAGTTCGGTCAGGTCCGGGCGGTGGTGGCGCAGCGCGTACAGCGCGGCGGAGACGGCCGGGCCGAGCGGCAGCGCGCAGAGCGCGACCAGTGGAAGGTTGCTGACGTGCCGGTCCAGCAGGAAGAGCGGGACCAGGCCGGGCAGGGTGGTCAGCACCAGCAGCAGTTCCACCACCAGCAGGCTGTAGACCAGCGCCATGGCCCGGGAGAGCGGCCCGGTGCCGAACCGTCCGCCGGCCTCCGTGGTCTCGTTCATCCCTGCTCCCTCCCGGGCGTACCCTCCGGCGTGGTCAGGCCGAGGAGCCGCCCCTCGCCCCACCACGGCGGGGTCTCGTCGACCACCGCCGTGATCTCCGCCAGGGTCACCTCGTGCCGGGCCAGGGTCAGGTCGAGTTCGACCCGGCCGGCCACCACCGGCAGGCTCCGGTGGGTACGGGCCGGTTCGGCCGCCTCGCGCAGCGCGTCCAGTTGACCGGAGCGCGGCGAGCGGGGCCGACCCATCTCCGACCAGGCCGTCCAGGCGTTGCCCGACTCCTCGTTGACCGTCGAGCGGAGCAGGAAGGCGGAACCGGTGCCCGGCGGTCCGACCGGGATGGAGAGCGCCACCCGATGCCGGTCGACCGGCGCCGCCCCGGTGACGTCCACCGGTGCCCAGGCGAGCACCGCGACCCGGCCGGCGGCATCCCGGGTCACCAGGTGGTCGTCCCCGCGCGCCAGCACCTGGTCACCGAGCCGGGCCAGGAAGGCGTACAGGTGGTAGGTGGGCTTCTTGACCTGGCGGTGGGTGAGCAGGCCGAAACCGCCGTGGAAGAACGAGGTCGGGATGCCGACCTCCTCGAACATGTCGCTGAAGGTCCAGTACGAGAAGGAGTCGACCAGGTCGCCGCCGGCCGCCAGCACCGGGGCCAGATAGGCCGCGTGGAACGCCGTGTCGTGGATCGGGTTGTCCGGCCGGTAGGAGGAGTTGAACTCGGTGATGTGCACCGGCAGCCCGGCCAGGGCGGTGTCCCGGAGCAGCTCCCTCGGCGTGCCGAACTGCTCCAGCAACCGGGACGCCGGAGCCAGCGTCTGGTGTACGCCGAACGGCACGTGCTGGGCCGGCCCGGAGGTGTAGGCGTGCTTGCTGACGAAGTCGATCGGCACGTCACGGGCGGCGACGAAGTCGGCGAAACGCGGCAGCCACTCGTCGGCGCCGGGGGAGATGGCCGGTCCACCGACCTGGAGGCCGGCGTCGACCTCCTTGACGGCGTGCGCGGTCACCTCGTAGAGGCGGTGGTAGGCGGACTCGTCGGCGCCCTGCCAGAACTGTTCGAGGTTCGGCTCGTTCCACACCTCGATCGGCCAACGGCGCACCTCGGCGAGGCCGTACCGGTCGACCAGGTGCCCGACCGTGGCCCTGACCAGGTCGGCCCACTCCGACTCGGAGCGGGGCGGGGTGACGTTGCCCTGCCACCAGAAGACCGTCTGGTCGCCGGAGGCGAGTGCGGCGGGCATGAAGCCCAGCTCGACGAAGGGCCGGATGCCGAGTTCCAGATAGGCGTCGACCACCTGGTCGACGTAGCCGAAGTTGTGCCGGATCCGGCGCGAACCCTGGTGCTCGTAGGGCCGGTAGACGCCGACACCGTCGCTGAGCAGCCCGTGCCCGCGGATGTGCCGGAAGCCGATCTCCCGTTGGACCAGCGCGAGGGAGTCCTGGTAGTCACGGCGCAGCGCCAGTTCGAAGCGGCCCGTGCCGACGCAGGTCCGCCAGGCGTCGCTCAGCCGTCCGGTCGGCTGCTCCGGTACGGGGATGTGCATGGTGTTCCTCTGTTCCGTTTCGCGCGGGTCCCGCCCGCTCCGGTGGTGGTGCGGGCGGGGCCGCTGCGCCGACGTCCGGTCCGGTCGTGCCCGTCGCGGGGCACGACCGGACCGGAGTGGTCAGCCGTGTTCCTTCTGGTACCGGTCGTACGCCTGCTGCACCTTCTCCATGTAGGAGTCCATGTTCTTGCCCTTGAGTTCGGTCAGGTAGGCGTCCCACTGGGCGAGGTCCCGCTGCCCGAGGATGAACTGAAGGGTCGCCTGGTAGACGAAGTCCCGCAGCGGCGTCGCCCAGAGCGATATCTGCTCGCGCTCCTCGTCGGTGAACGGGAAGGGCGGCATCACCGCCCGCGGCTGCCGGGCGTTCATCACCTTCTGGAACTCCTGCTCCTCGGGGGAGAAGAAGGCCTGCACCAGTTCCGGCTTTCCGCCGTAGGCGAAGATGCCGTTGTAGAAGCCGAAGTCCTTCTGCAGGTGCTTCGGCGCCTTGGGGTTGAGCGCGATGACCCGGACGTCCGGCGACAGGGTGTACTTGCCGGAGGCGTCCTTGGTGAAGGTGGTGCCCTCCACGCCGAGCCGGGCGAACTCCTGCCCAGCGTCGGAGTAGAACAGCCAGTCGATGAACTGCATCATGGCGACGAAGTTCTTGCTGTCCCGGGCCTTCTTCGAGATCATGACGCCGTTCTCCAGCCTGCCGGCCGGGTTGATCTCGCCGGCCGGGCCGATCGGCAGCGGGATCTTCGTCAGCGTCGCGTTCGGCAGGGTCTTCGCCAGGTCCGGACGGTAGTCGTTGTCCAGGGTCTGCGCGTTGCTGCTGATCACGAACGACTTGCCGTTGGCGAGCTTCTGCCGGGCGTTGTCGTCGGTCTGGGTGAAGGTCTCCGGGTCGAGCAGCCCCTCCTTCACCAGCTTGTTGAGGTAGGTCAGCATGTCCCGGTACTTCTCGCTGGCGCCGGTGTAGAAGAGCTTCTTGGCGCTCGCGTCCCAGCTCACGTGCTGGAAGTTCCAGCCGGCACCCTCCAGGCCGTACGAGGCGGCGAGGATGTTCAGCAGGTTGCCGGCCGGGTTGGGCTGGCTGAACCGGTCGGAGAAGGGGAAGGTGTTGGGGTACTTCGCCTTCATCGCCTTGAGCACGGTGTAGAGCTCGTCCCAGGTCTTCGGGATCTCCAGGTTGAGTTCCTTGAGAATGTCCGTCCGGATCGCCAGCGAGTAGTCGTGCCAGGGCTTCTCGTGCAACCCGGGGAGCAGATAGAATTTGCCGTCCGCCTGCCGCCGCTGGTTGATCTCAGGAGCCAGGTTCCACTTCTCGATCTTGTCCTTGAAGTTCGGCATCAGGTCGAGATAGTCGCTGACCGGCAGGATCGCGCCGGAGGAGACGAAGGTGTCCTCCTGGCTCGGGTAGGTCTTCGGGATGATCATCGGTGCGTCGCCGGCACCGATCAGCAGACTGCGCTTCTGCTCGTAGTCGCTCAGCGGTACGGAGACCGGTTCGAGCGTGACGTTGGTCCGCTTGTTCAGCTCGGTCCAGAACAGCCAGTCGGCCTTGTAGGGGTAGTTCGGGTGGTTGTTGTAGAGCATGGAGAACGACACCGGTTCGGTCGCCTTGAACTGCTGGTTGACACCGTATTCGGCCATCGCCCCGGCGCGGTTCTCCGAGAGGTCCTCAGCCTCGCCCTCGTCGCCACTGCCGCAGGCGACGAGCGAGAGAGTGAGCGCGCCGGCAGCGACCACCGCTGCTCGGCGCCGGGCTCGTTGGAACATCAGGCTTCCTTTCGCTGGTGGTTCGTGGGTTCGACGGCTCACTCCCGCCTGCCGGACTATCCCTTCACCGCGCCGAGCATCACGCCCGACACGAAGTACCGCTGGACGAAGGGGTAGACCAACAGGATGGGCAGGGTGGTGAGCACGATGGTCACGGCCTTGAGCGTCGCCTCGGCCTGTACCTCGTTCGCCTCGGTGACGGCGCCGACGTTCTCCGCGCCGACGGCTCCGGCGATCAGGTTGCGCAGATAGACGGTGACCGGCAGCAGGTCCTGCCGATCCATGTAGAGGAACGCGGAGAACCACGAGTTCCAGAAGGAGACGGCGTAGAAGAGGATCATCGTGGCGATCACCGCCTTCGACAGCGGCAGCACGATCCGCAGCAGGATGCCGTACGTGTTCAGCCCGTCGACGGCCGCGGCCTCCTCCAGGTCCACCGGCAGGCTCTCGAAGAACGCCTTCATGACCAGCAGGTTGAAGACACTGATCGCGTTCGGCAGCACGATCGCCCAGATGGTGTTCGTCATGCCCAGGCTGCTGATCAGGACGTAGTTCGGGATCAGCCCGCCGTTGAAGAACATGGTGAAGACCGCGATGCCGATCAGCACGGTGCGGCCCTTGAGGTGGTGCTTGGAAAGCACGTACGCGAAACAGGTGGTCAGCACCATCGCGATGATGGTGGCGACGACGGTGTAGACCACGGTGTTCCGGTAGTTGGTCCAGAACAGCGAGTCCTTCATCACCAGCGCGTACGTGTCGGTGTTGAAGCCGCGCGGCACCACGGTGACCTGGCCGGCGATGATGTACGCCTCGTCGCTGAGCGACCGGGCCACGATGTTCAGGAACGGGTAGAGCGTCACCACCACCACGCCGGTCAGCACGATGGCGTTGAACACCTGGAAGACCCGGTAGCCCCGGGTGTCCTGGATGCCGCGCCGCCGACGGGGCCGGCCGAGCCGCTCGGCGGCCCGCTCCGGGTCGGCGGCCTCGGGCGCGACGGTGCTGGAATCCACGGTCACCACAGGCTCGTCCCCACTGTGCGGCGAGAGATCGCGTTCGCGGACAGGATCAGGGCCAGCCCGATCACGGCCTCGAAGAGTCCGATCGCGGCGGCATAGCTGAAGTTGCTCGACTGGAACGCCATCCGGAACAGGTAGGTCGAGATCACGTCCGCTGTCGGGTACGTCAACGGGTTGTAGAGCAGCAGGATCTTCTCGAAGCCGACCGCCATGAAGGTGCCGATGTTGAGGATCAGCAGCGTGACCATCGTCGGCCGGATGCCGGGCAGCGTGACGTGCCAGGTCTGCTTCCACCGGTTGGCGCCGTCGATCCGGGCCGCCTCGTAGAGGTTGTCGTCGATCGTGGTCAGGGCGGCGAGGTAGAGGATCGTGCCCCAGCCGACCGTCTGCCACACCTCCGAGGTGACGTAGATGGTCCGGAACCACTCCGGCCGTTGCAGGAACGGCACGGCGTCGCCGCCGGTGAGCTTGACCAGCTGGTTCACCGTGCCGTCGGTGGAGAGCAGCTGCATCACCATCGCGGCGACGATCACGATCGACAGGAAGTGCGGCAGGTAGGAGACGGACTGGACGAAGCGCTTGAGCTTGCGGGTCCGGACCTCGTTGAGCAGCAGCGCCAGGATGACCGGCAGCGGGAAGCAGACCACCAGGGTCAACGTGCCCAGGATCAGGGTGTTGGTGAAGACCTCCCAGAACGTCGGGTCCGAGAGGAACATCTTCACGTAGCGCAGGCCGACCCAGTACTCGCCGAAGATGTTGCCGCCGGGCTGGAAGCGCCGGAACGCGATGATGTTGCCCAGCATCGGCAGGTATCGGAAGACCAGGAAGAAGAGCAGCGGCAGCAGCGCCAGCGAGTAGAGCTGCCAGTCCCGGCGTATCGCCTGCCGCCACGTCCGGCGGTGCTTGCGGGACCGGCGCCCGGTCGCCCCGGCGGCCGGTCGGTCGGACTCGACGGTCACGGGCGGTGGGCCCGCGGTCATGGGCGCACTCATCGGCGTACCTCCGCAACTGTGGGCGGGAGCGGGCCGGTTTCCTCGCCGGAGGCGTCGGTGCCGCGCAGTCGCGGATCGCGCCGCGGCACGGCGGTCCCCGTCGTGGCGCGGTCGGCCACGGGCAACTGGCTCTTCATGCCACCCCTTCGGGCCGACGCGCCACCGTCCGGTCGGGACGGTGAAGCTGTCAGGCCGGCGAGTCTTCGAAACTTTCGGCAATATCCGCGTTACCTGTGCGGGGCAACCTATGCGGCGTAGCGAAGATGTGTCAAGGGTGTCTGAACTGCTGGATCCGTGACCACACCGCATATCGTGCGTAGAGCGGTCCGGACGGTCAACCGGATCCCACTGCATTGTCGAACCCGGGTCCGCCCGGCCGGTGTTAGGGTTTCGCACCGAAAGTTTCGGATAGTTGCGGGAGGGTGTCGATGACGAGGTCCCGACGGATCGTCAGTACCGGTGCCGCGACGATCGCGACCATCGCCGACGAGGTCGGGGTCTCCCTGACGACCGTCTCCAAGGTCCTCAACGGCCGCTCGGACGTGGCGCCCGAAACCCGGGCCCGGGTCGAGGCCAGCCTCGAACGGCACCGGTACCGCCGCCGCGCGAAGCGCCAACCGAGCGCGGTGGAGCAGATCGACCTGGTCTTCCACGAACTCGACTCCGGCTGGGCGACGCAGATCATCCACGGTGTGCAGGCGGTGACCAACACCGCGAACGTCGGCGTGGTGCTCTCCCAGCTGGGTGGCCGGCACCGCCCCTCGGCGCAGTGGTTGGAGGGTGTGCTGCTGCGGCGGCCGCTCGGGGTGCTGCTGGTGCTCTGCCACCTCACCGAGCCGCAGCGGCAGCAGCTCGCGCGCCGGTCGATTCCGCTGGTGGTGATCGACACCGACAGTGCGACCTCGGCCTCGGTGCCGACGGTGGGCTCCAACAACTGGAACGGTGGCCTGCTCGCCACCCGGCACCTGCTGGAGCTGGGCCACCGCCGGGTCGCCTGCGTCTCCGGTCCGGAGGACGTACTGTGCAGCCGGGCCCGGGCCGCCGGATTCCGCTCGGCACACGACGAGGCCGGCATCCCGGTCGACCCCGATCTGGTCCGGTACGGCATGTTCTCCGCGCAGGCCGGCTACCAGTACGGGATGGAGCTGTTGACCCGGCCCGACCGGCCCACGGCGATCTTCGCCGGCTCCGACATGCAGGCCCTGGGCGTGCTCCGCGCCGCCCGGCAGCTCAACCTCGACGTGCCGGCGGACCTCTCGGTGATCGGTTACGACGACCTGCCGGTGGCCTCCTGGATCGGCCCGGCCCTCACCACGGTCAACCAGCCGCTGCGGGACATGGCCGGCACCGCGACGCAGATGCTGCTCGACCTGGCCCGGGGGGCGGAACTCTCGACCAGCCGGATCGACCTCGTCACCGAGCTGGTGGTCCGGGAGAGCACCGCGCCGCCCCGGCAGCGCGGCTGAGCCCGGCTGCTCTGGTCGACCGGCCGGACCCCGAACGCCGCCGTCGCGCCGCCGGCCGCCCGGTCACACCGGCGCCGGGCCGGCGGTCACCAGTCGGCGTCCTGGCACACCTTGTGCGTGGTGGGCGGCTCGATCTGCAGGGTGCAGTGGTCGATGCCGAAGCCGTCGTGCAGCCGGGCACGCGCGGCGGCGAGCACCGGGGCGAGGTCGGCGCCCGGGGCCAGGGCGAGGTGCGCGGAGGCGACGTCCATCCCGGAGGTGAGGGTCCAGACGTGCAGGTCGTGCACGCCGGTGACCCCGGGTACCCCGGTCAGGCTGGTCGCCACGGCGGCGACGTCGATGTGCGGCGGTGCCGCCTGCACCAGTACCCGGACCGCGACCCGGGCCAGTTGCCAGGTGCGGGGCAGGATGAAGAGGCCGACGGCGACCGCGACGACCAGGTCGGCGTAGCGCCAGCCGGTGGTGGCGATGACCACGGCGGCGACGATCACCCCGACCGAGCCGAGCAGGTCGCCGAGCACCTCCAGATAGGCGCCCCGGACGTTGAGGCTCTCCTTGGCACCGGCGCGCAGCAGCAGGAACGCCACGACGTTGGCGGCGAGACCGACGACCGCGACTGCCAGCATCGGCCCGGCCCGCACCTCGGGAGGGTCGTCGAACCGGCGTACCGCCTCGACGATCACGAAGATCGCCACCCCGGAGAGGAGTACGGCGTTGGCCAGCGCGGCGAGCACCTCCAGCCGGTAGAGGCCGAAGGTGCGGTGGGCGTGCCGGGCGGCCCGGCTGGCGGCGGTGATCGCGGCCAGCGCCAGGCCGATGCCGAGCACGTCGGTGAACATGTGGCCGGCGTCGGAGAGCAGCGCCAGCGAACCGGTCCACCAGGCCGCCCCCGCCTCCAGCAGCAGTACGGTGCCGAGGACGGCCACCGCGGCCCAGAGTGGCCTGCGATGACGCTCGCCGGCCCGCATCGCCTGGCCGCCGTGGTCGTGACCCGCGCCCATCTGCCCAGCCTCCCGCCGCCGACGCCGTCGCAGCCAACATATGCGGACATTGCAATGTGTGCAAGTTGAAACTGGATGCCGATGCCGATGCCGATGCCGATGCCGATGCCGATGCCGATGCCGGTGCCGCTGTCGATGCGGTGCCGGTGCCGATCCCGCTGCCGGTTCCGGTTCAGCTCAGCGGCTTCGCCCTGTTCAGCCAGGCCGCCACGTCGCGGTAGATCGGCGCGTTGGCCAGGTAGCTGAACGGGGCGGCCGGCTTCCAGGGGTAGACCTGACCGGCCCTGACCGCCGGCAGGTTCGTCCAGGTCGGGATCTTCTCGGCCTTGCCCGCCACGCTGGTCACCTCCCGGCTGTCGAAGATGATGGCGTCGGCGGGGAAGCCGCCGATCTGCTCCCAACTGATCTCCTGGAAGTACTCGCCGTGCCCGAGTCGCCGGGACGGCAGCACGAACCGCATCCCGAGGGCGGCCAGGTGCTTCAGGTCGGGGTGGGCGTTCGGGTCGGCGACGTAGAACTTCTCCGGGTCGCGGGAGATGGCGAGTACCCGCAGTCCGGGCTTTGCCGCGATCGCCGCCTTCACCTCGGCGACCGCCGCGTCGAAGTCGGCCCGGGCCGCCTTCACCGGCCCGGCCTCGGGGTCGGCGCCGAGTTGCGTGGCGAGCGCCATGAAGCCGTCGATGATCTGCGGCAGGTCGAGACCGGGCATCTTCATCCCGATCGACGGGGCGAGCGCGTCGACCTCGTCGACACTGGCCTGCGGGATGTACCAGAGGGTCTTGTCGTCGAAGGAGAGGTCGACCAGGAGTTCCGGGCGCAGTGCGGCGTACCGCTCCAGGTTGAACTCGCCCCAGGTCGATCCGACCACCTCCAGGCGGTCCAGTTCGATGTTCCCGGCCTGGTAGTTGAGCTTGCCGTCGGTGGTGCCCAGCTCCCCGTACACCCCGGTCACCCGGAAGCCGGCGTCCCAGAGCGCGGCGGCGGCGCTGCTCTGCGCGACCACCCTGGTCGGCCGGCCGGCCAGCTCGACGGTCCGGCCCCGCCCGTCGGTGTAGCGGAACGGCTGGCTGCCGGCGGACGGGCCGGCGCCGGGGGAGCCGGCGTCGCCGCAGGCGGCCAGCCCGAGCAGTAGGCCGGTGGCGCCGGCGTAGCGCAGGAAGCCGCGCCGGTTCACGAGGTGCGCAGACATGTTTCTCCAGTCGTCTCGGGTGCGATGCGGTCCGGGGAGGGCGCCGTTAGGTTAGCCTGCCCTAAGACTCGCTGCGCAACCCCCTCGGCCTGGTCTTTTCGCTCGGTGACTCCGGCGACAACCGGAGTGGCGAACCCCGATGCTCGCGCGCCGACGGCCCGCGCGACCGGGGGCCGGCGGGTCGGCGGGCTGGCGAACGAAGATCAAATATGCCGGGACGACGGGACGGGACGGGCGCGGCCGGCGCTGCTCAGGCGCTCTCCCGGAGGATCAGCTCGGACGGGTACGCGGTGGCCGGCGGCACCCAGGCCCGGTCGAGCACCGCCGTCGCGGCCGCCGTGGCGATCTGCTCGACCGGATGGCTCGCGGTGGTCAGGGCCGGCGCGCTCAGCGCGGCGAACGGCACGTCGTCGAAGCCGGCCACCGCGATGTCGCCCGGCACGTCGATCCCGCGCCGCCGCAGCACGGCCAGCGCCCCGAGCGCCATCGCGTCGCTGTTCGCGAAGACCGCGTCGGTGTCCGGCCAGCGCTCCAGGATCGTCAGCATCGCGGCCTGGCCGGCGGGAGCGGTGAAGTCGCCCGGCACCAGCCGGATCGGCCGCCCCGCCGCCCGCATCGCCTCCCGGTAGGCGATGACGGGACGCCGGGAGCAGGGCATCCACTCCGGGCCGGTGATCATCGCGATCCGGCGGCGTCCCGAGGCGAGCAGGTGCCCGACGATGGTGCGGGCGGCCCCGCCGTTGTCGACGTCGAACGACGGTACGCTCCGGGAGCCGATCCCGATCGACACCGTACGGCCCTGAAGCCCGGTCGGTACCGCCGCCAGAATCGGTTCGGTGGTGTTGATCATCAGTACCCCACGGACGCCACGGTCCTCCGCCAACTGTCGCAGCCGGGCGGGTGCGTGCAGCGGCAGCCACTCCAGGGAGACCCCGACCTCCCGGGGTGCACAGACCTCGGCCGCGGCCCGGACCACCCGGTCGACGTACGGGTCGTGCAGCACCGTCGGCACCGTGCCGGCGACCGCCACCACCAGTCGTACCCCGGCACCGGTGGCCAGGGCCCGGGCGGCCGGGTCGGGTGCGTAGCCGAGTTGCGCGGCGGCCGCGACGACCCGGTCCCGGGCGGTCGCCGAGGCGGCACCGTATCCGGCGATGACGCGGGAGGCCGTCGACCGGGAGACTCCGGCGACCCGGGCCACGTCCTCCAGGGTGGCCCGGCGCGGCGCCCGGCTAGGCACCCGGGCTCCCCGTGTCGCGCGAGCAGGGAGACGACGGGGTGGCGACGGAACGGCCTGGCTGACGCATGAGGGAATGATGCACCCGAGACGCACCCGTCCGCGAACGGGTTGCGCCGAGGCGGACGAGCGGCGGACCTGCGCTCTCGGGTTGCGTCGAGAGCGTTCCCAGGGGTGCGATCAATGGACCCTTCCGACCCGGACGGCGTGGCGGGCGCCACGGCTTCCACCCGGCGGCCACGACTGACCGCCGGGAAGGGTGCGCAAGGGTGCACTCGGCGGCTCGCCGACGGGGGAGCCGAGGAAGCGGAGGGGTACCAGGTGAACATGTCCGCCGGCACTGTCCGGCCACCCGTCGTACCGCGGCAGGTCCTTACCGCCCGGACCGCCGTCGCCGTGGTCTTCGGGCTCAACGGGCTGGCCGTCGCCTCGTGGTTCGCCCGGGTGCCGGCGGCCCGGGACGCGCTCGGGCTCACCCCCGGACGGTTGGGCCTGCTGCTGCTGGCTCTCTCCGCGGGCGCCCTGCTCGCACTGCCGTCCGCCGGGATCCTGGCGCAGCGGCTGGGCACCGCCCGCACGGTCGGCACCGCGACCGGAGTGGCCGCGCTCGGACTGGCACTCGCCGGGGTCGCCACCGGAAGCTGGCAGGCGATACCGGCCGTCGCGGTCGGGCTCTTCGCCCTCGGCTACGGCTCCGGCACCTGCGAGGTCGCGATGAACGTCGAGGCGGCGGCGGTCGAACGGCGACTCGGCCGTACCGTGATGCCCCGGTTCCACGCCGCCTGGAGCCTCGGCACCGTGGCCGGGGCGATCGTCGGGGCCGGCAGCGCCCGGTTCGGCGTACCGATCGGGCTGCACCTCGGGCTCGCCGCCGTGGCGATGCTCGCCGGTACGCTGCCCGCGGTCCGGCTCTTCCTGCCCGATCGCGCGACCCCGCCGTCGCGGTCGAGGAGCGGACCGACCCGGGGTACGGGCACGCTGGCCGCCTGGCGCGAGCCACGTACCCTGCTGATCGGCCTGCTGCTGCTGGTGATGGCCTTCACCGAGGGGACCGCCAACGACTGGCTGGCACTGGCCTTCGTGGACGGCCACCGGGTGAGCGACGCGGTCGGCGCGCTCGCCTTCGGGGTCTTCGTCGCCGCGATGACGGTCGGCCGGACCGCCGGCACGATCGCGCTGGACCGCTGGGGCCGGGTACCCGTGCTGCTCGGCACCCTAGTGCTGGCCGCGTTCGGCGCCACGGTGGCGGTACTGGCCGGCCCCTGGCAGTTGGCGATGGCCGGGGTACTGCTCTGGGGCCTCGGTACCTCGCTCGGCTTCCCGCTCGGGATGAGCGCGGCGGCCGACCAGGAGGACCGGGCCGCCGCCCGGGTCAGCGTGGTTGCGGCGATCGGCTACACCGCCTTCCTGGCCGGGCCGCCGCTGGTCGGACTGCTCGGCGACCGGGTCGGCAGCCTCCGCGCCCTGCTGGTCGTGCCGCTGCTCCTGCTGCCCGCCCTCCTCCTGGTGCCGGCCACCCGCCCGCCCGCCGACGCCCGACCCGAACCCGTTGGCGGCCGGTCGGAACCCGTTGGCGGCCGGTCGGAACCGGGCGGCCGGTCGGAACCGGGCGGCCGGTCGGTGCCGGTCAGCTCTCCCGGAGACCCCACCGCCGGTGGAGCCGGCTGAGCGGGGCCGGCGCCACCAGTTGGCCGGGCCGGCGAGCTCCAGGGCCGGCACCAGCGGCCGTGATCAGCCGGCCCGTCCGGGCCAGCCGGGTGGCGACCGACCGGACGGCCAGCCCGGTGGCGACCGGCCGGACGGCCAGCCCGGTGGCGACCGGCCGGACGGCCAGCCCGGTGGGGCTGGCCGTCCGGATCAGAGGGTGCCGACCGCCGGCCGGGTCACGGCCGGCGGCGGCACCGGGCGGGGCCGGCGCCGAGACCGTTCCCGCCAAGTGCCGGGCGGGTCCGGTCGGGCGGCGCCGGCCGCCCGCGTTCACCGGCGCGACGGCGCCGTCCCGCCCCGGACCGGCTCGGTGGCCGGCGGGGCGCCGTCGACGGCACCCGCCGCGGTGGCGGCGCTGGTGGCCGGGTCCGGCAGGTCGAGGCTGGTCCGCAGGGTGACCGGCTTGAGCAGGGCGGCGGCGATCACCCCGACCACCGCGATCGCGGCGGAGATCAGGAAGATGTGCCCGGTGGCGTCGCCGTAGGCGTCGCGCACGATGTGCACGACGACGTCCGGCAGGCCGGAGAGGTTCAGGCTGTTGCCGGCGCTGCCCGCTCCCGAGGCCGGGATCCCGGCCGCGGTCAAATCCTCGGTGATCTGCTCGGTGACCCGGCGGGCGAGCACCGCACCCAGTACGGAGACTCCGATGGTGCCGCCGAGCGAGCGGAAGAACGCCACCGAGGAACTCGCCGCGCCGATGTCCTTCAGCGGTACGGCGTTCTGCACCGCGAGGACCAGGTTCTGCATGGTCATGCCGACCCCGACCCCGACCAGCAGCATCGCCCCGCCGATGAAGACCAGGGAGGTCTGGTGGTCGATGGTGCCGAGCATCAGGAAGCCGGCGACCAGGACGACCGCCCCGATCAGGATGTACGGCTTGATCCGCCCGCTGCGGGTGATCAGCCGCCCCACCACGATCGACGAGACGAGTACCCCGACCATCATCGGGATGGTGAGCAGGCCGGCCTCGGTCGGGCTGTAGCCACGGCCGATCTGGAAGTACTGGCCGAGGAAGACGGCGCCACCGAACATCGCCATCCCGACCGCCAGGCTGGCGAGGATCGAGAGTGCGGTGGTGCCCTGCCGGACGATGTCGAGCGGCACGACCGGCTCGGCGGCGCGGGTCTCGACCAGGACGGCGAGGGCGAGCAGGACCAGGGCGGCGCCGACCATGGCACCGGTCTGCCAGGAGATCCAGCCGAACGAGCCGTCGACGAACGAGATCCAGATGAGCAGCACGCTGACCCCGGCCGCGATCAGGGTGGCGCCGAGATAGTCGATCTTCACGTTCTCCCGGCGGACCGTGACCAGGTGCAGGGTGGCCTGGAGGACGAGCAGCGCGATGATCGCGATCGGTACCCCGACGAAGAAGCACCAGCGCCAGCCGAGCCAGGAGGTGTCGACGATGAGTCCGCCGAGCAGCGGTCCGCCGACGGTGGCGAGCGCCATCACGCCGCCGAGGTAGCCGTTGTAGCGGCCGCGCTCCCGGGGCGGGATCATCGCGGCGATCACCACCTGGACGAGGGCCTGCAACCCGCCGACCCCGATGCCCTGGAAGGCGCGGGCGGCGATGAGCTGGCCGGCGTTCTGGCTCAGCCCGGCGACCACGGAGCCGAGAATGAAGATCACGATAGCGGTCTGGACCAGGGCCTTCTTGTTGAACAGGTCCGCCAGCTTGCCCCAGACCGGAGTGGTCGCGGTCGCGGTGAGCAGGGTCGCGGTCACCACCCAGGTGTACTGGTTCTGCGAGCCGTTCAGGGCGCCGATGATCTTCGGCAGCGCGGTCGAGACGACCGTGCTGCTGAGCATCGCCACGAAGAGCACCAACAGCAGGCCGCTGAGCGCCTCCAGGGTGCGCCGATGACTCATCGGCTCCGCTTCCGGCGCGGGTGCGAGGGTGGTGGGTGCGCTCATCGCGCGGCCTCCAGCTTTTCTTGAGAGTTGATCGTTCCAGGGGCCCGGTCGAGGCTGCCCTGGATGTCGGTGACGAACCGGTCGAGCGCGCCGGTCAGCGCGTCGATCTCCGCCGCGCTCCAGTCGGCGAGCGCGGCGCGGAGCAGGTCGCCGTACCAGTCACGGGCTTCGGTCAGTGCCGTACGCCCCTCGTCGGTGAGTACGACGAAACTGGCCCGCCGGTCGGCCGGGTCGGCGCGCCGGGTCACCAGGCCCCGCGCCACCAGCGCGGCGACGGCCCGGCTGACCGTGGACGGGTCGAGCCCGGACCGGTCGGCCAGTTCCTTGGCGTGGCAGCCGGCTGTCTGGTCGGCCAGCTCGTCGATCTGCAACAGCATTCCGACCAGCCCGGACGGCACGGCCGGCCGTTCGATCGCGCGACGGTGCCGGATCAGCCGCATGGCCGACATCAGGTCCCGGAGCCGGTCACCGAGCGCGATGTGCCGAGCCATGGTGTCCACCTCGTCTCCTCGGGCGGTTGGTTGTCACATACAAGGATCGGCAGTCGCTGCGCAACGCGCAAGTTTGCTCTTTGAGAAATGAGTCACCACCCCGTAAGCTCTTCCCGATGGATGAGACGGTGGGGCGGCGGGAGCGCAAGAAGATCGCCACGCGTGAAGCACTGCACCGGGCGGCACTCCGGCTCGCCGCGGAACTGGGACCCGACCGGGTGACCGTTGAGGCGATCGCGGACGCCGCCGACGTGTCCCGCCGGACATTCTCGAATTACTTCGCAAACAAGGAAGAAGCCCTCTTCCACGCCGATCTGCTCCGAATCCGCCGGCTGTTGGAGCTGGTGCACGCCCAGCCCGCCGACGAGGCGCCCTGGACCGCCCTCACCCGGGCCGCCGAGCAACTGGCCCGGGAGAGCGACGGCCTCGACCCGCTGTGGCTGGCCCAGCGGCGGCTGATCCGCCACCACCCCAGCCTCGCCGCGCACCAGATCGCCGCGTACGGCACCGTCGAGCAGGAGTTCATCGCCGAGATCAGCCGGCGCCTGCCCGAGGCACCCGAGACCCCGCTGCACGCCCGGGTACTCGCCGGAACGTTCCTGCACACGCTGCGCGCGGCCACCCAGTACTGGACCGACCATCCCGAGCGCCCCCTGGTCGACGTGGTGCGTACCGCCCTCGGCTACGTACTCCGATGACCGGCGGGCCGGCCCCCACCGGTCGCCGGGGCGGGCCCCGGGCCGGTGACACCCGGTCCCGGATCCAGGACGTCGCGCTCGGCCTCTTCGTCGCCGACGGCTACGACCGCACCTCCCTGCGCGAGGTGGCCGACCGGCTCGGCCTGACCAAGGCGGCGCTCTACTACCACTTCCGGGCCAAGGAAGACATCGTCGACAGCCTGATCGAGGAGCGGATCGCCGCTCTGGACGAGTTGATCGAGTGGGCGGAGCGGGAGCCGGACCCGGTACGGATGCGTCGCGAGTTCGTCCGCCGCTACGCCAGCGACCTGTACGAAACCGAACGGCAGGCGGACATCAGCCGGTTCGTCGCCCGCAACCCGACGGTCGTCAACGCGCTGCCCGGCGGCCGGCGGTTGGCCGCCCGGATGCGGCGGGCCCTGGAACTGCTCGTCGCGCCGGACGAGCCGCTGGGCGCCCAACTGCGGCGGATCCTGGCGGTCTTCTGCCTGCACGCCGGTGAGCTGTTCGACGAGGGGCTCGGCGACGAGCGGGAACGGCGGACGGCGCTGCTGGAGATCGCGCTGGAGACGATGGAGAGCGCGGACGGGGCGACGGCCCGCCGCGACCGGCAGCGGAGCCCTGCTCCGGCGGCAGCGCCCGCGCGACCGGGCACCCGGCAGACCACGACCCGGTCGGGCCACTGACCGCTGCCGGCTGACCGCTGCCGGCGGACGGCTGACCGCTGACCGCTGCCGGCTTTCCGGAGCCCGGGACCGGCCGCGTGGTGAACCCGACTCCCTTGCCGGCTGTCCGGTCTCCGAGGTCGACCTCGACGTGAACCCGACTCCCTTGAACATCGGTGGTGCTTGATGTTAGGAAGAGTTGATAATTTTCGGTCCCTGTGCGGATCTGTCGAGATCCGGGTGAGAGGGTGTCGATGTCATCCCGAGGACTGCTCGCCGCGTTCACCCTGCTAGCCCTGCTGGCGCCCGGCGCGGCGCCGCCGGCCGCCGCGTCGGCCGCCGGGCGCCCGAGTACCGCCGCCGCTGCCGAGGGCCCGGTCACCGCCGAGGACGTCTACCGCTATCTGGACGACCCGGAGATGACCGGCGAGGGGCAGCAGCCGCCACACGCGATGCTCCGCCCGTACCCGGACGCCCGGACCGCCGCCGCCGACATCACCGAGCACAGTGCCCGGTCGCCCTGGATGCTGCCGCTGAACGGCGACTGGCGGCTGACCGTCGCCGAGCGCCCCGGCGAGGTACCGGCCGGCTTCCACGCCGAGGACTACGACGTCTCCGGCTGGCCGACCGTCACGGTGCCGCACACCTGGCAGTCCGACTTCGTCGACCACCCGATGTTCCGCAACATCCCCGAGGAGATCTGGCCCGACGACCCGCCCCGGGTTCCCCGGGACGTCAACCCCACCGGCGCCTACGTCCGCGCGTTCGAGGTCTCCCCGTCCTGGTCCGGGCGGCGGTCCTTCCTCCGCTTCGAGGGCGTCACCAGCGGCTACTTCGTCTGGGTCAACGGCCGCTACGTCGGCTACGACCAGGGCGGCTACACCCCGGCCGAGTTCGACGTGACCGACGCGCTGCGCCCGGGCACCAACCGGGTCGCGGTGCAGGTGCACCGGTGGGGCTCGGGGGCGTACCTGGAGGACGTCGACCAGTGGCGCTACAGCGGCATCTTCCGGGACGTCTGGCTGTACGCGACCCCGCGGACGCACCTGCGCGACGCGTACGTCAGCACCGACCTGGACGACCGGTACCGGGACGCCACCCTCACCGCCCGGATCGGGCTGGCCGGCCCGGCCGACGGGTACACCGTGCGGGGCACCCTGCGCGACGCCGCCGGCCGGACGGTCAGCACGATGACCGGGCGGGACACGCTGAGCACCACCGTGCGGAACCCGGCGAAGTGGAGCGCCGACGCGCCGCACCTCTACGCGCTGGTGCTGGAGCTGCTCGACCCGGAGGGCCGGGTGGTGCAGACCACCGCGCAGGCGGTCGGCTTCCGCGAGGTCGAGGTGCGCGACGCGCAACTGCTGGTCAACGGGGAACGCATCCTGATCAAGGGCACCAACCGGGCGGAGACCGACCCGGAGACCGGCCGGCACGTCAGCCGGGCGGCGCAGCGCCGCGACGTCGCGTTGATGAAGAGGCTGCACATCAACGCGGTCCGCACCTCGCACTATCCGTCGGACCCCTACCTCTACGACCTGGCGAACCGGCACGGGCTCTGGATCGCCGACGAGGTGGACATCGAGACGCACTCCCACGAGAACTGCCCGAACAACTGCCTCGCCTCCCGCCCGGAGTGGCAGGCGGCGTTCGCGGACCGGTTCCAGGCGATGGTGCACCGCGACAAGAACCACCCGAGCGTGATCATCTGGGACACCGGCAACGAGGCGGGCCTCGGGACCGCGCACTTCGCGATGGCCGAATGGGCGGACGCGAACGAGCCCACCCGGCTGCTCTACCACCAGTCGAACAGCCCGAACGGCGACGCGCCGTACGCCGACGTGTGGGGGCCGCGCTATCCGACCCCCAGGTACGTCGAGTCGATCGCCCGCACCACCACCCGGCCGGTGGTCTTCGGCGAGTACGCGCACGCCATGGGGAACAGCGTCGGCAACTTCGACCGGTTCTGGGCGCTCGCCCGGGAACATCCGTCGCTACAGGGCGGCTTCATCTGGGACTGGGCCGAGGCGAACCTGCGCCAGCCCCTGGTGTTCACCCCCGACTCGTCGCGCAACCGGATCCAGGCGTTCTTCGTCGGCAAGCCGTCCCTGGTCGACGGCAGGCGCGGCAAGGCCGTCGCACTGTCCAGCCTGGACGACTTCGTCGACGTGTTCCGCGACCCCCGGCTCGACTTCACCGGCACCGAGGTGACCCTGGACGCCTGGGTACGCCCCGGCGAGTGGGCCGGCAGTTTCCCGGTCGTCACCAAGGGCCGGGCGTACGCGCTCCAGATGCGGGACCGCGGCACCCTGGAGTTCGGGGTGACCACCGCCGCCGGCTGGGCCTCGGTCGCCGCGCCGGTGCCGGCGAACTGGTACGACGACTGGCACCGGGTCAGCGGCGTCTACGACGGCACCGCGCTGCGGCTCTACGTCGACGGCACCGAGGTCGGCAGCGCCGCCCGCTCCGGCGCCCTCGACCCGGGGCTCTACGAGGTGAACGTCGGCCGCAACGCCGCCACCCAGCAGGACGACCTGCGTACCCGGTTGGCCCGGGGGCTGGTCGACGACGTCCGGGTCTACGGCGCGGCGCTGACCGCGGACGAGTTGGCGGCCGACCCGGTGCGCCGGGCCGCGCTGGCCCTGGACTTCGACCGGGCGCAGCCGCGCGGCGAGTTCGACAGTCTCGGGATCAGCCTCTCCGGCACCGACGGGCTGGTCGGCACCGACCGCTACCTCCAGCCGGAGACCGTCGAGGTGGCCTGGGCGCACGCGCCGGTCCGGTTCGACACCGACGACGCGGCGACGGGCCGGGTCCGGGTGCACAACGAGCAGCCAGCCGCCGCGCTCGACCTCCGGCTGCGCTGGTCGCTGGTCGAGGTGGACCGAACGCTGCGGTCCGGCACCCGCCCGCTGCGGCTCGGGCCGGGCCAGACCGTCACCCTCGACCTCGGCGCCGCGCCGCCGAACCCGCAGGACCGGCAGCGTCGGTTGCGGCTGGAGGCGGTCGGCGCCGACGGTCTCCGGTACGGCTGGGACGAGTTCGCCGCCGGTGGCCGGGTGGTGCCCGGCGTACTGCCGTCGGTGCCGGGCGCCGACGCCCCCCGGTTGACCCGGGACGGTCGGACGGTGCTGGTCTCCGGCCCCGGCTGGCGGTACCGGTTCGACACCGGCAGCGGAGTCCTGCGCTCGATGACGTCGGACGGCCGGGAGCTGCTGCGTACCGGTCCGGAACTCGACGTCTACCGGCCGCCGACCAGCAACGAGACGTACGGCTGGGGCACCGCCGACCGGGAGGTCTGGCACGCGCTCGGCCTGGACCGGCTGCGGACCGAGGTGACCGGCGTGTCGTCCACGCTGGAGGGCGGGACGGCCGTCGTCGAGGTACGCAGCGTCGCCCGGGGTTCGGCGGCCTTCGAGATCGACCAGACCATGCGCTACCGGATCGACGGGCGCGGCACGATCACCCTGGAACACCGGGTCACGCCGCGCGGCTCGGGCGTCGGGCAACTGCCCTACCTGCCCCGGGTCGGCGTGCAACTGCGGGTGCCGGACTCGATGCGGAAGTTCGCCTACTACGGCCGGGGACCGCAGGAGACCTACAACGACCGGCAGCGGGGGGCCTTCACCGACGTGTGGCGCAGCACGGTCGACGAGGAGTACGTGCGCTACTCCCGGCCGCAGGCGTACGGCAACCACACCGGGGCCCGGTGGGCGTCGCTCAACGACGGCCGGCGGGGACTACTGGTCGGCAGCGCCACCGGTGCCGATCTCGACGTCAGCGTCACCCCCTACGACGAGCTGGCCCGGGCCGAGTACGACTTCCAGCTTCCACTGGTCCGCAACGACGGCTGGGTCACCCTGCACGCCGCCGCCGGGGAGACCGGGATGGGCGAGACGCCGAACTCGGTGCTGGACGAGTACCGGGTGCCGGCGAACCGGTCGCACGAGTACACCCTGACGCTCCGGCCGCTGACCGGGCCGGAGGTCCGGGCCGGTGGCGTACCCGATTCCCGGGCGGCCGCGCCCTGCCCGCCGGACGTCGCGGTGGCGGCCGGTGCGGAGGTCCGCCCCGGCGAACCGCAGCGGGTCGCGGTCACGGTCACGGCCCGGTGCGCCGACGGCCTGCGGGACGCGGTGGTCAGGCTGGCCGCGCCGGCCGGCTGGACGGTCACCCCGGCGGCCGTGCCGCTGCCGCAGGTGCGGTTCGGCTCGCCCGAGGAGGCGGTCTTCACGGTCACCGCGCCGCCGGAGACCGACTACGGCGGATACGAGCTGACCGCGACGGTGCAGGCGGTGGGCAACGGCTTCCCGTCGGCCGTGCAGGCCCGCACGACGGTACGCGCCCCGCTGCCGCCCGGGGACCGCTGGGTGAGCGACCTGCCGTTCCTGGTCGCCGAGAACGGTTGGGGGCCGGTGGAGCGGGACATGAGCAACGGCGAGCAGCCGGCCGGGGACGGGCAGCCGCTGCGGATCGGCGGGACGACCTACGACAAGGGGATCGGGGCGCACGCACCGTCCCGGATCGTGGTCGACCTGGCCGGCGAATGCACCGCGTTCCGGGCCGACGTCGGGGTCGACGAGGAGATGGGCGGGAGTGGCTCGGTCGCCTTCGAGGTCTGGGTCGACGGCGAGCGGCGGGCCGCGACCGGGGTCCTGACCGGTGCCGCCGGGCCCGAGCGGATCTCCGCCGACGTCACCGGCGGCCAGCGGCTGGAGTTGCGGATCACCGACGGCGGCAACGGCAACGGCGCCGACCACGGCGACTGGGCCGCCGCCCGGCTCACCTGCGCCTGACGCCGGTCAAGCTGCACTCCCCGACGCCGGTCGAGCTGCTTCTGAGGCGTGCCGACCGGCGTCGGGGCGGGCGGGCACGGCGGCCGGTCGGAGACGCCGACCGGCCGCCGGCCCGGTTACGGTGCCACCGGGTACTCCGTGAGATAGACCGGTGCGCCGACCCGGGTGGTGTCGGCCGGCCCGCCGACGCCGTTGACCACGTGGTCGATGGTGCCGGCGCTGAGGTTGACGGTCATGATGTGGTGCAGCCGCACGCCCGGGGTCTCCGGCACCTCGAAGCCGTTCTCGGTGTGGATCGACGGGTTGTTCTGGTTGAAGACGTACACCCCGCCGCCGTGCAGGGTGTGCCGCCGCACCCGGTCGCCGACCTTGTAGCCGGCCCAGCCCTCGACGTCGCCGTTCATCCAGTCGGCCTGGGTCGGCGGGTCGTACGGCAGCTCGTTCTGGTAGAGGATCGTCGTGCCGTCCTCGCCGTTCCAGACGGTGTTGTAGCGCTGGAAGTGCTCGACGAAGAGGCCGGTCGCGGTGACGTGGTCGCCGTTGATGACGGCGCCGTACCGGCCGGTGTTGGTCCGCCAGCGGTCGGTGTCGCCGTTGACGCCCTCGGTGAAGCCCTCGACGCCGTGGTCACCGCGCCACACCCAGGTGTGGTCGATCAGGACGTGGTCGCTGTTCACCTCCAGGGCGATGTGCGTCCTGCCGATGTGCGGCCCGCCGACCCGGAAGTAGACGTCGGACAACGTGATCGGGTTGCCCGGGGTGCTGTGGTTGCGGCCGTGCCGGCTGCCGACCCGGAGCAGCACCGGCGACTCCCGCAGGCCGGCGTCGACGGTGACCCCGGCGACCACCACGCCGGGCACCCCGGCGACCTCCAGCGGAACGGCGCCGTTCACGGCGGTCAGGGTGGCGTGCCCGATGCCCAGCACCACCGTGTCGGGGCGGCGGACCTCGATGCTGCGGGCCACGTCGTAGACGCCGGGGGTGAGCAGCAGATGCCGGCCGCGCGCCAACTCGCGGTTGATCACGTGTACCGGGTCGGACGGCCGGGCGACGAAGAAGTCCCGCAGCGGGATGGTCCGGCCCGGGGTCAGCCCGGCACCCCAGGTGACGCCCCGGCTCTCCCGTCGTACGGCGGGCACCCGGACCTGGTACTTCCCCTTCCCGTCGACGAAGAGGTACGGCTTCTCCCGGCTCAGCGGCGTCCGCTCCAGCGTGGTGTACGGCGGGTCGGGGAACCCGGCGTCGTCGGGTGCGCCGACCACCCCGGCGAAGACCTGGTTCCAGACCGCGTTGGACCAGCTCGCGACCTCGGTGTTGCGGGTCAGCCACTGCTGCTGGGAGCCGTTGGTGGTGGCGGGCAGCCGCGAGTCGGCGATGAAGCCGCCGCTGGCGTACTGCGGTCCGGCGGTGCAGTAGTCCATCAGCGACAGTCCGCCGCCGCCGATGTTCATCCGGCGCAGCGAGACGGCCTGGGAGACGGCCCAGAAGTTCGCCGACGCCCGGCAGTCGTCCTGCCCCGTCGTGACGATGTTGATCGACAGGTTGGAGAGGGTACGCCAGAAGTTGACCAGGGCGATGCAGTTGCCGGTGCCACCGCCTTCGAGGCAGCGGTTGTAGACCTCGACCTTGCCGTTGATCACGACGTCGGTGGGGGAGGCGCCGAGCCCGGAGATCTCGGTGTAGTAGCCGACCTTTATCTGTAGCGGCTGTTCCGGGCTGCCGTAGGTGCCGGGCTTGAAGAGGTAGGCGTACCGGTCGGTGCCCATCTCGTTGCCGACCTGCCGGGCGTGTGTCGCGTCGAGCGTCGCCTGGATCTGGCTGACCGGCATGCTCGGGTCGAAGACGGTGACGTTGCGCCCGAGGTCCTGGGTACCGGGCCGGGCCGGGCCGGTGGCGCCGGCGGGTGCGCTCGTCGCGGTGGTGGCGGTGGCCAGTACGAGGCCGAGCACGAGCGCCCGACGGAGCCGGTGCCGCGCGGGGCGCCGCCGGAGGCCGGGGGAGGGTGTCGTCATGCGGTTCGTCCGTCCTTTCCACTGGCCGGAGCAGCGGCTCCGGACGCAGCGACGGGGTGGGTCGACGGGGCACCTTCGCCGGGCGGCGGCGGAGTCCCGGACGGCTAAGAGAGCGCTCTCTCGACCGTCCGGGGACATCCGCTCGCCGCACGAGGAAGGTTGACATGTTTCTACCCGTTGCCCGCCCCGTACGCCATCGGACGAGCGGCGTCGTCGAGAGTCGACGGACGTCAGGAGATCCGGGTGGCGGTCCTCGGCGCGCTCGCGGGACAGACGACGAGCAGGCAGCTCTCGACGCGTACGGCGTCGATGACCGGGCCGTAGGCGCTGGGCGTGGTACTGGTGAACCGGAGGGTGGTCGAGCCGGAGAGCACGTTGGTGAAGTACACCGTCCGGTACACGTAGCCCATGTCGGACGGGTTCCGGCCGGTGGTGTCGAAGGTCAGGTTGCCGATCGGTGACGCTATGGTGACGCGACCAGGCGGGACAAGGTCGTCCCTGCTCGGGAGTGCCGCCGCCATCCGACAGCGGAAGGAGTATCCGCCGACCTTGACACGCCGGCCCCGATCGTCGGCGGAGCCGGTGGGCGTCGGTGCCGGGCGAGGTCGGGTCGGCCGGGATGGCAGCAGCGGCGGACCTCTGCCGGCGTGGCATCCCTCCGGCTGATACTCAGCTCAGCGCAGGATCAGCACCGCCACCGTGCCGATGACCGCGTTGGCGGTCACGTGCACCAGGTACGGCACCAGGATCCCGCCGCTGCGCAGCCGGAGCACGCCCAGGGCCAGCCCCCAGGTGCCGGCCATGACCATGCCGACCGTGCCGGACGGAAAGCCGGCGTGGTGTGCGGCGCCGAACAGCACCGCCTGGAGCAGCACCGCTGCCCGGGCACCCCAGACGGTGGCGAGTTCGCTCAGCAGTACCCCTCGGAAGAGCATCTCCTCCCACACCGGGTTGACCAGCGCGAACCCCACGATCCCGAGGATGGCGAGCCAGAGTGGGAGGCGTTGCAGGTCCCGCAGGTATTCGGCCGGCTCGGGGCGTACCGCGAGCGCCCAGGCGACGAGTGCGACCCCGCCGAAGAGTACGGTGGCCAGGCCCAGCCACGGCGCCTCCGGGGTCAGCCTGCCCCGGGCCAGCCACGGCGCCGCCGGGGCCACCCCGGCCCATCGCCCGACGAGTAGCAGGCAGGCCAGCGGCAGCACGCAGACCAGCACGGTGGTGAGCGCGGGCGGCCAGTCGGCGAGGATCCCCACCGCGAAGCAGCCGAAGAGCGGGCCGACGAAGGCGGCGGTCCGCAGCGCCGCCGGTGAACGCAGCACGGCGGCGGCCACGATCAGCGCGGCCACCAGCACCGCGACGACCGCCGTCCGGGCCGGTGCCGCGGGATCGATCGGCAGCACGGCGCAGACACCGAGCGCGACGACGATGCCGCCGGCCAGCCCGGCCCGGTTGACCGACGACGTCGATCTCGACTGCTTCGTGCCTGAGGACATCGGCGGCTCCCGAGCGGTGCGCTGCGACGGCGGACAAATCACATTGTGCTGACCGCTCGGCATCGAGGTGGTCCCGGACCGGCGCCGACCGCCGGAATCCCACCTCCGCGCGGCGCTGGCGCGCGCGTCGGAACGGCTCCACGATGCCCGGTCGTGACCCGAGCCGGTGTCGGTCGGGGTTGGTGCCGCTGGGGCACGAACGGCCCCGCAGGCACCCTCCCCGACCGACAGCATCGGGTGGTCGATTCAGCCGACCAGGTCGAATCGTTCCCAGGGGCCGATTCCGGTCCGGTTGGCGACCAGCGGGGCGGCTCCGGCGTTCTCGGCGACCACGTACCGGTTGTTCACCGTGGCGCGCAGGCTGACGCTGCCGTCGCCGTTGCGGACCAGGTGGAAGGTCTCCCAGCCGCCGACCGCCGTCCGGTTGGCGACCAGCGGGTTCGCCCCGGCGTTCTCGGCGGCGACGTACCGGCCGTTGGCCCGGGCGCGCAGCGCCACGGTGCCGGCGCCGAGTTCGACGAGGTCGAACTGTTCCGCCGTACCGACGGCGGTGCGGCTGGCGATCAGCGGGGCGGTGCCGGCCGGGTCGGCGGTGACGTACCGGCCGTTGGCGTGGGCGCGCAGGCTCACCGGCCGGGCCGGATCGGGCCCCGGTCCGGGGTCGACGGCCGGGTTGAACTGGCGTACCCAGTGCCGGGTCCGGTCCAGGTAGGCCGTCTCGGCGGCGGCACCGGTCTGCCCGTACGCCCCGGAGTAGGTCAGGTAGCCGTGCCCGTCCGGCGGGTTCGCGCTGGCCGGTTCGATCGTCGAGCCCTCGTGCCACTCGTTGAACGAGGTGATCGAGACCCAGGTCGGCGGGCCGCCGTGCGCCGCGCTCAGCGCGTTGCCCCACTGCCGGTCGTACGCGGCGCCGTTCGCCCGGTCCACCGTCGGGGTGGTGTTGCCGGGCACCGCCCGGTCGTCGAGGTACCCGGGTGCCACCGAGGGAGCCCAGACCAGGCCGTTCGCCTTGCAGAAGGCGCTGGCGTCGGCCCAGCCGGGCGCGGTCGCCCCGGCGATCCCGTCGTAGGTGTACATCCCGCCGAAGTGCGCCACCTTCGTGGTGTCGGTGGTCTGGGCCAGCACGATGCTGTTCGGCTTGACCTGCTCCAGCGGGGACCAGTCGGTGATCCGCAGGCTCTCGAAGACGTAGAACGCCGACCGGTTGCCGTGCGCGGTGTCCCGGTGGAAGGCCGGGTGGCCGCCGTACCGGCTGTGGATGTAGTTGATGTCGGCGACGGTCGAGTCGGCGCTCCGCCCGGCGTACGGCTCAAGGTGCCAGGCGACCCGGAGGCCGTGCTCGGCGGCGGCGTCCAGCACCACCGGGGTCAGGTTGTCCTCGTAGGAGCCCTGCCCCCACCAGCTGTGCACCACCACCCCGACCCCGGCCCGGCTGATCCAGGCCATGTGCTGCCGCACCGCCGCCGGGTCACCGGAGTCGTACGCCCCGAGCGTCGGATAGAAGTTGGCGCCGATCTCCTGCGGCGGGGTGTGGCCGCCCTGTTGCCAGTGCCGGTAGCTGCCGGAGTGCGCCGGGTTGCCGTACCAGGAGTAGTAGAAGATGTGCACGTTGTCGGCGGTTCGCGGCGGCGCCGCTGCCGCGACCGGCTCGGCGGGGCCGGCCGGTGCGGCGGGGTCGGGCGGGGCGGCGGCGTTCGCCGGTACGGCCGGCGCGGCGAGCCCGGCCGCCAGCAGCAGGGTGGCGGCGGTGCGCCGCAGCCAGCGCGTTCTCGGGTGCATCAGGGGTTACCTCCGTTGTCGAGCCGGGCCGGCGCGGTGCGGTCGGGGGACGCCGACCGCACCGCCCGGCCCGGGGGTGCTCAGCCGTTGACGAGGGTGAACTTCTCCCAGGGGCCGATCGCGGTCCGGTTGGCGATCAGCGGTTCGGTGCCGGCGTTCTCGGCGGCGACGTACATGTTGTTCACCGTGGCCCGCAGGCTGACCGTGCCGTCCGGGTTGCGGACCAGCGCGAACGTCTCCCACGCCCCGGCGGCGGCCCGGTTGGCGACCAGCGGGTTCGCCCCGGAGTTCTCGGCGCAGACGTACATTCCGGTGTTCCGGGACCGCAGCGCGACGTTGCCGCCGCCGAGGTCGACCAGGTCGAACTGTTCGGTGGCCCCGATGCTCGCCTTGTCGGCGACCAGCGGGCTGCTGCCGACGGCGCTGACGTACCGGTTGTTGGCGCTCGCCCGCAGCCCGGTCGCCGGCCCGCCGCCGGTGCCGCCGGTGGCGAAGGTGAACGAGTCGACGTCGAAGAGGTTGCCGGCGCCGCCCTTGAAGACCAGGAAGAGCGTGGTCGTCCCGGCCGGCTGGTTGGCGAGGGTGGTCGAGACGTTGCCGAAGGTGTCCCAGCTACCGGTGTTCGGCACCGCGACGCTGCCGAGCAGGGTGCCGGTGGCCGAGCCGGCCCGGACCTCGATGGTGCCGCCGGCCCCGCCGGAGGAGACCCGCGCGGTGAACCGGGTGGCGTTGCCGAGCTGGTACGGCTGGTACGAAATCCAGTCGTTGTTGTCGATGAATCCGGCGGTCCGGCCGCCCTCGGCGGTGGCGTGCTCGGCGGTCTGCACTCCGCCGGACTGTGCGCCGAAGTGCTCACCCTGCCGGTGTCTCGGTTGCAGGGTCCGGATGCTGTGCGAGGTGAGGCCGCCGTTGTCGGTGTAGCTGGCGTCGAAGACGCCGTAGATGTTCGCGGCGGCGTCGTGCTCACCGTCGACCGGGACGTCGATGGTGCCGGAGCAGCCGGTCCTGGAGGTGATCTCGTGGGCGTGGCTGTCGTGCCCGAGGGCGTACGTGACCCGGACCCGGGCACAGTCGATCGTCCCGTCCTCCGGGTCGCTGACCGTCACCTGGTACGGCACCGTGTCGCCGAAGCTGAACAGCGCGCCGTTGCCGGGGACGGTCAGGTTCACCGTCGGCGCCGAGTTGCCGACCGTGACCACCAGGCTGGCGGTGCCGGTCAGCCCGGCCGGGTCGGTGACCCGCAGCGTCGGGGTGTACGTCCCGTTCGCCGTGTACGTCTTCGTCGGGTTCGCCGCCGTCGACGTCGTACCGTCGCCGAACGTCCAGAGGTAGCTCAGCGTCCCGCCCTCCGGATCGGAGCTGCCGGCCGAGGAGAAGTTCACGGTCAGCGGGCTCGGTCCGGAGCTGCGGTTGGCGGTGGCGACCGCGATCGGGTTGCGGTTGCCGCCGCCGATGTACTCGATCCGGTACAGCGCCTGGTTGTTGGCGCCGGTGCCGTAGTCGAGGACGTAGAGCGCGCCGTCCGGGCCGAACGCCTGGTCCATCACCTGGGTACCCCGCCACGGGAAGTCGGAGATCTCCCCGGGCGAGCCGTCGGCGTTCACCGCGATCGCCTTGATCCAGCGCCGGCCGTACTCACCGGCGAAGAAGCGGCCGTTCAGCGAGGCCGGGAACTTGACGCTGGAGTCGAGGTTCGGGTCGTACCGGTAGACCGGGCCGCCCATCGGGGACTCGGAGCCACCGCCGAACTCCGGTGGCGAGCCGGCGTCGCCGTACCGGATCCAGCTCGGCTTGGCGGGCGGCAGGGTGCTCAGCCCGGTGTTCCGGAACGAGTTGTTGGTCGGCCCGCCGGCACAGTTGTACTTCGCCTGGGACGGCCCTGACGGGAAGGTGTACTCGTTGTACGTCTCCGCCGTGGTGTTC
The DNA here is from genome assembly GCF_003030345.1 of Plantactinospora sp. BC1. Lineage (NCBI taxonomy): Bacteria > Bacillati > Actinomycetota > Actinomycetes > Micromonosporales > Micromonosporaceae > Plantactinospora > Plantactinospora sp. BC1. The sequence goes on from NZ_CP028158.1 coordinate 184,050, forward strand.
GTGCCGGTGCAGTACGGCCAGCCGTAGTTGCCCGGTCCGGTGATCCGGTTGAACTCGACCTGCCCGCCCGGTCCCCGGTTCGGGTCGCCGACGCCCGCGTCCGGCCCGTAGTCGCCGAGGTAGACGATTCCGGTCGCCCTGTCGACGCTCATCCGGAACGGGTTCCGGAACCCCATCGCGTAGATCTCCGGCCGGGTTCCGGCGGTCCCCGGCGCGAACATGTTCCCGGCCGGGACGGTGTAGGTGCCGTCGGCCTGCGGCTTGATCCGCAGCACCTTGCCGCGCAGGTCGTTGGTGTTGCCGGAGGAGCGCTGCGCGTCGAACTGCGGGTTCCGGTTGGTCCGCTCGTCGATCGGGGTGTACGAGTTCGACTCGAACGGGTTGGTGTCGTCCCCGGTGGACAGATAGAGGTTGCCGGCGGCGTCGAAGTCGATGTCCCCGCCGACGTGGCAGCACTGCCCCCGGTCGTTCGGCACCTGGAGCACCACCCGCTCGCTGCCCAGGTTGAGGGTGTCGTCGGCGTTCATGGTGAACCGGGAGAGCCGCAGGTGCCCCTTCCACCGCTCGAAGTCGGCGGCGGTCCCGGTGGTCGGGGCGTCCCCGGCCGGGGTGTTCAGCGGCGGCGAGTAGTAGAGGTAGACGAAGCGGTTGCTGGCGAAGTTGGGGTCGACGGCGACACCCTGCAACCCCTCCTCGTCGTGGGTGTAGACCGGGATGGTGCCGGCGACCCTGGTGTTGCCGGCCGCGTCGGTGACCCGGACGGTGCCGTTGCGGGCGGTGTGCACCACCGACCGGTTCGGCAGTACGGCCAGGGACATCGCCTCGCCGATCTCGGCGGAGCCGGTGGCGAGGGTGACCTGCTGGTAGTCGGCGGCGGGGACCGGGTCGGCCTGGGCCGCCGTCGTCGGCGACGCGGCGAGGATCGCGGCGGCGGTGGCGAGCGTCGCGGTCGCGTACGACCACGGTCGTCCTCTGCGGGGGTGCGCGGACACGGGAACCTTCCTTCTGGGCCGGGGTGTGCGCGACCGCCGCCCCGGGTCGCGGGGCGCGGCACGCGCGTGCTGGGGGAGGGAGCGGAGCGGCGGTCAGCCGCCGTAGACGTTGAGGTCCCAGAGCGAGTAGCCCCACTGGGTGGCCCGCTGGGTACCGGTGATCCGGACGTACCGGCCGTTCGCCGAGATCGGCACGTCGTCGACGCCGCCGTCGCCGCTGCTGGTGGCGTAGACCTGGGTCCAGGTCGCGTTGTCCGGCGAGACCTGGATCTGGTACGCCCGCCCGTACGCCGTCTCCCAGTTCAGCCGCACCCGGTTCAGCGGGTACGCCGCGCCGAGGTCGACGGTGATCGTCTGCGGGTCGCCGTACGCGCTGCCCCACCGGGTACCGGAGTTGCCGTCGACCGCGTTCGCCGCCACGTGCGGGCTGTTCGGCTCGACGCTGCTGGCGGTGGCCGACCTGCCCCGGGCCAGGTCGGTGCCGGGCGGCTGGGTCGGCCCGTCGGTCCTGATCCGGACGTTGCGGTAGTTGATGTCCAGCCCGGCGCCGTCGTTCTGGAGTCCGAGGTAGCCGTCGGCGATGTTCCGGCCGCTGGTGTAGTCGTTCACCTTGACCCCGTTGAGCCAGACCTCGACCCGCTGGCCGTGCACGCCGATCTCGTAGCTGTTCCACGAGCCGGGCGGGTTCAGCGCGGCGTCCCGGATCGCGGGGTTCGGTGCGGAGAAGCTGTAGACGCTGCCGGTGGTCCGGGACGGGTCGGCGTCGGTGGCGTCGATCTGGATCTCGTGGCCGGCGTCGACCGGCCGCCACGGGTCACCCTGCGGGTCCGGGAACCCGACGAAGACGCCGCCGTTGTCGTCGCCCGGCATCATCCAGTCGACCTTGAGGGAGTAGTTGGCGTAGCTGCGGACCGGGAACCAGAGCAGCCCCATCCCGCCGAACGAGGTCAGCGTGCCGTCGGCCAGGGTGAAGCCGCCCGGCCCGGCCTGCCGCCACTGCGCCAGGCTGGCCTGGGTGCCGTCGAAGAGCGCGGTGTAGCCGGTCTCCGGCCGGCAGTCCGCCGGGGCGGCCCCGGCGGCGATCCGCAGCCCGCCGAGGAGCATCCGGGTGAAGTTCGGATCCGAGTACGACTCGTCGGTGTGCCCGAGCCCGGTGTACCAGGATCGTCCGCCGCCGTAGTTCTGGCACCAGGTGATCGGGTGGTCGCCACCCATCGACCCGCCGCTGTACGACGACTCGTCGAGGCTGGCCAGCACCTTCACCCGGGACCGGGGATTGGTCCGGTAGTTGTACCACTCGTCGGTGCGGGTCCAGCTCGCCGGCAGGTGCGAGGTGGCGGCGTTGCCCCGGTCCTCGACCCGGATCGTCGCCTGCTGGGTCGCCGGGTGCGAGGCGAAGTACGCCCCGACCAGCCCGCCGTACCACGCCCAGTCGTACTCGGTGTCGGCGGCGGCGTGCACCCCGACGTACCCGCCACCGCCCGCGACGTACGCCTCGAACGCGCTCTGCTGCCCGGCGTCGAGTACGTCGCCGGTGGTGTTCAGGAAGACCACCGCCTGGTACCGGCCGAGGTTGCCGGTGTTGAAGGCCGCCGCGTCCTCGGTGGCGGTCACGGTGAAGCCGTTGGCGGTGCCGAGCTGCCGGATCGCGGCGATCCCGGGCGCGATCGCGGAGTGCCGGAAGCCGGCGGTCTTGGTGAAGACCAGCACCCGGCTCAGCGGGGCGGCCTCGGCCGGTGCCGGGCTCAGCACCGTGACCGCGCCGGCCAGGGCGAGTCCGGCGGCCACGGCGGCGGCCGTCACGGCGAGAAGACGTCTGCGCATGCGAACTCCTTGCGAGGGGGTGTGTTCCGGGCGGAGGGGCGGACGGGGCGTGGTCAGGGCAGGGTCCAGTTCTGCGCGGCGGTGCCGTTGCAGTCGTAGATCTGCAACTGCCGGCCGTTGCCGGGATTCGAGCCGGGGATGTCCAGGCACCGGTTGGCCTGCGGGTTGCGCAGGCTGCCGTTGGCGCCGGCCGCCCACTGCTGCGCCCCGCTGCCGTTGCAGGTCCAGAGCTGCACCGGGGTGCCGTTGGTGGTGCCGCTGGCCGCCACGTCCAGGCATTTGCCGCGGGCCCGGATCGTGCCGTCGCCGGGCAGCGTCCACGTCTGGTTGGCCGAGCCGGCGATGCAGTCCCACATCTGCACCCGGGTCCCGTCGGCGGTGCCGCCCGCGTTGACGTCGACGCACCTGTCCATGCCCCGGATCGGCCCGGTACGCGGCCCGCCGCCGCCGGCCGGGGTGCTGACCCCGGCGCCGGTGAAGGTGTAGCTGTCCAGGTCGAGCAGGGCGCCGCCGCTGCCGCCGGTGAAGACGACGTAGAGGTCGTGGGTGCCGTCGTCGGGTTTGCTGACCGGGGCGCTGACCTCGGTGTAGTTGTCCCAGCCGCCGGTGTTCGGCACGGTGACCCTGGCCACCTCCGGGCCGGTCGGCGAGTCGTACCGGAAGGAGACGACGTTGCCGGCCTTGTCCGACGAGACCCGGGCCCGTACCCCGGTGATGCCCTTCAGGCTCACCGCGTGGTGCCGGACGTACTCGCCGGTCTGGATGTCGCCGAGCCGCCGGCCGCCCTCGGCGCCGGAGGCGTTGATCACCTGCGGGCCGTGCACCGAGACGTAGTGCTCGGCCTGCCACTGCTTCGGCCAGAGGGTGATCTCCTTCTCCCCGGTCAGCGGCACCGCGCCGGTGGCGCCCCGGTCGGTGTAGCTGGAGCGGAGCACGAAGAAGAGCACCGAGTCCGGGCCGGCGTGCACCGGTCCGGTGTTGACGGTGAAGCCGCAGCCGGTGCCCTGGCCCTCCTCGTGGGCGTGCTCCTGGTGGCCGAGCGCGGCCCGGATCACCACGTTGGCGCAGGGCACGGCGCCGTCCTGCGGGTCGGTGGCGGTCGCCGTGGCGGTGACGTTCTCGTCCCACGAGATCATCCCGCCGTTCGGCAGCCCGTCCAGCGTGACCGTCGGCCGGTTGTTGCCGACCACGATCGCGACCTGGGTGGTGCCGGACCGCCCGGTGCCGTCGTTGACGGTCAGCCGGGCCCGCTTGTCACCGTTGCCGGTGTAGGTGTACGTCGGGTTCGCGGCGGTCGAGTCGACGGTGCCGTTGCTGTCGAAGTCCCAGGCGTAGCTCAGCGGGTCGCCGTCCGGGTCGGAGCTGCCGGCGCTGGAGAAGGCGACCTGGAGCGGGGCGAGCCCGTTGTCCCGGTTGACCGTGGCGACGGCGGTCGGGGAGCGGCCCCCGGCGACGTAGTTGATTTTGTAGAGGCCGGCGGCGACGTCACCGGAGAAGTAGCCGTTGCCGTACTCCAGCAGATAGAGCGAGCCGTCCGGGCCGAACTCCATGTCGATCGGGTGCACGAACTGCATCCCGGCGAGGACCGGCTCGATGACGGTCGGGTTGCCGGTACGCGGGTTGCCGTTGTCGAACTGGACCTCCTTGATCCAGTTGCGGCAGTACTCCGTGATGATCAGCTTGTCGTCGTAGTACGCCGGCCACTTCACCTCGGAGTTCAGGTTCGGGTCGTAGTGGTAGACCTCGGCGTGGTTCGGCGAGCCGCAGCCGCCCGGGTTGTCCAGCGCCGGCCACTCCCGGCTGCCGCCGTGCTGCTCCCAGACCAGCGCGCCCCGGGTCGGCGGCAACTGCCGCAGCCCGGTGTTGTTCGGCGAGTCGTTGACCGGCCCGGTGCCGCCGCCGCACGGGAACCAGCCGCGCGGGGAGTTGGTGGCGAAGTTCCAGTCGTTGTAGGCGACGTTCGGCCCACCGCAGTACGGCCAGCCGTGGTTGCCCGGCGCGGTGGCCCGGTTGTACTCGTCGTACGCCGCCGGCCCCCGGTTGGCGACCGTGGCACCCGCGTCCGGCCCGACCTCGCCCCAGTAGAGGGTGTTCGCGTTCTTCCTGTCGACCCAGATCCGGTACGGGTTCCGTACCCCCATGACGTAGATCTCGGGCCGGGTCTGCGCGGTCCCCGGCGCGAAGAGGTTGCCGGCCGGGATGGTGTAGCCGCCGTTCTCCTCCGGATGGATCCGGTTGATCTTCCCGCGCAGGTCGTTGGTGTTCCCCGAGGTGCGCTGCGCGTCGTACTGCGGGTCGCGGCTGGGGCGCTCGTCGATCGGCGCCATCCCGGCCGAGTCGCCGCCGGAGTTGGTGTTGTCGCCGACCGCGAAGTAGAGGTTCTCGTTGCTGTCCCAGCTCATCGAGCCGGCCGAGTGGCAGCAGAGCCGCCGCTCGGTCGGCCACTCGATCAGCTTCGTCTCGGCGCCCAGTTGCAGGGTGCCGGTGTCGAAGGTGAACCGGGAGATCCGGTTGACCAGCGGGGTGCCGACCGGCGAATAGAAGAGGTACACCCAGCGGTTGGTGGCGAAGCGCGGGTGCAGGGTGATGCCGATCAGCCCGTCCTCGAACCGGGCGTCGAGTGGCAAGGTCAGCGCCACCGTGGTCGAACCGGTGGCCGGGTTGTAGAGCCGGACCTGCCCGCCGCCGGAGCTGGTACCCCGGTTGATGTAGAGCACCTTGCCGTCCGGCAGCACGGAGAGCTCGATCGGCTCGCCCATGGAGAGCCCGCCGTCGAGCTTGACCTTCTCGAACTGCGTGGTCGGCGGCGGCGCGGCGGTCGCCGGTGGGGCGGCGACGCCGACCGCGACCAGCGGCGGCAGCAGCGCCGCGACGGTGGCCAGCACCACGGCGGCGACGGTACGACGTGCGGGAAGTCTTCGATTCATGGCGTACTCCGGCGGTTCGGTGGGGGTGCGCGGTGGGGTGGTCCGGGTACGCGGCCGCCGATGCCCGACCCGGTGGTACTGGCGGAAGAGCCGGCGGATGCGGCTGTCCCGCCGCCACGGCCGGCGGGTCGGGGGTGGACCCGCCGGCCGTGGCCGGTCAGGCGGGGACCAGGTCGAACTTCTCCCAGGGGCCGATCGAGTCCCGGTTGGCGATCAGCGGCGCCGCGCCGCCGTTCTCGGCGACGACGTACCTGCCGTTCACGTTGGCCCGCAGGCTGACCGAGCCGTCCGAGTTGCGGACCAGGGCGAACGTCTCCCACGCCCCGGCCGAGGGCCGGTTCGCGATCAGCGGGTCGGCCCCGGCGTTCTCCGCGCAGACGAACTGGTTGTTCACCCTGGCCCGCAGTCCGATGGTGCCGCCGCCGAGGTCGACCTGGTCGAACTGCTCCCACGAGCCGACGGCGGCGGCGTTCGCGACCAGGTTGCCGGCGCCCGCGTCGCTGGCGCTGACGTACTGGCCGTTGGCCTGGGCGCGCAGCGCCACCCCGCCGGACGGCTGGCTGCCGCCGGTGAGGATCCGGAGCGCGTCGACCATGCCGACCGAGGTGGTCCGGTTGACGATCCGGATCGTGTGCTGGCCGTTCGACAGCCCGGTCCGGCGCCAGACGACCTGCTGGGCCTGCCGGGCGCCGGAGGCGTTCAGGTTGACGTTGGCCTGCAACACGTTGTCGAGATAGACGTCGACGTTGCCCATGTCGCTGAAGCGCTCCGAGAGGTATTCGACGCCGGTCCCGGTGAAGGTGTAGGAGGCGGTCGCCCCGACCGTGGTGCTGTGGTGGGTGTCGTCGTTGTAGTCGCCGTACCCGCGGGCGGTGGTGAGGTGCCAGTTGGCGTCGTAGCTCAGCAGGGTGTTGTTGACCAGTTCACCGCCGCCCGGGTTGCCGGGGCCGCCGCCGAGGCCGAGCGTCGAGGCAGTACCGGAGAGCGCCTTCGCGCCCTGGTTGGCGCTGCCGGTCAGCGTGGCGGCGGAGTAGCTGGCCAGCGGCTTGCCGGTCCGTTCCAGCACGTAGTTCGCGTTCGCCGCCGTGGCAAAGGCGATCTCGCCGGCCGTGCTGGTCGTCAGGACGGCGTTGTCCGAGGTACGCCGGACGCGTACCTCCTGGTTGCCCCACGGGTTCACCACCCGGGCCTGCTTGCCGTGCAGGCTGCGCAGCCCGACGTACTTGATCTCGCCGGCCTCCCGCTCGGAGCTGACCAGGAAACCGTCCTTGGCCAGCAGGGTGAACCTGCCGACGAAGCTCGCGTCGGTCGGCACCGCCGGAAAGACCCGGATCTTGTCGTTGTACGACTGCATCAGCGACTCGTTCATCGCCGCCAGGTGGATGCCGAGGTACTCGAAGACCCCGTTGGTGTTGTTGGTCATCCCGTTCGGATAGTTCTGATATTTCTGGAGCATCGTCCGCATGCCCTGGAACGCCTGGTTGCCGAGCCCGAGCCGGGCGGCGTGCACGTGGTCGTTGGCCCAGACGTTGCCGTAGGGGTGCGGCCGGACGTTCCAGGTGTTCACCGCGGTCTGGTAATCCGGGTAGCCGATCCCGGTCAGGTCGTAGGGCCAGACCAGCTCCAGCGCCACGTTCTCCCCGTTGCGGGTCGGCGACGACGGCGGGTCGTGCGGCAGGTAGGCCCCGTTCGAGATCTGGTACGGCGCCAGGTTGTTCACGATGTTCTGCCAGTTGGCCCGCAGCCCCGAGTCCAGCCCGAGCTGCTGGCTGACCGCGATGGTCAGCGGGAAGAGCAGCCGTACCGCCGCCAGGTCGGTGATGGCGTTGCGGACGTCCCAGTAGGTCTCGTGGGCGTTCGAGTTCGCCATGTAGTAGCGGCCGGAGGAGTCCCGGCTGAGGATGTCCTCGTAGAACTTCACCGCCTCCCGCATGTACGGGTACGCGGTGTTTCGCAGGTAGTTCTCGTCGTTGGTGTACCGGTATTGCAGGTACATGTTGTAGGCGGCCTCGGTGCCGGTGGAGTAGAGGTCGTTGACGTAGTCGCTGTTGACGGTGCCCCGGGCGTTGCCGTCCCAGCCCATCGTCTCCGGCACCCAGAGCCCGTCACTGCCGTACCGGGTGGTGGTGAAGGACTTCAGCGCGGCCAGGTTGCGGCTGTAGAGCCGGTTGAAGCCGGCCATCAGGTCGACGTGGTTGCTGGCGTAGAACGAGTTGTAGACGTCGCGCTGGTTCCAGTACCAGTAGCCGTTGCTCCACTTGGAGTTGTCCTGGGTGGCCCGGAAGACTCCGTTGATGAAGTGCAGCGGATAGTTGCCGAAGCCGCCCGCCGCGATCATGTAGGTGGCCAGGTAGTAGACGTTCTCCAGGTAGTCGGCGTCCCCGCCCGCGTTGGAATACTGGACGAACGACCTGGCCCAGAAGTTGTGCCACCAGTTGCGATAGTTGTTCAGCGTGCTGGCGTAACCGGTCGCCTTCACCGCCGCGAGCTGGTTGCGCGCCTGCTGCACCGAGTTCTGCCCCGGGGAGTTGATTCGGGAGGCGGCGGTGAACCAGACGGTGTAGCTGCTGGTCGGGGTGATGTTCAGGCGTACCCGGGTGCCGTTGACCGTCTGCGAGGTGTAGCTCGCGCCTTCGACGGTGGCCGCCAGGGTGTAGCCGAAGTTGTTCGGGTCGGCCTGACCCCGGCTGATCCCGACCCCGGTCGAGTCGGCGAAGGTGCTCGCGGTGCGCCAGGTGGTCAGGTTCGGCACGTCAGCGATGTTCTGGACGCTGTTCAGGTCCCAGAGGCTCAGGTCGAGGCCGACGCTGGTGACACCCGGCCGGCTGTCCTCGACGTGGATTCCCATCACCTCCGAGTTGGGCGAGCCCATGATGGTGACGGTGCGGTTGTTGTCGTACTTCGTGGTCAGGGTGCCGTCGTAGAGCGACAGCCGCTGTTGGAACGTGGTGTAGCCGGTGTCCAGCTGCGGGTTGCTGAACAGGTTGACGTTGCCGGCCGCATAGGTCGACTGCTGGGCCAGGTCGACTCCGGAGACCTGCATCGACAGGCCGTTCTGGCTCCACACCATCGCCCCGGTCCTGCCGTTGCCGACGGTCAGGCCGTGCAGCGGGTTGGTGTTCGGCCGGTTGTAGACGATGTCGTGCTTCGACAGGTAGCTGGCGTAGTTGACGTTCAGGGTGCCGGTGCTCGAATTGAACGCGGCGTCGGTGGGCGCCGCTGCGGCCGGTGTGGCCGGGCCGGTGGCGACGAGACCACCGGTGAGCAGGGCGGCGAGCATGACGCGGATCGGCGTACTCACCTTCATCGACACGATCCCCTTCTAGATCGTCCGGTGGATGATGTCTCGCGCCCCGGAGGCCGGTGCAGCTCCCCATCCGCCGAAAACGGGGAGCGACGTCGAGACGGACCGGGCCGGTGCGGTAGCCCGAGGTCGCGTTGACCCCGGGTAACCATCGACCCAGGTCTGTGATTTGCAGTTAACATTGGATGTCTTGCATCCGTCAATCCCTTGCTGCGAGGTTTTGCCGGCAGCCTGCTGCCGGAGAGCGCACACATACATCGGACGTATCGTCTGCCGCACCGTGCCGTGCCGTGCCGTCGTGCGGCAGGCGGCCCGCCCCGGACCAGGGGAGAGTGGTCCGGGGCGGGCCGGGGGTGACGAGACGGGTCAGCGGCGCCGGGGCACCCAGTAGAGGAGCTGCCCGGCGATCAGCGCGGGATGCGTGTCGGGCAGCGCTCGCAGCGCGCGGGCAAGGTGCGCGGCGAGGTACATCATCAGTCCCACCCGGTCACCCCGGAAGCCGACCAGCAGGGCAAGGCGGGCCGGCGCGCACGGCCACGGGTCGCGGCAGGTCCGACACTGGTACGTCGTCGCCGGGCTGTGCCGGCCGGCCGGGTAGCGCCGCGGGTTCCGGCGCATGTGTCGGTACCAGCGCTCCTGCGGCCCGATCACGGCTCACACCAGGGCGCTGGTGCCGCGCCCGGACCGTTGCTGCCGTACCGGCGTCGCGGCGGCCGCCCGGTTGGTCCGTCGGGCGTGCAGGGGTGCGTCCCAGCCGTGGCGGCGGTTGGTCGCCCTGGTGCGGGCCTGCGGCGCGGGTACGGCCGGCTGGGCCGGCTCGGGCGTCGCCGCCCGGACGGCGGCCCGATAGTCGGCGCGGGAGAGTCGCGCTGGTGGCGCCGGCTGACAGGGCATCGGCGTCAGTTCGGCCGAGTCGGGACAACGCCACCGGTAGCCGCACCGGCAATACCGCCAGAGCCGGCGCCAGTTTCGGCGGTGATAGGGCCGGAATCCGCGCCAGAGTTTCATGATGATGCCTTTCGTCGGCGGAATTGGAGGGGGCGGCGCCAGGCTCCGAACCTCGGCGCCACCCCCCGTGGGCACCCACCCGAATTGGAAGGTCACGGGGGCGGGCAAGTGCCCGGATTCCACCCTGGACCCTGGCCCCAGCAGGGCGGAAGATGCTGGTCGGGCACGGGAACCCAGCAGGCAGAACAGCGAACATGACCATCGGCGCCGAAGTGATTTGGGGGACGTGAGAGCCTATGTCCGCGAGCGAATATCTGGTAAAGGACCTACGCCGTACGCGCGAGTTGCTCGGCCTGACCCAGGAGGCGTGGGGAGATCGAATCCACTTTTCCGCCAAGCATGTCGGCGCGGTGGAGCGAGGCGAGCGGCCGGCGCTCCCGGACTATCTTGGGGCGGTCGATCGCGCCTTCGGAACCACGTTCATGCAGTTCTACCGGATGTTCGTGAAGGAGGAGCTGGTCCCGGTCTGGTACCGACCGTTCAACGAGCACGAGCAGCAGGCAAGCCTCCTCAGGGTCTACCAACCGCTGCTGGTCCCTGGCCTCCTGCAAACCGAGGCATATGCTCGGGCCATCCTGGCCGGCTTCCGCATCCATCCAGACTCCATAGATGCCATCGTGGCGACCCGGCTCGGTCGACAGGAGATCCTCTACCGCCGGCCCGACCCCTGCCAGTTGGTCGCGGTGATCGACGAGGGTGTCCTGCACCGCCGCGTCGGGGACGCGGAGGTCATGCGCGACCAGTTGAAGGCCCTGGTGGCGGCGTGCGAGCATCCCAACGTCCGGGTGCAGGTCGTCCCGTTCGAGGCCGGCGCCTATGTGGGGCTGGACGGGCCGCTGGTGGTCGCGACGGTGGACGGCCGGTCGGTTGGGTTCCTGGAAGGGCACCTGAAGGGTCGCGTGGTAGAGAGCCCGGATGCCACGACGGACCTTGAGGGCGCCTGGGAGGCAATCCGGGACTACGCTCTACCCGGTAACCAAAGCCTAGACCTGATCACGAGGACGACTGAGAAATGGACGTGAACACCGCCCCGAACTGGCACAAGTCGTCACGCAGCGAGAGTGGACAGTGCGTCGAGGTGGCTGACAATCTCCCCGGCCGTGTCTTCGTGCGCGACAGCAAGGACCGGCAGGGACCGGTCCTGACGTTCGGCCCCCGACAGTGGCGTGGATTCGTGGAAGGGCTCTCAAGATTCTTGGAGAATCAGGGCTTGTAGCGAACCACAGATCTCCAAGAATCTTGAGGCTTGGCACGGCGGTTCACTGCGCTGCGGTCCGGTCGAGGAGGAACAGTGCGGTGGCGTCGATGACGTCGTCGAAGTGGCTGCCGTTGCCGGGGTAGTGGAACCCGTGTCCCGCCTGGTCGTATTCAAGGAGCGTGCACTCGTTGCCGGCGCGCACCATCGCGTCCCGGAACTGCCGCACGGAGTCGATCGGCTCGACCTCGTCGCGGGTACCGTGGTGGATCTGCATCCGCGGATTCCCCGGCCGCACGAACTCGGTCAGCGAGTACTCGGTCAATCTGCCCGCCGCGACACCGACCTGCTGTTCGAGGCGGTGCTGCACCTCCGGCTCGAAGGAGCGCAGATTCGATCCCGCAGGATTGAAGCCGACCACGGCCGCGATGCCGGGCTCCGGCGCGGTGCCGGACGCCTCCGGGGTCATCGCGGCAAGGATCGCGAGATGAGCACCGGCTGAGCTGCCACCCGAGGCCAACTGCGGCGCTTCGAGCCCGCGCGACGCCGCCAGCCGGCGGAACTGCTCGACCGCGCGCCGAACGTCGGCGATGCAGTCGTCGATGCTGACCGCGCCACGGCCGAGCAGCCGATAACCGGCTGACACCGCGAGGATTCCGCGTGCCGCCAATTTCCGGCAGTGCGGGGCGAGCCCGTCGGCCGAGCCCGCGCGGAGGGCGCCGCCATGGAACAGCACGATGCCGGCGCGCGGCCGTGTGTCGTCGCCCGGCTCGAAGAGCAGCAGGGGCAGCTCCCGGCCGTCGGCGGCCTGATAGAGCATCGAGGACTCGCGACGGCCGGTCGTCATGACGGCGTCAGCCAACCCGGACGGGCAGGGCGGCCAGCCCACGGAAGACCGGAAAGGGGAGCCAGCTCAGCTCCTCCGGAGCGCACGCGAGGCGCAGGTCGGGGAAGCGGCGCAGCAGGGTACCGATCGCGACGGATCCTTCCATCCGCGCGAGCGCGGCGCCCAGGCAGCGGTGCAGACCGTGCCCGAAGGCCAGGTGCCGGTCGTCGCCGCGCGTGAGGTCCAGCCGGTCGGGTTCGGCGAACCGGCGCGGGTCGCGGTTGGCCGCCGCGATCCCGACGATCACGATGCTGCCAGCCGGAACAACGGTGTCACCGATGGTGAAGTCCTGCACGGCGTAGCTCGGCGAAGAACGTGCGGTGGGGCCGTCAAAGCGCAACAGCTCCTCGATCGCGCCGGGCAGCAGCTCCGGCCGCTCGCGCAGCGTGGCCAACTGGTCAGGATGCCGGAGCAGGGCCGCCATGCCGTTGCCGATGAGGTTGGTCGTCGGTTCGTGGCCGGCGAAGAGCAGTTGCTGGGTGAGGGCGACCAGTTCCGCCTCGGTGAGCTGGTCGCCGTCGTCGCTCGCCGCGAGCAGCGCGGTCAGCAGGTCGCCCTGCCCACCGGTACGGGCCTGGTCACGCTTGTGCGCCACCAGACCGATGGCGTACTCCCGCAGCAGCCGGCGCGCCTCCTGCCTGGACATCGGGGCGTCGGTCACGAACGGCGGATGCATCGCCGCGACGGTCCAGGCCCGGAACCGGCCATGGTCGATCGACGGCACCCCGAGCAGTTCGGCGATGACGGTGAGGGACAACGGGTACGCGTAATCTTCGATCAGGTCTGCGGTCGTCCGCTCGGCGACGGCGTCGAGCAGGCCGTCGGCGATCTGCTGGGTCCGCTCCCGCAGCTCGGCCACCCGGCGGGTCGTGAACGCCCGCCCCACCAGCGCCCGCAGCCTGGTGTGCTCCGGCGGGTCGGTGGTGTGCAGGTCGAACGTCGCCTCGCCCGGCTCACCGCTGACCACCCCGGCCGCGCGCAGGGCATCCCAGGCGCGTCGCGGATCCTTCGACAGCCGGCCGTCGGCGAACGCCGCCCGCGCCTCGTCAAACCTCGTGACCAGCCAGTATTCCAGGCCGTTCGGGTTGCGAAGCCGATGTACCGGCGCCTGCTCACGCAGCCGCGCGTACGCCGGGTGCGGATCGGCGAAGAACTCGGGCGTGTACATCGCGTGGTTAGCTGTCACCTGCACCGCCCCCCGGGCACCCCGTCGCTCGTCCTGCCGCCCGAACCGCACCGGACCCGCCCGCCGCTGCCCGGTCGGCTGCCCGGCGATTGCCTCGACGTCCGCGATCGAAGGCTACCTCCACCGGGAGGGTCGCCAGGCCCCTGCGGTGCCGACACCTCGGGCCGGCGGTGTCGAAGGCTCGGCGTAGGCGATAGCCGGCAGTGGGACACCGGGGCAGCGGACGTGGCAGTCCTGGAATTCGGTGCGCGATGGTGGCGCGGGTTTGTAGGCTCGCCGAGCGCCGGAAGCGACGGGGGGCGGCTTGTTCTGTCAGATGGGGACGCTCCGGTGAGCGGCACGCCGGATCTCGGTCCCGTGCCGCAGCGCATCGTCGTCGACGCCGAGCAGGTACGTCGGCTCGTCGCCGACCAGTTTCCCCAGTGGGCCGATCTGCCGGTCTGGCCGGTGGCCGAAGGCGGCTGGGACAACTGGACCTTCCACCTGGGCTCCCGCCGGTCGGTGCGGCTGCCCTGCGCATCCGAATACGCCCTGGCGGTGGCGAAGGAACACCGCTGGCTACCGGAACTCGCCCCTCGGCTCCCGCTGCCCATTCCGGTACCACTGGCGAAAGGGGAGCCGGGCCGAGGCTACCCGTACTCGTGGTCGATCTACCCGTGGTTGGACGGCGAGCCTGCCCGCGCGGACCGCATCGCCGACCCCGTCCGGTTCGCCGTCGGCCTGGCCGAGTTCCTAGCGGCCCTGCGCGACGTCGACCCCACCGACGGTCCCCGGCCCGGCCTGCACAACTGGTTCCGCGGCGGCACGCTGCGCACCTACGATGGGCGCGCGCAGTACGCGCTCACGGCACTCGACGGCCATGTCGACGTCGAGCTGGCCGGCGAGATCTGGAAGAGCGCGCTGGACGCTCGCTGGGACGGTGTGCCGAGCTGGTTCCACGGTGACGTCGCCGAGGGAAATCTCCTGCTCAACGACGGCGAATTGGCAGCCGTCATCGACTTCGGGACGTGCGGCGTCGGCGACCCGGCCTGTGACCTGGCCGTCGCATGGACGCTGCTGACCGCCGACGGCCGGCAGGCGTTCCGGGAGCGACTCTCCGTCGACGACGCGACCTGGGCGCGCGGGCGCGGCTGGGCACTCTGGAAGACGCTCGTCACCTGCTCCCACACCCTGGGCGAGGCCGACGAGTCGGCCGCCGGAAACGCACGGCGCGTCCTCGGCGAGATCTTCTCCGAGTACGCCGCCGGTGCCGTCGCCACGTCATAATCACGTTCTGCGTTAATCGCGTCGCGTGCCGATCGTCGCGGGGGCTAGCCTGGCGCGGTGAGTTCAGGGGATGACCTTCACGGCGGATGTGTCGAGCCGGTGGTCCGGCAGGAACGGGCCGAAGATCACGAGGCCGTGCGGGACCTTCACGCCCGGGCGTTCGGCGACGGCGATCGGGTTCCTGCGCTGGTCGATGCGCTCCGCGCCGGTCGGGCATCGCTCGCGCCGCTGTCGCTGGTCGCAACCGTCGCCGGGCAGGTGGTCGGGCATGTGCTGCTCAGCGCCTGCCGGTTGGACGCCCTGCCCCGGCTCGTGGACGTGTACTCGCTGTCGCCCCTCGGCGTGCTGCCGGAGCACCAGCGTCGGGGGATCGGCACTCGGCTCGTGGCGCACGCCCTCGCGGAAGCCGACAGTCGGGGCGTCCCGCTGGTGTTCCTGGAGGGCTCGCCGCTCTACTACGGCAAGCGCGGCTTCGCCGACGCCACGAAGCTGGGCTTCCGTCCGCCGACACTGCGCTACACGCCCGGCGTCTTTCAGGTCGCCAAACTGTCCTCGTACGAGGAATGGATGACCGGCACCTTCGTCTACTCCGATGCCTTCTGGGCCTTCGATTGCGTGGGCGGGCGGAGCGCAGACGCGCGGTCATAACGAGGTCGACGGGTGAATTCCGGCTGACCGCGCACCCACAATGCGGAGTACGGGGAATGCGGCGCCTCGTGCACGGCCCGCCCGGGGTTGAATGTCGGTAGTACGCTCGGGCGGCGAAGCAACCGAGCGGATTAACCGCATGATGCTACTCGGGCGACTACGGCCATCGGCGGATGGCGGCCGGAACGAGATGAGGGTGCCATGGGGCAGCGGCGGGCAGGTCGGCGCAACAGGTCGACGAAGCCAGGTTCCACGGCGACCCGGGAGGCCGCCCCGCCGCCACGGCCCCACACCCGCGCTGCGGCCACACGCGACTCCGACGAGCCCGGGGCGCCGTACCGGTCGATGATGGAACGCGCCGCACAACCCGGCCCGGCGCTGGCGGTTCTCCTGCTCGTGGGGCTCTTCGCGGCAGGCTGGCTCGCCCCGAGGTACGTCGCCGACCCCACCGCCGTGCAGGGCTCGGCGCGTTACGTGGTCGCCGCGGGATTGGCCGTCGTGGCATTTCTGGCGTTCTCCACCTTGAACCTGGTGGCCTATTGTCTGATCGTCGCGAGACGGTCGGAGCCGACGAAGAGGTTTGTCGCGGCGGTCGGAAACCGTGCCGCTATCGGCGCGATTCTGGGTACTCTGCTGGGCTTGCGCATGGCGACGATGATGGCGGACCGAACGGCGGGCGGCACCGTTACGGAAGGCATCACCTTCCTGGAGTTCGAGAGCAACCTGAGCAATACGATCACGCTGGCGACCCTGGCCCTGATCGGGACGGCGTGGCCATATTGCTGGGGTCCGGTCAAGACCTCGATGGCCGCCTTTGCCGCGAAGCCACCGCTCCAGGCGCACTCCGGCAAGGTGGGATCCGCGCTCGGGGCGGTCCTGCTGCTGAGCACCCACTTCCTGGGATTCGGGGTGGCGTTGTCCGTCTATCGAGGTGTCGCCTACCCGTAGCCGCCTGCCCACGTCCGGTCCCCGGTAACCCCGAGGATCGGCCCGAACCAACCCGGCATGCGCGCGATCAGCCGAGCGCTATGGCCCGCTGCGCGTCGTCGGCCGAGTCGAAGAACGCGCAGCTCGGCCAGGGCGGTAGTTCCGCCGTTCCGCTCCAGGTCAGGTGAACCAGTGCCCACCGGTCGCCGACCCTGAGCAGTACGTCGTCGGTGGCATCGGAGCGTCCGACGACGGTGAAGGCCACCCCGTACAGCGGATGCCCCCGCGATGTCTCCTGGACCAGTTCCGTACTGATCTCCTGGACCTGCCGTTGCTCGGAATCGCCGGGTCCCCGCAGATCCCACCAGGGGTCGACCAGGACCACATCGTCAAGCACGTCGATATCTTGACATGTCGACCGCCGGCGGACGTGCCGTACCCGTCACTCTCGGTGCCGCCCGCGATCCGCGCCCCAGGAGTGGCGGTCGATGGGTGTGGCGATGATGATGAGCGGATGTCGACTCCGACCCGGCCGTCGCCCCCGCGCCGCCGACCGGGCACGGTGCGGGTGGTCACCCAGAACGTCTGGGGGTGGTACTACTTCACCGAGGCGGGGATCGGCCGGGCCGCGCCGGCCGAGGAGTGGCCCGCGCCGTGGCGTGCTCGTCAGGCGGTGCTGGCCGGTGGGTTCGGTGAGCTGGATCCGGACGTGGTCGCGTTCCAGGAGGTGATCGCGGATCCCCACTACGACCAGGTGGCCGAGTTGCTGGGCGCGGGTTACCACGTCGCGCACGCCGGCCGGCGGGAGGCCGACGGCTCGGGGGCCTCGATCGCGAGTCGCTGGCCGATCGGCGACGTGCGCGAGGTCGATCTTCAGGTGAGCGCCCGCACGGCCGAGTTCCCGGCGGTGGCCCTGGTCGCCGAGGTCCGGGCGCCGGAGCCGATCGGGCCGCTGCTGCTGGTCAACCACAACCCGAACTGGGAGCTGTCGTTCGAACGCGAGCGGGAACTCCAGGCCGTGGTCACCGCGCGGGCGGTCGAGGGCATCGGCGGCGTCGACGACCGGCATGTGGTGCTCGCCGGTGACTTCAACGCCGTACCGGAGGCGGCCAGCATGCGGTTCTGGGCCGGGCTGCGCTCGCTCGACGGTGTCAGTGTCTGCTACCGGGACGCCTGGCGCGAGGCTCGGCCGGCGGAGCCCGGCCACACGATGACCCCGGCGAATCGGGTGGTCGCCGAGGGTACCTGGCCGCAGGAGCGCGGCCGGCGGATCGACTACCTCTTCGTCCGCTGCGTCCACCACGGGCCGACCCTCGACGTGCTCGACTGCCGTCAGGTCTTCTCGGAGCCCGTCGGGGACGTCTGGGCCAGCGACCACTTCGGCGTCGTCGCGGATCTCGGGATCCCGAGCAGGGCACCCGCCACCCGCTACTGACCGGCCTGCCGGCGGCGGCCGGTTGTCTCCGGGGAGGTGGCCCTGGCGTACGTCGCCGCACCGGAACCCGCTCCGGCTCGGACGTCTGCGTACGTCGTCCGAGCCGGCCGACCTGCCGCGGAGTCCCGGGCGCGGAGGTCGGCCGGTCGGCGGGACGTCAGCCGGCGGTGCAGGACCTGATCTGTGGTCGGGCGCTGGAGTTGCCGTTGGTCATGGTGGTGAAGCCGAAGCTGTTGCCGCTGCCGTTGGAGCGCATCGTCAACACGGTGTTGTTGCTGCTCAGGCTGGCGCTGCCGCTCCAGGTGGTGCTGATCGACTGTGGTGAGGTGACGGCGACGACGACGGTCCAGTTGCTGGCGCCGCTGACGGTGACCGTGGTGTTGTACCGGTCGCCCCAGACGGTACCGGCGGTGGTCGAGGCGGTGCAGCCGCCGCTGCCGGGGGGTGGGGTGGTGGGGTTGCCGCCGGGCGGCGGGGTGGTCGGGTTGCCGCCGGGGTTGCCGTCCGGGGCCACCGCGCGGCCGGTGGACGGCGAGATCATGCCGGGGCAGAGGTTGCGGCTGGTGAGGTTGGACATGATCTGCGGGATCGCGTCGCGGGTGTTCTGGATTCCGTCGTGCATCAGGATGACCTGGCCGGCCTGGAGTCGGCTGGCGTTGGCGACGATCTGACTGACGCTGGCGCCGTTCCAGTCCTGGGAGTCGACGTCCCAGATCACCTGTCGCATCCCGAGCGACGAGGCGACGGACTGGAGGGTGCCGTTCGTCTCCCCGTACGGCGGCCGGAAGAGCTGCGGCCGGACGCCGGTCGCCGACTGGATCGCCGAACTCGTCTGGGACAGGTCGGACTGCATCTGGCTCTGGCTCATCGAGGTCATGTGGGCGTGGTTCCAGCTGTGGTTCGCGACCCACATGCCGGCCGAGACCTGCGCCTGGGCCGCCGACCGGTTGTTCTGGACGTTCTGCC
The DNA here is from genome assembly GCF_003030345.1 of Plantactinospora sp. BC1. Taxonomy (NCBI): domain Bacteria; kingdom Bacillati; phylum Actinomycetota; class Actinomycetes; order Micromonosporales; family Micromonosporaceae; genus Plantactinospora; species Plantactinospora sp. BC1. Next base: position 202,614 of record NZ_CP028158.1, read on the forward strand.
CGACGTTGAACATCGTGGCCCGTACGCCGTTGTTGCGCAGCACGGAGAGCAGCGCGCTGGTACTGCCGGTCGGCCCGTCGTCGAAGGTGAGTCCGACGTAACCGTTGCAGGCGGCGGCGCTGGACGGAGACGCCACGACGGCGATGGCGGCACCGCCGGTCGCCACGGTGGTGGCGACGACGGCGAGCCGGACGAGGTGGCCGAGCCAGCCCCGGGTGGTCGGTGGCCGGGGCTTGGCGAGTCTGCCGAACATGCGGGTCTCCTTCTCACAGGTGGTGGGGTGCCGGCGGTGTCGGCCGTCCGGGCCGGGGCAGGGACGGCAGTCGTACGGTCCGGACGGGTGGCGGTGGGCGGGAACGCCGCCGCAGACCTGAGCGGGTGCGTCGCATCGACCGCGATAGATCAAAGTATCGCAGCGTAAATTCAGGAACGTCAATAAGTTCCGGAAGCTTTCCGGACGTCGCGCGGGTGGTCGCCGTCCTGCTGGCGACACTGACGCGCGCCGCCGTCGCCGCCGCGCCGCTTCGTCCGAACCGGGGTGACGCGGCGGCGGCCCGCGGCTCAGACGTTTCCGGAACGCTGCCGGGGCCTGGGCGGTCGCGTCGCTCGGCTGTCGCCGCGGCCCGGGTGATGACCGTCGCGCCGTTTCCGGCCGGGCGGCGGGTGCGCGCCCATCTTCCGGAACTTCTCCGATATGAGACCTCGTTGGAGGGCCGGTTCCCCCCGCCAACCGGCCGTCCGCGGGTGCCCGGGACAACCGACGGCTCGCTACTCGCCGACGAGTGTGGACGACGCGTCGCGGCCGGCCGGCGGTCCCACCTCGGGGTGGGTGCTCGGCTGGTCTTCCGCGCCGGGAAGGGTCAGTGCGCGCGGCTCGGTGCGGCTCTCGGAAGTTTCCGAAACATGTCTTGAACTTTTCAGGTCCGTCTGCGAGTCTTTGCCGGTCGATAGACAGTTACTGTGACGTTCGACGGATCGGATGATGGCCGTTTGATGGCTGCGAGCCGGCCGTCGGACCGACACCTGTCGACGGGAGGGGACAGCGGCCCTCGTGTCCAGGGCGGACAACCGAGACCACTGTTCCCGTTCGCCCCGAGGGAGCCTCGGCTGGGCGCACTGGGCAGAGAGGACAGGTTGATGAGGGCAGGCAAGCTACTGACTCTGTCGGTAGTCCTGGCGACGGGCGTCCTGGGAACGGTCGCCTGTGGTTCCGGGGACTCGGAGGGTGCCGGGGGCAGCGGCGGCAACGTCACGATGACCTTCTGGCACAACGCCACGACCGGGCCGGGCAAGACCTTCTGGGAGAAGACCGTCGCCGACTTCCAGGCGGCCAACCCCAAGGTCAAGATCCAGCTTCAGTCGATCCAGAACGAGGACCTGGACGGCAAGCTCCAGACCGCGTTGAACTCCGGCGACGCCCCCGACGTGTTCATGCAGCGCGGCGGCGGCAAGATGGCCGCGATGGTCAAGGCCGGCCAGCTGATGGACATCACGGACGGGATCAGCGACGCCACCAGGAAGGTGGTCTCGGAGGGGTCGTTCAAGGCCCAGACGATCGACGGCAAGGTCTACGCGATGCCGGTCGCGGTGTTGCCCGGCGGCTTCTTCTACAGCAGGGACCTCTTCGCCAAGGCCGGTATCACCCAGACGCCGACCACGCTGGCCGACCTCCAAGCGGCCGTCGAGAAGCTCAAGGCCTCCGGTACCCAGCCGATCGCCCTCGGCGGCAAGGACGCCTGGCCGGCCGCCTTCTACTACTACTTCTTCGCGCTGCGCGAGTGCAGCACCGCCACGCTCACCGAGACCGCCAAGAGCATGAACTTCGACGACCCCTGCTGGCTGAAGGCCGGGCAGGACGTGCAGGCCTTCGCCGCCACCCAGCCCTTCAACAACGGCTTCCTGACGACGTCGGCGCAGCAGGGCGCGGGCAGCTCGGCCGGACTGCTCGCCAACCACAGGGCGGCGATGGAACTCATGGGTGCCTGGAACCCGGGTGTCATCGGCTCGTTGACCCCGGACAAGAAGCCGCTGCCGGACCTGGACTGGTTCCCGTTCCCGAGCATCGAGGGCGGTGCGGGCGAGCCCGGCGCGATCCTCGGCGGCGTCGACGGCTACTCCTGCTCCGCGAAGGCGCCGAAGGCGGAGTGCACCGCCTTCCTCAACTTCATGCTCCAGACCCCCGTCCAGGAGGCGTACTACAAGGCGTTCCAGGCGCCGCCGGTGAACAGCGAGGCGCAGGGCGCGGTGACCGAGACGCACCTGAAGTCGGTGCTGGAGGCGTACAACAAAGCGCCGTTCGTCTCGCAGTGGCTGGACACCGTCTACGGGCAGAACGTCGGCAACGCGCTCAACACCGCCGTCGTGAACCTGCTGGCCGGCAAGGGCAGCCCCGAGGAGATCGTCAGCGCGGTCAAGACCGCCGCGAAGAGGGCCTGAAGACCCGTACATGTTCGACACAGACCGCGAGAGCGTGCAGCTCGCGCAGGACCGGCCGGCGGGTCTGACGACGGTCGGGGGTGACGCGCCCGTCGCGTCGCCCCCGACCCGGCGCCGTGCCCGCAAGGGCATCGGCTGGCCCGCCCGGCTGGAGATCGCGCTGATGACGGGCCCGACGCTGCTCGTCTTCCTCTCCTTCGTCATCCTCCCCGTCGCCATGGCCGGCTACTACGGCTTCTTCAGCTGGCAGGGGTACGGTCCGCCGACCGAGTTCGTCGGGCTCCGCAACTACCTGCTCGTCTTCCAGGACGGCACGTTCGTCGACGCGTTGCGGCACAACGCCGTGATCGTCGTACTGTCCCTGGTGCTCCAGGGGCCGGCCGCCGTGCTCCTCGCCCTGCTGCTGAACCGGAAGATGCGCGGGCAGACCCTGATCCGAGTACTCGTCTTCGTCCCGTACGTGATCTCCGAGGTGGTGGTCGGCACCGGCTGGAGCCTGATGCTCCAGGGCAGCGGCGCCGTCAACGCCTACCTGGAGCGGCTCGGGCTGGGCTGGTTGCAGAGCGACTGGCTCTCCGACCCGGAGAAGGCGATCTGGACCCTGATGGGGATCCTGACCTGGAAGTACATCGGCTTCGCCGTGATCCTCTTCCTCGCCGGGTTGCAGGGCATCCCGGACGAGCTGGTCGAGGCCGCCTCGATCGACGGGGCCTCCTACTGGCAGATCCAGCGCCGGATCACGCTGCCGCTGCTCGGGCCGACGATCCGGATCTGGGCCTTCCTGTCGATGATCGGTGCGCTGCAACTCTTCGACCTCGTCTACATCATCTGGGGCCAGTACGTCGCCGCCACGGCCGGGACCTCGACGATGGCGACGTACATGGTGGCCAACGGCCGCAACGCGGGGGAGTACGGGTACGGCAACGCCGTGGCCGTGGTCCTGTTCTTCGTCTCCCTCGTCGCGGCGCTGGTCTACCAGCGGTTCGTCCTGCGCCGTGACACCGAGGGCGCGATCACCGGAGGGAGACGCTGATGGCCGCGACCGCGGTAGCCGTGCGCAGGCCGGTGCGGGGCGGCCGGAAGCTGCCCTGGGGAAGCCCGGCGGTGTACTTCGTCGCGCTGCTGCTCATCGGGGTGATGCTGGCCCCGATCGGCTACATCGTGCTCGGTGGCTTCCGCACCAACGCGGCGATCACCACCGACCCGGCGGGCTGGCCGAGCCCGTGGGAGACCGGGAACTACCTCGACGTGCTGACCGGCGGCGTGTTCTGGCAACAGGTGCTCAACTCGACCATCGTCGCCGGGTTCACCACCGCGGGCGTGGTCACGCTCGGCCTGATGACGAGCTTCGTCCTGGCCCGCTACCGGTTCCGGGGCCGGGGCGCGATGTACTCGCTCTTCGCGGCCGGGCTGATGTTCCCGCTCACCGTGGCGATCACCCCGCTCTACATCCTGGTGCGGACCCTCGGGCTGATGAACACGCTGCCCGGGGTGATCCTTCCGCAGATCGGGTTCGCCATCCCGATGACGATCATCATCCTGGTCCCGTTCGTGCGGGCGATCCCGGACGAGATCCAGGAGGCGGCGTCGATCGACGGATGCGGCCGACTCGGCTTCTTCTGGCGGATGGTGCTGCCGCTCTCCATGCCGGGAGTCGTCACGGTGGCCATCCTGACCTTCATCTCCAGCTGGAACAGCTACCTGTTGCCGCTCTTCATCCTCAACCGGGAGGAGACCTTCACGCTGCCGCTCGGCGTGCAGGCGTTCGCGTCGCAGTACTCGGTCGACACGGCGAAGGTCCTGGCGTTCACCTCCCTGTCGATGCTCCCGGCGCTGCTGTTCTTCAGCCTGTTCCAGCGCCGGATCGTCGGAGGGCTGACCGGCGCCGTGAAGGGCTGACCGGGGACGGCTCAGCGGCGCGGGGTCAGGTAGCCACGGGAGAAGGCGGTGGCGACCGCCGCCGCCCGGTCGTTGACGCCGAGTTTGGCGTACACGTGCAGCAGGTGGGTCTTCACCGTCGCCTCGCTGATGAAGAGCTGCCGGGCCGCCTCCCGGTTGGTCGACCCCTGGGCGATCAGCTCCAGCACCTCCAGCTCGCGCTGGGAGAGCGGCTCCGAGGCGGGCTGGCGGATCTGACCCATCAGCCGGGTCGCGACGGCGGGGGAGAGGACCGCCTGTCCGCGCGCGGCAGCCTCGACCGCCCGGAACAGCTCCTCCCTCGGCGCGTCCTTCAACAGGTACCCGGTGGCGCCCGCCTCGATCGCGGGCAGCACGTCGCTGTCGGTGTCGTACGTGGTGAGCACCAGGATCCGGGCCGGCACCCCACGGCTGGCCAGTTCCTTGATCGCGGTGACCCCGTCGGTCCTCGGCATCCGCAGGTCCATCAGGATCACGTCGGGCCGGAGCCTCTCTCCGGCGGTGATGGCCTCGGCGCCGTCACCGGCCTCGCCGAGCACCTCGAAGCGCGGGTCGGCGCTGAACATGCCCCGCAACCCGTCCCGCACCACCGGGTGGTCGTCGACGATGAGCAGCGAGATCACTGCGCACCTCCGGCGGGGATGGCCGGCACGGCCGCCGAGATCGCCGTACCGCCACCCGGCTCCGACTCGATGTCCAACCGGCCCGCGAGGCGCTGCACCCGCTGCCGCATCCCGGCGAGCCCGAACCCGCCGTTGTGGGAACCGTTGGCCCGCTTGACCCCGGGCTCGAAGCCGACCCCGTCGTCGCGCACGTCGAGCGTCACCAGATCCTCCATGTAGGACAGGGTCAGGCCGACCCGGCTGGCCCGGGCGTGTTTCGCCACGTTCGCCAGCGCCTCCTGCGCGGTACGCAACAGGGCCACCTCCACGTCGGTGTGCATCGGCCGGGCGTCGCCGGTGGTGGTGAGTACCGTCTCGATGTGGTGCGCCTCCGCCCAGCGCCGCGCCATGTCGTTGATCGCGTCCGGGAGCCGGGCCTCGGCCAGCATCGTCGGCTCCACCGCGTGCACCGACCGGCGGGCCTCGGTGAGGCTCTCCCGGGCCAGGTTCATCGCGTTCGTCACGTGCCGGCGGGACGTCGCCGGGTCGTCGGTCTGCTCGGCGGCCTGGAGCTGGGTGAGGATGCCGGCGAGCCCCTGGGCGAGGGTGTCGTGGATCTCCCGGGCCATCCGCTGCCGCTCGTCCAGCACCCCCGCCTCGCGCGCCTGCACCAGCAGTTGGGCGTGCAGGCCGGCGTTCTCCTCCAGCGCCGCCTCCAGCTTGGTGTTCGCCTCGTGCAGCTCGGTCAGCGCCTGCCGCTGCTTGTGGTTGCGCTGGTCGGCCAGCTCGGCGAAGTAGAAGAACACCCCGGCCAGCACGATGCAGATCACGCTGACGGAGATCCCCTCCCACCACTCCCCGGCGACGATCTCGGCGGCCCCGCCCAGGTAACCGATCGCCGAGACGACCGCCGTGGCGGCGACGCCGGCATAGCGCCAGCGGCCCTTGAGGTAGAGGAACGCCTGGGGGTAGCCGACGAAGGCGAAGAGCGCGAAGAAGGGCGCGATCGCCACCAGGCCGGCGGCCAGCACCATCAGCCCGGTGTAGTAGAGGCCCATCAGCGGGCCTCTCTGGTGCCACTCCGGGTGCAGGGTGTGGAAGCAGAGCAACCAGAGCGTGGCCGCGAACGCCAGCCCGAGCACGGCCGGGACGTGCACCGGCGTGTCCCAGGTCGGTTGCAGCAGCGTGACCAGGACACTGGCCGCCAGGAGGAGGTACGGCAGCACGTTGAAGAGCGCCACCTCCCGGCGTTCCCAGCGGTCGAACTCGGCGCGCAGCTCCGCCTCGATGCTCACGACCTACTCCCAGCGGAAGTACCGCGCGGCCAGCCCACCGGCCACGATCGTCCACCCCAGCATGACAGCCAGGTGCAGCGGCTGCGGCCAGTGCCCGGCCGTCGCGTCCTGCAACGCCTGCACACCCGCGCCGAGCGGGGTGAGGTCGCTGATCGTCCGCAGTACGTCGTTCATGCTGTCGCGGGGGATCCAGAGGCCGGCGAAGAAGACGATCGGGAAGAACAGCACGGTCCCGATCGCGCCGGCACTCTTGCCGCTCGGGGCGAGCGCGGCGACGAGCAGGCCGATCGCGAACATCGCCAACGCGGCCAGCAGGTAGCCCAGCAGGTAGGCCGGGAGCTGCCGGGGCAGGCGTACCTCGAACGCCAGCCGGCCGACCGCCAGGACCACCACCATCGTTGCCACCGACAGGATCGTCGACATCAGCAACTGCGCGCCGAGCATCATCGCCGGCTTCACCGGGGTGGTCCGCATGCGTCGCAGCACACCCTTCTCCCGATAGCTGGCGAAGAGCTGGGAGAGGCCGTTGAGCGCGAACATCGCGAGGGCCAGCGCGACGACGATCGGCACGTACAGGTCGATCACCCGCAGGCCGCCGAGGGACTGGTCGGGTTCCCGGAACGCCGGGATCGCCCCGAAGATGCCGAGCAGGATCGGCGGGAAGGCGAGCGCGAAGAACACGATCATCGGCTCGCGGAAGAAGAGTCGGGTTTCGGTGGCGGTGAGCCGGTACAGGGCGGACATGGCAGTCTCCTCAGGCGTCGACGGGTCGGCCGGTGAGCGCGACGAAGGCGTCCTCCAGCGAGGTCTGCTCGACCCGCAGGTCGGCGGCGACGACCTGGTTGCGGGCGAGCACGGTGGTCACCGCGAGCAGCAGGTTTCCGGTACCGGTCACCACGAGTTGGCTGCCGGCCCGCTCCACCGACGTCACCTCGGGCAGCGCGGTCAGTACGGCGTGGTCCAGCGGCGCCGACGGGCGGAACCGGATGCGCTGCCGGTCGTCGACCCTGGCGACCAGCCCGGCCGGAGAGTCGAGCGCGACGAGCCGACCCGAGTCGATCACGGCCAGCCGGTCACAGAGCCGCTCCGCCTCCTCCATGAAGTGCGTGACCAGCAGGATCGTCACGCCCCGGTCGCGGATGTCCTCGATCAGGTCCCAGGTGTCCCGGCGCGCCTGCGGGTCCAGGCCGGTGGTCAGTTCGTCGAGTACCGCCACCTTCGGGTTGCCGACCAGCGCGAGCGCGATCGACAGCCGCTGCTTCTGCCCGCCGGAGAGCCGCCGGAACTGCGTACCGAGCCTGCCGGTGAGCCGCAGGGTGTCGACCAGGTCCCGCCAGTCGGCCGGCTCTCGATAGAAGGAGCTGAACAGTCGCATCGCCTCGCCGACCGTGAGCTTGTCCGGCAGCTCGCTCTCCTGGAGCTGTGCGCCGAGCAGTTGCCGGAGTTCTCCGGTGTCCCGCTGCGGGTCGATGCCGCAGACCCGGATGCTGCCGGCGTCCGGGGTACGTAATCCCTCGACGCACTCGACGGTCGTGGTCTTACCCGCCCCGTTCGGTCCCAGGATGCCGAAGATCTCGCCCGGCTCGACGGCGAAGCTGACCCCGTCCACCACCGTCTGCTCGCCGTAGCGTTTGACGAGGCCGTCTACCTCGATGATTGTCATACCGGAAGCGTGCCGTCCGCGCCCCGGCGCCGAATCGACCACGCAGCCACCGCTGCCGCCGGCCCCGACGGGTGCCCCGGTCAACCGATCGGTGGATGCCCGGCCCGTCGTCGGGTCGACGTCCAGTCGGCGTCCAATCTGCGTTCAGTCCGCACTGGGAGCTTGTCCGAAAACCACACCAGCGACGGAGGCGACAGTGGAACGGACAGGCACGGCACGGATCGTCGGCCGGGGATCGGCGTGGATTCTCGCGCTGACGCTGGCCCTGATCGGGGCGTTGGCGAGCACCTTACCCGCGCAGGCCGGAGCGCGGGCGGCACGCGGCGCACCGGATCTCCCCAACCTCACCGCCTCGGCACCGTCCGGCATCGCCAAGGCGACGCCGGATGCCGCCAAGCGGCCGGCAGGCGCCCAGCGGGCACTGCGCAAGCTCGACAGCACCGCGATGAAACTGGGTACGAAGGACGCGGGTACGGCCACCCGGAGGGTCGACGGCACCCAGGCGGAGGCTGCCGGGTGCACGCCGTACATCAGCGGATACGTGACCCGGGTCGGCCTCGACGTGCGGATCGACTACCTGGCGGAGATCGTCTGCAACTTCTACCTCGCCGGCGCCGGCCAGGCGTACCTGATCGAGCGGACGAGCGGCTCACCGTACAACGGGCAGGTGGTCGCCGCCGCCGGGGTGTTCAGCTTCGGCAACGACTACTACGGCTACAGCCTCGGCGCGGTGCTGATCGACGGCCGGGTATACGACGGCGGCAGCCAGCTGGAGATCGGGTTCAACCTGGCGTTGCAGACGCTGGACGGATCGACCTGGGCCGGCTGCTTCCCGCTGCCGGCCGGGCAGCGCTACCTGAGCGGGTGTGCCGGCCTCGGCACTCCGACCATCTCCGTCTCGGTCGGTTCCGGAGTCTTCGGCACGGGGCTCGCGCCGAACCGGCTGGCGGTGCTGGCGAGCCTGACGCAGACCGGCTCCGACAGCTATGCCACCTGGGACGCGGCCCGGCAGAACCAGGCGATCCTGGCCGCGTACATGTTCGACTGGTCCAACGACGGCTGCACCGGCGCGCCGGACAACCCGCTCGGGTTCGCCTTCGAACTCTCCTGCATCCGGCACGACTTCGGTTACCGCAACTACAAGGCGGCGCAACGGTTCGCGGAGAACAAGGACCGGCTCGACCTCGCCTTCTACGGCGACATGCAGCGGGTCTGCGCGACCTACTCCGACGCGCTGCGACCGCCCTGCTACGGCCTGGCGACGATCTACTACGAGGCGGTCCGGATCTTCGGGCGCCCGAACGTCACCGACGCGCAGCTCAGGGCGGCGCAGGAGCAGATGCCGGAGGGTACGGCCGGCACAGCCCCGCTGGCCAGCACCGGCTGAGTACCGGGACCGCAGCCAGCGGCAGGCAGCATTCCGGTAACCGGTCAGCGACGCCGGCAACGGTGCACGGCGAGCCTACGAGCAGGCTCGCCGTGCACCCCGTTGCCCGCTCCGACGGCCGGGTCATCCGGGGAGAGCGGAGATCGTCTTGACGAGGAACCGGCAGGCGTCCGCGATCTCGTGCCGGACACCGTGGTCGTCCACGTACGGGTAGCGGTCCAGGTAGCGGCAGCCGGTATCGCGGTACCCGAGCCGGAGATAGAGCCGGGCGGCGCGGACGTTCTGCTCCTCGACGCCCATCCCGATCCGGTGCCGGCCGCGGCGCGCCGCAAGGTGTTCGGCCGCACGGATGATCGCCGACCCGACGCCCTGCGACCGCCGCTCGGCAAGGACGGCCAAGCCGTTGATCTCCGGGCAGCCGGGGAACCGGTCACGGACGTCCGGATCCTTCGCCCCCTGCCACATGACCTCGCCGGAACCGACCGGAACGGCATCGAGGCAGGCGATCAGGAACGTGCTGGAGCCCGCACGCTGCCGCTGGTAGCGGGCCTCGTGGTAGCGGTTCCGCCCGGTGGGGAAGTGCCGCTCCAGCACGGCGACATCCTCCGGTCGGCACTGCCTGAGCGTCAGCCGCAGCCCTGCCGTACCCACCCGCAGCACGCTAGCCCGCGCCGACCACCGGTACCAGGGGTTATCTGTGACCGAACGTCGTGAGGCACGCCGATGTGGATTGTGACCCGGCCATCGCCCCCGCGCCGTTGACCGGGCACGTTGTGGGTGGTCACCCAGAACGTTTGGGGTGGTACTACTTCACCGAGTCGGGAATCGACCAGACCGGGCCGGGCGAGGAGTGGCCCGCCCAGTGGCGTGTTCGCCAGGCGGTCTTGGCCGGTGGGGTCGGTGAGCTCGATCCAGACTTGGTCGCGTCCCGGGAGGTAATCGCGGAGGGGAAGGCGCACGCTGCCGATGCCTGTGGGACGCCCTCGACAGCGACCGTCCAGGACAGGCTAGCCTCACAGAGCTGCACGCCCGGCGAAAGCGCACGAGTTGTGGCGAGACTTCAGCTCCCGGGAACCTCGACCTTGTGCAGGTATCTGGCCACCTCTTCGAAATCGACGTGCGCCAGATCGACCGGACGGAGAACGATTCTCAGCTCTCGGGCCACCGTCCGGTCGAGTGTACTAGCGACGAAGGACTCTATGATCAGCGTGAGCAGGCGGGTCGGCGAGACTCCGTGGACGCGGGCGAGGGCCGAGCCGATCAACGGCATCGCCACCGGTCGAAGCTGTCCCTCCTGGTACACCGTGTGCCACAGCGCGCTGAGGCTTGTCCTTACGTCGTCCAGCGTGGACCGCGCGATCAGATCGTTGCCCATCCTGCTATATGCGAGGGCGAATACCTGTCGATCCTGCTGGCGTAGCACGGCGACGGTGCCTATCGGATACCGGATCAGGCGTCCTCTGGGTTTCGCGGTCCGTTTCTCACGGCCGGCCTCCGGGACGTGGCGCAGGGCGGCACGCAGACGACGGTCGAGCAGGGCGCGGTCGCCATCGAAGAGCCGTCGCATTGCCTGTGCCTGGACGGACTCATTGCTGATGACGACGTTCTCGTGAGTGTTTGTGTCGAACGTATCGGTGAAGCCGACAACCAGGTGGGCATCGTGGTGGTCGAAGAGGTCCCCCGACACCACGCTGATGCTGACCGGTGGGCTGTCACTGATGATCCGGTGGATCAGTCCACGCCGTCGTGGTCGCAATTGCTGCTTGATCCCGGAGAGGATCGAACGAAGCACGGTGTCGTCTGGACGCTCCTGTAGGCAGGCCGTGCCGAAGGCGAGCGCGCTCTCGGGTCTGCCGACGTCCCGGTAGAGGCCGACGAGATCGTGTTCGGCCGCCTGCCGAAGGTCCGCCAGCCGTCGGATCGGTTGCTGGGCGAACGGCAGGTCCGCGACCTCGGCCAACGGCATGCCTTGCCAGAGACCCAGCGCTGCCTCGATCAGGGGTGTCGCGGCGACCGCGTCGGCGGACCGGGCCTGGTCCACTAGGTGCTCGAAAAGTAGGAAGTCGATCCGCTCGGGCGGCAACACGAGCCGGTAGCTGGAGGTGGGCGCGGCGTTCTCCGTGCTTATGAACGACTCGCTGTCGCCCCCTGCTACCGTACGTAGCAGATTGACACACTTCTGTACTTGATTTCGTGCTACACGATCAACCGGCGCGCCCGGCAGGTTCCATACGTCGCGATAGATCCGCTCGACGGGGAGCGCCTTGCCCGCCGCGACGGCGAGCCGGAGCAGGATGCGTACAACGCGTGGCGGGAGCATGGCCTGTTCGCCGTTGACGAAGAGGCGGCCTGGGCCGAGGGCGGCCAGCCAACCCGGCTCGTGGGAAGCGCTTGGGAAGCACTTGAGATCTTTCGTGGGAAGCATATGCCGGCTTTCCTTGCCTCAGCTGTTCTGCCGCTGACAGAGTCCGACCCTGATGATGCTCGTATCCGGCACTGCCGCCTAACTCCCTTCGGCCATCTCACGTTCGGCCGTCCGGCTCCGGTCACCGTCGCGCTGGAGGTTCCACCGATGTGTACCGCTCGGTCACACTCACCCTCGAGTCCTATTCCGCCGACGCCGGTTCCGTCTCCGGTGTCGTGTTGACGATCTTCATCGAACGGACGATCTCTATGGAACGTACGATCCTTGTCGAACGACAGTCGCTGGTCCACGGTGCGAACCGGCTGACGTCGGTGAGTCCGACGTCGGTTGCCGGACCGACACCGGTCGGTGGGCCGTGGTGAGCCAGCACGACTGGTCGCTGGAGGACCCGGTTGGTAAAAAGCCGAACTATCTTGCCTCCCCCTCCGCGAACAACCGGCCCACCTGCCGACTCTGCGAGGCCGTGCATCTCAACGGCCCGCTGAGGCGGAGCATCCTCGCTGCCTATCTTGGGCGTGCCGTGAGCGCCTGGCCCCCGAACTACGGGCTCGACATGATTGCGGTGCTCAGACACGCCTGGTGGGCGCAACGCTGGGAGCGCGGTCGCAACTTGGCTCTCTGCGCGGTCATCGTCGGCGTTCTGGTGGTGCTGGCGGCCGCGTGCTACTCCCGGGGCGACGGGCCGGTTGCCCTCGCCGTGGTGCTGCTGGTCCTCCTGTTGGTGTTCCTGCGTCGTCTCCTACGGCGACGCCGAGTCACCGTCCGCGAGGCCTTCAAGTGGTTCCGGAAATGGCGCCAGCGTCATCGAGCCCTGGCGCGGCGCGTCACGACGCTGTTCCTGCTCTGCACGTTGGTGTTCGGCTGGTTGATATCGCAGCTCGCGCATCCGCAGGATGCTCAGGTCGTGCTTGTCGGTGCAGTGATTATCTGGGGCATCGGGATCGTTGACGCCTACGTGGTGGCCGGCCGTGCACGGCGTTGTCGGCATGCCTATCGAACCCTCGACGCACCTCACCTGCGTGACGTCGCTCCGGCGATGCCGGACCACCAGGAACGGAGCTTCTACGCTCTGGGCGAGGGTCCCGATCCCGATCAGACTCGCGGTAGGGCCATCGCGCGAGTCATCGTCTATGACCTGGAGTTGCGGCACGACAACGAGTTCATCGGGAGCGGTGAGTCAATCTGGGACGTCGAGTACCGCGTCGACACTCGCCTCGGCAGCACCGGCAAGGACGGCAAGAGCCGCCGTCCCAAGCGAGTAGACATGGTGACCTTGCATCGCAAGCTTGAGTTCTCGATGCGGAAAGCCGGGGTCCCCGGTCTCTGGTGCGGCTACCGCATGTATGTCAACGGGCTGGATCTGTTTGCCAATGACGTTCTGCCCGAGCCGAAGAAGGTCCCAGTCACCCACCAGCCACGAGACCAAATTCTCCAGTATCTGCGCGAGACGGTGGCTACTAGGCGGACTTATCTCTGTGTCCAGGTACCGGTGTCGGGCTGGGACAACGAAATCATCGTGACGCTGTTCGTGCGGGGTCAGCTGATCGGCGACCAACTGATCCTGCATAGCAAGATTCTTATCCTTCCGGCCATGATCTTCACCACTTTCGGGCGCCCCGAGAAGAATCCGAACGACGGGTGGACTCAACTCATGCACGCGATCCATTTCGGAACTACAAAAATCTGGGTGACAGCGCTGGGGAGTCCGCGTTTACTGGCCGATGAGGCGTTCGCTGCAGTACGCCGTCGATGGGCGCGGTGGCGGATCAAAAAGGCGGTCAAGCACAACCGCGAAATTCGTTATGGAGCGATCGATTCCATCCGGGAGCAACTCGCTGTAGGCGGCGCCGTGGTCACTCCAAACGCCAGGCAGGACATCCGGGGGACGATCGCATTTCTCGACCAGACTCTCGCGAAGGCTGTCAGGACTTACCTGGTGAAGCGGCGAATTGACACCTCGAGCTTCGACGGATTCGTCCAGAACATCTTCAACCAGCATCAGAACAAGATCGACCAGCTCAATGCCAAGAACGTTACGTTCGGCAGCAAATCACGTGCCGGCGACAGCACGGAGACCGGAAAGTCAACACCCGCCCTCGGAAGGGATTGAAGACAGTCATGGCTGAGCAACGCAATCGGATCGGCAGGGTGAACGCCGACGCGGTGACCTTCGGCGAACGCAGCCCGATCCACGCAAGCCCCGCCGAACCCACGCCGGCTCGACCCCGCAAGGCGGGGAAGGGCAGACGGGTGTTCGTCATCCACGGTCGTGACCTGGCGGCCCGCGACGCGCTCTTCGACTGCCTCCGGGCTCTCGGGCTCACACCCATGGAGTGGGAGCGACTCGTTCGCAACACCGACTCCACCGTGCCGTCCCTGAAGGAGGTGATCAACAAGGCGGTCCGGGACGCTTCCGCAGTGATCGCTCTGCTGACGCCGGACGACATCGTCGAGCTGCATCCGACGCTGCGCGGAGCGACGGACAGTGCTGACGAGCACGGATCCTGTCAGGCCAGACCCAACGTGTTCCTGGAACTCGGTATGGCCCTCGCGCTGCACCCGGACCGCACGATCATTCTGGAAGTGGGCACGATGCGTCGTCCCACCGACCTCGCCGGTCTCAACTACGTCCACATGGATGCCTCCGGTAACTGGCTCAACAAGATGGCCAGCCGACTGGAAGGGGCCGGCTGTCCTGTCGACCGGACCGGCGATGACTGGCGGACTCTCGACCGATTCAACACACTGGCGGCACATGAGAGGAAGCCGCGCTGACGTCGGCGTAAACCGGAACGGTGGGTACCCCGCGGCTACGGGTGCCGGCGGGGTACCTCGGTGGAGATCCGCCGCCACTCGCCCGGGGTGAGCCCGTAGGTGGCGCGGAACCGTCGGGTGAAGTGGGTCGGGTCGGTGAAGCCCCAGCGGCGGGCGACGGTCGCGATCGTACGGCCGCGGCTCGCCGGTCGCTGCAACTCCTGCCGGGCGCCCTGAAGTCGTTCGCCGATGATCCACTGTTCCAGGCTGAAGTCGGCCTGGGCGCAGATCTTGTAGAGGTGGCGGAGCGAGACGTTGTGCGCGGCGGCGATGGTGGCCGGGCGCAGGTTCGGATCGGCGAGGTGCTGGCGGACGTAGGCGCGGACCCGGGTCAGCAGCGTCTCGGCGAGGACCGCGCGGCTGAGCGGCTCGACCCGGGCGGCCGAGACGAGCAGGGCACGGAGCAGCTCGACGCTGGCCCGGCCGAGCGCGTCGGCGGCGGGGTCGAGGCTGAGCCGCTCGGCGTCCCCGACGAGCTGGCTGACGTGGTTGGCGACCAGGCCGTACAGCGGGCTGGTGCGCAGGTTCGCCGCCGCCCGGCGGATCAGGTCGAGCGGGAGGCCGACCTGGTCGATCGGGACCTGGATGCAGCCGGCCGCGCCCTCGCCTGACCAGGAGAAGTCGTACGCCGCCGAGAGGTCGACCATCAGCATCTCGCCGGGCGGCACGACCTGGCGGTACCCGAGTTGCTCGTGCCGGCCGTCGCCGAGCCGCTGCACGGAGAGCGCGATGACCGGGGCGGCGTCCTGGCGGGCCTGCTTGGGGGTGCGCAGCAGCCGGAGGCCGGTGGAGCGGGCGGTGAAGATGTTGGCGCCCCCGAGGTCCCACACCTCCAGCCGGGTCCGGACCTCGCCGTCCGGATCCTCGTGGATCACGTACGACGGGACGGACGCCTGCATCATCGCCGCGTAGATCGCGTCGACCCGCTCGTGAGGTGGAATGTCCGCCGTATCCAACACGAAGCCCATTTACCCCGCCCGATGTGCACGCTCAGCCGACAACGGTGCACGCACAGCCCCCGACCCGACGCGCTCCGCTCAATAGGTTCGCATGCGGGTGTTACGAGAGGGTGCCGTGCCGCAGGGGGCGGGGCAACGCCCGGATCGTCGCCCGACTCCTCATCAGCGCGAGCGCGGGAGTGTATGCATGCCCTTCGTCACCACCGCCGACGACACGCAGATCTACTACAAGGACTGGGGCGAGGGGCGACCCGTCCTGCTCAGCCACGGCTGGCCGCTCAACTCCGACAGCTGGGAGGCGCAGCAGCTCTTCCTCGCCGAGAACGGATACCGGGCCATCGCGCACGACCGCCGTGGGCACGGCCGCTCCACCCAGTCGTGGACCGGCAACGAGATGGACACCTACGCCGACGACCTCGCCGCCGTCATCGAGGCACTCGACCTGCACGACGTCACGCTGGTCGGCTTCTCGACCGGCGGCGGCGAGGTGACCCGGTACATCGGCCGGCACGGCACCGCCCGGGTCGCCCAGGTGGTGCTGGTCGCGGCCGTACCGCCGCTGATGGTGCGGACCGAGGACAACCCCGGTGGCGTGCCGGTGGGGGTCTTCGACGGGATCCGGGCCGGTTCGGTGGCCGACCGTTCGCAGCTCTACCGGGACCTCGCCGACGGCCCGTTCTTCGGCCTCAACCGTCCGGGGGCGAGCGTCTCGCAGGGCGTGCGGGACGCGTTCTGGCGGCAGGGACTCCAGGCGGGACACCGCAACGCGTACGAGTCGATCGCCGCCTTCTCGGCCACCGACTTCCGCGCCGACCTGGACGCGTTCGACGTACCGACGCTGGTCATCCACGGCGACGACGACCAGGTCGTCCCCTTCGAGGTCGGCGGAAAGGCCTCCGCCGCCCGGATCAAGGGTGCGACGCTGCTCGTGTACCCGGGCGCACCGCACGGCATCACCGACACCCACAAGCAGCAGCTGTCCGAGGACCTGCTCTCGTTCCTGAGGAGCCTGCCATGACCAGCACGCCCGACACGATCGTCCTCGTGCACGGCTTCTGGGTGACGCCGCGCAGCTGGGAGCAGTGGATCACGCACTACGAGGCGAAGGGCTTCCGGGTGATCGCGCCCGGCTACCCCGGCTTCGAGGTGGAGGTCGAGGCGCTGCGGGAGAACCCGCAGATCATCACCGACGTTACCGTGCCGGCGATCATCGCCAAGATCGAGGGGATCATCCGGGAGCTGGACCGCCAGCCGATCATCATCGGCCACTCGGCCGGCGGCGCCTTCACCCAGATCCTGCTCGACCACGGCTTCGGCGCGGCCGGCGTCGCACTCAACTCCGCACCCACCGAAGGGGTACGGGTCGTGCCGCTCTCCCAGGTGAAGTCGACGCTCCCGGTGTTGAAGAGCCCGGCCAACCGGCGCCGGGCCGTCGGCCTCTCCTTCGAGGAGTGGAAGTACGCCTTCACCAACACGTTCACCGAGGAGGAGTCCCGCGCCCTCTACGAGCGCTACCACATCCCGGCCAACGGCGGCATCCTCTGGGGCAGCGTGCTCGCCAACTTCCAACCCGGCCACCAGGACACCTGGGTCGACTACCACAACGACAACCGGGCGCCGCTGCTCTTCGTCTCCGGCAGCGAGGACCACATCATGCCGCCCGCGATCCAGAGGTCGAACGCCAAGCACTACAAGTCCAACACGGTCACCGAGGTCGAGGAGTACCAGGGGTACGCGCACCTGCTGCCCGCGCAGAAGGGCTGGGAGGAGATCGCCGACCACGTTCTCGACTGGGCCCTCTCGCATGCCCGCTGAGGTCCGCGTCACGCACATCGGCGGCCCGACCGTACTGATCGAGGCGGCCGGCTGGCGGCTGCTGACCGATCCGACGTTCGACCCGGCCGGGCGCAGCTACGCGTTCGGCTGGGGTACCTCCTCCCGCAAGCTCGCCGGTCCGGCCGTACCTCCGGACGCGCTCGGGCCGGTCGACGCGGTACTGCTCACCCACGACCACCACGGCGACAATCTCGACGAGGCCGGCCGCCGGTTCCTTCCCTCGGCCGGGACCGTCGTCACCACCGTGTCCGGCGCGGGCCGTCTCGGCGGCGGTGCGCGCGGCCTCGCGCCGTGGGCGACGACCACCCTGCGGGGTGACGGCCGGCCGTCGATCGAGGTCACCGCCACGCCCTGCCGGCACGGGCCGCCGCTGAGCGGGCCGATCGTCGGTGACGTCGTCGGCTTCGCCCTGCGCTGGCCGGGGCAGCGGCACGGTGCCCTCTGGATCTCCGGCGACACCGTGCTCTACGGCGGTGTCCGGCAGGTCGCCGGGCGGATCCCCGTCGGGCTGGCGCTGGTGCACCTCGGCGGGGTCCGCTTCCCGGTCACCGGTCCGCTCCGCTACACGATGACCGCCCGGGACGCCGTCGAACTGCTCGGTGCGGTACGTCCGCACACCGCCGTGCCGGTGCACTACGAGGGGTGGCGGCACTTCCAGCAGCCCCGTTCCGTCATCGAGGCCGAGTTCGCCGCCGCCGCACCCGAGGTACGCGACCGCATCCGCTGGCTGCCGATCGGCGCCCCCACCGAACTGGAGACCTGACCCGTTCCTCGGATTGGCCAACGACGCCCGGGCCTGCTTCGAGGCGCGCGAACGGGCCCGGGATCTGCTGGCGACGGATCCACCCACGGCCGGCAATGTGGTGGCGCGCCGGCCCGGCGGTGGCTACCGTGCCAGGGTCGCGGCCCTCTAGCCGATGGAGCGGGATTGACTCTCGACAACGATCCTGATCTCACCGAGGGATCGGCGACATCGATCGTCACCCAGGAACTCGGCGTCCGGGCGACAGGTGCGCGACGGGTTGCCGGTTCCGTTGGAAACGCGACCTTCGTGGTGCGGGTCGCCAGCGGCGGCGATGTCGTGCTGAAGGTCGGCAGCCGCGATCTGCTGACCGCCGAGACGTGGGCCTGCGGTCGAGTCCGCGATGCTGGCATTCCCGGGCCGGAGGTCGTCACGCACCGGCTGGACACCGACGCGGTCGACACCGCGTTCATCATCATGCGGGTACTCCCCGGAGAGCCCACCCGCGACCTCGACGTCTGGCGCCAGGCCGGCAGATCGTTCCGCGCGGTGCACGACATCAGGCTCCCCGGGTACGGTGCGCTGGCCGTACGCCCCGACGAGGTCCGGGGCCGTCACGGGTCGTGGCACGACGCGCTCGACAGCGTCCTCGCGCGAATCCCGGATCTCGTGACGGCCGGTGTGCTGACCCGCGACCTGGGCGGCCATCTCGACCAGGCGATCAGGTCCTCCGGCATCATGACCTATCGAGAACCCGGTGTCCTGCTGCATCGGGACCTCAAACCGCAACACGTCTTCGCCGACCGGGCGCGACTGGCCGGGATCATCGACTGGGGCGATGTCGGCGTCGGTGACCCGATGCTCGACATCGCCCGCGTCTCCATGGCCGGGCAGGAGATCCTGTCGGCGTTCCTCGACGGCTACGGGCTGAGCCTGACACCCGAACTCGGCGACAACATCCGCGCCTATCGTCTGCTCTGGAACCTTGCGGCGCTCGCCTTCGAGTTCTCGGCCGGCGGCGACTGGTTCGACTTCTACCGGCGGAACATCCAGGCGGACCTGGGAGCCCGCGGATAGGCCCCGACCGGCCGGCGTCGGCCGGGCCCAGTGCGGTCAGCAGGGCCGGTGCTTCGCGGCCGTGGGGCGCAGCAGCCGGTAGCCGCCGCCCTGCCGGGTCAACTGGAGGGTGAGATCCCAGCGCGTACAGGTCTCGTCCGGCCTGCCCTTCGGGCCGTAGCCGGCGGCCTGGTTGCTGGTGAAGGTCACCCGGGCCCGGACCGGGTCCAGCCGTGGGTCCACCTGCACCAGCGCGACGTCCGAGTCCTCGGTGCTGGACATCGCCGCAATGAAGGAGTCGCGGCTTTTCGGCTTCGCCGGGTCGACCACGCCGTCCGGGTCGTAGAGCGCGAGCAGGGTGTCCCAGTCCTTGTCGTTGATCGCCCGGAAGTAGCCGTCGAAGAACTCGGCCACCTCGATCACCTCGGCGCTGTCACCGGCACCCGCCAGCCGGACCATACCGACCCGGTCACGCGGCGGCTCGGTGGAGAACCCGGTGCTCGGTGTCGCGGCCGTGCTCGGCACCGCCACCGGCGGCGGGACCACCCTCGTGCTCGCACTCTCGTCCCGGGCGCCGTCGTCCGTCCGGCCGCCGACCCAGACCAGCAGCACACAGAGGGCGGCGACGATTGCCGCGGCGGCGACGGCCCAGCGCGCGGTCCCGGACCGTGACGTCCGGGGTGGAGCGGTGCCGCCCGCTGGCCCGCCGGCCGCCCCCGGCACCGGGCCGCCGGTGGCGACCCGCCGCCGCTCCGAGCGCGGTCCCGGCTGCGGGGTGGGCACGATCTCGTCCGAGAGCGGCAGGACGGCGTCGAACGCGGCCGTCCACTCGGGCCAGTCGGGCCGCGCGTCCGGCTCCCGCCGGCTCCGGGCGGCGAGATCGGCGACGTCGGCGAAGAGTTTCCGCGCGGCCGTGAGTTCGGCCGGGTCGCGGGCGGCCTGATCCGACAGCAACAACCGGAGCACGAGCAGACCGAACTTGTACCGGTCACCCGCCTCGGTGCCGAGCGCCTCGCCCTCCGGCAGCCGCCAGTCCGGCGTTTCGACCTGCGGCGCCACGGAGTCGCCGTCGACGCAGACCGCATCGCAGTCGAGCAGGAAGCAGCGTGGCGGATCCACCGTCACCAGGACGTTCTTGGGGGAGAGGTCGCCCACCACGATCCGGTCGCCGTGCAGCACCGCGAGCATCCGGGCGAACTCGCGCAGCAGCCCGACCCGGTCGCGCTCCGAGACCCGCAGGCCGACCTTCGCCATGTACTCGATCGGGTTGAGCAGGAACTCCATCGCGAGTGGCCGGGGTCGACCGTCGCCCGGAAGGGTGAGCGTCACGGTGTATTCCGGCGGGGCCGGCGGCATGAGGAATCCGCGCAACTGCGCGCCGCGCCGGACGGCGGCGAGCGGCCACGCGGCCCGCTCGGCGAGCAGGGTACGCAGGTCGTCGCCGGCCGACGCGCGCAGCGCCACCAGCCGGTCGAGTACGTCGGCCCGCACCGAGGCGATCGTCCCCGGGTCGTACTCCTTGAACGCCAGCCGTCCCGGGAAGATCCCCGGCGCCTCCACCAGCCGGACCCGGCCCTGCCCGCCGGAGCCGAGTTCCCCGACCACGGTGAGCGCGTCGACCTCGACCGGCCCGCCGATGACCACGCTCATCCCGCCGCCCCCGACCGCCGGGGACGCGGCCACACCGCGACGAGCGTCCGGTCGTCGTCGAAGGTGTCCCGGGAGAAGTCGAGCGCGTGGGCCAGCCCCAGCATCGGCGGTGGCCGGTCGAGCAGCGTGCCGAAGAGGTCGCCGACCAGGCCGGTGCCGTCGCCGAGCGGATCGCCGAAACCGTCCGTTCCGATCAGCAGCACCGATCCGGTCAGCGACACCTCGACCGGTGCGATCCGCTCCGGCAGCCTGGGCAGGGCCGTCACCGCCGAGTCGACCATGCCGCCGCCGGAGTACTTCGACGGGAAGAGGCCGGTGAACCCGGAGCCGTCGAAGGTCCAGGCAGCGGAGTCACCGGCGCGGACCAGCTCGGCCGTCGCGCCGGAGCGGGTCGGCCGGACCACGCCGGTGACGATCGTCGTGCCGAGCCGCCGCTCCACGTCCTCGGCCCGCTCACCCGACCGCAGCCCGTACCGGCCGTGCCGCAGCAGCGCGTCGGCGGCGTCGGTCAGCACCCGCCGCCAGTCGACCCGGGTGCCACGGTCGAGTTCGTCCGCCAGCGCCTGAAGGGCGGCCTGACCGGCCAGCCTGGCGCCGACCTCGGCAGCCGTCGCACTGGAGACACCGTCCATGACCGCGAAGAGCACCGCTCCGGTCGGCCGGTGCAGCACGACACCCGCATCGTCCTGCCGGTACTTTCCGGCGTACCGGTGTGCGTTCCCGCGTACCGAGGCCATCCGGACCACGAAGTCCGGCGTCGTCCAGCCGTCGCAGACCGTGTCGGGCTGACGTCCCGGCGCCGGCCGGGGGTCGAAGGGGTCGGTGGGCTCGTCGACCACGATCGGCGCCCACTGCCCGGGTTGCGGCGGGTTGTGGATCCTCGGGTACCCACCGGGGTCGGCCGGCGGTTCGTCCCGGGTACTCCCGGCGGGGTTGGTGCGCGGATCGGCCGCCCGGCCGCGTCGCAGGAGCATCGTCACACCACGTCGATCGCCATGTGGAAGCCCTCCGGGCGGTCGACCCGGAGTTCGGCCGCGCCGTTCGCCATCGACCGGCCCGACTCGACCACGCTCTTGGTGAGCGCCGCGCAGAACTTCGCGATCGCCTGCCCGATGTCGGAGCCCTGGATCGAGACGAACGCGTACTCGGGACGCGTGGCGACCTCCAGGATCGTCCGCGCCTCGGCCCCGCCGATGCCGCAGGCGATGATGTTCGGCGCGCCGAGGGTCTGGTTCCGGTCGACGAGTTGCCGGTGGGACCGCCGCCAGTTTCCGCCGTCGCTGGGCTGACCGTCGCTGAGGAAGAAGACCGCCGGGCGGTGCACCGCGTACTCCTGCGACTTCAGGTGTCTGACATCGGCCGGGATCTGCTGGAGCAGCGCCTGGAACGCGGCGCCGAAGCTCGTGGCGCTCCGGCAGGCCAGCGGCGGCATCCCGTCGACCCGGCGCAGGTCGGCGAGGTGCATCCGCAGCACGGCGGTGTCGGAGAAGCCGATGACGGTGAAGCGCACCTTCGCCGCCGCCATCGGTTCGGCCAGCAGCGCCTGGTGCAGCGAGACGAGGCCCGCGTTCAGTTCACCGACGAGGTGCCGCATCGAGGCGGACTCGTCGGCGAGTACGTAGATTGGCAGTAGGTGCCCGCGTACGTCCGGCATGTGCTGGATCACTCTCCCTGGGGTGGCGGCGCAAGCAGTTCGGCGGCCGGGCGGAAACCGTCCGGCCCGGTGACGACGGAGTTCTGGTCGCCGTCGAGGACGGCGCGGCCGTATTCGACGACCCGGCGCAGGGCGAAGGCGCAGAATCGGCGGGCCGCCTCGGCGACGTCGCCGGCCGGGGCGACGAAGGCCAGCTCCGGCCGGGTCGCGATGCGCAGGACCGTCGGCGCCGAGGCCGGGCCGACGCCGCAGGCGATCAGGTCCGGGGCGTAGCGCTGACTGGCCCGGTCGGAGAGCCGGCGGTGCACGTCGGCCCAGGGCTGGTCCTCGGCGGGCCGGTCACCGGTGAGCATCAGCACCTGGGGGCGGCGCAGCGACGAGGTCTCCTCTTTGAGCGCGGCCGCGTCCCGTGGGATGCAGTCCAGCAGGCGGGAGAACGCGTCGGCGAGCCTGGCGGAACCGGCGCCGACCGTGAACGCCGGAAGCCGGACGCCCGGTCTCGCGGTGCTCAGGGGTATCCGGACGGCGGCCGTGTCGGCATAGCTCAGCACCGCCAGCCGGACCACCTCGGCGACCTCCGGGTCGGCGGCCAGGGTGTCGTAGAGCGAGCGCAGGCCGGCGTTGAGCGCGTCGATCCCGGCGGCCATCGCCGGTGACTCGTCGATCACCAGGTAGATCGGAATCAGGCCCGGCGGCCGGTTACCGGGCCGGTCCGCACCGTCCCCGGCCTCCGGCAGCGGTACGTCCCAGCCCGACGCCGTCGAGGGAGCACTGCCCAGCGCGACGTGCGGGTACCCGGAGGCACCGCGGACGACCTCGTCGCGGACCTGGCCCATGTCGTACGCCTCGACCAGGTTCCGGCCGGCCATGTACTCGAACTTCTCCCAGTTCCGCTTGTCCGCCTTCTCCCGCTCGACGGCGAGCCGGGCCTCCATGTCGGCGGCCATCTCCAGGGCTCGGGCGGTGTCTCCCGGGTTGTTCTCCAGGTGCAGCGCGAGCAGGTCCTGCATGCTGAACGGCCGCCCGGCGAGCGCGTCGCGTTCCCGGGCCCGCTGTTCGATCGCGCCGCTCTGCCGGATCAGGTCGATGTTGTTCGCCCGCCGGGCCTCGTCCGCGTTGCGCTCGTGCTCGGCGGCCTTGACGACGTTGTCCCGCTTGGCCTCCTCCTCCCTCTGGAGGTAGGCGACCGCCGCCGCGTCGGGTTCCAGCCGGGCGCGGCACATGTACAGCTCGATGCAGCCGCCGATCGTCACGCCGCGCCGGAAGCGGGCGTTGATCGCGTCCTCCGCCGCCTTGGCCTCCTCGATCGGGAAGGCGGCGGTGATGTCGCGGAACTCCGACATCAGATAGTCGGAGACCACCCGGAGCCCGTCCTGGATGTTGCGGCTCACGATCTGCCTCGGATCGGTCACCCGGAAGCCGACGTTCACCATCGTCGCGAAGTGGTAGATCCCGCCGCGCGCCGGCGGTGGCGAGCTGCGCAGCTCGATGGTGCGCTGGTGGTCGCTGAGGTCGACGTCGTACCTCGTCCGGTAGCGGAGCAGGAGTTGGTCGCCGAGCCCGATCGGCCGGCCGCCGTCCAGGATGTCGATCTGACCGCCGGCCGTCACGTACACGGCGGCGACGTGCGGGTCGCGGACCCGTTCGGTGGCATCGAACCGCGATACCGGTCCGGACCTGAGGATCAGTTGAACGGACATGCTCGGGTTCACCTCGTGGAGTGTTCGGGGGGCAGCACGGCGTTCACCGCCTGCGCGACATTCGGCATCGGAATCAGGGCGTCCTCGTCGTCCCAGCGACGGGCCTGGCGGGTGACCACCGCGCCCGCCCACGGGTCGAACTCGGCGACCGCCCGCACCAGCCGGGTGAACGCCTTGCGGATCGCGGCGTCGGACTCGGCGTAGCTGGCCCAGATGCGCAGCACGTGCTCCGCGACCGAGCTGTAGCGGCTGCCGGCCAGGGTGCGGGCCCAGGACTCGATAAGCGGCCGGCGCAGATGACCGTGACGGGTGGCCAGCAGCAGCAGCGTCGGCCACCTCGTCTTCGCGTCGTCCGCGCCGGTGACGTCGCTGAGCAGGTCCGCGGCGACGAACAGGAACATCAGCTGCGCGGTGTCCGTCCGCTTCGGATCTGCCAGGCACCGCTCGACGACGCCGTAGAAGAGCGGAAGGTACTGCTCCGGCTCCTCGGCCAGCAACGCCGCGAACCCTCGGCAGATGCCGAACTGCACCTGCAGGTCCGTGACCATGGCCAGCCGCTCCAGTGCCCGGACCGACCTGGTGGTGTCGGTACGGCCGAGCCGGGTGCCGTGTGCCAGCGCCGCCGTGGACTGCAACTCGGGACTGCCGGCCCGGTACCAGCCGTCGACGAGCCAGGTCACCGCGGTCTGCAACTCCGGCACCCCGGCCGCCACCCGGAGCACGTCGGCGACCGCCTCCCGGCGGTACGTGTTGTCACTGGCCGCCCACTCGTGCAGGACGGCACGGCGGACGTACTCGAAGGCCAGCGTCGCCAGGAAACCGACGGCTGTGCCCGCCGAGACGCGTATCTCGTCGGAGCGGTGCATCACCAGGTCGCCGAGCCAGTCGAGGATCTGGTCCTGGATCCGGTAACCCTTCCAGGCGCGTTCGATGACCCGGCGCGGATAGTCGGGGTTGCGGTACGAGATCTCGGTGGCCGGCGCGTACCCGTAGGGTGTCCGGATCGTCCCCTCCGTGGTGCGGGCCTGTAGCGTCCGCAGCAGCTGGATCGGCGGCATCCGGAAGGGATCCGGCCCGGCGACCCGCAGTGACGCGTCGTCGTCCACCACGAGCGGGCCACCGGCCGACAGGCGCTGGTGCAGCCGACGCGCGGCGGCGGCGACCTCCTCGAACGGCTGCCCGTCCAGCACCGCGAGGGCGATCGCGAAGCAGCGCAGCTCCAGGTCGGCGAGCCCGTCGAACCAGATGCCGAACTCGTCGACGTCCCGGCGCATCAGCATCGCCCGGATCCGGGCGACGTCCACCGTCTCCGACTCGCGGCTGAGCAGCATCGCCAGGATGGCGGCGACCTCGCAGGTGATGCTGTCCCGGTCGAGCTTCTCCCTGACCAGCTCGGCCACGGCCGGCTGCGCCAGCAGTCCGTCGGCCCGGGTCTCGTCGTCGAGGCGATATCTCAGATGGGTACGCAGGATCTCCCGCCGTGGTGGCGCCGCGGGCAGGCTTATCCGGTGCCGGAGCAGGCTCTCGTCCCGGATCGGTGCCTCCGAGCCGATGGTGAGCACGAGCCGCGCGTCGGCGGCCCTGAGCGCCGCCTCCAGCCGGTCGAAGGTGGAGGCGTCGAGCCGTCCGACGTCGTCGGGCTGGCAGAGCAGGAAGGCGGTACCGCGCTCGAACCGGCGTGCGGTGAGTTGCTCCGCCATCCGGCTCAGGTCGATCCGGGGATCGAGTTGGTAGATGACCTGGGATTCGACGCCGAGGAGGAGCCGGATCGCCATCGTGACCCGGCCGCCCCCGGTGACTCCCTGGAGCAGGACGCTGCGGCGGTCCTGGAAGTCGGCCCGGCAGGCGTCCCAGCGCTCCGGGAAGACGAAGGCGTGCCGGGCGTACTCCTCCAGGGTCGGCGCCAGCCTCGTCAGCGGCGCGCTCTGCTCCCCACCGGTGAGATAGAAGACGATCTTGTCGCCGGAGACGGCGTCGCCGCCGAAGCGCTGCTGCGCGTCGCGGACGAACTGGTGGCGGTCTGATCCGCGGCCCGGCTGGTCGGGCAGTTCGGGCAGCGCGTCGGCGCCGCCGGCCCGCTCGGTGCTCCCGGCGTCGCCTTCACCGCCCTGCTCCGGCGGTGTGGCCCCGGCCTCCGCGCCACCCTCGGGCGGCGGAGCGCCGCCGGCATCACCGGCGGCAGCGGGCCCGGCTGGTCCGCCCTCGGGTGCCGGTCCCGCGTTGGCCGGTGCCGCGGCCGGCTGGGCGGCCGCCGGTGATGCCGCTGCGGCGGGTGCGGCCGGTGCGGCCGCCGCGGCGGGTGCGGCCGGTGTCGGCGCCGTCCCGCTCATCGGTATCCCGCCTCGTCGCCGCGCACGACCTTGTTGCCGTTGACCCAGTCGCCGCCGACCTGCGGGCCGTGCACCGGTCCGTGGTTGTTGAACTGGACGCCGTGGTTGCCCGCCGGTGCCGGGCCGCCGCCGGCGGAATCCGGTGGGGAGGGGACGTCCGGCGCCGACCGGAGACCCGGCGGGGACGGGTACCCCGGAGCGTGTACCCAGCAGCGCTCCCTGCCGCCGGCGATCGGCACGGGCAGGTAGGTGGACGGATCGGCCACCAGCGGGTGCGCCCGCACCACGCCGTCGTAGAAGGCGTCCGGCAGTACGAGGACGAGGCCCGCCTTCGTCGCTCGACGCCGTACCTTGGCGACCGCCGGAAGGTCCAGGAGGTAGGCGAGCTCGTCACAGACGTCCGTCCGGCCGCTGCGCATCGTCGAGTGGTGCAGTCCGGCGCGGACGCGCAGCGGACCGCTCTCCGGGACGGGTTGGTCGGTCAGGACCGTCTCCAGCGCGCCGACCAGCCTGGAGAGCACCCGGATCGGCGGAACGGCCGCCGGGACGAAGAGTGTGAGCCTGGTCGGACGGGTCACCGTCTCGATGTCCGACATCTCCGCGTCCGCCGTGGCGCGGTCGATGGCCTGGTGCAGGGCGGCCACCTGCCACTCCCGGACCGGTGGTTCCAGTCGCAGCATCAGGACGGTGCCGTCCCGACCCGTCGCCGGCCCGGCGGCCGCAGCGGGCTCGCCCCGGGCGAGGGTGGCGAGTTCCTCGATCAGGAGGGGAAGGTCCCGCTGGATGCCCCGGGTGCTCAGCCACCGGTACTGCCGGTGCGCCAGTTCCGCGATGTCGTCCGGAAGGTTCTCGGCGCGGAGCGCGGGTACCTCCCCGACCAGGACCGGGACGACGGGGATCCCCATCGACAACGCCGCGGCGATCTCCCGCCGTACGAAGTCCTCGGGCTGGTCGATGCGCCTGCGCCCGCGACGGTCCCGGGCCAGCCACCGTTTCCCGATGACGACCACCAGCACCACGCTCTTGGCGAGACTGCCCCAGAGTTCGGGACGGTAGTCGCGTCCCAGTTCGATCGATCGGTTGTCCCGGAAGACCCGCTTCGGGCCGATCGTCGCGCACAGTTTCTCGTCGATAAGGACGGCCACGGCCGCCTCGTCGTCGGAACGGTAGTTGATGAATACATCCGGCACCAGGAAATCCTTACTAGGATGGACTCATTCCCGATCGCCGCGGCCGATGGAGCCAGTGCATCCAGAATCGCGCGGAGTTGCCGGCCGCCGCGCTTTCAAACGATGCCAATCGTCCCAACGCCGCCAAGCCGGGACAAGCGGTTGTTGGGTCCTTCGGCAATGGACAACGGGAAACATGAGACGGATTCGGTACGGCCCGACGACGCCGATCATGTGGAGCGGCCCCGCTGGATCCCCGAAAGGAGACCGACGATCGGGAGCGTCGGCGCGGACCGGCTGCGGCGGAAGGCTGAATGACCGGCCGGGCGAGCGCGCCGGTCGGCCACAGTTGTCGTACCCGCGGACCGGTCCGCCCCGGCCAGCCCCCGTGCGGAGCTGGCGTCAGGCGCCGGGCGGCGATTGCGCTGACACCGGGCTGTCGAAAACGCGCATCCTCGGGAATCGCCTCGTGCGCCGCCCGCGACTCCGTAGCAGGTCCGGGTCGGTGAAAACCCGCCATGAATGATCTTCGCCGAGTACTGTACTACTGTCCGTAATGGGCAAACAGTCGATCAAGGTTGTTTCAACACTCGGGGACCTCGATGTCGATCCGCGCGCGGCAGCGGCTACTCAGCCTCGCCGCAATCAGCACCGTGACGATGCTCGTCGCGCCGGCCGCTGCGGCGGCACCGCCGTACCCGCCACCCCCACCGCCGGACTGGATGGTGGAGGACCCCCCACTGAAGCCCGACTGGGCAGAGGTGATCAAGGTGAAGCCCTTCAAGCCGGAGGAGCCGATTCACCTGGGCCACACCGGTGGGATCAACATCAGGTTGTCGTTGCCCACCCCGCACCGGCAACGAATGGGCGCGAACGGGAACAGCGAGCTGTACACCACCGCCGACGAGGAGGGCGAGGTTCGGTTCGCCGTGACGTTCAGCGAGGCGGGTACGGCGACGATCGAGGCCACCGGGCTGGTCTCGGAGATAACCAGCAGCATGGACCTCACGGCGGTGGAAGACCCGCTACCACGGCTGTTGACGGCGAACGACTCCGCGGAACGCCCGCGCCCGGACGAGGAGAGCCGGAACAACCTGGCCCTCGCAGCGTCCACGGTACTGGCGGCACTGGCCGCCGGGACCGTAGCGCTCTGGCTGGTGCGGCTGCGGCGACGGCATCGCTGATGTCCGGAACCCCGTAGGCGTCCGCCGGTTCCGATGCCGGCGTCGCCGGCCTGGCGCCGCCCGGCGAGCGACCGGGGTCGGTCACCCGCCGGGCGGCGGAGGGGGTGGGCGGAACCTCGGACGGTCAGCCGAAGGCGCGGGCCTGCCAGCTCGACACCTGGTCCGCCGGTAGCGCCTCGGGCAGGATGGCGATCCGGTCGACCTCACCGGTGAGCCGCTGGCCGCCGTCCTGGTCGGCGCCGAACCGCAGCTCCCGGGTGGCGCAGCCGACGATGCCGCCGTCGGGCACCTTGGCCGTACCGGCCTGCTGGCCGTCGAGGTAGACGACGATGTTGCCGTCGTCGTCCATGGTGACGACCAGGTCGACGTACCGGCCGGTGGGCACGGTGGCGTTGCTGGTGACACCCGTACCGGAGCCGATGAACCGGAGCTGGTTGCCCGGGGTCAGGTCGATCAGGATCCCGTCGGTGCCGGGGTCGCCACCGGGCTGGAAGTCGAAGAGTCGCCGGTAGCTGCCGCTGGTGGTCACCTTGACCTCGGCCGCGAACGTCGCCTGCTCCAGATAGCCGAGGGTGGTCGGCGCGGTACGCAGGAACCGGTTGCCGTCGAGCACCAGCGCGCTGCCGGTCGGCCCGGCGGCGACGTACGCCCCGCCGGTCTGCACGGTCGCGGTCCGCCCGTTCGGCGAGTGGTCGGTCACCGTGTCGCCGGAGACCGGGTCCCAGGCCACCAGTGGCAGGTCCGGGGCCGGTCGGGCACAGGGCGGCGGGACCGGCAGCGCGATCGACGTGCCGGCGGTGGCCCGCCATTTGTCGTGGGTCAGCCGCGCCTCGATCCGGTTCGGACCGGGTGCCGCCGCGCCGCCGGGGGTGACGGTGAACCGGTAGGTTTGCGCGTCACCCGGCCACAGCCGGGGCACCTGGACCCGACCCGGCCGGACCTGCCAGCCCGCCGGCAGCACCAGCTTCAGCGCCGAGGGCGGCACCTTCTGGTCACCGAGCGCGGAGACGGTCACCGAGACCGTCCCCGACTCGTCGGTCTCCAGCGTCGCCGGAGCGTCGATGGTGAAGCCGACCTGGGCGGTGGCGACGTACCGGTGGCCGGCCCGGGCGGTGAAGGTCAGCCTGTCGCCCTTCGCCGTCCCGTTCACCTTCCTGCCGGTACCCGCGTCGACCAGCTCGTACGGGCCGGCGAAGAGCGGACTGCGCACCGTCACCTCGCCGGCCCGGTCGGCGGTCAGCGCGATCTCCGTGGCGGCCCCGGCCGACCACGTCGTGTCGACGGTCAGCCCGCCCCGGGCCCGCAGTCCGCGCACCGAGCCGTCGCGCCACGCGCTGGGCAGCGCCGGCAGCACGTGTACCTCACCGGTCTGGCTCTGCAACAGCATCTCGGCGATCCCGGCGGTCGCGCCGAAGTTGCCGTCGATCTGGAACGGCGGGTGGGTGTCCCATAGGTTCGCCAGGGTGCTCTGCCGCAACTGCTCGACCAGCATCTTGTGCGCGTGGTCCCCGTCCAGCAGCCGGGACCAGAAGTTGATCTTCCATGCCTTGCTCCACCCCGTACCGCCGTCGCCGCGCGCGGTGAGCGAGACCTTGGCGGCGGCGGCCAGCTCCGGGTCGTCCAGCGCGGTGATCTGCGCGCCCGGGTGCAGGGCGAAGAGGTGCGAGACGTGCCGGTGCTGGTCGTCCGGGTTGTCCAGGTCCTCCTTCCACTCCTGGAGCTGCCCCCAGGAGCCGACCCGCAGCCCCGGGTCGAGGCTGGCCAGCGCGTCGCGCAGCTCCCGCCGGAACGCGTTGTCGCCGCCGACGATCCCGGCCGCCTCGATCGTGTTGGTGAAGAGTTCCCAGACGATCTGCTGCGACATCGAGGCACCGGCGGTGAAGTCGCCGTTCTCCGGCGAGTAGCTCGGCGAGACCACCAGCCTGCCGTCGCGCGGGTCGACGACCAGCTCGTCGAGCCAGAAGAGCGCCAACTCCCTCATCAGCGGGTACGCCCGCTCGCGGAGGAACCGGGTGTCGCCGCTGAACCGGTAGTGCTCGTAGTAGTGCTGGGCCAGCCAGGCACCGGCCTCCGGGAACCAGAACGACTGCGGATAGCTGTGCAGGCCGGTGAAGCCGTAGACGTTGGTCTCGTTGTTCACCACCCAGCCCCGGTTGCCGTAGATCTGCTCCGCGGTGACCCGGCCCGGCGGCACCATCGCGTCGACGTAGTCGAAGAACGGGGCGGTGGTCTCCGACAGGTTGGTGGTCTCGGCCGGCCAGTAGTTCATCTGGAGGTTGATGTTGACGTGGTAGTCGGCGTCCCAGGGCGGGTTGGTGACGTTGTTCCAGACGCCCTGGAGGTTCGCCGGCAACGAGCCGGGCCGGGAGGAGGCGATCAGCAGGTAGCGGCCGTAGGCGAAGAAGAGCGCCTCCAGCGCGCGGTCCGCCGCCGACGCCCCGCCGCGATACTGCCGCAGCAGCTCGTCGGTGGGGATCGCCGGCATCTGCTGGCCGATGTCCAGGCGTACCCGGTCGAAGAGCGCCCGGTGGTCGGCGGTGTGCGCGGCGAGCAGGTCGGGGTAGGACTTCGCCGCCGCCGCGTCGACGGTGGCGGTGACCCGGGCGTGCGGGTCGGCTCCCCGGTACGTCGGGTACGTGCCGGCGTAGTCGGTGCCGGCGCCCAGCACCAGGGTGGCGGAGTCGGCCCCGGCCACCGTGACCGTGCCGTCGGTGCCGTCGGCGACCGTACCGCCGTCGGCGGTCACCTGGATCTGCGACTCGTATTTCAGCTTGTTGTCGTCGAGGGTGCCGGCGAAGGTGATCCGGCCGCCGCTGGCGGTGACGTTCTTCGAGCGGTTGTTCGGCGCGGTCACCCCGGCGGTGAAGCCGATCTTCCCGGGCCGGTCGGCGCCGAGCCGCACCACGAGTACCCCGTCGGGCTGGCTGGCGAAGTACTCCCGGGTGTAGCGCACGCCGTCGTGCGCGTAGGAGACCCTGGCGACCGCCCGGCCGATGTTCAGCTCGCGGCGGTAGTCGCCGACCGTGCCCGGGTCCTCGGTGAGTCGCAGCGACAGCTCCCCGAAGGTGTTGTACGACCCGAAGCCGCTCTTCGGCTGGCCGAGCCGGTTCGCCACCTCCTGCGGGCTGAGCCGGCCCCGCTCGTTGATCAGGCGCTGCACCTCCTCGATCGCGCCGGGGCGGGGCGAGGTCCAGTTGCCGAAGTTGTAGCCGCCGGCCGAGCCGGGGCCACCGGTCCAGAGCGTCTTCTCGTTGAACTGCACGGTCTCGGCGGCGACCCGGCCGAAGACCATGCCGCCGAGCGCGCCGTTGCCGATCGGCAGCGCCTGGGTCTCCCAGTCGGCGGCCGGTTCGTCGTACCAGAGGGTGAGCGGGTCCTCGGCGGAGGCCGCGCTGCCCGACGTGTGGTCGGGGGCGGCGGAGGCGGGGGTGCTGGTGGACCAGGTCGGCAGGAACGCGGTCAGCGCGGCCACCAGGGCGGCGGCCGTCCACCGACGCGGCGCGGGCCGCCGGTTGGGGTCATCCATTGCTGTCTCCGGGTCGTCCAGATGGGCCGGGGGAGAACTCTGGCGGGGCGGACGCCGCAGCCACGACCACGGGTCCGGCACGCATCCGATGTTTGGCGATGAGGTTACAAAGGACACCCGGGAGAAACAAGAGAAGATCTTGGTACGGGCTGCCTGGTCACCCGGGTATCCCCAGGTCGGTCCCGGGTTTCCGACGACGATGACGGCGGTCCCGAGCGGGCGCCGGTAGGCCGGCGATTACCGTCCCGCTCTTGTGCCCCGGCGAGCGCACCTGATAGACATCGGATGTATTCCTGACGGGTTGCGATGGAAGTCTGGGGGCGACGGGTGAGGCTGTTGCGGGTGGGCGCACCGGGGCAGGAGACCCCGGCGCTGCTGGACGAGGCCGGGCGGTTGCGCGACCTCGGTGGAGTGGTCGACGACCTGGACGGATCGTTCCTGGCCGACGGCGGCATCGAGCGGCTGGCCGGGATCGACGTCGAGGGGCTGCCGCTCCTTCCCGACGGCCTCCGGGTCGGGCCACCGCTGCGGCCGGGAAAAATCATCTGCATCGGCCTGAACTACCGGGACCACGCCGCCGAGACCGGCGCCCCGCTCCCGGCCGAACCGGTGGTCTTCATGAAGGCCCCGGACACCGTGGTCGGCCCCGAGGACGAGGTGCTGGTGCCACGCGGCAGCACCAAGACCGACTGGGAGGTCGAGCTGGCCGTGGTGATCGGGCGGACCGCCCGCTACCTGTCCGGCCCGGCGGAGGCGCTGCGCTGCGTCGCCGGCTACGCCGTCTCGCACGACATCTCCGAGCGGGAGTTCCAGCTCGAACGCGGCGGACAGTGGGACAAGGGCAAGAACTGCGAGACCTTCAACCCGCTCGGCCCGTGGCTGGTCACCGCCGACGAGGTACCCGACCCGCAGCGGCTGGGGCTGCGGCTCTGGGTCAACGGGGTGCTCAAGCAGGACGGCAACACCTCGAACATGGTCTTCCCGGTGGCCGAGACCGTGCACTACCTGAGCCAGTTCCTGGTGCTGCATCCCGGCGACGTCATCAACACCGGCACCCCGGCCGGGGTGGCGCTCGGCCAGCCCGAACCGAAGCCCTACCTGGTCGCCGGTGACGTCGTCGAGCTGGAGATCGACGGGCTGGGCCGGCAGCGCCAGACGATGGGGCAGGCATGATCTTCACCGGACTCGACATCGCCGACATCCGCTTCCCGACCTCCCGGGAACTCGACGGCTCGGACGCGATGAACCCCGACCCCGACTACTCGGCCGCGTACGTGGTGATCCGTACCGACGCCGGGGACGGACACGAGGGGCACGGCTTCGCCTTCACCATCGGGCGCGGCAACGACGTGCAGGCGGCGGCGATCGCGTCGCTGCGGCCGTACCTGGTCGGCCGCTCGGTCGAGGCGGTCCTGGCCGACCTCGGCGGCCTCTGGCGGGAACTCGTGCACGACTCCCAGCTTCGCTGGCTCGGCCCGGAGAAGGGCGTCATGCACATGGCGGTCGCCGCCGTGGTCAACGCGCTCTGGGACCTGCGGGCCAAGCGGGCCGGGCTGCCGCTCTGGCGACTGCTGGCCGGGATGAGCCCGGAGGAACTTGTCGACCTGGTCGACTTCCGCTATCTCAGCGACGCGCTGACCCGCGACGAGGCGCTGGCGATCCTCCGGGCCGGCCGCACCGGCCGGGCCGAGCGGGAGGAACACCTGCTGCGCGACGGCTTCCCCGCCTACACCACCTCGCCCGGCTGGCTCGGCTACGACGACGAGAAGCTGCGCCGGCTCTGCAAGGAGGCGCTCGCCGACGGCTTCACCCAGATCAAGCTGAAGGTCGGCGCCGACCTGCACGACGACATCCGCCGGATGGGGATCGCCCGGCAGACCTGCGGGCCGGACATCCGGATCGCCGTCGACGCCAACCAGCGCTGGGACGTACCGCAGGCGATCTCCTGGGTACGCGAGCTGGCGCCCTTCGACCCGTACTGGATCGAGGAGCCGACCAGCCCGGACGACGTCGTCGGGCACGCCACCATCGCCCGGGAACTCGCCCCGGTCCGGATCGCCACCGGCGAGCACGTGGCGAACCGGGTCGTCTTCAAGCAACTGCTTCAGCTCGGCGCGATCTCCTACCTCCAGATCGACGCCAGCCGGGTCGCCGGGGTCAACGAGAACATCGCGATCCTGCTGCTGGCGGCGAAGTTCGGCGTGCCGGTCTGCCCGCACGCGGGCGGGGTCGGGCTCTGCGAACTCGTCCAGCACCTGTCGATGTTCGACTACGTCGCCGTCGCCGGCTCGATGCAGGACCGGGTCATCGAGTACGTCGACCACCTGCACGAGCACTTCGTCGACCCGGTGGTGATCCGCCGGGGCCGGTACGTGGCACCGACCGCCCCCGGCTTCAGCGCCACGATGCGCCCGGAGACGCTGACCGAGTACGCCTATCCGGACGGCCCGGTCTGGGCCGCCCCGCCGGCCGAGGTGGCGGTGCCGTGACCGTCGAGAACCTCCCCGGCGACGGTGCCGGTGCCGGGGCGGGCGCCGGCCGGGGCGAGTTCGCCGGCCTGGCGGCGGTGGTGACCGGCGGAGCCTCCGGGATCGGCCTGGCCACCGCCACCCTGCTGGCCGCCCGGGGCGCCCGGGTCGGCTGCCTGGACCTGAACCCGGGCGGTCTCCCCGAACCGCTGCTCGGGTTCGCCGCCGACGTCTCCGACGACGCCTCGGTACGCGTCGGAGTGGCCGCCGCCGCCCGGGCGCTCGGCGGCATCGACGTACTCGTCAACAACGCGGGGATCGGCGCGCAGGGCACCGTGGAGTCCAATCCGGACGACGAGTGGCACCGGGTACTCGACGTGAACGTGGTCGGGATGGTCCGGGTGAGCCGGGCGGCGCTGCCGTACCTGCGCCGCTCCGCGCACGCCGCGATCGTCAACACCTGCTCGATCGCGGCCTGGGCCGGGCTGCCCAACCGGGCGCTCTACAGCGCCAGCAAGGGCGCGGTGCAGTCGTTGACCCTGGCGATGGCGGCCGACCACGTCCGGGAGGGGATCCGGGTCAACTGCGTCAACCCGGGCACCGTGGACACCCCGTGGGTACGCCGGCTGCTGGACTCCGCCGCCGACCCGGCGGCGGAACTCGCCGCACTCCAGGCCCGCCAGCCCACCGGCCGGCTGGTCGGCGCGGACGAGGTGGCGGCGGCGATCGCCTACCTCGCCAGTCCACTGTCGGGGGCGACCACCGGCACGGTGCTGGGGGTGGACGGCGGCATGTACGGGCTGCGGCTGCGGCCGAACCCGCCCGGCTGAGCGACCCCGGTCCCGGTCCCTCCGATCCGGACCGTCGGCCGCGCGGGCGGGTCGCCGGTCCCGTTGCCATTCCCTCGTTCCCTGCCGCCCGGCATCCATCCGATGTAACGATTCCGCGTGGCCGGTGACGGGGCGGCAGATTGCCGGTTCTGGGTCTTGCGGGGCCACGGGTGGACTGATAGACATCCGATGTATTACCCGCGTGTTTCCACATTGCCTCCAAGAACCGCCCACCGTATCCGCACCGGATGGAGGACCACAGTGAGACATACCGCCAAGTCCCTGGCGGGGATCGCGATGGCCGCGACTCTCGCCGTCGGCACCGTCGCCTGCGGCGAGTCGTCGTCGAGCGGGACGGGTGGCCAGACCGGCGGCAGCCCGCAGATCGGCATCGACCTGCCCCGCGCCGACTCCGACTTCTGGAACTCGTACGCCAAGTACGTCCCGCAGTTCGCCGACGAGTACGACATCAACCTGATGTCGCCGACCAACTCGCAGAACGACGTCGCCAAGCTGGTGGCCAACGTGCAGGCGATGGTGAGCCAGGGCGCCAAGGCGATCGTGATGGCGCCGCAGGACACCGGCGCCATCGCCTCCACCCTGAGCACCCTGGAGTCGAAGAAGATCCCCGTCGTCTCCGTCGACACCCGCCCCGACAAGGGCAAGGTCTTCATGGTGGTCCGGGCCGACAACCGGGCGTACGGGCAGAAGGCCTGCGAGTTCCTCGGCGAGAAGCTCGGCGGCAGGGGCAAAGTGATCGAGTTCCAGGGCTCGCTCTCCTCGATCAACGGCCGGGACCGCTCCGAGGCGTTCGCCGAGTGCATGAAGACGAAGTTCCCCGGGATCACCATCTTCGAGGAGCCGACCGAGTGGGAGGGGCCGAAGGCCGCCGCCGCGCTACAGACCCGGCTCGCCCAGCACCCCGACATCAAGGGCATCTACATGCAGGCCGGCGGCGTCTTCCTGGCCCCGACGCTCCAGGTGCTGAAGGCGAAGAACCTGCTGGTGCCGCCGACCGACCCGAAGCACATCTTCATCGTCTCCAACGACGGCATCCCGCAGGAGTTCGAGGCGATCCGCAAGGGCGAAATCGACGCCACCGTCTCGCAGCCCGCCGACCTCTACGCCAAGTGGGCGCTCTATTACGCCAAGGCGGCGGCCGAGGGCAAGACCTTCCAGCCCGGCCCGACCGACCACAACAGCACCATCATCGACGTCGGCAACGGCCTGGAGGACCAGATCGCCGCACCGCTGGTCACGAAGGAGAACGTCGACGATCCGGCGCTCTGGGGAAACCAGATCGGCAAGTGATGACCGGTCAGACGCAGACCGCAGGCACCGTGGCCGGGGCCGTCGCCCCGGCCGCGGAGGCCCGCGACATCTCCAAGCGGTACGGCGCGACCGTCGCGCTGCACTCCGCCGGCATCACCGTCGCACCGGGCGAGACGCACGCCCTGGTCGGGCGCAACGGCGCTGGCAAGTCCACCCTGGTGGCGATCCTCACCGGACTGCAACGGCCGGACGCCGGCCAGGTGCGCTTCGACGGGACCCCCGCACCGGCACTCGCCGACCGGGACGCCTGGCGGCAACGGGTCGCCTGCGTCTACCAGAAGTCGACGATCATCCCGACCCTGACCGTCGCGGAGAACCTCTTCCTCAACCGCCAGGCCGGTCGCGGGCTGATCGACTGGCGCGGGCTGCGGCGCCGCGCCGCCGACCTGCTCGACGGGTACGGCGTAGCCGTCGACCCGGCCGCGCCGGCCGGCAGCCTCAGCGTCGAGCAGCGCCAGCTCGTCGAGATCGCCCGCGCGCTCTCCTTCGGTGCGAAGTTCATCATCCTCGACGAGCCGACCGCCCAGCTCGACGCCGCCGCGATCGAACGGCTCTTCGACCGGATGCGCGAGTTGCAGGCCGCCGGGGTGACCTTCCTGTTCATCTCGCACCACCTCCAGGAGGTCTACGAGGTCTGCCAGACCGTCACGGTGCTGCGCGACGCCCGGCACATCCTGACCCAGCCGGTCGACACGCTCTCCCGGGAGGCGCTGGTCGCCGCGATGACCGGCGACGCGGGGGAGACCCTGGCCGGGATCGACCGGCCGGCCGTACCGGAGAGCGCGCCGGTCGTACTCGACGTCGCCGGCCTCGGCCTGGCCGGCTCCTACACCGACGTCGACCTGCGGGTGCGGGCCGGTGAACTGGTCGGGCTGATCGGGTCGGGCAGCAGCGGCAAGGTCGCGCTGGCCGAGACGATCGCCGGACTGCGCCGCGCCGACACCGGCACGGTGAGCCTGGCCGGCAACACCCCGAAGCCGGGCAGCGTGCCCGCCGCGCTCGCCGCCGGCCTCGGCTACCTGCCGCAGGACCGGCACCGGGAGGGGCTGGTGCCGCTGCTGTCGGTGGCGGAGAACGCCACCCTGCCGATCACCGACCGGCTCGGGCCGGCCGGGATCATCACGCCGGCCCGGCAGCGTGCGGTGGCCCGGCGCATGATCGAGCAGTACGACATCAAGACCGACGGTCCACACCAGCCCGTCAACGGCCTCTCCGGCGGCAACGCCCAGAAGGTCGTGCTCGCCCGCGCGCTGGCGAACGACCCGAAGGCGCTGGTGATGGTGAGCCCCACCGCCGGGGTGGACGTCCGCTCCAAGGACTCTTTGCTGCGGGCGGTGGCCGAGGCGGCGGCCCGGGGCACCGGGGTGCTGATCGTCTCCGACGAACTCGACGACCTGCGCTCGTGTGACCGGGTGCTGGTGATGTTCCACGGACGGGTGGTCCGGGAGGTCCGGCGGGGCTGGGCCGACGCCGAACTGGTGACCGCAGTAGAGGGAGTGGAGGAGCCGTGACCGGCACCCAGACAATCGCCAAGCCGCCGGCCCCGACCGGCGGCCGGCCCGGACCGGGCGGACGGATACCGCTGGCCCGGCTGCGGGACCTCGCGCTGGTACCCGCGATCCTGCTGCTCGTGGTGGTCGGCGCGGTCATCGACCCGGTCTTCCTCTC
Source organism: Plantactinospora sp. BC1 (assembly GCF_003030345.1). Lineage (NCBI taxonomy): Bacteria > Bacillati > Actinomycetota > Actinomycetes > Micromonosporales > Micromonosporaceae > Plantactinospora > Plantactinospora sp. BC1. Next base: position 241,257 of record NZ_CP028158.1, read on the forward strand.
CGCCGCCAACATCACCAACGTGCTGCAACAGCAGACCGAGCTGGCCCTGCTGGTACTCGCCGAGGCGATCATCCTGATCGCCGGCAAGTTCGACCTGTCGCTGGAGTCGACGATCGGGCTCGCCCCGGCGCTGGCGCTGGCCCTGGTCATCCCGGCCGCCAGCAACGGGCTCGGCACCGAGCTGCCGGCCAGCCTGGCCATTCCGATCTGCCTGCTCGCCGGGATGGCGATCGGGGCGTTCAACGGGCTGCTGATCCTGCGCTTCAAACTCTCCGCCTTCATCGTCACCCTCGGCATGCTGATCGTGCTGCGCGGTCTCCAGATCGGGATCACCGGCGGGCAGAACCTCTTCGACATCCCGCCGTCGGTGCTCTATCTGGGCAACGCGGTCTGGCTGGGCGTACCGGCGTCGATCTGGATCAGCGGGACGCTCTTCGTCATCGGCATCGCCGCGCTCGGGTTCTTCCGGCACGGCCGGGCCGTCTACGCGATCGGCGGCAACACCGACGCGGCCCGGGCCGCCGGGATCCGTACCGACCGGGTGGTCTGGATCATCCTGATGATCGGCGGGCTGCTGGCGGCGCTGGCCGGGCTGCTGATGACCGGCCGGCTCGGCTCGGTCGCGGCGGCACAGGGCGACGGCATGATCTTCACCGTCTTCGCCGCCGCGGTGATCGGCGGGATCAGCCTCGACGGCGGCAAGGGGACGCTCTTCGGCGCGCTCTGCGGCGTCATCGTCCTCGGACTGATCAACAACATCCTGACCCTCGCCGGGGTCTCCGCGCAGTGGATCCAGGCCATCTACGGCGCCATCATCCTGATCGCGCTGATCCTGGCCCGGCTGACCTCCGGCAAGGCACAGGACTAACCCGCCGGTGGACCGGCCGGTCCGGCGTGCCCCGCCGACGGTACGCCGGACCGGTCCCGGCCGGACAGCATCGAGAAGGAGCTTCGCAGCATGCAGCGGATCGCCCTGCACACCCGGCTCAAGCCGGGGCGGGAGGACGAGTACGACAGCGTCCACCAGGTCATCCCCGCCGAACTGGAGAGCGCGCTGCGCGCGGCCGGGGTGCACACCTGGCGGATCTGGCGGGACGGCCAGGACCTGTTCCACCTGGTCGAGGTGGAGGACTACCGGCGGATGCGGCACGAACTGCGCGACCATCCGGCGAACGTGCCGTGGCAGGCTCGGATGGCGGAACTGCTGGAGGTGCGGGACGACTACTCCGGTAACGACTCGGGCCTGTCGCTGGTCTGGGAGCTGCCCACCGGCCGACCGGAGGACCGGGGCGACGACGAACGCGACGAGGAGACGGCATGACCGGGATCAGGGTGGGACGCTCCGACGTGGTCGTGAGCCCGCTGGGCCTCGGCTGCGCCCCGATCGGCAACCTCTACACGGCGGTCGGCGAGGCCGAGGCGCTGGCGACCGTCGCGGCGGCCTGGGAATCCGGCATCCGCTACTTCGACACCGCCCCGCACTACGGCCTCGGGCTCTCCGAGCGCCGGCTCGGCGACGCGCTGCGTACGCTGCCGCGCGCCGAATACACCGTGAGCAGCAAGGTGGGGCGGCTGCTCGTACCGGACCGGTCCGGGGCGGGGCGGCGCGACGACGAGGGTTTCGACGTACCGGCCGACCACCGGCGGCTCTGGGACTTCAGCGCCGACGGTGTGCGGCGGTCGCTGGAGGCGAGCCTCGTCCGGCTCGGCCTGGACCGGATCGACCTGGTGCTGATCCACGACCCGGAGGACCACCGGACCCAGGCGCTGGAACAGGGCTATCCGGCCCTGCACGAGCTGCGCGCCCAGGGCGTCGTCGGCGCCATCGGGGTCGGCTCGAAGCAGTGGCAGGTGCTGCACCGGTTCGCCGCCGAGACCGACGTCGACGCGGTGATGGTGGCCGGCCGGTACACCCTGCTGGAGCAGCCGGCGCTGGACACGCTGCTGCCGGAGTGCGAGCGGCGCGGCGTCTCGGTGCTGAACGCGGGCGTCTTCAACAGCGGACTGCTCGCCGTCGAGCGGCCGCACGCCGGGCTGCCGTACGACTACGCCGACGCCCCGGCCGAGATCCTGGACCGGGCCCGGGCGATCGCCACACTCTGCGCCGCGCACGGCACCACCCTGCCGGCGGCGGCGCTCGCCTTCGCCGCCGCACACCCGGCGGTCGCCTCCGTGGTGGTCGGCGCGCACAACCCCGACCAGGTACGCCGGAACGCCGCACTGCACGCCGCCGCACCACCGTCCGGCGAGTTCTGGGCGGAGCTGGTCGCCGTGGGACTGCTCCGCCCGGACGCGCCGGTCCCCACCCACCGGGTCGGTACCCGGTGATCGTCGACGCACACCACCACCTGTGGCGGGTCGAGGACGGCTACCGGTGGCTGGACGCACCCGAGCTGGCCCCGATCCGCCGCTCCTTCCTCCCCGCCGACCTGGTCGCCGAGCTGACGGCGGCCGGAGTCGACCGGACCGTACTCGTCGAGGGCGGTAGGTGCGACACCGCCGAGGCGGAAACCCTGCTCGGCTACGCGGTCGGCTGCCCGGCCATCGCCGGGGTGGTGGCCTGGGCCGACCCGGCCGACCCGGCGCTGGCCGAGACCATCGCCGGCTACCGTCGGCTGCCCGGCGCCGAGCTGCTGGTCGGGATCCGGCCACAGGTGCAGGCCGAGACCGACCCGGACTACCTGGACCGGCCGGAGGTGCGGCGCGGGCTGCGTACCATCGCGGAAGCCGGACTCGCCTTCGACGTGGTCTGCCGGGCGGACCAGTTGCCGGCGGTGGCCCGGGCCGCCCGCGACGTGCCCGAGCTGCGGTTCGTGCTGGACCACCTCGGCAAGCCGGCGATCCGGAACGGCGCGGCCGGACTGGCCGCCTGGGCCGGCCCGGTGGCGGAGCTGGCCGCCGCGCCGAACGCGACCGCGAAGCTCTCGGGGCTGGTGACCGAGGCCGACTGGCGGCGGTGGCTCCCGGCCGACCTGCGGCCGTTCGTGGCCGAGGCGGTCCGACTGTTCGGACCCGAGCGGCTGATGTTCGGCTCGGACTGGCCGGTCTGCCGGCTCGCCGCCGACTACGGCGCGGTGCTGGCGGCACTGACCGAGGTGCTGCCGCCGCTGTCGACCGCCGAGCGGTCGGCGGTCTTCGGCGAAACGGCGGTCCGGACCTACCGGCTCGGCACCTGACCGGCGCCTAGTCTTCGCGGTACGGCGGAAGGATGTGGGAGGAACGCGTGGCGGTCACAGACGAGGCGATCGACAAAATCAAACAGATGATCGTCGCCGGTGAACTGCGCCCCGGTGACCGGCTGCCCCGGGAACCCGACCTGGCCGAGCGGCTCGGTCTGTCCCGCAACTCGCTGCGGGAGGCGGTCAAGGCGCTCTCGCTGATCCGGGTCCTCGACGTACGCCAGGGCGACGGGACGTACGTGACCAGCCTCGACCCGGCGCTGCTGCTCGACGCGCTGAGCTTCGTCGTCGACTTCCACCGCGACGACACCGTACTGGAGTTCCTGGAGGTACGCCGGATCCTGGAGCCGGCCGCGACGGCGCTGGCGGCGCAGCGGATGACCGAGGAGCAGTTGGCCAAGCTGCGCGGCGTACTGGACGGGCTCGGCGACGATCCGAGCATCGACGAGCTGGTCGCCAACGACCTGGAGTTCCACCGGCAGATCGCGGCCTGTGCCGGCAACAACGTGCTGACCTCGTTGCTGGACAGCCTCTCCGGGCCGACGACCCGGGCCCGGGTCTGGCGCGGGCTGACCCAGGAGGGCGCGGTCAGCAAGACCCGGGAGCAGCATGCGGCGATCCTGGACGCGGTCGCGTCGGGTCAGCCGGAGCTGGCCCGGGCCTGGGCGACCGTGCACGTCGCCGGGGTGGAGGAGTGGCTGCGTCGGGTGCTCTGACGCCCGGTGCCAGACGATCCGGGAGCGGTGCCGGGACCGTCGACCCGGTCCGGCCGACGGCGGCCCCGGGCCTCAGTGCAGGCCGAGGCGGAAGACCTCGAAACCGGCCGCGTACTTGACGCCCAGGCGGTTGCCGGTCTGCCGGGAGATGCCCTCCAGGAACTCCTCCGGGTCGAAGTCCCCGGTGCCGAGGCCGCGCAGATAGGCGGCGTGCGCCTCCAGTGACCGGACGCCCAGCTCGAAGGTGTCGGTGATGTCGGCCGCGTGCTTCGACAGCGGTGAACCGGCCGCCCAGACCTCCCGGACCCCGCCCCAGCGCTCCAGCCCCTCGTCGAGCTGCTCCCGGAACACCCAGCGGTTGGCCGCGTCCCGGACGGCGTCGAGTACGGCCCGGCCGGTGACGATGTGGTCGGACATGTTCAGCGCGTCGCCGGCCTCGTCCCAACTGTCCCGGAAGTTGTTGGTGATCACGATCTCCGGCCGGTACCTCCGGATCACCCGGCTCAGGTCACGGCGCAGTGCGACGCCGTACTCCAGTACGCCGTCGGGCAGCCCGAGGAAGTCGACCTGGGACACCCCGACGATCGCTGCGGAGGCCCGCTGCTCCTCCTCGCGGACCGGCCCGGCCTCGGCCGGGTCCATCCCGTCGATCCCGGCCTCGCCGCTGGTGAGCAGCGCGTAGCTGATCTCCTTGCCCTGCCGCGTCCAGCGTGCGACGGCCGCGGCGGCGCCGAACTCCAGGTCGTCGGGGTGGGCGACGATGGCGAGCGCGCGCTGCCAGTTCTCGTCGACGGGCTGGAGCGGGTGTGGAACGACGGGTGTGTCAGCAGTCATGGGGACCATCATCCTCGACGTCGCGCCGGATCCTGGAGCCGGCCGCGACGACGCTGGCGGCGCAGTGGGTCACCGCCGTCGCGCGGTTCACCGAGGAGCGGCGTGACTATGCGCAGCCGCAGTCGGCGTCCCGGTCGACCTGTGGCTCGGGCCCGCGGCGGTGTTTCATCGTGGGAATCGGCAGTCCGAGCGCCCTGGCGAGCCGTGGATCGGCCTGCCAGATCGCGCCCGGACCGAAGAGTGCCACCGCCAGTGCGGCGCCGTTCGGCCCGTAGACGGTCCATGCCGGATCCAGCGACGGTGCGAGGTGTTGCTGCGCGTTCCGCAGTCTGGCGACCAGCCGCCTGATCGCCGATCGGTTGCCGAGCCAGCCGTCGGCCGCGAGCTGGTCGCGGAGCCGGTCGATGGCTGCCGCCACCCCGGGTTCGGCCGCGAGTCGGCGGTGCCGGCCGTCGCGGGCGGCGCCTCCGGCGGCGATCGCGGGCCCGGCCGGGGCGTCGCGCAGCGCGCAGAACACGGCGAAGGCCAGGGTTTCCGGCTCCGGCGGCGGGCCGGCAACGATCAGTCGACCGTCCGCGTCCACGGCCACCGCACCCGTGCTGTTCAACGACGCGATGCACGCCCAGACGGCGGTCCGGGTGCCACCGACGAGGAAGGCGACCCCTGTCCCGTCCGGCTCGCCACGCGGCCCGACTCGACGTAGGAACCATGCGGCCACCGGCCAATAGTAGCGAGGACACGCCGGCGGCCAGTGCGGCGACGACGTCGACGAAGACCGGGTACGCGTCGTCACGCGCCAGCCTCCGCCCAGGTCCGGTACGGCGGGATCGACAGGTCAGCGGCGCGGGTCGACGTGGATCTTCGGGGCGGCACCCCAGCCGGGATCACGTTCGCCGCGCAGCACCGCCGCCACGTTCCCCAGCCCTACCGTGGCGGCCACCAGCGGGCGCGGGTCGACCGCGCCGGAGGCGTACAGCGCGATGGTGCCGGCGAGCCCGCCGGAGGCGCTGAGCACGCCGATCGCGGTGACGTCCCGGAGCACCAGTTCGCGGGTGTCGAGCAGGCTCGGCCGCTCGGCGAGGCCGATCCAGACCACCCGGCCGCCGGGTTCGACCCGCCGCACCGCGTACGCCGGAAGCCGCTCGTCGTTGCTGGCGTCGGCGACCGCGTCGAAGGGGAGTGTCGCCGGGTCCGGCAGGCTCCGGGCGGTCCAGAGGTAGCCGAAGCCGAGCCGGCGGGCGACGTCGAGCGACGGTTCGTCCCGGCCGAGCAGGTGCACCTCGGCACCCCGGGCCGCCGCGATCTGCGCCACCAGCAGGCCGATGGTGCCCGGGCCGAGCACCAGCAGCCGCCGGCCGGGGCCGACCCGCGCCGCCTCGACCACTCGCAACGCGTTGCCGCCCGGTTCGACGAGGGCGCCGAGGGTCGGGTCGACCTGGTCGGGGAGCGGGTGCAGGGCCCGGACCGGCACCGGCAGCCGCTCGGCGAGCGCACCCGGCCAGCCGCCCCGGATGCCGATCTCGTGGCGGTCCGCGCAGAGATGCTGCCGCCCGCCGAGACAGCGGGCGCAGCGGCCGCAGCCGAGCATGGTGTCGCCGGTGACCCGCCGCCCGAGCCACTCCTCGGGCACGCCGGGTCCGACCGAGGACACCACGCCGCACCACTCGTGCCCGATCCGCAGCGGGTAGCGGGCGTCGCCGCTGTGCAGGTACGCCATCTGCCCGGAGAAGAACTCGACGTCGGTGCCGCAGACACCGGCCCGCAGTACGTCGACGACGACCTCGTCCGGCCCGGCGACCGGGGGCGCGACGTCGCGTACCTCGGCGACGCCCGGACCGGTCACCACGAAGGCACGCACGGTCAGGCCACCGCCCCGGGCGTGGCACGACGGTGCGGTACCGGGGTGATCCGCCGAGGACGGCGTAGCTGGTACCCGAAGTTGTTCTTGATAATGGAGAGTATGCCTGCACTTCGGAGCGATCAGTGGTACGCCGGCTCGGACCGCAACGCCTACCTGCACCGCGCGTGGATGCGCCGTGGTGTGCCGGACTCGGCGTTCCAGGGACGGCCGCAGATCGCGATCGCCAACACCGCGTCGGATCTCACCCCCTGCAACCGGCACCTCGACGAGGTCGCGGCGAGCGTCGCCAACGGGATCTGGGAGGCCGGCGGGGTACCGCTGAACCTGCCGGTGGTCTCGCTCGGCGAGACGCAGGTCAGGCCGACCGCGATGCTCTGGCGCAACATGGCGGCGATGGCGATCGAGGAGATGATCCGGGCCAACCCGGTCGACGGGGTGGTGCTGCTCGGCGGCTGCGACAAGACCATCCCGGCGCTGCTGATGGGCGCCGCCTCGGTGGACCTGCCGGCGGTGGTGGTGCCGGGCGGCCCGATGTTGACCGGCACCTTCCGGGGCGTGCCGCTCGGCTGCGGCACCGACGTGTGGCGGCTCTCCGAGGAGGTACGCGCCGGCACGCTCTCCCCGGAGGGCTTCCTCGACTCCGAGTCGTCGATGATCCGCAGCCGTGGCCACTGCAACACCATGGGTACCGCCTCCACGATGGGCCTGCTCGCCGAGGTACTCGGGATGACCCTGCCGGGCACCGCCGGCCTGCCGGCCCCGGACAGCCGGCTGCTGGCCCGCTCGCACGGCACCGGCAGGCTGATCGTGGAGATGGTCGCGGCACAGCGCCGGCCGAGTCAGGTGTTGACCGAGGCGTCGTTCCGGAACGCGATCGTCGCGCTCGCCGCGCTGGGCGGCTCCACCAACGCGGTCGTGCACCTGCTGGCCATCGCCGGCCGGGTCGGGGTGCCGATCACCCTGGACGACGTCGACCGGCTCGGCAGCGGGGTACCGCTCCTGGTCGACCTGCAACCGGCGGGCCGCTTCCTGATGGAGGACTTCCACCGGGCCGGTGGCCTGCCGGCGGTGCTGAACCAGGTCGCCGACCTGCTCGACCCGACCGCGCCGACGGTGACCGGCCGGCCGATCGGCGACTATCTCGCCGGGCACGAGATCAGCGACCCGGAGGTGATCCGGTCCCGGGAGGCGCCGCTGATGCCGGAGGCGGGGATCGCGGTGCTGCGCGGCAGCCTCGCACCGGCCGGCGCGATCATCAAACCCGCCGCCGCCTCCCCGCACCTGCTGCGGCACCGGGGCCGGGCGGTGGTCTTCGACTCGGTCGAGGACCTGCACGCCCGGCTCGACGACCCGGATCTCGACGTCGACGCCGACTCGGTGCTGGTGCTGCGCGGCTGCGGGCCGAAGGGCTATCCGGGGATGCCGGAGGTGGCCAACCTGCCGCTGCCGGAGAAGCTGCTGCGCCAGGGCGTACGCGACATGGTGCGGATCTGCGACGGCCGGATGAGCGGCACCGCGTACGGGACGGTGGTGCTGCACGTGGCGCCGGAGGCGGCCGCCGGTGGGCCGCTCGGCCGGGTACGCACCGGTGACCCGATCGTGCTCGACGTCGAGGCGCGCCGGCTCGACGTGGACATCCCGGCCGCCGAGCTGGCCGCCCGGCCGCCCGCCGAGGCGATGGCGACCGCCTTCGCCCAGCCGGCGCGCGGCTGGGAACGGCTCTACGTCGACACCGTGCTCGGCGCCGACACCGGCGCCGACCTGGCGTTCCTGGTCGGCGGCAGCGGCGACCGGGTGGCCCGCGAGTCGCACTGAGCACCGGCACCCCCGGCGGGATGTTCACCGGGGGTGCCGGGTCGGTGCGGGGGAGACCTCGCTGCCCACCCGCGTCGGGGCCGCCTAGAGTCGCGCGCCGAGCTGCGGGTAGTCGCGCGGGCGCAGGAAGTCCGAGCCGCGGATGTTGCCGTTCGCGTCCCGGGGCCCGGTCAAGGTGCCCGGGTTGGTGCTGACCAGGTCGGCCGCGCTCCAGGAACTCTTGATGTTCCAGGAGTTGCCGGTGGCGGTGGAGGAGCCGAGCGAGACCCCGGCGCCGTTGGCGACGGCGAGGTTCCCGGTCAGCCGGGAGGTGGAGTTGGCGAACTTGAAGCCGCCGTCGCCGTTGCGCCAGGCGCTGTTCCGGTCGACGGTGATGGTGCCGGGGTTGCCGTTGTCGATGAAGCCGCCGACGGCGTTGTCGAAGGCGACGCTGTTCCGGATGGTGTGGTTGGCCGGCGGATCGGGGTCGCCGCCGCCCATCTTGAAGCCGTTGCCGTCGCCGACGTAGTCGGGCAGGTTCCACCGGTTGACCCCGTTGCCCCAGGCGGCCGAGTTCTCTACCAGGATGGGGGAGGTGAACAGCCAGGCGTCGAAGCCGTCGTCGGAGTTGTTCCACAGCCGGGCACCGCGTACGACGTTGCCGCTGCCCGAGCCCTCCTTGATGGCGAGCCCGTCGGCGCTCTCACCGTTCTTGCGCGGGTCGCGGTTGCCGTACGCGTCGAGGTTGAGTACCTGGTTGTTGCTGGACGCGCCCTGGATCTGGAGTCCGGACTCGTAGTTGTCCCGGGTGACGAGCCGGTCGAAGACGTTGTTGTTGCAGTCCCGGCAGAAGATCGCGTACGGCCCGTGGATGATCTCCAGTCCCCGGATCCGCCAGTGGTCGGCCTCGATGTGCAGCACCCCGCGCTCCAGGTTGGGGATGCTGCCGCCGACCGGTGCCGGGGTGTGCGGCAGGTTCTCCCCGTCCAGCACCACCCGTTCGCCGTTGTGGTTGCTGATCGTGTACGGGCTGGCCGAGGTGCCGTCCTTCATGATCCGTACGTTGCTGCCGAACTGGTAGGTGCCGCCCCGCAGCGCGATGGTGGTGCCCGGGGTGGCCAGCTCGACCGCCCGGCCCAGTGTCGCCAGTGGCGCGCTCAGGGTGCCCGGGTTGGCGTCGTTGCCGTTCGTCGCCACGATCAGCGTCGACGCCGCGGCTTGCGCCGGGACGGTGGGGCCGAGACTGGTGCCCGAGGCGGCGGCGACGCTGGCGGCCAGCGCCGCCGTCAGTGCCGTTCGGTGCAGTCGTCGAGACATCGAGAAACTCCCTGGTGGTCGACGGGGCGGGCGGGTCCGCGAACGTGCGGCGCGGACCCGCCCGGTGCGGCCCGGGTGTTACCGGTAGGTGAGGTCGGACGAGGAGTAGATGCAGTTGGTGCCGTCGGCGCCGGTGCCGACCTGGGTGGGTTCGTCACCGTCGTCGTTGCCGTTGTACTTGCGGCAGATCACCATCGACCGGCCGGAGTCGTTGACGATGGTGATCCCGCTGAACCGGGCGGTGTCGCCGTAGTTCACGTTGATCCCGGCGACGGTGTTGCCGGGCCGGGTCAGCGTGACGTTGCGGATCACGACGTTGCGCTGGTGCTGGGTCGAGCAGTTGCCGCAGGAGCGGTAGAAGGTGCCGAAGTTGTTGGCCTGGAAGTTCTGGATGGTCAGCGTGCCGGGCCCGTTGTGCTGGAAGACCTTGTCGCTGGCGCTGCGTGCGCCGCCGCCGTCGACCAGGAAGCTCGGCGAACCGCTGCCCCGGAAGGTGGCGGCGTCCTCGCCGACGTCCTCCCACCAGACGTTGCGCAGGGTGCACGGGCCGGAACAGTGCACGCCGTCCCCGGCCGGGGCGCCGATGATGACGTTCTGCAGGGTGGCGCCGGAGGCGAGGCTGAACATCGGGTCCTGGTCCTCTTCCTGACCGCCGTCGCCGATGCAGCAGTACCGGCGCATCCCGCCGTCGAGGGTGCCGGAGACCGAGATGGTGCCGTTGACCCCGACCTGCCCGGTCGGGGTGGGCCAGCCACCCGTCGGCGGGGGGTTCGTCGGGGGCGTACCCCCGCCGCTGACGGTGGTCAGCCGCCACTGCTGGTTGGTGCCGTTCAGGTCGGCGAACTGGGCGATCGGGGCGCCGTCGGCGGTCGACCACTCCCAGACGTCCAGCGCCTTGCCGCTGTGCCGGTTGATGAACCGGACGTGGCCGCCGTCGGAGTCGGCCAGCCGGAAGTGCTGCCGGGTGTTGTTGTTGTCGGTCATCTGGACCAGCCGGGTGCCGTCGTCGGCGTTGGGCAGTTCCAGCACCTTGCCGCTGTGCACCGAGCGGATCCGGTAGTAGCCGCTGCCGGCGTCGACGAACCGCCATTGCTGGACGGCCAGGTCGTTGCGGGCGAACTGGACGATCGGCGCACCGTCGTTGGTGGCCCAGTCGTAGACGTCCAGCGCCTTGCCGCTGTGCCGGGACGTGATCACGTAGGTGGCGTTGGTGTCGACGGTCGCGGCCGAGGCGGTACCGACGTCGACGACGCCGATCGTCGCCACCGCGGCGAGGGTGGTCGCGCCGGCCAGGACTGCCGCCCGCCAGCGTCTGGCGGGCCGGGCGATACCGGCCGCCGCCATGGACTGCGTCATATCGGAGGACCTCCGGGAGCGTGGGTGGTGGTCGGGGGACTAGGAACGCGCTTTCCTGCCGAGGTCGGAATCCTGTCGATCGATCAACCTCCAGTGCTGGTCGTGCGGCCGGGAGTCGTACGCCGGCTCGCCCGGGTGTCGGACCTGCTCCCCGGGCCGTCGCGCCGTTCGTCGCGGACCCCGGGACCCACCGGTCCGAGTGGTTGCCCTGTCGCCGCCGCCGGAGCGCGCGCTGCGCCACGGCGGGGGCGGGCGGGGCCACTGTAGATCTGACACTGACAGCAGTCAATGCCCTCCGCAATTCGCGAGGAGTTTGTTTCATCGGTTGACGTAAACGGAAATCCGGTCGTAACCTTTCCGGCAAGATCGGACCCGCCGGCCCGCTTCCGCCGCTGCACAGTGCTCCGACGCCACCGATCCGGCCCAGGACCGTCGCGACCGACCCGCCGCCGCAGCCGGTGTGGCGCGGCCCGCCCTGGTGCGCCCGCACCGGCCGGCAACCCGCACCGGTGGCCGCCGGCAACTCCTGAAGGGACTGGGACTCCGTGACTGACGCAACGGCAAGAGTCGCCCGTACGCCGATGAGCCGCCGGGCCGTGCTGAGGACCGCCGGGCTCACCGGTCTCGGCCTCGGTCTCGGCACCTCGGCCTGCGGCCGGGGCTTCGGCGGCGGTGACGACGCCGAGGGCGGCACCGTCGCGCTCAACATGGTCTGGTGGGGCGACGCCAAGCGGGCCGAGAAGACCCAGGCCGCGCTGGAGATCTTCCAGCGGAAGAACCCCGGCGTCACCGTGCGGACCGAATACCAGGACAGCGGGCCGTACAAGGACAAACTGGCCACCCGGTTCGCCGCCGGGAACGCGCCGGACGTGATGGCGATGCGGATGGACAGCCTGCGCGAGTACGCCGACCGGGGCGCCCTGCTCGACCTCGGGCAGCACGCCGACGCGCTGGACTTGACCGGGCTGAGCGAGAACGCCCGGGCACTGGCCACGGTCGGCGACAGGACCTACGGGGTACCGGCCGGGCTCAACGCGATCGGCTTCGTCGTCAACCGGACGCTGACCGAGAAGTACAACGTCGCGGTGCCGGACGGCAACACCTGGAACTGGCCCGACCTGGCGAGGTTCGCCCGGGAGGTGACCAGGGCGAGCGGCGGCAGGGTCTACGGCACGAACTTCGAGGCGTACACCCTGGCCAACATCATCGTCTTCACCCGGCAGCGGGGCGAGGACTTCTACACCGCCGACGGCGGGCTCGGGGTCAGCGAGGCGACCGTCGCCGACTGGTTCGGGATCGTCGAGTCGATGCGCGCCGAGGGCGGCTTCCCGCCGGCCGGGTTCATCGAGAAGATCGGTGCCTCCGCCGAGCAGTCCTACCTGGCCAAGGGCTCCATCGCCTCGCAGATCATCCCGACCAACAACCTGCTGGCCTTCAACGCGGCCGCCGGGGGCAACCTGGCGCTGCTGCGCATCCCCGGCGAGACCCAGAGTGTCCGTCGTGGCCAGTCCGTCGACTGCCCGCACCTCTGGTCGATCGCCGCCGCCTCCAAGCACCGTGCCGAGGCGTTGCGGCTGCTCGACTTCCTGGTCAACGACGTCGAGGCGTCGAAGGCCACCGGCACCACCCGGGGCGTACCGGCGAACTCGACGGTGGCCGAGGAGATCAAGCCGACCCTGAGCCGGGACGACCAGGCCGCCACCGAGTACCTCGGCGGGTTGCAGCGGGAGCGGTTGCCCCGCTCGTACACCTATCCACCCGGCTCGTCGAAGATCGCCGCCACCCTGGAGTCGATCGCCGCCGAGGTCGAGTTCAAACGGCAGACCCCGCAGCAGGCGGCGAAGGCGTTCGTCGAGGCCGGCCGGAAGGCGCTCGGCAGGTGAGGGCACCCTCCGGGCCGGGGGACGGCGGCCGGCCGTGAGCACGACGACCGGAGCGCCGGCCGGCGCCGTGGTCCGGCTCGATCCGGGTACGCCGCCGCCGGCCCGCCGGGCCCGGCCGCGTCGGGACCGGGCCGGCTATCTCTTCCTGCTGCCCTGGTTCCTCGGGATGCTCTTCACGATCATCCCGTTCTTCGCCTCGCTCTACCTGGCGTTCACCGACTACAACCTGCTCAACGCGCCCCGCTGGATCGGCGCGGAGAACTTCACCGAGATGCTGCACGACCCGCTGCTGCGCCAGTCGCTGAAGGTCACCTTCGTCTACACCTTCGTCTCGGTGCCGCTCTCCCTGGTCGTGGCGCTCGGGGTGGCGATGCTGCTCAACCGGGGCATCCGGGGACTGGCCGTCTACCGGGCCGTCTTCTACCTCCCGTCGCTGCTCGGCGGCAGCGTCGCGGTGGTGCTGCTCTGGCGGTACATCTTCGGCCTGGACGGGATCGTCAACGCCTTCCTCGGCTGGTTCGGCATCGACGGGCCGGGCTGGACCTCCGACCCCGACTACGCGCTGACCACCCTGATCGTGCTGCACATCTGGACCTTCGGCTCGCCGATGGTGATCTTCCTCGCCGGGCTGCGCCAGATCCCGGCAATGTACTACGAGGCCGCCGCGACCGACGGGGCGTCGAGGTGGCGGCAGTTCCGCTCGGTGACGCTGCCGCTGCTCAGCCCGATCATCTTCTTCAACCTGATCCAGTCGCTGATCACGTCGTTCCAGACCTTCACCCAGGGATTCGTGCTCAGCGGCGGCACCGGCGGCCCGGCCGACTCCACGATGTTCTACAACCTCTACCTCTACCAGCAGGGATTCTCCCAGTTCAACATGGGCTACGCCTCGGCCATGGCCTGGATGCTGCTGGTCGTCATCGCGGCCTTCACCGCGCTGAACTTCCTGGCCGCGAAATACTGGGTCTTCTACGACAACTGAGGTCACGCCATGTCGATCGACACGAGGACTCCGGCCAGGACCGCCCGGCGGCGGGCCGAGGAGGAGAGCCACCTCGAACGGGTCGGGAGCAGCCGCCGGTCCCGGTTCACCCGGCACGTACTGCTCTGCCTCTTCGGCGCGGTGATGCTCTATCCGCTGCTCTGGATGGTCTCCAGCTCGGTCAAGCCGAGCCGGCAGGTCTTCACCGACCTCTCGCTCTGGCCGGCGGACTGGGACCTGGGCAACTATCCCGACGGGTGGGTCGCGCTGGAGCAGCCGTTCGGCGTCTACCTGGCCAACTCGTTCGTGATCGTCGTACTGAGCATCGTCGGCAACCTGCTCTCCTGCTCGCTGGCGGCGTACGGCTTCGCGCGGCTGAACTTCACCGGCCGCAAGCTCTTCTTCGCCCTGATGCTCGGCACCATGATGCTGCCCGGGCACGTACTGCTGGTGCCGCAGTACATCGTCTTCGCCAAGCTCGGCTGGATCAACACGTACTATCCGCTGCTGGTGCCGAACTTCCTGGCCACCAACGCGTTCTACATCTTCCTGATGGTGCAGTTCATGCGGGCCCTGCCCCGGGAACTCGACGACGCCGCCCGGATCGACGGCTGCGGGCCGTTCCGGACCTTCTGGAGCGTGATCATGCCGCTCTGCATGCCCGCCTTCGCCACCACCGCGATCTTCACCTTCATCTCGGTCTGGAACGAGTTCTTCGGCCCGCTCATCTACCTCACCGACTCAGAGCTCTACACCGTGCCGCTGGCGCTGCGCCAGTTCGTCGACTCCGAGGGCCAGTCCCAGTGGGGGCAGATGTTCGCCATGTCGTTCCTCTCGCTCGCCCCGGTGATCGGGTTCTTCATCGCCGGCCAGAAATACCTGGTCAAGGGGATCGCCACCACCGGCCTGAAATAGCCGGCCGAGGACGGAAAGGACCCACACCGATGACGCAGCAGCGACGGAGGAGGCGACCGTGCCCGACCCGGCCAGCCCGGCCGACCCGGTCAGGCTGAGCCTGGCCGGCCGGGCCGTCGCCGACTACGTCTGGCGGCCGAGGCTGCCCCGCACCCTGTCGCCCCGGCCGTTCCTGCACCCGGTACGCACCCTCGCCGGCACCGAGGTCACCGAGTCGATGCCCGAGGACCACCTGCACCACCTCGGCGTCAGCGTCGCGGTCGCCGACCTCGGCGGCGTCAACTTCTGGGGCGGCCGCACCTACGTGCCCGGGCAGGGGCCGGTGCAGCTGCCCAACCACGGCACCCAGCACCATCGCGCCTGGACCGCCCGGAGCAGCACCGACGTACGCCACGAGCTGCGCTGGGTCGGCCCGGACGGCACCGAACTGGTGCACGAGCGACGGCGGATCGCCGCCCTGCCGCTCACCGGGCAGGCGTGGGCGCTCGACTTCGGCTTCGAGCTGACCAACGTGACCGCCGAACCGCTGACCTTCGCCAGCCCCGCCACCAACGGGCGGCTGGGCGCCGGGTACGGCGGCTTCTTCTGGCGGGCCCGGCGCGGCGACCGGCGGGTGCACGTGCGGGGCCCGGAACGGACCGGCGAGCGGCACCTGCACGGTCGGCGGGCCGCCTGGCTGGCGCTGACCGGCACCGGCGCCGACCCGTGGACGCTGATCTTCGTCCCGGCGGGCCGGCCGCACCGGCCCGATCTCTGGTTCGTGCGCAGCCGCGACTACGCCGGCGTCGGTTCCGCGCTCGCCTGGACCCGGCCGCTGGTCGTGGCGCCCGGCGGCCGGGTGCGGCGGCGCATCGTCACCGTCGTCGCCGACGGCAGGCTACGCTCCCGACAGGTCGCCGACCTCGCCGAGACGGTGGCGGCGATCCCGGCCGAGGCGGCCCGGTCGTGAGCGCCGGCCGTCGGGCCGAGCCCGCTGGCGCGACCGTCCGGGCCGGCGGCGAACCTCGGCGGTTGGCGTACCACGGGGGCCAGGCGACGAGAGGCGGCGAGGCGACGATGGCACGTCCCGGCGTACCGGATCCGGCGCTCGCCGACCGGCCGCCCGGCACCGCCGTACTCCGGGTCGAGGGTCGCGACGTCGCCCGGTACACCTGGCGGCCCGACCTGCCACTGGCGATGTCCCCGCGCCCCTATCTGCACCCGGTACGCACCCTCGCCGGCAGTACGGTCACCGACGCCGCCCCCGACTCGCACCCGCACCAGCTCGGGATCAGCCTCGCCGCCCCGGACGTCGGCGGGCGCAACTTCTGGGGCGGGCGCACCTTCGTGGCCGGACACGGCCCGGCCTGGCTGGACAACCACGGTCGCCAGCGGCACCGGCGCTGGCTGCGGCACACCGGCGAGGAACTGGTGCACACGCTGGTGTGGACGGACGCGCACGACCGCACGCTGCTGGCCGAGCAGCGGACCATCACCTGCCGGCCGGTCGACGGGACCGCCTGGTCGCTGGGCCTGCACACCCGGCTGGCCAACGTCACCGACCGGCCGTTGACCATCCGCAGCCCGGCGGCGCAGGGCCGGGCCGGGGCGGGGTACGGCGGCTTCTTCTGGCGTGGCCCGGCCGTCGCCGACACCGCCCGGCTCCTCAGCCCCGCCGGCACCGACGCGGCCGCCGTCAACGGCAGCCTCGCCGGCTGGGTCGCGGTCACCGGCACCGGCGAGGCCGGCCCCTGGACCGTGCTCTTCGTGCCGGGCGACGACACCACCGCCCGGGACAGGTGGTTCGTCCGGGCCCGCGACTATCTCGGGGTCGGCTCGTCGCTGGCCTGGGACCGGCCGCTGGTGCTCGGCCCGGCCGAGACGATCAGCCGGCACCTGGTCACCGTCGTCGTCGACGGTGCCCTGTCGGCGGCGACGGCCGGCGTACTCGCCGACGGTGTCCGGCAGCCGGCATGACCGGACCGATCCGGCCGAGCCGACCCCGGCAGGCCGAGCAGCCCGTCCGGCAGGAGAGCCTGCGCAGCATCAACCTCGAACTCGTCTTCCGGCAGATCCTCGGCGCCGCGCGGCCGATCTCCCGTACCGAACTCGCCGCGGTCACCGGGCTGACCCGGCCCACCATCACCCGGATCGTCGACGACCTGCTCGGCGGTCGACTCGTCACCGAGACCGGCCTCGCGCACGACGGTCGGGCCGGCCGACCCCGGGTCGGGCTGACCATCTCCGACCGGGGACCGGCCGGACTCGGCCTCGACATCCGCGCCGACGGGCTCGCGGCGTGCGTCGTCGACCTCACCGGTACGGTCCGGCACCTGGCCTTCGCCCCGGCGAGCTACGCCGACCGGGGCGCCCCGGCCGTCCTGGCCGACCTGGCCGGGATGGCGGACGCCGCCGTACGCGCCGTCGCGGCCGAGGACCTCACCGTCGTCACCGCCACCCTCGCCGTGCCCGGTCCGGTCGACGCCGGGCTGGTCAGGTCCGCCCCGGCGCTGGGCTGGCGCAACGCCGACGCCGGTACGCTGCTGCGGGCCGCCACCCGGCACCTGGACCTGCCGATCGCCGTCGACAACGAGGCGAACCTCGCCGCGCTTGGCGAGCTGTACGCCACGCACCACACCCTGGACAGTTTCGTCTACGTCTCCGGTGGACTCGGTATCGGTGCCGGGATAGTCCTGGACGGACGGTTGATGCGCGGCTCGCGGGGCTGGAGCGGCGAGCTCGGGCACGTCACCGTCCATCCGGACGGGAAGCCCTGCCCCTGCGGCTCCCGGGGCTGCCTACAGACGTACGCCAGCCTGGCGGCGATCCTCGGCGCCGAGCCGGCACCGCCGGGTACCACTCCGGACGCCGAGATCACCGCCCGGGCCGACGCGGGCCACCCGGACACCCTCGCCGCGCTCGACGTCGCCGGCACCGCGCTCGGCGTCGCGCTCGCCGACATGCTCAACATCCTCGACATCGGCTCGGTACTCCTCGGCGGCAGCTTCTCGCTGCTGGCGTCCTGGCTCACCGCCAACGCCCGGGCCGAGATCGACCAGCGGGTGCTGACCACCGACTGGGCGCCGGTGACCGTCCGGCCGGCCCTGCTCGGCCCGGACGCGGCCGTCATCGGTGCCGCGCTGACCTCCATCGACCAGGTCCGGCAGCAGCCGGCCGGTTGGTTGTCGCGCCGATCGGGCCGGCCCGGAGCGTCCCGACCGAGGCAACCGGCGAAGCCGTCCGGATAGCGCCCGACCTCGCCGGGGGGCCGGAAACGCGATGGGGTCGGCGGACGGGTGTGGGACGTCGCGGCCGTGCGCCGGGAACGCGGCTGATGGACGAGAAGCGCGAACTGCCCGGTTGGACGGTTGTGTGATCCCGAAAAGACAACGGTGGTTGTCCATGGCCGTGACGTCGCATAGCGTCCCTGTCGTTGCCCGCGTGTCCGGACGGATGCGGGCGGTGATTGCTTCGCTCACGCACGCGCGGAAGGGGAGGGACGTGCAACGACTGACATTCAGCGGGGGGATGAGATGGGCAGCCGGGCGAAGGCGCCTGCTCGCGGCGTCGGTACCCGTGCTGCTGGTCGCGGCGGCCGGAATGGCCGTCGGCGGTGCCGGGCCGGCGACCGCCGACCGGGCGGCCCGGTTCACACCGACCGAGCGCGACTTCTACATCAACTATGTGGACCCGAAGGTCGAGCGGCCCAGTGACGGCCCCGAGGTGGTGGTCCAGGGCGGCAAGCGCAAGGTCAAGCGGGCCAAGCCGGATCCGGTCACCGCGTTCGGCCGGAAGTTCGCCGAGGGCAACCCGGTGGCGGCCCGGAGCCTGGCCAGGACCGAGGCCGAGGCGATCCGGACCGGCAGGAACCCCCGGCACATCCGCTACAAGCAGGCCGACGAGACGCAGGTCGCGAAGCTGCTGACCATCCTGGTCGAGTTCAACCCCGACGCGGACGACGACTTCACCGGCGTGATGGTGCCGCGGGCGACGTTCGACGACGCGACCACCCCGGAGAACGAGCGGGAGTGCGTGCCCGGCAACGTCCAGAACGGGCCGCTGCACAACAACATCCCGAACCCGGCGAAGGCCTCCCACCCGGACAACAACTCGATGTGGGTGCCGGACTTCTCCACCGAGTTCTACAACAAGATGCTCTACAGCCGGGAGGGCATCACCGAGCGGGTCCGCACCGACCTGCGTGGCCCGGACGGCCGGCGCGGCATCGACCTGCGCGGCTACACGATGCGCAACATGTACCTGGAGATGTCCAAGGGCGCGTACACGGTGAGCGGCGAGGCGACCCCCTGGGTGACCGTGCCGCACTCCGAGGCGTGGTACGGCGCCGACACCTGCACCCAGGCCGACGGTGAGTGGGTGGCCGGGGCCAGCCAGGACATGAACGGGCACCCGGACAACCCGGCGGGCCCCGGCGCGCTCGGCGTCGACGCGGTCAACGTGCTGGCCGCGCAGAACCCGGACTTCCCGTGGGCCGACTACGACATCGAGGACGTCGCGGACGCCGACGGCGACGGCAACCTCAACGAGCCGGACGGTGTCATCGACCACCTGGTGCTGGTGCACGCGGGCGAGGACAAGTCCGGCGGCGGCGGCGCCGAGGGGCCGTACGCGATCTGGGCGCACTCGTCCGCGATCGTGCCCGGCCACACCATCCCGGGTACCGACAAGATGATCAGCAACTACATCGTCCAGCCGGAGGACTCCGGCGTCGGTGTCTTCGCCCACGAGTACGGGCACGACCTCGGCCTGCCGGACCTCTACGACATCGGCTCCGGCGGCGACTCGGACGTCGACTTCTGGGACCTGATGTCGTCCGGCTCGCACACCGGCCCGATCTTCCAGGGCATCCCCACCCACATGGGACTCTGGGACAAGTTCGTGCTCGGCTGGGCCGACCCGGTGATCCTGAACCCCGGCGACGACCCGGCCCGGGTCAAGCTCGGGCAGACCTCGCGGACCCCGGTCGGCACCGAGGACGGCGTCCGGGTGAACCTGCCGGCCAAGCAGATCAGCCTCTCCACCCCGCACAGCGGGGAGGGGCAGTGGTGGACCAACAACGACCAGTCCTGGGCCGACGTGCGGCTGACCCGCTCCCTTGAGGTGCCGGCCGGCTCCGACGTGCGGTTCTGGCTCTGGAACAACTACTCCATCGAGGAGGACTGGGACTACGGCTTCGTCGAGGTCTCCACCGACGGTGGCAGCACCTGGGCCGAGCAGAAGGTCTTCGACGCGGCCGGCAACCTCGTCTCCACCGACGACGGCGACCCCGACCCGAACGGCCGGCTGCACGACTACGGCAACAAGAAGTACGGCCTGACCGGCAGCACCGGCGGGCAGTGGCGGCACGACTACGTCAGCCTGACCGGGTTCGCCGGGCAGACCGTCCAGCTGCGACTGCGGTACGCCACCGACGCCGCGTTCGAGGACACCGGCTGGTTCACCGACGACTTCTCGGTCACCGCCGACGGCACGACCGTCTGGTCCGACGACGTGGAGAGCGGTGCCAACGGCTGGACCGCGACCGTCGGCACCTTCACCAACACCACCGGTACCGGCTGGAGCATCTCGCCCGGCGAGTTCTCCTACGCGCACTACTACCTCGCCGAGTGGCGCAACCACGACGGCTTCGACGAGGGCCTGAAGTACGCGTACCAGACGAACTACAACCGGGACGGTGCCTGGAAGGTGGACCGGGTGCCGTACAACGCCCCCGGCATGCTCGTCTGGTACCGGGACACCAGCTACGGCAACCTGAACCTGGTCCTGAACAACCTCTACGACCCGCCGAGCATCGGTGCCAAGGGCGGTCTGCTGATCGTGGACTCGCACTTCGACCCGTACCGCCGGCAGGGGACGGCGGCGGCGAAGGACCCGTCGGGGCTGGACAACCTGCCCTCGCGGCCGCAGTCGTCGAACGCGGCGTTCGGCTTCGGCCGGACCTACCCGTTCACCGAGTGTTTCGAGGCGCCGAACGAGCCGTTCAGCGCGTACTGCACCAAGTTCAGGTCCCAGCCCGGGGTCAGGTCCTTCACCGACGCCAAGGGCTGGTACCCGGGCATCGAGTACCGGCCGGACCTGGACGCGGAGAGCCCGCTCTTCTTCCGGGACGCCGACGCGTCGGTCGTGGTCCCCTCGGAGGGGAACGCGCCCTACTCGGTGCGGACCGTGGACCGCAACGGCAAGCCGGCGCGGAGCCAGTACGGCCTCGACCTGGGTGGCGGGGTCGTGACCGGCACCGGCAATCCGGGTGATGCCGGGGTGGACCTCGGCGTCCGGTTCGAGCTGCTCAAGCCCGGCCACCGCAACCAGTGGGCGGATGTCCGGGTGGTGCCGCCCGGCGCACCGTAACCGGTACCGGAGAGATCCACCGGTCTCCAGGGGCCGCCGTCAGCATCCCGCTGGCGGCGGCCCCGCCCGTTTCCCGTTCCTGGCGTTTGGCCCGGTCCCGGCGGCGCCGGCCAGTACCATTACGGGTTATATGCACGCAATCCGCTTCTCCTCTCGGAGGTGCGCGTGACGACGACCGGTCGACGGCGGCCCACCCCCGCCGACCCGAGCCCCGAGCCGTCGCCAGGCGGCCGGGTGCCGAGCGGGACGGATCGGGACCTGCCTCCCGAGCTGGGCCCGGACGCGGTCGGCGTACTCGACGGGTTGTCGTTCATGCTCTCCGACGCGACCGGGGACGTGCCGGCCGGCTCGATCGGCGGGCTGATCCACGAGGACACCCGGTTCCTGAGCCGCTGGGAACTCCTGCTCGGCGGCGTCCGGCCGCTGCTGCTCGGCTCCAGCTCGGTCGACCCCTATTCGGCGGCGTTCTTCCTGGCCAACGCGGAGCTGCCGGAGTTGCCCGCCAACCGGGTCGGGATCCGCCGGCAGCGTTTCGTCGGCGAGGGGATGTTCGAGCGGATCTCGGTGCAGTGCTTCGCCGACGAACCGGTGCCGATCGAGCTGCGGCTGGCGGTCGACGTCGACTTCGCCGACCTCTTCGAGGTCAAGGAGCAGCTCCGGGACCGTTCCGGCCAGATCGTCCGGGAACATACCGCCGACGGCTCCCGGCTCAGCTTCGGCTACCGCAACGAGGGGTTCACGGTCAGCACCGAGATCCGGGCGGTCCCGCCGGCGAGCCGGATCGAGGGCGACGACCTGGTCTGGGACCTCCTGCTGCATCCGGGGGAGAGCTGGGAGGTCGAGCTGCACGTGCCGCTGCACTACGTCAGCGTGCACGTGGTGCCGACCCGTCGAGAGTTCGGCGACGTGTTCGAGGTCGGCAGGGACGACGACTCGACCGGCCGGTGGCGGTCCAGCCGACCCGAGGTGCACGCCGACTCGGACCTGGTCCGCGACGTCTACCACCAGTCCGTGGCCGACCTGGTCTCGATGCGGGTCGAGAAGGAGATCGCCGGGGAGCGGATCGTCTTCACCGCCGCCGGGCTGCCGTGGTTCCTCACGCTCTTCGGGCGGGACTCGGTGATCACCGCCTACCAGGCGCTGATCGGCGGGCCGGAACTCGCCCGGGGCACCCTGCTGACCCTCGCCGCGCACCAGGCCGTCGACCTGGACGACTTCACCGACCGCGAGCCGGGCAAGATGCCGCACGAGTACCGTGGCGGCGAGCTGACCCGACTCGGCGTCAAGCCGCACAACCCGTACTACGGCGCCGCCGACACCACCCAGCTCTGGCTGGTGCTGCTCTCGGAGTACTGGCGCTGGACCGGTGACGAGCAGTTGCTGCACGACGTACGGGAGAACGCCTACGCGGCGCTGCACTGGATCGACGAGTACGGCGACTCGGACGGCGACGGCTACGTCGAGTACGCCACCCGCTCCACCCAGGGCCTGGGCAACCAGTGCTGGCGGGACTCCTGGAACGGGGTGCAGACCGCCGACGGGACGATCCCGGTGCTGCCGATCGCGACCTGCGAGATCCAGGGCTACACCTACGACGCGAAGCTGCGGCTGGCCGAACTCGCCGACGGCCCGTACGCGGATCCGGAGCTGGCCCGGCGGCTGCGCGCCGATGCCGCCGAGCTGGCCGACCGGTTCAACCGGGACTTCTGGCTCGACGACCGGGGCGGCTACTACGCCCTCGGGCTGGACGGGGACAAACAGCCCATCGACGCGATGACCTCCAACATGGGACACCTGCTCTGGAGCGGCATCGTGCCGGCGGAACGGGCCGCGATCCTGGCCCGGCAACTCATGTCCGACGAACTCTTCTCCGGCTGGGGCGTGCGTACCCTGTCGACCCGCGATCGCGGCTACAACCCGATCGGCTACCACCTCGGCACCGTCTGGCCGCACGACAACTCGCTCGTCGCGCACGGGCTGGCCCGGTACGGCTTCCGGGCGGAGGCGAACCGGATCATCGAGGCGATGCTGGAGGCGGCCCGGTATTCCGACAACCGGCTGCCGGAGGCGTTCTCCGGCTACGACCGCTCGTTCGGCCGGGTCCCGGTGCCGTACCCGACCGCCTGCAATCCGCAGGCCTGGGCCAGCGCCGCCCCGCTGCTCTTCCTGCGCACCATGTTCGGGCTGGAGGCGGTCGAGGGGCGGTTCGTGCTCGACCCGGAGGTCCCGGAGCGGTTCGGACGGATCCAGCTCAACCGGGTACAGGGCTTCGGCCAGCGCTGGGAGATCGAGGTCAACGGCCGGCAGGGCCACCTGCGGCTGGTGCCCTGACCTCGACCGCGCCCCGGAGACCGGGAACCTGCACGGGCTGCTGGCGGCGTCGGCCGGCCGCCCCGGCCAGGTCGAGTGCGGTCCGGAGCAGCGCGACCGCCGGTGGGATCTCGGCATCGGTGATGTTGCCGTACCCGAGGACCAGCGCGGGCGACCCGGCCCGCTCCACCCGGTACGCGTCGAGGTCCGCCAGCCGCAGTCCGGCCGCCTCCGCCCCGGCGACCACCGCAGCGGTGTCGGTGCCGGCCGGGAGGTGCAGCAGGACGTGCAGTCCGGCGGCGGTGCCGGCCACCCGGCCGTCCGGCACCCGGGCGGCGAGTTCGCGCAGCAGCAGGTCGCGTCGGGTCCGGAACCGGCGTCGGGCCGCCCGCAGGTGCGTGTCGTACCAGCCCCGGTCGATGAAGGTGGCCAGGGCGAGCTGGTCCAGCACCGGCGGCGGCGCCGCGACGGCGTTCGCCGACCGGAGTGCCGGCAGCAGGGCCGGCGGTGCCACCGTCCAACCCAGGCCGAGGGCGGGGGAGAGGGTCTTGCTGACCGAGCCGACCAGGAAGACCCGGCGGGGGTCCAGGCCCTGCATCACCGCGATCGGCCGGCGGTCGTAGCGGAACTCGGCGTCGTAGTCGTCCTCGACGACGTACCCGTCGACCGCCCGCGCCCAGCGCACCAGTTCGGCCCGGCGGCCGGGGCTGAGCATGGCCCCGGTCGGAAACTGGTGCGCCGCGCCGACCACCACCGCCCGCACCCCGCCCGCCCGGGCCAGCTCGGCCACCCGCAGCCCGTCCCGGTCCACCGGGACCGGGACGGTCCGCAGCCCGGCGCTCGCCGCCGCGTCCCGGAGCCGACCCCAGCCCGGCTCCTCCACCGCCACCTCGGCGATCCCCTCCGCCCGCAGCGCCCGGCAGATCCGGAACAGCCCGTCGGTGATGCCGGCGCAGACCAGCACCGACCCGGGCTGCGCGTCGGCGCCGCGCGACCGGCGCAGGTATTCCGCGAGCGTGCCGCGCAACGCCGGATGGCCGGCCGGGTCGGGTGGACCGAGGTCGTACCGCGCGGCCGAGCCGGTGACCGTGTGCACCGCCTCGGCCCAGCGTCGGCGGGGGAAGGCCCGCAGGTCGGGCAGGCCGGGCGCCAGGTCGTAGCGGAGCGGTGGCAGCGCCGGTCCGGGCACCGCGCGGCGGCGTGCCGGTGCGGTCTCCGGCGACCACGAGACCCGGGTGGCCGAGCCGACCCGGGCCGCGAGGTAGCCCTCGGCGACCAGTTGGGCGTACGCCTCGGTCACCACCCACCGCGAGCAGTCGAGTTCCTCGGCGAGCGCCCGGCTGGGCGGTACGGCGGCGCCGGTCGCGAGCCGGCCGTCCCGGATCGCGGCCCGCAGCGCCCGGGTCAGCCGGTCGTGCAGGGGACGCCGGGCGCGTTCCCGGGGCTCGATCTCCAGCAGGGTGGCCCACGCGGAATTGGTCTGGGATTCTGCCACGATATTGGAGCGTACTGCCCGTCCGATCGCGCCTACCGTTTCAGTCATGACCCACAACATCGCGCTCGGCGCCATGCTCTTCGGCACTGTCCAGGACGAGCGGCGCTCCTTCGAACTCCTGGACCACTTCGTCGAGGCCGGCGGCACCTGGATCGACACGGCCAACTGCTACGCCTTCTGGGCGGACCCCAGCGGGTACGGCGGGCAGAGCGAGGAACTGCTCGGCCGCTGGCTGGCCCGCCGCCCGGGGGTACGCGACCGGATCAGGATCAGCACCAAGGTGGGCTGCGAGCCGACCGTGGCCGGCCGGTTCCCGGAGACCGCGGAGGGGCTCTCCGCCTCGGCGATCAAGCACGGGATCGACGGCAGCCTCCGCCGGCTCGGCGTGGAGCACGTCGACCTCTACTGGGCGCACATGGAGGACCGCCGCACGCCGCTGGCGGAGACGGTGGCCGCCTTCGACGAACTCGTCTCCGCCGGTACGGTCGGCGCGCTCGGCTGCTCGAATCACGCGATCTGGCGGGTGGAGCGGGCCCGGGAGATCGCCCGGACGAACGGGATGACCGGGTTCACGGCGGTGCAGCAGCAGCTCAGCTACCTCCGCCCCCGCCCCGGGACCCGGCCCAGCGTGGTGCACCGGTTCGGTGCGGTCAGCGACGAGGTCGTCGACTACCTGGAGTCCCACCCCGAGATGTCGCTCTGGGCGTACACGCCGCTGCTCGGCGGCCAGTACACCCGGGCGGACAAGCCGCTGCCGCCGGAGTACGAGCACCCGGGCACCGAGCGCCGGCTCGCCGTACTGGACGAGATCGCCGCCGAGACCGGCACCAACCGCAACCAGGTGGTGCTCGCCTGGCTGACCGGGGGCAACCCGGCCGCCACCCCGATCGTCGGGGTGAGCACGGTCGCCCAGTTGCGGGAGGCCCTGGCCGGGGTGGCGCTGGTGCTCACCGCCGAACAGCGGGCCCGGCTCGACGCCGCCGCCTGACCCGGCTGCCGGGCGCCGACGGCCCGGAACCCGGCCCGACGAGCCGGCCCGGCGGATCGGGGGCGGGCGCGGGCGTGCGGTGCCGGGGAACCGGACGCGGGTCCGGGTGGCCACCTCGACGGTGACCACCCGGACCCGGTGCCGTGCCGGCCGGGCTACCGTCCGGCGAGCGCGCCGTCCGGCTCGAACCTCGGCCGGAGCTGCTGGAGCCCGGTCGCGTCCACCTCGGCCGCCGGGCCGTGGTAGATCGCGTTGTACAGCAGGTTGAACTGCGCCCGGGGCAGGGTACGGAAGGTGATCTCGCTGCCGTACGTCACCACCTGTCCCTTGCCGACGTCGAAGGAGGCGGTGTTGACCGTGCCCCGGATGTGCTCGGCGCCGCGCAGGTATCCGCTGGCCAGCACCTCACCCTCGGCCGGGTACTTCGACACCACCGTCCCCTTGCCGGTCAGCTCCCACGCCTGGGTGTCGTAGAGCCAGACCGGCCAGGACTCCGGCATGCCCCAGGCGACCGGGTTGGTCGGGTCGAACTCCTGGTGCAGCAGGCTACCGCCGGTGACGAACTCGTCCTCGTCGTCGGGCAGGGCCGGCTTGATCGGCAGTTTCAGCAGTTCCTGCACGGTCGCCACCGAGCTGCCGATCGCCAGCAGCGTGCCGCCGTCCCGGACGAACTGCGCCAGCTTGCGCCAGCCCTTGTCGCCCACCCCGTAGGCCCAGGAGTACTTCTCGGCGTACTCCTTCGGGTCGAGGCCCTCGACGATGTCGTCCTTGGAGATGCCGTGCGACAGGACGATGGTGTCGTACAGCTCGTTCAGCGACTTCCGCTGGAAGTCCTGCGCCGCGACGACGTCGTAGTTGACGCCGTACTGGTCGAACTGCCACATGTCCCAGCCGCCCGGCATGTTGCCGACGCCCCGGAAGAGCCCGACCCGGGTCTGCGGCTTGAGCTGCACCCCCGCGACGCGCGGCGCCCGGGCCACCGCGGTGACCTGGAGGCCGACCCTGGCCGAGGCGGTCGCCAGCACGTTGCGGGCCTGCGGGGTGGCCGGCACGACGTAGGTACCGGGCGGATAGCTGCCGCCCTGCGCGTCGAACCCCTGCGCGGCGCGGAACGTCGGGATGTTGGCGTCCTGCAACGCCGAGACGAGCTGGATCGTCCCGTACGACTCGGGGCGGACCAGGTAGGCACCCCGGTTGCCGGGGGCGGGCGGCATCGTCACCTGGGGCAGCTTCACCGAGGTGACCCGTTCCAGGCTGGCCTCGAACGGCGCGCGGATCTCGGCGACGTCGACCCCGAGTTGCAGCGGCAGGCTGGTCGTCGCCTCCGCGTACGGCAGCAGCACCGGGCAGTCGCCGCAGTCCCGTACCTCCGGGTACCTGTCGGTGCCGAGCACCTGGTGCGCCCAGTTGCCGCGCGGCTGCCGCATCTTGATCACATAGGAGCCGGCGCCGTAGCGCTTCCCGTCGGCGACGAACTCCGAGGTGGCCCGGTCGATCTCCACCTGTGTCCACTCCAGACGCTGGAGCATCTCGAAGGTCGCGTACGGGTCACGCTGGTCGGCGTCGACCACGAACGCGTAGCTGCCGGCCGGTACGCCCTTGGTCATGTACTCGTGCGGCACCGCGTACAGGTTGTCGTAGAGCAGGTCCCGGCCGTTCTCCGCGGTGTACTCCATCCCGGCGTAGGTGGCGATCTTCGCGTAGTCGACGATGTCCGCCAGGGTCCAGGTGTTGGAGCGGTACGGCTCGATCAGGCTCATCCTGGCCTGCTGCGGGCCGAGCGGGCGGCCGTCCGGCGACACCTGCGGGTAGGCGTAGTCGGTCACCGAGGCGATCTCGGTCAGGTAGACGCCGGAGCCGGTGAACGGGAAGAACCCGACCGGCTGCTCCAGGGTCCAGAAGATGTGGTAATCGAGGCTGCCCACCCCGGTCTTGCCGGCGGCGGCGAGGGCCCGGGCGGCGTGCTGACCGATCGCCGAGACCGAGGAACTCATGTTCGCCGGCACGTTCTCGCTGGTGATCCCCCCGTACGGCGGTACGAAGATCCGGCTGCCGGTGTTCCCCTTCTGGTGCATGATGTGCACGATCGCCGGCCGGTACTTCTTCTCCAGCGCCAGCCGGTACTGCGCCTCGATCTGGGTGAACATCGTCCAGTCGCGGTTGTCGTCGTGCCCGGTGTACTTGTGGTAGAGGTCCGGGTACGTCCGCCGGTAGTCCGTCCCGGCGGTGGAGTTGAAGTGGTCGACGATGAGGTGCTGGCCGTCCGGGTTCTGCGACGGGACCAGCACGATGACCGAGTTGTTCAGGACGTTCCTGGTGAACTCCGAGTCCTCGGTGGCGAGCCGGTGCACGATGTCGTTGATCGCCTGTCCGTTGCCGACCTCGCTGGAGTGGATCGTCGCCTCCAGGTGGTAGAACGGCACCCCCTCCCCGGCGAGCCTGCGGGCCTCCTCGGGGCTGGTGTTGCGCGGGTCGGAGAGCTTCTGGTTGATCTCGACCAGGCGGTCCAGCCGGCGCAGGTTCTTCGGCGCGCTGATCAGCACGGTGGCGTACTCGTTGCCCATCGTGGTGCGGCCGATCGTCTCGTAGTCGACCCGGTCGGAGCGTTCCGCCACCAGTCTCATGTAGCGGAGCACGTCGGGATAGCCGGCCAGTTTCCCTTCGGCGCCCATCTTGAAGCCGAAGTGCTGTTCCGGAGTGGGGATGGGTGCGGCCCGCGCGGTGCCGGCGGCCTCGGCGAGACCGGGGCCGGCGGTGGCGGTTGGTGCGACGGCGGTGGAGCCGACCAGGGCCAACAGGCCGACACAGGCGGTGTACAACAACGGGGGGCGGGTTTTGAGCATCGCGGGACCTTTCGACTCGACATCAGTCGTCGTAGATCGACCGTGCCTGAACGCTAGCGGTGTGAATGAAGATCCACAGTGGGGTCGCTGTTCGCGTTTGTTCGGTCTTCGGTCCCGCTCGGCGGAAGCTCAAGAATGCCTCAACACTGTTGCTCCGGGTGCGGGCCGCGAGGTATCAAGAGCCATGATCGCCGGGGGGCCGCAGCCAGGGATCGGCGACCGGTTCCACCGGGCCGCCGCCGAGGTGCCCACCCGCCGGCCGGATCGGCTGCACGCCCGCGCGCTCGCGTTGATGCTCACCGACCGGTCGGCCCGGGGTATCGCCGACCGGCTCGGCCACCTGATCTACTCCGGGGAACTCGGCGCGGGGCTGCACCTGCCCACCGTGCGCGCCCTGGCCGCCGCGCTGCACGTCGGCCCGACCACGATCGCGTCGGCCTGGGCCCAACTGCGGCAACGCGGGCTGATCCACTCGGATCGGCGGCACGGCAGTTTCGTCCGTGGCCCGGGGCGGCTCGCCGGCCGCCGCTACGCCAGCCTGCCGGCCCCGGCCCGGGTCCGGCTGGACCTCTCCACCGCCCTTCCCGACCCGGCCCTGCTGCCGGACCTGGCCGGCCCGATGGCCGAGGCGGTGCACGGCGCCCGCTGGCGCAGCTATCCCGACGACACCGTGGACGCGCACCTGGCGGCCGTGCTGGACCCGAGTTGGCCGTTCGAGGCCGAGGACTTCACCGTGACCAGCGGTGCGCACGACGCCGTGCACCGGGTCGCCGACGTGCTGCTCCACCCGCACGACCGGGTGGTCGTCGAGGAGGTCGCCGCCGCCTCGCTGCTGGACATCGTCGAGGACCACCGGGCCCGGGCGACCCCGGTGGTCTGCGACGACGAGGGACCGCTGCCCGAGGCGCTCGAACTCGCCCTGGCCGCCCAGCCCAGGATGCTGCTGTTCCAGTCCAGGATGGCCAGCCCGCACGGCCACGCACTGTCCCGGCGACGTGCCCAGGCGCTGGTGCCGATGCTCGCCGACCGGGACATCGTGATCGTCGAGCAGGACACCGCGCACGAACTCGCGCCGGCCCCGGACGTCTCGCTCGGCGAGTACCTGCCGGAGCAGACCCTCCTGGTGCGGAGCTGGAACAAGTCCCACGGACCGCACCTGCGGGTCGGCGCGCTGGCCGGGATCGGGCGGGTGGTGGCCCGGGTCCGGGCCCGGCAGCGCGCGACCGGCAGCTGGCCGTCGGTGCTGACCCAGCGGGCCCTCGCACAGATGCTCACCGACCCGCAGACGCAGGCGGCGATCCGGCTGGCCCGGACCCGCTACCGGCAGCGCCGGCAGCGGATGGTCCGGGCCCTGCACGAGCACGGGCTGGCCCCCACCGGCGTGGCCGGGCTCTCCGTCTGGGTGCACGTCCGCAACGCCGGGGCGGCGATCCGGTCGCTGGCCGCCGACGGCATCGGGATCGCCTCCGGTGCCCCGTTCGTCGCCTACGGCGACGGCAGGTCGCACGTGCGGATCGGTACCACCCTGCCGCACGACCAGCACACCCGGATCGCCCGTACCCTCGGCGAGGCGCACCGGGGCTGACCGGCCGGCGGTCCCGGCGAGGGCCGGCGCACCGACCCCGCGCGGCCACCCGCCGGCCGCCCCGCCGGTCTCACGGGCCGGGCTCGGCTCCCTCGTCGGCGGCGGACCGGTCCGCGTCGTCGTGCGCGGCGGCGTCGGCGGGCGGGATGGGGAAGTTGCGGTCGAAGACGTTGTCGGGGTCGTAGACCGCCTTGAGCGCGCGCAGCCGGCCGAGGGTGGGCTCGGGAAACGCGTCCAGCAGGCGCTCCGGTGCGGTGTCCACCTCGAAGCTGAGGTACATGCCGTCGAGGTGCGGATAGAGCTCGGCCCAGTGCCGGTCGAGCCGGGACCGCCGCTGCGGGACGGTGGCGGCGAGCACCGAGAAGTTCTGGGTCCGGTGTGGATAGGCGGTCTCGTCCCGGGCGACGTCGTTGACGGCGCCGCCGACGGAGCGGAGCTGC
The DNA here is from genome assembly GCF_003030345.1 of Plantactinospora sp. BC1. Taxonomy (NCBI): domain Bacteria; kingdom Bacillati; phylum Actinomycetota; class Actinomycetes; order Micromonosporales; family Micromonosporaceae; genus Plantactinospora; species Plantactinospora sp. BC1. The sequence continues at coordinate 272,103 of NZ_CP028158.1, forward strand.
ATCACCAGTACGTCGCCGGAGCGGATCATCTTCGCCATCGCGCTCGCGGCCGCCGCGTCGACGTGGTGCAGCAGGCCGCTGTGGCTGTCCACCAGCCCCTGGCCCCGATGCTGGTTGCCGGGCGGCGCGACGATCGCCGGATAGGGCACCAGCTGGGCCTGCTGGTCGAGGACCGGTCCGATCTCCAGGAACGGGCTCAGCGCTGCCTCGGCCGCCTCGACGTCGTCACCGGCGTAGACCAGCGTGACCTGGGCCATCGGTGCGGCACCGCGCCGGGCGGGGAAGAGGGAGAGGAAGCTGGTGATCTCCCGGGGGGACTGCTCGACCAACCCGCCCCAGCGCTGGAGCAGCTCGGCCGGCTCCGAGGCGTCCACCACGAGCTGGGCGTAGACGACGTTGCCGACCTCGTACGCCTCCAGTTCGAGGGCGGTGACGACGCCGAAGTTGCCGCCGGCACCGCGTACCGCCCAGAAGAGGTCGGGGTGGTGGTCCCGGTCGACCCGGAGCAGCCGCCCGTCCGCGGTGACGATCTCGGCGGCGACGACGTGGTCGATGGTCAGCCCGTACTTCCGGACCAGGTAGCCGATTCCGGCGGTGGTGGCGAGCCCGCCGACGCCGACGTCGCCGTAGTCGCCGGAGCTCATCGCCAGGCCGTACGGGGCGAGTGCCCGGGCGACGTGTCCCCACCGGGCACCCGGTTCCAGCCGGATCCGCCGGGTTGCCCGGTCGAGCACCTCGACCCGGTTCAGTTTCGACAGGTCCAGCACGATGCCGCCGTCGTTGGTGGAGCGGCCGCTGATGCCGTGCCCGCCGCTGCGTACCGAGATCGTCACGCCTTGCGACCGGGCGTACCCGAGCGCCTCCACCACCTCGGCGGCGCTCTCCGGCCGGATCACCAGTGCGGGCGAGCCCTGCCGGCTGTAGCTGTGCCGGACGCGGTCGTACTCGGGGTCGCCGGGTTCGATCGCCCGCCCGGCCAGCGCGACCGGCAACGCGTCGTAGTCGATGCCCCGGTGCCGCCTGGCCAGCGCGACGGAGGGCCGGACCGGCCCGGTCGCGGTGCCGTTCTTGCGCCGCTCGGTGGCGACCGCCTCGCGCAGTGCCGGTGCCACATCCCGGCCGAACGTCTGGAGCAGGCGCGGGTCGTCCCGGCCGATCAGGAACGCGCTGAACCCCTCGTCGAGGACGAGCGGGAGCAGTTGGTCGACCCACTGCGCGGGCGGCCCCTGTAGGAAGCCGCGTCCGGCGGCGGAGAAGTCGACCTGCATGATGTTGAGCAGCCGGCGGATCTGCCGGGGATCGCGTCCGGCGGCGACCGCCGCCTCGTCGATCAACCGGTTCGCGGTGACCCGGTCCGGGGTGTCCAGGTATTCCTGGGTCGGTAGCCATCCGTCGGCCTTGCGCCCGGTCAGCGCCAGCATCCGGGGCTTGTACGCACCCAGCCAGATCCCGATCTCGTGCGCCGGCGCGGGGCCGCGCCGCATTCCGGGTACCGGGTAGTGCTCGCCGGGCAGTCGCAGCGGTCCCGCCGTCGCGGTGTCCCAGACCCCGCGCAGCACGTCGATCGCCTCGTCCAGCGCCGCCACCCCCGGGCCGGCGCCGAGTCGGCGGGCGCCCATCCCCTCGATCGCGTCCCAGAACGCCCCGGCGCCGAGCCCGAGTTCGAACCGGCCTCCGGAGAGCAGGTCGAGGCTGGCGGCGGCCCGGGCCAGCACGGTCGGCGGGCGCAGCGGCAGGTTGAGCACGTTGGCCGAGACCCGGATCCGCTCGGTACGGGCGGCGACCCAGCTCAGCAGGGTCCAGGTGTCGAGGAAGCCGGGGTTGTAGGGGTGGTCCTGGAAGGTGGCCAGATCCAGTCCGGCCGACTCCGCCAGCTCGGCCAGCTCCACCACCCGCTCAGGCGCCTCCGCACTGGGCGTGATGAACGCCCCGAAGAGCAGCTCATGGCCGTAATCGGGCATTGCTTACCTCCGCGCCCCGTCGGTCAACCGACAGGAACTCTAGGTGAAATATCTTCTGCCACACAACTCATATGGCGAGCAACATATTCCGCGCGGGGTTCGGAGCAGCGTCGGCCCCCTCCAGGGACTCCCGGAGGGGGCCGACCGAACGGTTCCTGAGCTGGCGGGTCAGCTCGACGGGTACGGCTGCGCCGCCAGCAGGTGCGCCAGGTGTGCGGCATTGCGGGCCAGTGTCCTGGTGGCGGCGCCGGTGGTCTCCGGCTTCGGCCCGGCGTCGCGGTAGTCGGTACCGCCCATCGCCTCGCCGACCCAGTAGGTGGACGCGGCGGCGGCGACGCTGAACCCGACGTCGTTGAGTGCCTGGAGCACCTCGGCGGTGACGTGGTGCGCCCCGTCCTCGTTGCCGACCACGGCCACCGCGCCGACCTTGCCGTAGGTCCGCAGCCGGCCCTGCTCGTCGGTCTCGGAGAGTTCGGCGTCGAGGCGTTCCAGCACCATCTTGCAGACGCTGGAGGGCTGACCCAGCCAGATCGGGGTGGCCACGACGAGGATCTGCGACTCCATCAGCTTGGCCCGGATGGCCGGCCACTCGTCGCCGTCGCCCTCGTCGGTGGAGACACCGAATCTGACCCGGTGGTCCACCACCCGGACCACCTCGCCCTGCACGTCGTGGTCGGCCAGCGCGGCGAGGACCTCCCGGCCGAGCAGTTCGGCGCTGGACGGCGCGGGGGAGGGCTTGAGGGTGCAGCACAGGACGAGGGCACGCAGGGTGGGCATGTCGCTCCTCAGCTCGATCTTCCGGTACCCGAAGCCTCCTACCCCGGCGGCTTCCGGCCGAACCATCAGCAGAGATCAGCACCGACAAACCGGCCCGAAGCTCCGGCCCGGTGTGGCACAGTCGTCGGAAGTCGGTGCGGAAGGGTGGGAGACCGGCGGTGGAGACCAACATGACGGAGCGGCTGCTGGACGCGCTCAAGCGGGCCTCGGAGGCGCACGGGGAGCACGAGAAACAACTCGGCCGGGCCGACCCCGACTGGCCGCAGTGGTACGCCGAGCACATGACCCGGACCCTGACCGCGGACGGCTACGAGCTGACCCGGGCCACGCTGTCGTAGCCGCCCGGGCCGGTCCCGCCGGTGAACCCCCGGCGTCAGCCCAGCACCAGCACCCCGTAGTAGTCGAGCCGGTCGACCGTCACCGACAGCCGGCCGTGCCGGCAGGACCAGGCCGGCACCCGCGACCCCGCGAAGTCGGGCGAGACCAGCGTGATCCGCCGGGGGCAGGACGGCAGCTCCACCCGTACGTCGACGCCGGTCTGCGGGATGATCCCCCGCTGGTAGTTGTGGTTGACCAGGTGCAGCGTCCGCGCCCCACTGCCGCGCTGCACCAGCAGGCTCGCCGCGACGTTGCCGGTGCCCACCCGGACCTGCTGCGCGGCGTGCGCGTTGCCGCGGTAGAGCGCCCGGTGCTCCCGGTAGAACCGGGTGTACGTCCGGAAGAAGCCGAGCATCCCGGACTGCTCCGCCGTCGGGCCGCCGATCGTGTCCTTGAGGTGGAAGGCCGGGAAGAGCCCGTTGGCGTACGCCTCGGCGCCGAAGATCTGCCAGTAGTCCCGCTTCTCCGCGAGCGGCAGGTTCTGGTAGTTGGTCATCATGTCGTTGGGCCAGTCGATGAAGACCGCCACCGGCACGTCACCGGCGATCTCGCGGTTGCGCTCCTTCAGGTAGCGGTAGTTGGCCTGCAACGACTTCGCCCCGTTGAGGTGCCCGTCGACCACCGGCACGTAGTCGGCGCCCCGGAAGTCGGGGGTCTGCTCGTCGGGGTTCCACGGATACATCCCGACGCTGTTGAAGTCGACGTACGGCAGCAGCCCGTTCGAGCTGACCAGGAGGTGCCGGTCCGCGCTGTCCCGGGCGTACGCCCGCAGTTCGTCCACCAGCTCCTTCCAGTACCGCCGTAGGTAGCTGGCGGTGAAGGAGTGGTCGTCGGCGTACATCCGGTTGGCGGTGACCCGTCCCCACTCGGCGGCCATCGGGTTGCCGGGGTTGAGCGGGTCGAGGTGCCAGCCGCCCGCCCGCAGGTAGTCGCGGTAGTTGAAGTTGCCGGTCAGGTCGTCGGCGGGCACGTCGGGGCGGACCAGGTTGTCGTCGGTCATCCCGAACCGGGACTTCCAGTCGGCGGCGGTGAAGGCCGGGTACTTCGCCAGCAGGTACCGGTTGAAGTCGGCGATGGCGTGGTCGTCGAAGCCCTCGTTGCCGTTGAAGCCGTACTTCTGCCCGCCGCTGAACCCGGCGTTGACCTCGTCGAGGTTGATCCCGTCCACGCCGCCGTCGATCTGGATCTTCGCCCAGTCGAGCAGGTAGTCCCGGTACCTCGGATTGAAGATGTTGCCCCGGCGGGCCGGGTCGGGGAAGCCGAACTCGTCGTGCGGTACCGGATTGTTCTCCGCGTCCCGGGTCGACATGTCGTCGAAGATCTCGGTGCTGGCGAAGTCGTGCGGGAAGATGACGCTGGCCGTCCCGCTGCCCATGAAGGTGATGCCCCTGGCGTGGTAGCGCCGGATCTGCTCGAAGTTGTAGTCGGCCGCCTCGTCGCCGTTGCTGGACCACTTCCCGATGGCCCGGATGGTGACGTCGGGGACGAGTTCGTAGACCTGCGGGTCCTCCTCGTGCACGTCGGACTGGCTGAAGCCGAAGACGGCGAAGTCCGCCGCCCGGGCGTCGCGGCCAGCCGGGGGCCCGGAGCCGGCCGGTGCGGCCGCGGCGGGCGGCACCGGCAGCATCACCGCGAGTACGACGGCGCAGAGTGCCCGGTGTGGTGTTCCGGATCGCCGTGGCATCGCGTTCCTCCGGTGGCCAGCATTCCCGCGTCCTCCGCCGGCCGGGTGCCGCGCTGCCGCCGGCAGGGCACCGCGAGCATATGCCCGGAGTACCAATATAGAAAGCTGTCTATTGCGGGCAGTTGCCGCTGGTCCGGGTGACCGTGTATTCGGTGTCGTCGTGGGTGATGCCGGACGGCTCGCCGTCGAAGTACGCCTCGACCTTCTGCCAGCCCTGCCGCTGCTCGTAGTGCAGGTGCGGCGCGCCGGAGTTGCCGGTGCTGCCGACCCGTCCGATCTGCTCGCCCTGTTCGACCCGCTGACCGACCTCGACCAGCGGTGGTTCGAGCAGGTGCAGGTACTGCGTCTCCCACTTGCCGCCGTGGTCGATCTTCACCCAGTAGCCGCCGCCCCGGCCGCGCGGACCGTCCGGGTTCTCCGGGGTACGGCCGCCAAGCGAACCGTTGATCCCGGCGACCGTGACCCGACCGCCGTACGACGCGAGCACCGGCCGCCCCCACGCCTCGCCCTCGGTCGGGAAGAGGTCGACGTCGTAGTCGTCGTGCCCGGGATAGGTGCCGAGTTGCCACGCCTCGCCGCAGGCCACCGGCAGTTGGAAGAGCGGGCGCGGACCGGGTGGCCAGAGCAGCACCGCGGCGATCACGGCCACCGCGAGCACGACCACGGCCGACCCGATCGCGGTGATGGTCAACAGGATCCTGGTGGTACGGCTCCGTGGGCGGCGCCGGGCGCGGCGTCTGGTCGGCTGGCCGGTCGTCACCGCCCCGAGGATGGCAGACGACGGCAACCCGCCGGCCGGCGGGTACCCGGCAGGGGAGTTTGTTTCATCGATTGATTTAATCCGGCGGGGTGCCATAGCCTCGCAGGTGCATCGAGGCGGATCGGTGGCGGGCAACCACCTCTCCGTCAGCTCGTCGCCCGTCCGGGCCGGCGACGGCTACCCAGCCCCACGATGACGGCCGACAGGATCCTGATCTTCGGCTCCCACCGTCGCGAACCCGCGTACCGGGACGGCCGCCGTCGCGACCCGGCATCAAATCAGACCAACCCTGGCCCCCGTCGGCGACGCTCCCGATCGGCGATGCGTCGCACCCCACCCGACCGGCCATCCTGTGAGCAGAGAGGATAGTCGATGTCCCAGAGGATTGCGCCGGTGCTCCGGCGTGTGCTGGCGGCGGGCGTGGCGGCCCTGACGGTGCCCGCCGTCGTGGTGGCGGTGTCGGCGCTGCCGTCCCGGGCGGCCGAGGCACCCGCGCACGGCGGTGTCTACACCCTCGCGGTCGGCGCGTCCGGCAAGTGCCTGGAGGTGGTGAACGGTTCGGTCGACAACGGTGCGCTGGTGCAGCAGGCGTCGTGCTCGGCGTCGGCGCGTCAGCAGTGGCGGGTGGTGTCGTCCGGGGGGCGGTTCACCCTGGTGAACGTCGGCAGTACCCGCTGCCTGGACGTGCCGTCGGGCTCGGCGGTGTCCGGGCTGCGGTTGCAGCAGTGGGGCTGCGGCGACGGTACGAAGGTGAACCAGGGGTGGTCCTTCGCGGCCTCGTCGGCGGCCGGAAAATACCGGATCACGAGTGCGGCGAGTGGACTGTGCGTCAGCGACCGGGACGGCGCGGCGGCGGACGGCAACCCGGTCGTCCAGGAGACCTGCGCGGACGTGGCCCGGATGCAGTGGGCCTTCGACCGGGTCGGCGGCACTCCCGACCCGACGCCGACCGGCGGCGGACGGAACTGGTCGAACACGGCCGACGGCTTCGCGCAGGGCACCACCGGCGGGGCCGGCGGACAGACCGTCACCGTCAACACCCAGGCACAACTCAACCAGTACGTCACCGCGAGCGCCCCGTACGTGATCCGGGTCGCCGGCACCATCACCATCAGTCCCAAGGGCACCGAGCTGCGGGTCGCCTCCAACAAGACCATCATCGGGGTCGGCACCAGCGGACACATCGTCGGCGGCGGCTTCTTCCTCGGCGCCGGGGTCAGCAACGTGATCATCCGCAACCTGACCATCCGCGACACCCTGATGCCCGACGACGACCCGGACGACGACGCGTACGACTACGACGCCATCCAGATGGACACCGCGAACCGGATCTGGATCGACCACAACCGGCTGTCCCGGATGAACGACGGCCTGATCGACAGCCGCAAGGACACCACCAACCTGACCGTCTCGTGGAACCACCTGGTCGACAACAACAAGACGTTCGGGATCGGCTGGACCGACAACGTCACCGCCCGGATCACCATCCACCACAACTGGTTCCAGAACACCCGGACCCGCAACCCGAGCGCGGACAACATCGCCTACTGCCACCTCTACAACAACTACCTCCAGAACACCTCCTCGTACGGCAACTACATCCGGGGCCTGACCAAGGGGGTGGTCGAGAACAGCTACTTCGAGAACAGCCGCAACCCGTACTACGTCGAGGCCGGTGAGCTGGTCAACCGGGGCAACGTCCTGGTGAACAGCCCCTGGGACTCCGGCAAGGTCACCTCGAAGGGGTCGGCGTTCAACCCGAGCAGCTTCTACTCGTACACCCTCGACCCGGCTGCCGGGCTGCCCGCGCTGCTGCGCACGTACGCCGGGCCGCAGTCGAACATCGGCACCTGATCCAGCCGACCCGAGCGGCCGGCCCCGCCCCGCGGCCCGGGGCGGGGCCGACCCCGCCTTTGCTCTCCGGGCCGGCATGACCTATGGTTCCTATTCGATGTAGCCGACTCCTTCCCCCGTGGGAGCCGGCTACATCCTTTTTCCGAGACCGTCACCCGGCCCGGCCGGGGAGCCGGACCGCCCGGACGGGGGACCCGACCATGCCGGAGAGCACCCCCGCCCGGCCCCGGGCCTCCGCCGGTGCGCTGATCGTCGACACCGACGGCCGGATCCTGCTGGTCGACCCGACGTACAAACCGTTCTGGAACCTGCCGGGCGGCGCCGTCGACACCGGCGAGACACCCCGGGCGGCCTGCTGCCGGGAGTTGCGAGAGGAACTCGGGCTCGATCTCCCGGTCGGTCCGCCGCTCGTGGTCGCCTGGACGGCGAACGGCCCGGACGGACAGCTCTTCTTCGTCTTCGACGGCGGCGTGCTGTCGCCGGAGCAGCGGGCGGCGATCGTGCTGCCTCCCGGAGAACTCGCCGGGTACGCCTTCGTCCCGCCGGCCGAGGCCCGGGCGCTGCTCGCCGAGCCCCGCCGGGCCCTGCTGGCCGAGGTGCTGCGGGCCCGTGCCGACGGTCAGACCCGCTACCTGGAGCTGGCCGGGGCCTGAGTCGACGGTCCCGCCCCGCCCCGCCCCGCCCCGCCGCGTCGAGTTCGATCTTCGGGCGCTCCGGCGGTATCGTTGCACGCCGCACCCCTGCTCATGTTCCGGGCCGCCGCCGACGGCATCCGTCCCGAGCCGAGTGGTCCCTCGTCACCCTGGGAGTCGCTCGTGACCCTGCCACCGCCCGAGACGACCGCCGACTGGTTTGGGACCGCCGCCGCCGCGCTGCCCGAGGACGCCGAGCAGAGCGTCCTGGTCGGCCGGATCTGGGATCCCGCCGTCGGCGGACCGTCGCCCGTGCTGGTCCGCGACGGCGACGTCTTCGACCTCAGCGCCGAGTTCGCCACCGTGCGGGACATCTGCGAGCTGCCGGAACCCGCCGCCGTGGTCGCCGGGCTCGCCGGCCGGCGGGTCGGTGCCTTCGCCGAGCTGCTGGCCAACACGGGCCGGGCCGACCGGGACCGCGACCGGCCCTGGCTGCTGGCACCGGTCGACCTCCAGGCGCTCAAGGCCGCCGGGGTGACCTTCGCGGTCTCGCTGCTGGAGCGGGTCATCGAGGAACGGGCCCGGGGCGACCTGGGGCGCGCGGCGGAGATCCGGCAGCGGCTGCTCGCCGAGGTGGGCACCGAGCTGGCGGAGCTGACCCCGGGGTCCGAGCAGGCGGCGCGGTTGAAGGAACTGCTGGTCGCCGAGGGAGTCTGGAGCCAGTACCTCGAGGTGGGGATCGGGCCGGACGCCGAGATCTTCACCAAGGGGCAGGTCCTCTCCGCCGTCGGTACCGCCGAACCCGTCGGCGTACTCGCCGCGTCGACCTGGAACAACCCCGAGCCGGAGGTGGCGCTGCTGGTCGCGTCGACCGGGCGGATCGTCGGGGCGACCCTCGGCAACGACGTGAACCTGCGGGACGTCGAGGGTCGCTCCGCGCTCCTGCTGCCGAAGGCGAAGGACAACAACGCCTCGTGTGCGCTCGGCCCGCTGGTCCGGCTCTTCGACGACCGGTTCGACCTGGACCGGGTACGCGGGCTCGAGCTGGCGCTGGAGATCGAGGGCGCGGACGGCTTCCGGCTCGACGGCGTCTCGGAGATGTCGCGGATGTCGCGCGACCCGGCGGAGCTGGTACGGCAGATGCTCGGCCGGCACCACCAGTACCCGGACGGTGCGGTACTGATGCTCGGCACCATGTTCGCGCCGATCCAGGACCGGGACCGCCCGGGGGAGGGCTTCACGCACAGGGTCGACGACGTGGTCCGGATCAGCTCCGCCCCGCTCGGCACCCTGGTCAACCGGGTCCGGCACAGCGAGGAGTGCGAGCCCTGGAACTTCGGCATCCGCGACCTGATGGCCAACCTGGCCGGGCGGGGACTGCTCTGAACCGGGCCGGGGCCCGGTGCGGAGGCTGCTCGCCGCCACACCGGGCCCCGGGACGATCGCTGGGGCGAACTATCCGGCCGAACAGGTGGGACTCATCCCCGTCCCGGAACCCGACCCCTGGAAGCCGAACTCGGTCGACTGGCCGGCGGCGATCGAGCCGTTGAAACTGACGTTGCTGAACTGCACCGCACCGGTGTTCCCGCTGCGGTTGGCGTTCCAGACGTTCGTGACACTGGCCCCCGACGGCAGGGTCATCGAGACCGTCCAGCCGTTGACCGGCGCGGAACCGGCGGTGACCCGTACCGTGGCGACGAATCCGCCCGTCCACTGGTTGAGCGACACCGTCGCCGAGCAGGCTCCGCTGACCGGCGGGGTGGTCGGCGGCCGCGTGGTGGGCGGGGTGGTGACCGGCGGCGTGGTCGGCCCACCGGTCGGCGGCGTGGTGGGCGTCGTGCCCGGACCGTCGGTCAGGGTCGGGGTCTGCCAGTCCCGCCACTCGGCCAGGTTGCCCGCCTTCCGGCTGGAGATCCGCATCGTACCGGCGGCGTTGCCCGTCTTCAGCAGGAACTTCTGGAGGTTCTGCTGGAGCGGGGTACGCCACTCGGACCGGACGGCGCAGTGCGTGCCGTCCTGGACGTCGGACCAGTAGGTGATGTTGTCGCCGGCCCCGAGTGCCTTGTAGACCTCGGCACCGCCCAGCGCCGCCACGCTGCCGGAGCGGGCGCCCAGCCAGTCGACGTGCGGGTTGTCCATGATGAACAGGCCGCGCGGCGCCACCATCCCCACCATCTGGTGGGTGTCGACCGGCAGGCTGTTCGGGTTGCCGGTGAAGGAGCTGAACGCGTCACCCAGCCACGGCTGCTCGCCGTACGCACTGCTCAGCGGCTGTGCCCCACTCTCGGTGGCGATCGAGCGGAAGGCGCCGACGCCGCCGCTGCCGGACTCGATCGGCATGGTCAGCGCGATGCGCTGGTCGAAGACGCCGATGGTGAAGGCGCCCTTGCCGTACCGGGAGCAGCCGGTCACCCCCATGGCGTCGGCCCGGAGGATGTTGCCGCCGGAGGACTCGATCACGTCGATGATCCGGCTCACGCCCCAGGCCCAGGCCATCAGGATGCCGGTACTGCTGGACGCGCCGTAGATGCTGTAGAAGGCGCCCTGCTTGTTGTTCCGCGGGGTGCCCTCCCGGCCCACGGCCAGCGGGTCGAAGCTGATGGTGGCGACCCCGGCGGAGCGGATGGTGGAGGTGTCGGCGCCGAGCCCGCCCACCACGACGACGGCCGGGAAGGGGCCGGTGCCGCTGGGCAGTTGGACGCCGGCCGAGAAGCTCGCGCTGCGGCCCTGGTCGGAGACGTTCACCGTGATGCTGGAGCTCGACACCGTCCCGGTGACGGTGGCCGGCTTCGCGGGTTTCTGGCCGTAGACGTGCCGCTCCGCGAGCTCCCTGGTCTCGGCCCGCCGGCAACGCCAGTCGGCCTTGCTGGTGATCCGGGTACCGTCCATCTTCCGGAACGGGTCGGGAAGCCGGGAGTTGGATGTCGAGGACCCCGAGCCGGGTACGGGACAGTCGGCGCCCTCGTCCTCGACGCCAGAGGCGGCCACGACGACGTCGGCGGCGGCCTCGGCGGTGGTTGTCGTTCTCGCTACTACAGTTACCGTTCCGACGACCGCGAGCGCCGCTACCGCCAGCGTGACGACCGTCGAGCGGAGGCTAGAGCAGCCCGAGTTGGTGGCCACCAGGGCTCTCCTTCCGGGTGGGGTGATGGTCTCGCCAGCAAGTAATCGATGATCACCGATGCCGACTTGATAAGTTTCAGGCAAGGCGGTGAAACATGTCAATGCTGCTCCGGTGCCGCCGGATTCTCTCGCTGACCGTCGCCCCGTGATCACTTCAGGTGGCCGGCTCCGGAAGCTCCGCCGCGTCGGGTGACCGCCGGTGCGGGAGGTTCCGCTGGCCAGCGCCCTCGGCGTGGACCTACCGCCCGACCGGCCACATCCACCCGGACCCGGCCGAGAGCGGACGCCGCGAACCGGCGTGACGAGAAACGGCGCCGCTACCCGGGTGCCCCGGGGCCGCGGCGCCTCCCGCCGAACACCGGCGACGACCTCCGGGACCGCCCCGCCGGGCGGCCTTTTCCGGTACGCGTTTCAGCGCCGTCCACCGGGGCGGGGGCGCTCACGGTGTCGGCTCAGTGCGCGTGATCGGCTTACGTGCTCGGCTCAGTGCGCGGTGTCGGTTCAGTGCACGTGATCGGTTCAGTGCACGGAATCGGTTCAGTGCACGTGATCGGTTCAGTGCACGGAATCGGGGTGCCCGGTCGTCGCCGAGCTGCCGCCGCTGCCGCCGGACGCCCCACCGGCCATCCCGGAGCCGTCGTCCTCGGTGACGATGTCCGGCCTCTCGTCCGTACCCGACGGGGCCGGGACCTCCGTGTCGGCGACCACCTGGGTCAACCTGGCCTGACCCTCCTCGTCCTCGGCGCGGTCCAGATCGACCGGCTGCTCACCCTGGCGCGCCCGGTATCCCATGACCGCCCTCCCGACTTCGCTCCCGGACGCGGCGGTCGCCCGCCGATGCCCACCGAGGGCCCGTCCGCGCGGTGCGCATACCCACGGCGGGCCCGGAGTCACCCGCCGGCCGGGCGGATCTGTGCCGGGCGAGCAACCCGGGGCCGACCGGCGAAACGGACATCCGGGCATCGCCGGAACACCGCCCCCCGCGCCGGCCCGGGGGACCGTCGCCTCCGGCGCCCCGGCTCCCGTGCCCCGCGCCGATCGGGTCGGTCGGGTCGGTCGGGTTGGCCGGCGGTGCGCTCAGGCCAGCAGGGCCGGGCGCATCTCCGCGCCCAGGTTGATCGCGCTGACCACCCGGTGCCCGCTGGGGTCGTAGACGTCGATGTTGTTGTTGCGCCGCATCAGCTCCCGGGCCGGCGGCGGCAGCCGGGGCGGGTCGTCCATCGCCGCGCGGATCTGCCGGGCGGTCGAGATCAGCCGGTTGGCCAGGGCGGCGGCGTCGACGTCCGCCCGGACCCGGCCGTACTCCCAGCCGGCGGCGGTGAGGTCCAGCACCTCGAACACGTGTCGCAGCAGCGGGCTCGGGTCGGTCATCCGCACCAGCCGGGGCGCCCGGGCGCCGACGACCGCCACCGCCCCGGCCACCTGGACGTACGGGTGGAAGTCGCACCGCAGCGCCAGCAGCGGCCAGCGCAGCTGGGGCCCGGCCTCCCGCCACAGCGGCCGGTAGTTCCGCCGGTCGACCACGAGCCGGCGTCCGGTGCGCCGGTACAGCTCGGCGGCCTGGGCGAGGAGGTCCGCGTGGGCCGCGTCGGCGAACTCCCCGACGACCCGGGCCGCCACGAGCAGACCGTCGTCACCATCCAGCAACCGGCTGACCGCATCGGCCTGGTCGGCGAACCGGACCTGCCCGCCGGCACCGAACCGGTGCCGAAGGTCCTGGAGGAGGGCCTCCTGTCGGGCCGGATCGTGCTGGATCTGCCTCCGACCCAGCAGGCGCTGGAACCACCGCATGTCGTCTCGTTTCAGCAGCCGACTGAAGAACGCGGCAATGCTACAAGGTGCGGCCGACGGAAGCGGGCACCGCCGCGTCGACACCGGGGAGCGGCCCGGCTCCGCGGGTCAGCCCCGCTGTCCCTCGTGAGAACGGCGGGGCCTCCTTGGCGCTGGGTTCCAGGCGCACCACGGCAATCCCGGCGATCCTACCGGCGATCCGGCCTTGACGATCTTCGCGGTGGGTCGGACCGCGCAGCGGGCGTCGGCGACCCGGGAGGCCGACACTGTGTACCGTCACCGTCGTGCTGGACGGACTCGACCGGGTGCCGTGGGCGGAGCTGACGCACGCGTACGGCCGCGCGAATGACGTGCCGGACCTGATCCGCCGGATCGGCGGTCCCGACGAGGAGGACGCGCTGTACGCGCTCTACGAGCTGCGCGCCCGCATCCTGCACCAGGGCAACGTCTGCCCGGCGACCGCCCCGGCGGTGCCGTTCCTGGCCGCTCTGCTGGACCACCCCGCCACCACCGATCCGGGCGGCATCGCGCACCTGCTCGGCGACATGGCGCAGATCGTCGACCCGGACCATCCGGTGCTGGCCGCACTCCGCCGCACGGTCACCGCCGAGGTCGACCGGCTGCTGCCCCTGCTCGCCGCAGCCGAGCCGTGGAGCCGGCTGGCCGCCGCCTACGCGCTCGGGCAGTGCCCGGAGCGGGCCGGCGACATCCTGCCGGCACTGCGCGACCGGTGGACGGTCGAGACGGACGACCAGGCGCGGGGAGCGCTCGTCATCGCGGCCGCCGCCCTCGACCCGGCCACCGCCCTGCTCGCCGAGGCGCTCGGGGAGGGCCAGCCGGGCCCGGTACGCGCCGCGGCGGCGCTGGCCGCGGCCCGGGCGCCGGCACCGTGGCCGGGGGAGGTGGCGGTGGCGGCCGTACGGGCGGGCTGGGCCGACGGGGACCACTGGCTCGACCGCGCCTCGGACGAGTACGGCATCCAGATCGGGCCGTACCTGTGGAACTGGGACCCGATCGAGGACCTGTTCGACCATCTGACCCCCGCCGACCAGCCAGCCGTGGTCGCCGCACTGCTCGCCTCCACCGATCCGGCGGTACGCGCGAAGGCCGCCGGCTGCGGCGGCGAACCCGTCGACCGGTAGCGGTCGGTTCGCCGGCCGGCGGCGCCGGTGCGGCGCTCCGCCGTCGTGGCCGGTCCGGCGCTCGCCGCCGTGCTGGCCCGGGGCCGGCCCGGGAACCGGGGCGAAATCTCAAGTAATGCTCAAGATCCGCTTCGGGTCGTCCGTCGATGTGAAGAATGCGCATACGCTCACCGCACCCAGCCTCGTCCACCGGCCGCTCCACGCGCATCGACCAGAGGCCGCAAACAGAAGGAGGGAGCATGCGACGCAGACGACTGCGCACCGCGCTCTTCGCGCTGCCCGCCCTGGTGGGGACCGTCCTGATGGCGACCGCACCGGCGGGTGCGGATCCCACCAGGTCCACCGACCCGGCCGGTTCCGGGCGATCCCCACTGGAGAGCCAGGAGTCGGTACGCCTGGTACGCATCCAGTTGACCGGCGCCGACATGCTCGACAAGGTCGTCGCCGCCGGCTTCGACCTCGAGCACGGCCTCCGGCGCGTACCGGCCGGCATCGAGGGCGAGGCGGTGCTGACCGCCGCGCAGGTCGCCGAGGTCCAGGCGATGGGCGTCAAGATCCTCGGCGACGACGAGTCCTTCTCCTGGAGTGACCGGGCCGACGGCGGGTTCGCCGCCCTCGGCGCGCGGGCGGTCCAGCCGCAGACCCACGAGAAGACGGTACGGGTGGTCCGCGCCGACTGGTTCACCACGAAGGGCCAGGGCTTCCTCTACGTCGAGGCCCGGACCACCGAGGGGCAGCAGTCGGACCCGGTCGTGGAGATGCAGCTCGAAAACGACTCGGGCCGGGGCACCCCGTTCGGCTTCGCCCGGACGATGAGCCGGTTCGTCGACTCCGGGCAGTACATGTTCCACCGGAACCTGTTCAAACTCGACGTACGGCCGAAGCAGATCCGGGTCACCAGTTCGACCGGCGGTGTCACCACCGGCGACGTCTCCAACTGGCTGGAGAACGCGCCGCCGCCGCTGACCGCGCGTCCGGGTTACCGGTCGGACTTCGTGGACGGCTACCGGCACCCGCAGCAGCTCTACCGCCGCGCCGAGGAGATCGCCCGGCAGTACCCGGACATCGCGGAGATCGTCTACCTGCCGAACCGGACCAACGGCTACCAGCGCAAGGCGCAGGCCACCATCGGCGGTACCGGGCAGGAGGCGGTCGTCGTCAGCTCGGCGGCCTGGGGCCACCAGGGCGGCAACGAGGTGACCGTCGAGTTCGTGGAGCGGCCGGGTGCGAACCTCCCGCTCGGTGTCGAGGTCGTCGGCAAGGCGGTCCGGGTCCTCCTCGCCAAGGACGCCTCCGGCGCGCTGGCGAGTACCGCCGCCGAGGTGGCGGCGGCGCTGGAGAGCGGCTCCCGGGGCCTCGTCGACCGGGCGCACCCGTACCGGACGAACGCCGGCACCGGAATCGTCGCGCCGACGCCGGGTCCGGTCGCGCTGACCGACTTCCTCGACCAGAAGCGTGACGGCGCACCGGCGGGCGAGGTGCCCCGGGGCCCGGCCACCATCCCGGTCCTGCGGATCGGCAAGCACCGCGACGGCAAGAAGCCCGGCGTCCTGATCCAGGCGCAGGACCACGCCCGCGAGTGGGTACCGGCGACGACCACGCTGGAGACGGCCGAGCGTCTGGTGCACAACTACCGGACCGACCGGGAGACGAAGAAGATCGTCAACGACACCGACATCTTCCTGATTCTCTCCAACAACCCCGACGGGGCGAACTACAGCTTCTACAACTTCGCCTCGCAGCGCCGGAACATGACGAACCACTGCCCGGACGAGAACGCCGATCCGGGGCAGCGGAACGCCTGGGGCGTCGATCTGAACCGCAACTACCGGGTCGGGTCGGGCCACGACGGCTACGCGGGCGGCTCGACCAACTGCGTCAGCAACACCTACCAGGGACCGGCGGAGCTCTCCGAGCCCGAGTCGAAGAACATCATCTGGCTGGTCGAGAAGTACTCGAACATCAAGTTCATGATGTCGGTGCACTCCAACGGCGGCCAGCTCTTCTGGCAGCCCGGCGCCTACATCGCGGACGGGCGGATCACCACGCCACGGCCGCCGCTGGGTGACGAGGCGTTCTACTGGCAGTCGGCCGCCCGGATCCTGTCACAGGTCAAGGCGCACCGGCAGACCGTCGTCACGCCGGAGAACGTCGGCGGCTCGTCGGACGTCCTCTACTCCTCGGCCGGCAACGTACGCGAGGACCTCTATCACACCTACGGGATCTACGCCTTCGGCTGGGAGGTCGGCGGTTCGGTCTACAACCCGGGTACCGGCGACTGGCAGGGCGGTTCGTTCCAGCCACCGTGGGTGGGTGACCCGGAACTCGTCAGCGGCCACGCCGAGACGATGGAGTACGCCAACGGGATCATGGAGATGTTCCGGATCGCGGCGGAGTGGGGCAACGACAAGCGGGACCCGACCTCCCGGCTCCTTCCCGGCGCCGGGACATACCGCGACTCCGTCGACGTGCGCTTCGAGACCAGCGAACCGGCCACCATCTACTACACGACGGACGGCAGCCGGCCCACCCTGGACTCGCCGCGTTACGAGGCGACCGAGTTCCGTGAGCCGGGGCAGGTGTTCCACGTGACCGAGACGACCACGTTCCGCTGGTTCTCGGTCGATGCCGCCGGAAACATCGAGAACAACTACGACCCGACGAAGAAAGACCGGCGCGAGAAGTACCGTACGGCGACGATCAGGATCGTCAAGCGGTAGCGTCCGATCCGGCCATCGCCTCGTCAGTGTGGTCCGCCGCGCTGACGCGGGCGATGGCCGATCGACGTCCGGGCCCGGCCCAGCCGGGAGGTCGCGGGTCGGCACGGCTCGCCGCCGGCCGGTCGTCCACCTGTGACAGGTCGACCGCGACCGGCTGCGGCGGCGGTGGGCGAGGACGGCTGCGGCCGGTCGCATGGTTCGGGACCGAGCGGGGTGCCAAGGAATCTGGGCGATCTCCTGGATGGCCGACCAGCACGACACCGGCTACCACGACCACCACGCCTCCAAGGGCGCCGTCTTCGTGGTCCGCGGCGCCATCCGGCACGAACGCCTGCGGCTGGAGGGTGAGCCGGAGGGCGAGGCGGTCAGGGCGGGCGAGGTCTTCTGCTTCGACGAGACCTTCATCCACCGGATGCGACGCGAGCCGGGCGCGGGGGAGACGGTGACGATCCACGCCTACTCGCCGCCGCTGCGCCAGGCCGGACAGTACTCGGAGAGCGAGCAGGGCCAGTTGCGTCGCCAGGCGACCCCGGCGGAGGGGCAGCTCGCACCGAAGGGGCCCCAGGGCGAGCCCACCGAGCGGTGAGCGCCGGCAGGCGTCGGGGTGGCGGGGCGGTGGCACGGGCCACCGGCGCACCGTCGCAGTCCGGCCGGACCCGGGGGCGGCGACGGATCAGGGGTGCCACATTCCCACTCTGACCGGGACCCCTACGGACGCGTGCAGCAGCGGTTCCCCGTCCGGCGGTGGCAGACCCGCCGAGGGGAGCAGATCCTGGTCCAGGTGCAGCAGTTCGGCGCGGTGCAGCGGCCACTCGACGTGTTCCGCCTCGGCGGCGACGAGCCGGCCGAGTACGACGCTGAACAGCCGGTACCGCGCCGTCAGGAAGTGCGCCAGCTCGTCGCGCTCGCGCTCGGCGAGCGGCGGACCGAGCCGTACGTCGGCGTCACAGCGCGCCCCCCTCGGGCCGGGCCAGCGGCGGGCGCACCGGTAGGAGATCCGGTCGTCGGCCCGGCGTACCGTCATGTCCGACCAGAAGTACGGCAGTGCGTAGCCGGCGCGGGCGGCGACCACGGCGGGCAGCCGCGCCGCGTCCAGGGACAGGAACCAGATGCCGCTGCGGCCCCGCCCGTCACGGACGTAGGTCCGGACGTTCGTCTCCGGGAATTCCGACAGCCACGGCACGCTCGGCACGACGGGTGGCCGGACCCCCTGCATGAGGAACGGGGTCAGGCCGATCCAGGCCGACCCGTCGAAGGTCTCCACCCGCAGCCCGGCGGGGAGCATCGCCTGCACCAGAGCCGGCGGGTAGCGCCAGTGGAGGAAGCTGATCCAGTTCCACCGGTGGTACATCACCGGGTGAGCCACCCGGGGTGGAGGTGGAGCGTCCATTCGTGCCTCCCGCGCTGCGTGTCCGCGCCGACCACGATGCTGGCCGGTCGGTGACCCACCCGACCGGCCAGCATCGATCGCGTCAGCGCTTCCTGGTGGTGAGGAGCCCGAGAGCAATCATCCCCACCCCGAGGAAGAAGTGCAGCCAGTTGTCCGCACCGTTGAGCGGGACGAAGTTGGCGGCGCTGTCATGCCCGATGACCAGGCCGTACAGCCAGAGGACCAGGTAGACGGCGCCACCGCCGATGAGGTACAGCCGGGCCCGCTCGACGGTACGGGCCATCGCCAGGCCGACGACACCGAAGAGGAGGTGCACGATGTTGTGCAGCACCGAGACCTCGAAGACACCGAGCAGATGGGCGTCGGACTCGTGCCCGGCGAAGGTCATGCTGTCGTAGTTGGTCGTGACGCCGGGGATGAAGCCCAGGACGCCGACGAGCAGGAAGACCGCGCTGACGGCGACCGCGACCCTGCGAACGAGGGCGGTCTCGTTCACCGTCCGGCCGACCGGCTCGGATCTGCTGGCCATGATGCCACCTCCATTGAAATAGGTGGCTGCATATTCTCCGGCTGGAGATCCCCCAAACCCGCCGCCGTTGATCGGAGACTTGGACGATCATCACCGTCCACTCCCGCCGGACCGAAAAAATGTCACGGCACAGTGGATCGTGCTGCGTTCGCGCGCTGATATGGCCGTGCTTGCCGGGATCGGCATCCCTCGACCGCAAAAAGCTTTGATGTCGCGTTTATTGGCAGGTCGCCAGGGTACGGGGTGCGCACTCGACCGCTGGAGGAGAAATCGTGTTCAATCCCTTGGAGCACCAGGGCCTGCCACTGGACAGGCAAATTCGCAACTGGCGTGAGCTGAACGTCGAACCGATCGACCCGGAGGCGGTCGACCCGTACACCCGCTGCCGCATCATCACGATGAACGGCATCGAGGTCGAGGCGATCATGTTCCAGCACAACTTCGCCCGCAACTGCCCCGACCCGGAGGTCCGCCGCCAGCTCGCCTACGTGCGGTACGTCGAGAACCAGCAGCAGCGGGTGGTGAACTGGCTGCTGCCCGGGGTGGCCAGTGTGCTGGAGACGACACTCGGATACGAGCAGGTCGCGGTCGACCTCACCGCCTGGGTGGCCCGGCACGAGCCGGACCCCTACCTGAAGCAGGCGTACGAGTTCGGGGTCCTGGAGGACTTCGACCACCTCTACCGCTACGCCAACCTGTACGAGATGGTCGAGCGGCGCAAGGCGGAGAAGATCGTCGACGGGCTCACCGAGGTGATGCCGGGCCGGCCGACCGTGGCGGAGCACCGGCACCCCTTCGACGAGGTGCGGACGCCGTACGACAAGGACACCGTCGACCCCCGGTCGAAGCTGAACGCGCTGACGATCCTCTCGGCCGAGCAGCAGGTGATGATCTACTACATGAACGTCGGGCCGCAGTACATGGAGCCGATCGCCCGGCAGCTCTACCAGGAGATCAGCCTGATCGAGCAGGAACACGTCACCCACTACGAGTCGCTGCTCGACGCGGGGGAGAACTGGTGGGAGCGGCTGCTCACCCACGAGTACAACGAGTGCTGGCTGTACTACTCGTTCATGGAGCAGGAGAGCGACCCGCGGATCAAGGCGATCTGGGAACTCCACCTCCAGATGGAGCTGGCCCACCTGCAACAGGCGGCGAACCTGCTGCGGGTGCACGACGGCCGGGAGCCGGAGGAGATCGTCGGCAGCACCGGGGTCCCGGAGCCGCTCACCTTCGAGCCGAACAAGGACTATCTGCGCCACCTCCTGGCCACCCAGATCGACCTGAACAAGCTCGGCGAGGGCTACGTGCGGGAGGCGCACGAACGGTTCGAGTGGATGCAGCAGCAACTCCACGACGGCCAGAAGCCGCCGAGTGAGGAGGTCATCGACCTGCACCGGGAGAAGTTCGGCGACGAGTACCGGATCGAGACCGAGGGCCCGCACCCGGTCGAGTCCCTTCGCGCCCAGGAGGGGTCCCGCCGTGCCTGACGACAACGGCGCCGCCACCGCCACCACCGCCGGTTCGGCCCTCGCCACCCCCGGCCCCGAACCGGACGTCGTCGACCTGCTGCTCGCCCAGCACGCGCGGATCGAGGAGCTGTTCCTCCTGGTGACCGGGGGTGACGGCGAGACGCGGCGGGACGCCTTCGACGACCTGGTCCTGCTGCTGGCCGTGCACGAGACGGCCGAGGAGGAGGTGGTCCATCCGCTGGCCCGGACGCTGCCGGGCGGTGGCGGCGACGAGCTGGTCGATGACCGGCTGGCGGAGGAACGCCAGGCCAAGGAGATGCTGAAGGAACTCGTCGACGGCGGCGTGCAGGCGGACGGCTTCGACGAGGGCGTGCTGCTGCTGCGGGAGGCGGTGCTCCAGCACGCGCGCCACGAGGAACGGTACGAGTTCCCGCTCCTGCGTCAGCACGTCCCGGCGACCCGGCTCCGCCGGCTGGCCACCGCGCTCCAGGCGGCGGAGGCGGTGGCACCGACACGGCCGCATCCCGGGGCCGAGTCGGCCACCGCCAACGCCGCGCTGGGGCTGCCGCTGGCCGTCCTGGATCGGGTCCGCGACTCGCTCCGGCGGGCCGCGGACGGCCAGGACTGACCGTCGACATGGCAGGTGCGACATGGTAGGCAGATCCACGGCGGACGTCGCCGGCACGACCGACGCCGTCGCCCCGGTCCGCAGGGTGGCGCTGGTGGTCGGCGTCGCGTTCCTGCTGGTCGGGATCGCCGGCTTCATCCCCGGTGTGACGACGAACTACGACAGCATGATGTTCGCCGGGCACGAGTCCGACGCCCGGCTGCTCGGCGTCTTCCAGGTGTCGGTGCTGCACAACATCGTGCACCTGCTGTTCGGTGTCGTCGGCCTGGCGATGGCCCGTACGGCCGAGCGGGCCCGGGTGTACCTCATCGCCGGCGGCGCCGTCTACCTGGTGCTCTGGCTGTACGGCCTGGTGATCAGCCACGACAGCCCGGCCAACTTCGTCCCGCTCAACGGAGCCGACGACTGGCTGCACCTCGGTCTCGGGATCGGGATGATCGGGCTCGGCCTGGCGACCGGGAACCGCCGCTGACCGCCCTGCGGCCCGCGACGCCGACCGGTGGGACGGATGATCGGCGCGGCCGGCCCCCGAGGGCCGGCCGCGCTCGCCTCTCCTTCGGGCCGGCGTCGTCGTGATCGACGAGGCGGTGCGGCGCGGTCCTGGAACCGGCGCGCCGAGGACTTCTGGGGACACCGAACAGATGACCGTCAGTGCGGTCAACCGGCGCGGGCGGCCGGTCGAGGTACGGGTCTCCGGCACCCCGATGCCGAACCAGCAGCACGGCACCACCGGGGCGATCCTGGTGATGGAGATCGACGAGCCGTCGGCGTGCTGAGGTGCCGGCCCGATCAGTCGGGAGGCGGCGAGCCGATGTCCAGTGCGGCCCACACCACCTTGCCGCCCTCGACCGGAACGCTGCCCCATCGCCGGGCCACGCTGTCGACCAGCAGCAGCCCTCGCCCGGTCCCCAGCGTCGACGGCGCGGGCACGGACAACCTCGGCTCGGCCACACTGCCGTCCTGTACCGCGATCATCAGGTAACGGCGTAGCGAGACGCGCAGGTCGATCAGGGTCTGGGCGTGGGTCACCGCGTTGCTGACCAACTCGGTCGCGACGAGGCAGGCCGGGCCCACCGGATCCGCCAGGTGCCACCGGGTGCACGCGTCGGTGACCACGTCCCGAGCCCGCCGTGCCGCGCTGGAGACCGGCAGGAGCATCTCCCTGACCGAGGGCAGCAGCGGCCCGGCGTCGGTGGACAGCGCCCGGTCGATCGAGTCGAAGACCGCCATCCGCCCGTACGACCCGCTGCTCAGCAGGGCCGAGGTCGTCGTGTCCGGAGCGCAGAGCAGAACCGGGGTGCCGGGCCAGACGGCGGCCTGCCGGGCGACGGCGGTGAACACGGTGAGCGCCGTCGGCTGCGCGACGGTCAGCGCGGCGAGGTCGACCACCAGCGCGTCCGGCTGGTCCGCCAGACACTTGAGCAGGTTGAGTCGTACCGACGGGGCCGATGCCACCGTGAGGTGGCCGACAAACCGGGCGACCACCCGGGTGCCGACCAGTTGGGTCTCGCACTGGACCATACTGTCCATCCGTCGATTGTTCCCAGCGACGCCCGCCGGGCACACCCGCCAGCTCTTCGGGCTTTTGCAGCCGGACGATGTCGCGGCCCCTCCCATAGAGCCGAATCATCCCGAACGGGGTAACGTGGCCGGTGGGTCAAGACGTGCGCCCGAACCGTTCGCCACGACGCCCGACACTACCTGAGCGGGCGGCTCCTGCCGATCACCCCCGGAGGCGTCATGCCGATTGAACAGGGGGCAACCAGTTCCGCGACAGCTCGGATCATCGGTGCCCCGATAATGTCACTCACGTTGGACCCCGAGGGCACGACGATCGTGCTCGGGGCGCGGGGTGAGGTCGACATGAGCAACGCCGACAGTCTCGTCACGGTCGTCGAGCGGCTGGCCGGCGGCCGGCCGCTGCGGCTCGTCCTCGACCTGTCGGCGGTGACGTTCTTCTCCGCGCACGGCGTCAGCGCCCTGCTGCGGGCCCGGAGCATCGTCACCGGCGCCGGCGGTGAGTTGGTTATCCGTGACATCTCCCGGACGGTCGAGCACGTCCTCACCCTCACCGGCGTCCACCCCGATTTCGGGCTGGAATCGCGGTCGTGCATGCCAGGTGCGGACCGTCCCGACGTGACGCGGTGCGTGGCCGGCCATGCCGTCCCCAGCAGTGGGGGCGAGCACCGTGGCTGAGCGGAGAGCCGCCCCATCGGCCACCGGGCACGTCACCGCGACGGGCGGGGCGGAGACCCGGAGGGATTCACCGCACACCCACCCGCTGCTCGGCCAGGGACCGCCGCTGACGGTGGCGCTGGATCCGGGCACGGCCGGGGCACTCACCGTACGACTCGCCGGTGATCTCGACATGGACACCGTCGACCTGCTGCGCCGGGCGCTCGACCAGGTGTTGCGGCACGGGTTCGCCAGCGTCGCCGTCGACCTGTCCCAACTGAGATTCTGCGACTCGTCCGGGATCAGGACCCTCCTGTTCGGATGCGCCGACGCCGAGCGGCTCGGCTGCCGGATGTACGTGGTCAATCCCCGGCCCTTCATCCTGCGGGTGTTCGAGCTCACCGGGGTGACGAGCCTGCTCGGGCTCCCGGAACGCCGGGCTCCGGAACGGTCGGATCGTGGCTACGCCCCGCCGCCGTTCTGAGATCCAACTCTGCTGATTCGGCGGCGTGGGGCAGGGGTAAAGGCAGACCGTGGTCGGCCATCGGCCGTCACGATCTGCGAAGCCGTGGCCCGGAGGAGTTCGAGAATGGCAGCGAAGCCATCCGCCGCGTCGGAGACCCGTGTGATGGACCACAACGATGCGTACCGGGCGATGCTCGACGCGGCGGCCCTGCGCTACGCCGAGCGTGCCGGACACCTGTCACCGTCGCAACGGGCCGCCGAGGCCGAG
Organism: Plantactinospora sp. BC1; assembly: GCF_003030345.1. Classification (NCBI taxonomy): domain Bacteria; kingdom Bacillati; phylum Actinomycetota; class Actinomycetes; order Micromonosporales; family Micromonosporaceae; genus Plantactinospora; species Plantactinospora sp. BC1. The sequence continues at coordinate 295,852 of NZ_CP028158.1, forward strand.
GAACTGGCCCGCCTGGCGCTGCCGTTCGTGCACGTCCTCGCCAGGAGGTACCGGGAGCGGGGCGAGCCGGTGGAGGACCTGCAACAGTCCGGCAGCCTCGGGCTGATGCTGGCGATCGCCCGGTTCGACCCGGGCCGCGGTTCCTTCAGCGCCTACCTCGCCGCCACCGTGCTGGGGGAGCTGAAGCGGCACTTCCGGGACCGCACCTGGGGGGTGCACGTCCCCCGCCAGCTACAGGAGCTGTCCCAGGAGGTCCGGCAGTGCGCGGCCACCCTGCGGCAGCGGCTGGCCCGCGAGCCGAGCGAGGCGGAACTGGCCCGGGAGATGGGTGCCTCGGTCGTCGACGTCCGGCAGGCCCGGCAGTCCTCGCTCGGGTATCGTCCCGCCTCCTACGACGCGCCCCTGCGCGGCCGCGACGACAGCAGCGTCACCCTGGCCGACCAGATGGGCAAGCCGGACGCCCAACTCGAAACCGTCGACGAGCGGGTCACCCTGCAACGGCTGCTGGCGCAGTTGCCGCCGCGCGAGCGCCAGATTCTTACCCTGCGCTTCTACGGGAACAAGACACAGTCGGAGATCGCGCAGCGGTACGGGATCTCCCAGATGCACGTGTCCCGGTTGTTGACCCAGACACTCTCCTGGCTGCGCGTGGCGATGCTCACCGACGAACCGCCCGCGTGGCGCGGCTACCAGCCGGGTGGATGGCCGCCGGCCTTGCGGCTCCGTGGACAGCTCCGGGACGGCGTCCTGCGGCTCCGGGTCGAGGGTGAGATCGACCACGACACCGCCGGTCAACTCCGGCACACCCTGCTGGAGTCGGTCGGCCGGGTCGCCGCGCGTCGGCTGGAGGTCGACCTCAGCCGGGTACCGCTGATCGACGCCGCCGGGGTGGCCGCACTCCTGGCCGGATACGAGGCCAGCCGCGCCGCCGGTTGGACGTACCGGATACTCGGCTCTCCGCCGCTCGTCGCCCGCGTGCTCCGGCTCTCCGGTCTGGCACCGCTGATGCGGGATTGACGCGGCCGGCTTCCTGGACGTTGGTGCCGGCCCCGCCGCACCCGGCGGGAGCCGGTCGCGGATTCGGCCGGTCGGAGTCCTGACCGGTTACCGGGCCGGGGGGCGGCGCCGCGCCCCGGGCCCGGTCTCGGGCTCGCGGCGCGGGCGGGGTCGAGGGTCGGACCTCAGCCCGGCCCGGAGTCGCCGCCGGTCCGCCACCGGTCGTTCTCCGCGCCACCCCGGTCGGCGCCGCCGAGATCGTCGTCCGGTTCCGCCTCCGCATGCTCGGGGCGGCGTACCTCGGAGGGTTCCGGCACCTCGACCGGGCGGGCACCGGAGCGCGGGTCCGGCCGGTGCTCCTCGGCCCCGCGCGCACCTCGGGCCCCGCCCGGCGCGGGCCGGTCGGACCGGTCCGGGCCGGAGTCGGGCCCGAGCACCTCGTCCAGTTCCTGCGGCGGCTTCGTGGACCGTTGCGGCAGGTCCCGGCCCAGGTCGGCGACGAGCGGACCGTACTTGACGTCGAAGGCGGGCCGCTCGGAGCGGATCCGGGGCAGCCGGTCGAAGTTGCGCAGCGGCGGGGGGCAACTGGTCGCCCACTCCAGCGAGTTGCCGAAGCCCCACGGATCGTCGACCTCGACGACCCGGCCGAAGCGCCAGGACTTCCAGACGTTGTAGAGCAGGAAGAGCGTCGACGCGCCGAGGACGAACGACCCGATGGTGGAGATCGTGTTCAGCGTGGTGAAGCCGTCGGTCGGCAGGTAGTCGGCGTACCGGCGGGGCATCCCCTCGTTGCCCAGCCAGTGGTGCACCAGGAACGTGGTGTGGAAGCCGACGAACATCGTCCAGAAGTGGATTTTCCCGAGGCGCTCGTCGAGCATCCGGCCGGTCATCTTGGGAAACCAGAAGTACACCCCGCCGAAGGCGGCGAAGACGATGGTGCCGAAGAGTACGTAGTGGAAGTGCGCCACCACGAAATAGGTGTCGTGGGTGTGGAAGTCGATCGGCGGGCTGGCCAGCAGCACCCCGGAGAGTCCACCGAAGAGGAAGGTCGCCAGGAAGCCCATGGCGAAGAGCATCGGCGTCTCGAAGGTGAGCTGTCCCTTCCACATCGTGCCGATCCAGTTGAAGAACTTCACCCCGGTCGGCACGGCGATCAGGAAACTGAGGATCGAGAAGAACGGCAGGAGCACCTGGCCGGTGCCGAACATGTGGTGCGCCCAGACGCTCATCGACAACCCGGTGATCGCCAGCGTCGCCGCGACGAGTCCCTTGTAGCCGAAGATCGGCTTGCGGGCGAAGACCGGGATGATCTCGGTGATGATGCCGAAGAACGGCAGCGCCACGATGTAGACCTCGGGGTGGCCGAAGAACCAGAAGAGGTGCTGCCACAGCAGCGGTCCACTGGTCTCGGCGGAATAGACGTGCGCGCCGAGCTTGCGGTCCGCGAGCAGGCCGAGCAGGGCCGCGGCGAAGAGCGGGAAGACCAGGATCGCCAGTACCGAGGTGAGCAGCATGTTCCAGGTGAGGATCGGCATCCGGAACATGGTCATCCCCGGTGCGCGCAGGGTCAGGATGGTGGTGATCAGGTTGACCGAGCCGAGGATCGTACCGAGCCCGGTGACCACCAGGCCGACGATCCACAGGTCTCCGCCGACACCCGGGCTGTGCTCGTACCGGCTCAGCGGGGTGTAGGCGGTCCAGCCGAAGTCCGGCGCCCCGCCCGGGGTGAACAGGCCGCCGACCACCAGCAGCGCCCCGAAGAGGTAGAGCCAGTACGCCAGGGCGTTCAGCCGGGGGAACGCGACGTCCGGGGCGCCGATCTGCAACGGCACGAGGTAGTTGGCGAAGCCGAACACCAGCGGGGTGGCGAAGAGCAACATCATGATCGTGCCGTGCATGGTGAAGAGCTGGTTGTACTGCTCCGGCGAGAGGAACTGCATCCCCGGCCGGCCCAGCTCGGCCCGCATCAACAGCGCCATCACCCCGCCGACCAGGAAGAAGCCGAACGAGGTGACGAGATACATCAGGCCGATCTGCTTGGCGTCCGTCGTCCGGAGCAGCGCGGTGAGCGTACTGCCCCGGCGGGTACGACGGACCGGCCCCGGATAGCCGGACTGCTGCGGAACCAGTACCACCTGCGGTGTCGCGCGTCGCCGCTCCGGTATCGTCTCGCTCACGGCCACTCCGTCCGCTCGCCGGCTCCGAAGCCGGGCCGCTACCCCGGATTCCCCCCGCGAAACGTGCCCGTCGGGCGCACCGTCTGCTGCCCGGAACGACGGCCAGCGGTGGGCGTGTCGCCGGCCGGAGGACCGGCCGCCATCGCCGCCGACGCCGCGCCGTGTCGAGGTTGGAGGTCCACCCGTCGTTTGGCTGTCCCGGATGGGGGTAGCGCACCCTTCGCAGGAGACGGCGACCACGACGCGGAGCTGGCCGACAGCGGGCCGGAGCGCCTCGAACGGAGGGGTGGAGATGACCGAGGGTGCGAAGCGACAGGGCGGCGAGCGTGGTGCGGCGGAGGAAAGCAGCGGCATACCGGAGACGCCGACCGAGAAGCGTGCCAGCGAACGGCCGCCGGGCCACCCGGAGGGGCACGAGGAGGACTCCCGGATGGAGGGCTACGCGGAGGCCAGGAGCGACGAACGGAACTCGGCCGGGTGATCCGGCCGGTGGGCGGCAGCGCGCCGGCCCCGTCGGTGCGGCTCCACCCACGGCACCGGCCGCCCGACCCGACGGGACCGAGATGACCAGGACAGCGCCGGCGATGGTGGCGGCGTCCGGTGAGTGGCGGGACGACGACGGCGTACGCCAGCCGGGCGGCGAGGTGCACGCGTGGCGGCCGGGGCAGAACCAGACGGTCTGCGGGCTGGCACTGAGCCGTTCCGCGCTGCGGCGTTTCCCGCACGTCAACTTCGAGTACGCCTCGACGGACGTGCTGACCGACAGCGACCAGGTACGGCATGTCTGCCCGCGCTGCGTCGCGGCGACCGGCGGCCGGCGGGACCGCCGGCCGTGGACCCGCAACTCACCGCGCCCCTGACCGGGGTGCTCACAGGTCCCGGCGCTGGAAGGAGACCGCCGCCAGTCCGAGGGCGAGCAGGACCCAGAGGCCGGTCCAGCCGAGATAGGTGGGGGTGAGCGCCGCCTCGCTCAGGAAGGGGTGCCCCTTGAACGCCTCCTGGAACTGGACCAGCAGGGACGGGTCCTGGAAGGCGTTCATGGCACCACGCCACAGCCCGTCGGTCGGCAGCAGCATCCGGGAGACGGTGCCGATCCGGGCCACGCTCTCGTTGCCGAGCGCCTCGCCGAACGCCCCGACCACGCCGCCGATCCAGGTGGCGCCGAAGAGGCCGACCGCGACGACACCGGACGCCATCGGGGAGACGGCGGTGGAGAGCAGCAGGCCGAGGGTGAGCAGCACCGCCGCCTGCGCGGCGAGCAGCGCCAGGCCGGTGACCGGTCGCGGCGGCCAGTAGCCGGTGGTGGTGCGGACGATGAGCAGCTGGGCGAGTCCGGCCACGGCCACGAAACCGCTGCCGAAGGTGACCAGCCCCAGCCACTTGCCGAGCAGCACCGTCGAGCGGCGTACCGGCCGGGCCAGGACCGCCAGGGCGATCCCGGTCTCGGTCTCACCGGCCAGGGTGGGGCCGGCGAGGAACGCCGTACCGAGCGCGGCGGTCAGGCTCAGGCCGAACATCACCAGGTTGAGCACCATGGCCGCCGCCAGCCGGGCCTCCCCGCTGGTGAGACCGCCGAAGGTGGCGTCGATCCGGGAGAATCCGAAGGCGCTGACCCCCAGCAGTACGACCGTCAGCGCGACGAGCGCCAGCAGCACCCGTCGGCGTGCGGCCTCCCGGACGGTGAGCGTGGCGACGGTGAACACGGTACGGGCGGTCATCGGTGCTCCTCGCTGGGGCCGGTACGCAGGATGTCGAGCAGCCGCTCCTCGAGGCTGATCCGCCCCGGCTCGACGGCGTGTACCCGTACCCCGAGCCGGACCAGGTCGGCCACCAGGTCGGGTACGCCGACGCCGTCCTGCTCGGCGGGGAGGGTGACGGTGAAGGTGTCTCCGCTCCGGGCGAGCGGGCCGGCGGCGGCGAGCCGCGCCTCCGCCTGCGCGTTCACCCCGTCGAGGCGGAACCGCAGCTCACGCTGGCCGAGCAGCTCCGCGAGGGTTCCCGATGCGGCGACCCGGCCCCTGTCGAGGATGACCACCCGGTCACAGACCCGCTCGACCTCGCCGATGAGGTGCGAGTTGAGCAGGACGGCGATCCCACGGGCCTTGAGCGAGAGCAGCAGGTCCCGCACGTCGGCCCGGCCGACGGGATCGAGTGCGCTGGTCGGCTCGTCGAGGACGACGAGTTCGGGGCGGGCCACCAGCGCGACGGCCAGCCCGAGGCGCTGCTGCATGCCCTTGGAGAAGCCGCCGACCCGGTCTGCGGCGCGGTCGGCGAGGCCGACCTGGGCCAGACACTCCTGTTGCTGGGCGGCCGGCACCGCGACACCGGCGAGCCGGACGTGCAGGGCCAGCACCTCGGCGGCGGAGAGCCACGGCTGGTACCGGAAGAGTTCCGGCAGGTAGCCGACCCGGGCCCGGGAGTGCGGGTCCCGCCCGGGTCGCCCGAGCAGCAGCACCTCGCCGGCGTCGGGCCGGACCAGACCGAGCAGCATCTTGATCACGGAGGTCTTGCCGGCTCCGTTCGGTCCGAGCAGCCCGACCACCTCGCCCCGGCCGACGGTGAGGGAGACGTCGTCGACCGCGGTCCGGCGCCGGTACCGCTTGCGCAGCCCCGAGCACCACACGGCCGGCGACGGGGGCAGCTCGGCGAGGAGCCGGTCGGCGGATTCGGGGGAGGGTGCCTCGCCCCGCCGGGTGCCGGGATCGGCCGTCACCGGTGCCACCTCGCCCCACGGGCCACCGACAGCACCTCGTCGGTGCTCAGCGAGCCGGTCACCGCGTTGAGGACGCCGTCCCGGACCCAGAAGACGGCGGCGAGCGTGCCGTCCCTGGTGGTGAGGACCGTGGCCGGTGCCCCGTCGACGTCGGCGGGGAAGCTCCGCTCCTGACCGGTCTTCACGATCAGGGGCAGGGTCGTCCCGTTGTCGGTGAAGCGGCGCAGTTGGGACGCCACGTCCTCGGGCAGGCCGGGCAGCGAGAGCAGATAGTCGCGGGCGGTGGAGAAGGGTACGCCCGAGGAGTAGACGGTCGGTGCGACCGCGCGGCCGACGATCATGGATGGCCCGCCGTGGGCCTGCGACCAGACGGCGGCGATGCCCGGACCGGCGGTCATCCTGAACGGGCTGCCGTCGAGCCCCGGTGGCGGCGGGGGCAGCGGTTCGCCGACGGCCGCGGCGGTCCGCGCCGCCTTCTCCGCCGAGAAGGTGAAGGTGGCGCTCACCTGGTCACCGACGTGGAACACGGGTTCTCCGGTCACGCCCCGGGGCAGCTTCGCCACCCGTGGCGCGGTGAGGCCGGTGGCCCTCTCCGCCGCGTCGGCGTCGGCGACCGGGCGTACGTCGGCGATCCTGGTCACCGTCGCCTCGCCGTACGCGGAGAGGTCGGGCAGCCGCAGCAGATCGGCCTGGCTGATCGTGATCGGGGCGATCCGCTCGGTACGGAAGATCGGCAGCCAGTTCGCGGCGGCGGCGGTGGTGGCCCCGGTCAGCAGCGCGACGGCGGCGACACCGGCGAAGAGCGGGCTGCGCAGTGCCGTACGCCATCGGGGGGCGCGGGCGGTCACGGCAACCTGTCGGGGCCGGTCTGCGGCGACCGCACGGGAGAGGCGCTGCCAGCCGTGCTCGACGTCGCTGTCGACGTCGACGTCGAGCGCCGTTGCGGCGAGCGCGGCGTCCCGGCGGGTGGCCGCCAGTCTGGACCGGCACCGCGGGCAGTCCGCGACATGCTCGCGGTCGGTGTCGGCGACGCCGCCAGGCTCGTCCAGAAGCCGGCGCAGCATGCCGTCAGTCGGATGACGCATGACGGTTCAACTCCTTGCGTAGGGCGGACTCGGCGCGGCGCACGACGGTGCCCACGCTGCCGGGGGAGAGGTCGAGGGCGGCGGCCACCTCGGCGTAGCTCAGGCCGCTGTGCCGCAGTACCAGGGCCACGGCCTGCCTGCGGGGCAGCCGGGCCAGCGCCGCCCGCACCCGGCGGCGCTCGTCGCGCGTCACGACCATGTCGGCGACGTCCGGGCTGGCGACATCACCGACGCCGACGGCCTCCTCGCGGGAGGCGCGGCGCCGCCCGGTTCGGAGATGGTTCAGCGCGGTGTGCGCCGCGGCCACGCACAACCACCCCACCGCCTCGCCCGCCGGCACCGTGCAGCGGCCGAAGCTCAGGAAGACCTCCTGCGCGACGTCCTCGGCCTGGTCCCGGGAGCCGAGCACCCGGGCGGCGACCGCCACCACCCGGGGATAGGTGGCGCGGAAGACCTGCTCGAGGTCGGCACGGACGCTCTTTCGTCCCAGCGGCGTCGACAAGGCCACGGCATCCTTCCGTCCGGCTCGCCCGGCCGCCCGGCCGCCGATGGGCGGCACCGTGGCGACGACCGAGGCCAGCACCGTCGCACCCCGCCCGACGAACTCCACATCTTCCTCCACACCTGATGAGCACCGCCGACGGCCCGGATGTGACACCGCCGCCGGAACGCGCCGCGCAGCGCCCACCCCGCCCGGACGCGGCCCCTGGGGGTTGTGCGGGTTGGACGGGCTACGCCGGGTGGATGGGGATCGGGGCCGGGTCCGCTGCGGCCGGGGACGCCGCCCGGGCCGCCCACTCCTCGTCGGCGGCCCGCTTCCTGGCCAGCCCGTCCCGGCCGTCGTAGCGCAGGAACGCGGGCAGGGCCGCCGCCAGCGCCAGCGTGCCGACGACACAGAGCACACCGCCGGAGACGATCGACCCGCCGATGCCCACGAACCGGGCGGCGACGCCGGAGCGGAGCTGGCCGAGCAGCGGCCCGGTGGCGTACGAGAGCATCTCGATGCCGGCCAGCCGGCCACGCAGATGGTCGGGGACGGTCTGGTTCCAGATGGTCATCCGGAAGATTCCCGAGACCATGTCGGCGGCGCCGGCGAAGGCGAGGAAGACGAGCGCCAACCAGAGCCAGTCGGTGAGACCGAAGCCGATGATCCCCACCCCCCACAGCCCGGCGGCGATCACGACCATCAGCCCGTGCCGGTGCACCCGCCCGGTCCAGCCGGAGGTGACCGTCGCGAGCAGCGACCCGACGGCGGGTGCCGCGTAGAGCAGGCCGAGTACGGCGGGGCCGCCGAGCTTGCCCGCCATGAAGGGGTAGAGCGCCTGCGGCATCCCGAAGAACATCGCGTTGATGTCCACGAGGTAGGTACCGAGCAGCTCGGGGCGGCTACGCGCGTAACGCAGGCCGGTCGCCACCGAGCGCAGCGACGGGCGCTCGGCGGCCGGCGGCGGTGGTACGGCCCTGACCAGGTAGAGGCAGACCAGGGAGAACACGAACGTACCGAGGTCGACCGCGTACACCCAGGGCATCTCGACCGACGCGATCAGCAGGCCGGCGACGGCGGGCCCGCCGAGTTGGGCGATCTGCATCCGCAGCGAGTTGAGCGCGCTCGCGGCCGGAATCTCGTCCAGCGTGACGACGCGCGGGGTCAGTCCCTCCAGCGCCGGCCGCTGGATGCCGTCGATCGCGGCGGTGAGCCCGGCGATCACGTAGAGCAGCCAGAGGTGCGGCCGGTCGAAGAGCGAGTTGACCAGGAGCACGCCGCAGAGCGCGGTGAACGCGACCTCCGCGCCCAGCACCAGCGCCCGGCGGTCGAGGTAGTCGGCCAGGGCGCCGCCGACGAAGGCCATCACCAGCAGGGGTACGAGTTCGCAGACGCCGAGGAGGCCGACGAGCAGCGGATCGTCGGTCAGCGCGTACACCTGGAAGGGGATGGTCACGTACGTGATGAACGACCCGAACCCCGAGACACCGCTCGCCGCGAAGAGCAGCCGGTAGTCCCGCGACGTCCGTAACGGCGTGACGTCGAGCGCCATCCGGCGGAGCAGGCGTTTCACGAAGCGTGATGGTGCACCAGCGGCGGGGCGGTGTCGACCGGATTACCCCGGACCCGGCACCGTCTCGACGGCCGGGCCATCGGTACCGCGACGTGGCGTTTTGAGTCGGAGCGCGGCGGGGCATATCCGTCGGTCAGAGGAAGGAGCGGACGAGATGAGCGACGTCACCCGTAGCAGCGCGGCCGACCCGGACCAGGCGCCGACCGCGGAACTGGTCCGCCAAGCCGCCGAGCAGATCTCGCACCTGGTTCGGAGCGAGCTGGCGCTGGCCAGGGCGGAGATGACCGAGAAGGGCAAGAGGGCGGGCGTCGGCGCCGGCCTGTTCGGCGGCGGCGGGCTGGTCGCCCTGTACGGGATCGCGGCGCTGCTGGCCAGCGTCATCCTCGGCCTGGCCGAGGCGATGCCGGGCTGGCTGGCCGCATTGATCGTCTCCGTGCTGCTCTTCGCCGTCGCCGCCGGGCTGGCCCTCGTCGGCCGCAGGCACGTGCGGCAGGCCGGTCCACCGGTCCCGAAGGAGGCGGTACGCAGCGTGAAGGCCGACATCGACGAGGTGAAGGAGAGGGCACACCGATGAGCACGAGTACCGGTAAGGCAGGCGCGGATCCCGGTACCGCCACCGTCGGCGGGACGGGTGCGCCGCAGTCGGCGGGTCCGGAGGCGATCCGGGCCGACATCGCCCGGACCCGGGCGGAGCTGGGCGACACCGTGCAGCATCTGGCGGAGCGGGCGGACGTCAAGACGCGCGCCAAGGAGAAGGTCGCCGAGGTCAAGGACCAGGCCGGACAGGTCAGGGACCTGGCGGCGGAGACCGCGCAGGTGGTGGCGGTCCGGGCCGGGGAGGTCGGCCGGCGGGCCGCCACCAGTGCGCGGCAGCGGCCGGCGCCGTACGTCGGCGTGCTGTTCGGGCTCGCCGCCGCGGTACTGACGGTGGTGCTGCTGCGCCGTCGCGGCACGACCGGGCACGGTGCCCGGTCGCGGCGTTGGCGGGCGCGGTAGCCACCCGACGGAGTCGATGGGACCCGGGTCGACCCAACTGAGAGGCAGGCTCCGCGATGGTGGAGAAGAGCACGGACCACGCGTACCGCGACGACCAGGTCGCGGACGGCGGGACGGTACCCGGGAGTCGACGCCCGTCGGCGCCGCAGGCGGGTACGCACGGCGCCGGTGACGCCCCGGACCAGCCGACGAAGCTCGGTCTACGGGGCTGGTGGGGCGTACTGCGACGTACCGTGCGCGAGTTCGGCGACGACAGTCTGACCGACTGGGCCGCCGCGCTCACCTACTACGCCGTACTGTCGATCTTCCCGGGCCTGCTGGTCCTGGTCTCGGTGCTCGGCCTGATCGGCGACTCGGTGCTCCAACCGCTGATCGACGACATGGGTAAGATCGCGCCCGGCCCGGTCGGCGAGATCCTGAAGACCGGTGCCCGGAACCTCACCGAGGCACAGGGTACGGCCGGACTCTTCGCCGCCGTCGGTCTGGCCGTCGCGCTCTGGTCCGCGTCCGGGTACATCGGGGCGTTCATGCGCGCCTCCAACGCCATCTACGACGTGCCCGAGGGTCGTCCGATCTGGAAGACCCTGCCGATCCGGGTCGCGGTCACCATCGTGGTCGGGACGCTGCTGGCGGTCAGCGCCCTGATGGTCGTCTTCACCGGCCGGCTCGCCGAGTGGGTCGGTCACGCGATCGGCGCGGGCTCGACACTGATCACCGTCTGGAACATCGCGAAGTGGCCGGTGCTGCTGGTACTGGTCAGCCTGATGTTCGCCATCCTCTACTGGGCGGCGCCCAACGCCCGGCAGGGCGGCTTCCGATGGATCACTCCCGGCGGTCTGCTGGCCGTGCTCATCTGGATCATCGCCTCGGGCGGCTTCGCCTTCTACGTGGCGAACTTCGGCACCTACAACCAGACCTACGGCACGCTGGGCGGTGTCGTCATCTTCTTCGTATGGCTCTGGATCTCGAATCTGGCGGTGCTGCTCGGCGCCGAGTTCGACGCGGAACTGCACCGGGGCCGCGCCATCGCCGGCGGGCACCCGGAGGACGAGGAGCCGTTCGTCGAACTCCGCGACACCAGGAAGATCAAGGAAGGCAAGGACCGGGGCCTGAGCTGACCGGCCCGGCACCGGAGCTGACCGGCCCGGCACCGGAGCTGACCGGCCCGGCACCGGAGCTGACCGGCCCGGCACCGGAGCGGACCGGCCGGCGCAGCGGCCGGTCCGGCCGGGCGGAGGCGACCCGACCGGAGTCGCCGGCACCTTCACCGTCGACGGCGGGGTCGGTGCCGGTTCGGGCGCCGTCGGCGGTAGCCGAGGTAGCCGGCGAGCAGCAGGGCGCTGGCGGCCGCGACGAGGGCGAGGTAGCGGTTCTGCTCGGCCGGCCGGTCCGGGTCCGGCCGGGGCGGGGCCGCCCGTGGCGTACCGCCGCAGCTGACCGAGCGAGCTTCGCCCGGCCCGGTGGCGGTGGGCGGCGGCACGGTCAGCCGGGCCTGGCAGTACCCGATGCCGGGCGCCGCGACGTCCACGGTGGTGGTCCACTCGCCGGCGGAGAGGGTGCCCTCGTAGCGGATGACGGACGGGGTCCGGGCGTCGATGGCGCGCAGCGGTACCGGACCGATCCGCGCTCCGCCGTCGGCCTGGGCGTTGATCGTGGCCACCACCGGGGTGGTGACCGGATGCCCGTCCGACCAGGTGACGTCGACCCACACGCTGCCCCGCCCGTCGTGGTGCACGACGGTCCGCACGTCGAGGTGGGCGCCGGCCGGGGCGGTGCTGGCGAGCAGCAGCCCGAGCAGGGGTGCGAGGAGCAGGACGAGTCGTCGTGCTCCGACGGCCGCGCTGACGTGGACCCTGCCCACCTGGCCGTTCCTTCCCAGGCTCGGGGCGGGGAGGTGGACAGCGCCGGCCTCCCCGCCGTACCGGTCGTCGGTGGTGCCGGATCAGCCGGCGGCGACCCGAACCTCGAGCAGGCCGACGGAGGCCGCCGACCCCTGTAGTACGACCCGCAGCCGGCTGGTGTTCACCCCGGTGAAGGTGACCCGGTTGTACTGGTTCACCGCGGTCGGGTAACCGCTCGCGCCGGGCACGTCCAGGTAGCCGCTGCCGTTCCAGTACTGCACCCGCCAGCCGGCGGGGGTGCGGACCCCGCCGTTGTCGTCGAAGAAGTAGACCTCGGCGGCGGAGACGCTCTGCGCCTGTGGCCAGGTCAGTTCGACCCACTGCTCACCCTGCTCCGGCCAGGTGCCCCAGCGGGGGTTGGCGGCGTCGTTCGACGACGTCGGCTCGACACCGTCGTTGACCGCCGCGACGTTCTCCCATGGCGAGGTGTAGGACGCGGTCGCGGTGGCCGAGCGGGCCAGGTTGCCGGCCGGCGGATCGGGGTTCGGTCCCGGGCCGCCGCCGGTGCCCCGGATCAGGAAGAGGTTGTCGGCGACGTTGAAGTACTGGGCCAGGTAGCTGCCGGCCGGCGGGTTGGTGTGGTAGTAGTCGTCGTGGTTGCAGTCCAGGCGCTGGTCGAGGGCACGGTCCGCACACCTGGTCTGGATCACCGTGTTCGCGTTGTCCTTGTAGCACATCACGTCCCACTCGTCGACGCAGTGGGCGTAGCCGGAGGCGTTCGGCGCGTTGTTGTTGACGGCGCCGAGGGTGTGCCCGAGTTCGTGCGCCGCGACGCCGGCACTCCAGCAGCCGTTGTCCATCCGGGCGTACTCCGGTCCGGAGTTCGACCGGTTGGCGTCGCTCTTGCGGGTGTCGCCCGCGAACCCGCCCAGTCCACAAAAGACCCGGGCGTCGACGAACTGGAGATACTTGCGGTCGGTACGGGTGTAGCCGGCCGCCTTGACCGCGTTGAGCAGTGGTGCCCAGTCGTTGGCGTTCAGCGCGGCGTCGGGGATCTGCACGTCCCGGACGACGGGCCGGCAGGCGCCCCCGACGGACTCGGTGACGTACCGGACGTGCCGTTCGCCGCCGGTGGCCCGGGCGCTCTCGTTGAAGATCACGTCGACCGCCTCGGCGAGTTGCCGGAAGGTCTCCAGGTACTGGTTGTACCGGCTGGTGCTGCCGCGCACGTAGAGCACCTCGACGCGGCGGCCGGAGACTCCGTCACCCTCGCAGACGGCGAGCGGCTGGCTGCCCGCCCCGGCCCTGCCGGCCGGCAGCGGTGCCACCGGTCGCTTGACGGAGAGGCCGGCGGGCGCCGGATCGGGTCCGTGGGTGCACATCGCCGGTTCGACGCCGATCACCCGGAACAGCCCCGCGCACGGACCGGACCGGTCGGCGGCGAGTCCGGTGTAGACCAGCCCACGGTCGAGGTCGTCGGCCGGTACGGCGAGCGGGGCGGCGGCCGGTCGGTCCCGGTCCGGCGTGGCCGGCGGGCCTGCCTGGGCGGAACCTCCGAGGGTCGCCATCGCCATGACGGCCGCCAGGCCGACCGCGACAACTGCCTCTCGTCGGCGCCCCGAGGCGTGCGGTGGTGCTGACATGGTGCTCCTTCCGACAGTATGGATCTCGTCAGCCGGTGGGCGCCGACAAGGCAACAGAGTTACCTATCTCGATCTTTCGATAAAAACGTTTTCGGCACGGTAGGCGGTCTTCTTCGACACCGTCAAGAGCACGTACTGTTACCGACGTCGATGTGTCGCCGGCCGAGGTGCCGGAACTGACCTGCGTCGAAGTCGGCGAAGCCGTCGCATGGCGCAGGTCAGCGCGGTCGCGGCCGGAGGGGGTTGCCGGCGGCGCCGTTCAGATGCTGAAAACCTTTTCGGGTACCGCGCGCCGCCGCGATCGCGCGCCGGCAACCGGGCGAGGCCGTTCTGAGCCCCGACGGCACAGTCGTGGCCCGGGGACCGGTCGGTCCCCGGGCCACGGCCCGTTCGGATACGGCGGCTCAGCCGGCCCGGGAGAGCGCGTCGCGCGGCACCGTGAGGGTCACCACGCCGGGGTCGGCCTCGGAGACGGTGGCCACCTCACCACCGCCGACGTAGGCGTCGGCGGTGGTCATGCCGTCGAGATCGATCCGCAGGTAGCCCGCGTCCATCAGCCGCTCCGCCTCCCCGGCGGGGGCGTCCGGGCGTACGTCGGTGCCGGGCTGCTGGACGGCCGACACCGTTCCGACGTGTTGGCCGGTGACGTCCAGCACGGACATTCCGGTGTTGACCTGGGCGATCGGCAGCGGCTCGGTCGGCATGCCGGGCACTGCGGGCGTGTGCGGATGCATGCCCGTCTCCTTCCCGCGACCGCCGGCGGCGAAACGTGACCGGGGTGTGCGGCGCTCGGGCGGCCGCCGGGCGGTCTCCGGCTCGGAACGCCGAGCCGGGCGGCGGCTCGGGTCCGGCCGTGCCATGATGCATGGCGGACGGCCAGCGTGGCGGTCCTGATCGCCACGCCCACCAGGCCACCTGGACAATGACACCGGAACAGCACCCGCCCGTCGAACCCGAGGGTGAGCAGACCGTTGTGCCCTCGGTCCCGGCTGCCCGGTCCGCCCCGAGCGGCACCGGGCGGCCGGACCGGTTCGACCGGCTGCGGCGGCACCGACGGTGGCTCTTCGGGCTCGTCGTGGTGGCGCTGCTCGGGCAGATGGCGGCGGCGATGGTCAGCACCGCCCTGCGGCAGACCCCCACCATCGACGAACCGGTCTACGTGGGTACCGCCATGGTCTACCTGCGGGAGCACAGCCTGCGGTACAACCCCGAGCATCCGCCACTCGGAAAGCTGATCATCGGAGCCGGGCTGTCCTTCGCCGACGCGCGCTTCGACCCGGCCTTCACCGGTTCCCAGGGGGCGGTCGGGCGGCATCTGCTCTACGAGTCCGGTAACGACCCCGGGCGGCTGATGTTGCTGGCGCGGTTGCCGATGATCCTGTTGACGCTGCTGTTCGGACTGGTCGTCTACCTGTTCGCCGGTGACCTCGTCGGCCGGGTGGGCGGATCGGTGGCGCTCGCGCTGTACGCCTTCTCGCCCGACGTCATCGCGCACGGGTCGTTGGCCACACTCGACGTACCCGCGTCGGGGTTCCTGCTGACGTCGGTCTGGCTGCTGTGGCGGGCCCGCCGCCGACCGCTGCGCTACCTGCCACTCGCCGCGGTGGCACTCGGTGCGGCCCTGGCCACCAGGATGAGCGCGTTGGCGGCGGTGCCGGTGCTGCTCCTGCTGGTCGTCGTCTCCGTCTGGTACGCCGGCCGCCCGAGCGATCTCGGCGCGCGCACCAGGGCCCGGCTGCTCGCGCTCGGCGCGGCGGCGGGGGTCGGCGTCGGGCTGGTCGCGATCGCCGTGGTCTGGGCCAGCTACCTCGTCGTCGATCCCCGGTTGGGCTGGGCGACGCCGGAGAACCTGCGTGCCGTGCACGGGCTGCGCGGGCTGGCCCTGGACTGGCTGCCGTTCCCGCAGCCCTACCGGGACGGGATGCGGTTCCAGTTCCTCATCGAGGACAAGACGCTCAGTGGGTTCCTGTTCGGCCGGCACTACCGAGGCTCGCGGTGGTATTACCTGCCGGCCGCGATGCTGGTGAAGACGCCGCTCGGCGCGCTCGCGCTCTGGCTGGCCGGCATCGTGGCGCTGGTGCTGGTGCCCCGGCTTCGCGCCGTGGTGCCGTACGTGCTGGTCCCCCCGGCGGTGCTGCTGGCCGTGGCGGTGACCGGATCCCGTGACTTCGGCGTCCGGTACGTCATCTTCCTGCCGATGTTCCTGGCGGTCGCCGCCGCTGCCGTGGTCGCCGTCCGCTGGCGGTGGGCGCCGGCGGTGACCGGGGCACTGGTCCTGTTCGTCGCGGTCAGCTCGCTGAGTACCTACCCCTACTACCTGCCGTACTCGAACGAGGCCTTCGGCGGGCCGGCGAGGACGCACCGGCACCTGCACGACTCGAACGTCGACTGGGGGCAGGACCTGGGACGGCTGGCCGACCGCCTCCGGCAGCGGTACCCGGGGGAGCGGGTCTGGCTGGTCTACAAGGGCAGCGGGGTGCCGTCCTACTACGGAATCGTCGCCGCCGACCCGCTCAAGGTCCCGCCGAGCGAGGTGCACGGGTTGCTCGTCGTGTCGAACAGCCGGGTCGCCAAGGCCGGACCCCCACTGAGCACGCTGATCGAGAGCAGCAGGCCGATCGACCAGGTCGGCCACTCGATCACCATCTACCGTCGCCCGTGACCGGGAGACCTCGGTCGCCGGCCGGCGTCATGGAGGCGTTCCAGAAATCGGCGTAGCGGCCGCCACGGCGGAGCAGCTCGTCGTGGTCTCCCTCCGCCACGATCCGACCGCCGTCCAGCAGCACGACCCGGTCGGCGCGGCGGACACTCCGCGGCCGGTGTGCCACCATCACCACCGTCCGGCCCGCCATCAGCCGCTCGATCCCCTCGTGCACGGCCGCCTCGTTCACCGGATCCAGCGCCGAGGTCACCTCGTCCAGCAGCACGATGGGCGCGTTCTTCAGCAGCGCCCGCGCGATCGAGACCCGTTGCCGCTCACCACCGGAGAGCAGCGCGCCGCCCTCGCCGACGTTCGTCGCCCACCCGCCGGGCAGGCGCTCGAGCACGTCGTCCAACCGGGCGGCGGTCGCCGCCGCCCGTACCTCGGCATCGCTCGCGTCGGGACGGCCGAGACGCACGTTCTCCTCGATCGTGCCGGCGAAGAGATAGACGTCCTGGAAGACGAAGGCGATCCGCGCCATCAGCAGGTCGGTGTCGATCTCGCGTACGTCCACCCCGCCCACCCGGACCGCCCCCGCGTGCACGTCGTAGAAGCGCGCGAGCAGCCGCAGCAGGGTCGTCTTGCCCGCACCGGACGGTCCGACCACGGCGAGCCGCTGCCCCTGCGGCACGGCGAGCGAGAGGTCGTCGAGCACCGTACGGTCGCCGTGCCGGAACGAGACGGAGTCGAACGCCAGGTCGTGGCCCTCCGGCTGGCTGGGCTCGCGGGGTTCCGGCAGCGGCTCGGTGCGCAGCAGCGCGTCGAGTCTGGCCAGCTCGGCACGCGCGCCACGCAGTTGGCTGCCGATGTCCGACAGCGACAGCAGCGGATCCGCGCACCGGGCGGCCAGCACCAGGATGGTCAGGACCTCGGCCGTGCCGATCCGCCCGCCCAGCGCGAGGTAGGCGCCGAGCACCAGCAGCAGGGTGAAGACCGCCTGCACCACCAGGGTCAGGCCCAGCACGCCGGGCAGCGCCGACCGGATGCCACGCCGGGACGCGCGTTCGACCTCGCGCAGCGCGTCGTCGAGGAGTCGGAACCGCTCGACGGTACGGCCGCCGGCCCGGAGCACCGGCTGTGCCTGGAGGTACTCGATGACCCGCCCGGTGGCCTCGTGGTCACGCTCGGCGCGCTCGGTGTCGGCGGCGGCCATCGCGCGTCCCGTCCAGAGCTGGACCGCCGCCACGACCGGTACGGCGGCCAGCGCGGCCAGGCCCATCCGCCAGTCGAAGGCGAGCATCACGGCGACGATGGTCAGCGGCGTCACGCTGGCGGAGATCGACGGTGCCAGCAGGTGCGCGATCACCCCCATCGCCTGGAGGACGCCCCGGCTGGCCAGTACGGAGACCTCGCCGACCCGGGCGGCGCTGTACCAGCCGACGGGGAGCCGGGCCAGGTGGTCACCGAGCCGGTGGTACATGCCCCGCAACAGGGTGGTCGCGGCGCGGAAGCCGGAGACGTCGCTGAGGTAGCGCAGCACCGCGTAGCCGGCGACCACGGCCCCGAACCCGGTCAGCCAGGGCCAGGCGTCGTCGGGGGTGCCGCCGAACAGCTTCCGCAGCACCGGGACCAGCAGTGCGTAGCAGAGGCCCTCCACTACCGCGGTCGCCGTCATCAGCGCCACGGTCCGGCGTACCGGCCGGGCGTGTTCGCGGCCCAGCACGCGCAGCAGCATCCGGATCATCGGGCCTCGCCTCCCTGCGGTACGCCAGCGGGTTCGGGACCGTCGGCGAGCGCCGACCGGTGTGATCGCCAGTACGCGGCGAAGCGCCCGTCCCGGGCCAGTAGTTCGGCGGGGCTGCCGCGCTCGACGATCGACCCGTTCTCCAGCACCACGACGCAGTCGGCGTCGGCGATCGTCTCCAGCCGATGCGCGATCACCAGGATCGTCCGGCCCGCCCGCAGGGTGGCCAGGGCCCGGCGTACCGCGAGTTCGGTCTGCGGGTCGGCGAAGGCGGTCGCCTCGTCGAGTACCAGTACGGGGGCGTCGGCCAGCAGCGCGCGGGCGATCGAGATCCGCTGCGCCTCGCCACCGGAGAGTTCGGCCTCCTCGCCGACCACCGTCTCGTAGCCGCGCGGCAGCTCCAGGATCCGCTGGTGGATGTTGGCCAGTTCGGCGGCGCGGACCACGTCGGCGAGGTCGGCCCGAGGTACCGCCAGTGCGATGTTCTCGGCGACCGTCGCGCGCAGCAGGCGGACGTCCTGGAAGACGAAGGAGACCATCCGGTAGAGGTCCCGGCTGCCGATCTCGCGCAGGTCGACGCCGCCCAGCCGGACCGAGCCGTGGGTCGGGTCGAAGAACCGGGGCAGCAGTTGGGCCAGCGTCGACTTTCCGCTCCCGGACGGCCCGACGATCGCGGTCACCGTACCGCTCGGCAGCACCAGGTCGATCCCGCGCAGCACCTCGTGGTCGGGCCGGTAGCCGAACCGGACGTCCCGGATCTCCACCAGGTGTCCCCGCGGTGCGACCGGGCGCGCGGGTTCGGGCAGCGGCGGCACCGCGAGCACGTCCCGGATCCGTCCGACCGCGCGTCGGGCGGTCTGCATGTCGTCGAAGCCGTGCCCGAGCGCCGCCACCGGAGCGGTCAGGCCGAGTCCGAGCAGCAGGAACGGCAGCAGGTCCGCCGGGGCCATCGAACCGGTGGTGAGCAGGGCCGCACCGCCGATCAACACGGCCAGCAGCACGAACGGTGGGGAGAGCGCGACCTGCATCCCGGCGGCGATCCCGGCGAGGCCGCGCACCATCCGGAAGAAGGAGCTGACGAAGTCGTCCACGGAGGTCCGGAAGGCGTGGTGGGCCCGCCCGGTTCCGCCGAAGGTCTTGACCACGGCGATTCCCTGGACGAACTCGACGACGGAATTGGCGATCCGTCCCATCGCCGCGTCGAACTCCTGCTGCTCGCGGAGCCGGGTCGGGGTCATCATCAGCGGGACCAGCGCCACCGCCAGCAGCACCGGGATCAGCGTGACGAGGGTGAGCCGCCAGTCGACGGTGCACAGGTAGACCAGCGACACCAGCGGCACGACGAAGGCGGAGACGAGTTCGCCGGGGGTGTGGGCGATGAACGGGTGCACGGCGGTCACGTCCTCGCCCAGCACCTTCGCCAGTTCGCCGGTGCGGCGTCGGGAGAGCCAGCCGATCGGTACCCGACCCAACCGTTGCGCCAGTTGCCGGCGGAACGACAGCTGCACCCGGCTGTCCACGGCATGCCCGACTCCGGAGGACGCCGCGGTGAAGAGCAGCCGGACGAAGAGCCCGAGCACCCCCGCGACGACGACGGTCCGGACATGTCCGTCGTCGACCGGGCCGGGGGACAACAGGGTACGGCCCAGTTCGACGACCGCCAGCAGCGGCGCGAGCCCCGCGACGGCGCCGATGACCTGGAGGATCACCACCGCGGCGAAACTGGCGACGAACGGCCGCAGCAGTACCGCCAGGCTCCGTCCCGGTCCGGGCTCGGTGGGGTCGGGCCGCTCCCTCGGCTCGGCGAGACCGACCGCGCTCATCGGTTTCCCGCCGTCCATACCCAGTCACCCCGGGTCCCCGTTCGGCGGGGGAGATTCCTCTGCATGCCGTCGATCGTCGCGCCGACCGGGCATGCGTCGCTTCCGTCGACGGACGACGCCGGTTACGTAAACCCGCGTACCGAGCGGGTGGTCGGCTACGTCGGCCGGCGTACCCGGTGCCGCTTCGCGGCGGCGGCACCTGCCGTGACGGGTATCGTACGATCACGGCATGGAGCTGGGGGCGGTGTCGGGGCAGACCTCCGCCTGGTTCTCCCGCCGGCCCGCCTGGTTCTCTGACCTGCTCCTCGCGCTCTTCGTCACCGTGATCCAGATTCTGAGCGTCGCCGACTACGGGGTCGGTCTGCCCGAACCGGTCTCCCGGCCGGTCTCGGACTTCGGCAACGCCGGTTACCTCCTGTTGGTCCTGAGCGGGGTGGCCGTCGCCGCCCGTCGCCGGTGGCCGGTCGCGGTCTTCGCCGTCACCGCGCTGACCAGCCTGGTCTACTTCGGACTCGGCTTCCCCGACCGGCTCTCCTATCTCGGTCTCTTCGTCGCCCTCTACAGCCTCGCCGCCTACGGCGACGGCCACCGATCGCTGCGGATCGCCGCCGCGGGCACCACGGTGCTGGCCGTCGGCTGGCTGCTCGCCGCTGCGGACATCGAGCCGCGGGCGGCTCTCGGCTGGGTCTTCTTCCGGATCGGCGGGTCGGTGATCAGCACGACGCTCGGCGAGTCCGTCCGGTCCCGCCGGGTCATCGCGGCCGATGCGCAGCAGCGGGCGGAGCTGGCGGAGCGTTCCCGCGAGGAGGAGGCCCGGGCCCGGGTCGCGGCCGAACGGCTGCGGATCGCCCGGGAGGTCCACGACACGGTCGCGCACGCGATCGCCATCATCAACGTGCAGTCCGGCGTCACCGCGCACGTGCTGGACAAGCGGCCGGAGCAGGCCCGCGAAGCGCTGCACACCATCGAGGAGACCAGTTCCCGGGCACTGCGGGAGATGCGTGCCATCCTCGGTGTGCTGCGCGACGGCGACGAGCGCGAGCCGTACCCGGGTCTCGACCAGATCGACGAACTCGCCGACAAGGCCCGCGAGGCGGGACTGGAGATCGCGGTCGAGCGGGCCTCGCCGGTGACACCGCTGCCGAGCGCGGTGGGCAGTGCCGCGTACCGCATCGTGCAGGAATCGATCACCAACGTGATCCGGCACGTCGGCCCGACCCGGGTGACGGTGGTACTCCAACCCGGCGTCGACGCGCTGCGGGTACGGGTGGTCGACGAGGGCGGCCGGGAAGCCTCGTCCGCCCCGGCTCGCCCCGGCGCCTCACCCGCCACCGGTCGCGGCATCATCGGGATGCGTGAGCGCTGCCGGCTGCTCGGCGGCGAACTCGACGCGAAACCGCGCCCCGAGGGCGGGTTCGAGGTCTCCGCGCACCTGCCGCTCGCCCCGGTCGGACCGGCGTCGTGAACTCCGCCCCGCCGATCAGGGTGCTGATCGCCGACGACGAGCGGCTGGTCCGGTCGGGTTTCAGGGTCCTGCTCGACCTGGAGGACGACATCACTGTGGTCGGTGAGGCCACGAACGGCGCCGAGGCGGTCGAACTCGCCCGCGCCAGCCGTCCCGACGTGGTCCTGATGGACATCCGCATGCCCCGGTTGGACGGGATACGCGCCACCGGCCAGATCGCCGAGACGAACGGGATGGAGCAGGTCAGGGTTCTCATCCTGACCACCTACGACACCGACGACAACGTCTTCGAGGCCCTACAGGCGGGGGCGAGCGGGTTTCTGCTCAAGGACGCGGGGCCGGCCGAACTCCTGCACGCCATCCGGGTGGTCGCCGCCGGGGACGCGCTGCTCGCACCTCGGATCACCCGCCGTCTCATCAGCCAGTTCACCGCGCGACGTCGGACTGCCAGGGAGGGCGAGGACCGGCTGGCGGTGCTGACCGACCGGGAGCGCGAGGTGCTCGCCCTGGTGGGGCAGGGCATGAGCAACGACGAGATCGGTGCCGCGCTCTTCCTCAGTCCGGCCACCGCGCGCACGCACGTCAGCCGGACGATGGGGAAGCTGGGCGCGCGGGACCGGGCGCAGCTTGTCGTGATCGCCTACCAGAGCGGGCTGGTCCCCTTCGCCGGTTAGGGCCACCGCGCCACCCGTGCGCCGCGCCGGCCGCCCGGACATGTCCAGTGGATCGTGCACTTTTGTCGACCGCTAGGAAAGTTGGGTCCGTCTTGACGAAACATCTAGACATCCAAACGTAACGATCGTAGGGTTTGCCTCGCCAGGCAGCGGCGTGCCAGGTCAGGTACAGGACGTCACGATGTCGTCCGTCGGCCGAGCACGGTGCGCCGCCGAGCGGTCCGCCATGCGCGTCACGGCGCGGCGTCGTCCCGCTCACCCCTGGGAGGAAACATGTTCCTACCATTCCGACGAGCGCGTACGCCGATTCTCGGCGCGGTCGCCACCGCGCTCGCCGTCGCGGCCGTGTGCCTGCCGACCGGCGCCGCCACGGCCGCGCCGCCGCCGCAGGAGCCCGGTGTCACCCTGCGGGTCTTCGACCTCCAGGTCCCGCTCAACAACCTCTGCACCCTCAAGGCCGCCCAGACGCCGAACGTCGACAAGCTGATGCCGACGGTCAACTGGACCAGCGCGGCCGACTTCGGCTTCGAGAACTACTTCCTCGCCCAGGTCCTCGGCAACATCAACATTGCCCAGGCCGGCAGCTACACCTTCCGGCTGATCAGCGACGACGGGTCGCGGCTGCTGATCGACGACGCCGTCGTGGTCGACCACGACGGGCTGCACGGACCGGACCCGAAGGACGGCACGGTCGACCTCGGCCCCGGCTACCACTCGCTGCGCATCGAGCACTTCGAACGCGACGGCGGCCAGCAGTTGACGCTGCAGTGGCGTACCCCCGGCTCGACCTCCTTCGTGACCGTGCCGAACTCGGTACTCAGCACCGACGCCGGGGTCGTCCGGGTGACCGCGCCCGGCCGCAAGGAGTGCGAGGCCAGCGGGGACTCGCCCGGTGACGGCCTGCCGCTGACCGCAGTACACCCGAACTACACGCTGACGAACCTGCGGCCCAGCGGCTTCGAACCGCAGGTCACCGGCTTCGACTGGCTTCCGGACGGACGCCTCGCGGTGCTCACCTGGGGCGGTTCGCTGACCACCGCCGGCGAGGTCTGGCTGCTCGGCAACGTCACCGGCAACACCAGCCCGGCCCAGGTGACCCGGACCCGGGTCGCCAGCGGACTCCAGGAGCCGATGGGGATCAAGGTCGTCGACGGCAAGCTGTACGTCTCCGAGAAGCACCGGCTGACCGAGCTGAACGACACCAACGGGGACGGGGTGACCGACAACTACCGGACCGTGGCCACCTGGCCGTTCGGCGGGAACTTCCACGAGTTCGGGTTCGGGCTGCTCTACGCCGACGGGTTCTTCTACCTGAACCTCTCGGTGTCCATCAACTACGGCGGCGCCACCACGGATCCGCAGCCGGCGGGGAACCGGGGCACCACGATCAGGGTGAACCGGAGCACCGGCGCGGTGTCGTACATCGCGGGCGGGCTGCGTACCCCGCACGGGATCGGTTGGGGACCGGAGGGCGGGCTCTTCGTCACCGACAACCAGGGCGGCTACCAGCCGGCGTCCAAGCTGCTGCACATCAAGCAGGACCGGTTCTTCAACCACTACCTCAACCCGGCCGGACCGTTCGACAACAACCCGGTGACCCAGCCGGTCATCTGGTTCCCGCAGAACGAGATCGGCAACTCGCCGAGTACCCCGGTGATGATGACCCAGGGCGTCTTCGCCGGCCAGATGGCGATCGGCGACGTGACGTACGGCGGCCTCCAGCGGGCGTACCTGGAGAAGGTCAACGGTGAATACCAGGGCGCGCTGTTCCGGATGACACAGGGCTTGGAGGCCGGCGTCTCCGAGGTCAGCCTCGGCCCGGACGGCGCCCTCTACACCGGCGGACTGCACGGCGGCGGCAACTGGGGCCAGGAGGGCAAGCTCAGCCACGGCCTCCAGAAGATCACCCCGAACGGCAGCAACACCTTCGACATGCTGGCGATGCGGGCCCGGTCGAACGGGTTCGAGATCGAGTACACCAAGCCGCTCTCGACGGCGACCGCGACCGCGCTCGCCTCGAAGTACCGGGTCAAGCAGTGGCGGTACGTCCCGACCGCCGCCTACGGCGGGCCGAAGGTGGACGAGGAGACGCTCGCGGTCTCCTCCGCGACACTCTCGGCCGACGGCCGGAAGGTCACCCTGGTCGTCAACGGGCTCAAGGCCGGCCGGGTCGTCCACGTCCGCTCACCCCGGCCGTTCAGCGCCAGCGACGGCCAGGCACTCTGGAGCACCGAGGTCTGGTACACCCTCAACGCGATCCCCGGCCAGACGCCGCCGGTCAACCTCGCCCTGGGCCGGCCGGCCACGGCGGACAGCTCCTGCTCGGCGGTGGAGGGCCCGGCGAAGGCTGTCAACGGGACCACCACCTCGGGCAACCTCGACAAGTGGTGCTCGACGGGCGCCAGCCGGTGGTTGCAGGTCGACCTGGGCTCGGCGCAGAGCGTGAACCGGGTCGTCGTGGCGCACGCCGGTGCCGGTGGCGAGGCCGCCGGCTGGAACACCCGGGACTTCGCCGTCCAGGTCAGCACCAACGGCACCACCTGGAGCACGGTCGCGAACGTCACCGGCAACACGGCCAACACCACCACGCACACCTTCGCGGCCACCCAGGCCCGGTACCTCCGGCTCGCCGTCACCACCCCGGCCAGCGACGGCAACAACGCGGCCCGGATCTACGAGTTCGAGGTCTACGGCGGGGCCGCTCCACCGACGGCCAATCTCGCCCTGGGCCGGCCGGCGACGGCGGACAGCTCCTGCTCCGCCACGGAGGGACCGGCGCAGGCGGTCAACGGCAGCGTGACCGGCGGCAACAGCGACAAGTGGTGCTCGCTCGGCGGCACCAAGTGGTTGCAGGTCGACCTCGGGGCCACCCAGAGCGTGCAGCGGTTCGTGGTCCGGCACGCCGGTGCCGGTGGGGAGAACACCGCCTGGAACACCCGGGACTTCGCCGTCCAGGTCAGCACCAACGGCACCGCCTGGAGCACGGTCGCGAACGTCACCGGCAACACGGCGAACGTCACCACGCACGACGTCCCGGCCACCCAGGCCAGGTACGCGCGACTCGCCGTGACCGCGCCGACCAGTACCACCGACAACGCGGCCCGGATCTATGAGTTCGAGGCGTACGGCCCCGGCGGGGCCCCCGGCCGGATCACCCTCTTCGACGGGTCCAACATGAACAACTTCCAGCAGCCGAACGGGGCGAACCCGACCTGGCCGCTGGGCAACGGCGGGGTGGAGGTGCTCGGCGGCGACATCCGCAGCCGGCAGAGCTTCGGCGACTTCAGGCTGCACGTCGAGTTCTGGTTGCCGAACCTGCCGGCGGACGTCACCGGGCAGGCCCGGGCCAACAGCGGCATCTACCTCCAGGACCGGTACGAGTTGCAGGTGCTCGACTCGTACGGCGACACCACCCCGGCCACCAACGAGTGCGGCGCCATCTACGAGAAACTGGCGCCGAGGGTGAACGCGGCGACCGCGCCGCAGACCTGGCAGACGTACGACGTGACGTTCCGGGCCGCCCGGTTCGACGCGGCCGGGGTCAAGACGGAGAACGCCCGGGTCACCGTGGTGTGGAACGGCGTCACCGTGCACGACAACGCCGAGATCAACGGGCCGACCGGCGGCGGTGCCCCGGAGGGACCCTCGGTGGGCCCGATCCGGCTACAGGACCACGGTGACCCCGGCCCCAACCTCTTCTACCGCAACATCTGGGTCGAGCCGATCGGCTAGGGCCCGGTCCGGCAGGGATCGCGGCGACGAGGGCCGTGACCACCCGGACGGCGAGAGCTGCCGTCTCCCGGGGCCACGGCCCTCCGGCCACGGTGGCCGGCGCGCGCCTCAGCCGGTGACGTGCAGGATCGCGTCGGCTCCGTCGACGGTCGCCTCGGACCCACCCCACCTCCCGGCAGGGCTATTTCCCGCTCGACCAGCGGTCGGTCTCGAGGGCGATCGAACGGAAGCCGATCTCGACGAGCTGGGCGAAGAGTTCGTTGCGGATCGCGCCGAACGCGGGCTCCTGGTGGGTCGGCTCGCCCAGGGCGAGCACATCACATGGTTCGGGTACGAGGTCCCGAATCTGCTGGCTCATGTGGCAAAAACGTACCATTGAACCCCTGTTTGACGCTTTTGCTGAACGACGCTCCGTGACTGCCGTCGCCAAGCCTCAACCGGGCGGGCGGCGGCCCCGTCGGCGGCGGGGGAGACCCGTGCCGTGCTGTCTCCCCTCGACCGGTCGACGGGGCCGTGCCCGCGGCGAACCGGGCCGATCCGCTCAGCAGGTGGAGTTGGTCTGGGTCAGTAGCGCGAGGCGCCAGGGGAGGCTGTTGTAGTCGCCACCGGCGCTGGGGTCCATGCCCTGGTAGAGATAGCGCAGGTTGCAGGGGCTGATCGTGAGGGTCTGGTCCACGTCGGTGCGGACCAGCTCGCCGTGGCTGATGTCCCGGGTCCAGGCCCCGTCCGGGAAGCTGACGTTGTTGGCCCGGGCGAACGGGTTGTTCTCCTCGGCGGCGAGCACCTGCCACGGGCCGGCGATGTCCGAGGACGTCCAGGAGCGGAACCAGCGGCGCCCGTCCGAGCCGATCGCCTCGTGGAGCAGCAGGTACTGGTCCCGCCCGGCGACCCGGTAGACGTTGGCGGCCTCGAAGAGCCGGTACCGGTCGGCGTCCTGCATGGTGATCACCGGCTGGCTCATCCCGTCGGGGAAGTTCGCCAACGTGGTCTGCGACCGGTAGAGGTGGCCGTTGTCGTCGGAGGAGAAGAGGTGGCAGTTGGCGGTGTCGCAGATGACCCACATGTCGACCCAGTAGCCGTCGCCGATGTTGTCCTCGATGATCTGTGGCATGCCGCTGTAGAAGTGCCTCGGCGCGGTCCAGCCGTTCGGGTCGCCGATGTCGGGGTTGGTGGAGTACGACGCGTTGCCGGTCTGGTAGACCAGATACCAGAGCCGCTGCGGGGCGAAGTAGAACACCTGCGGCGCGGCCCGGTATCCGGTGCCGAGCGGCGCCTGGTCGAGGTAGTGGAAGGTGGCGTTGCCGGCCTCGGACCAGTCGGTGAAGTTGAAGTAGACCAGGTTGTAGCCCGCCGCCTTCGCCGTGCTGGCGAAGACGTGGTAGCGGCCGTTGTGGTAGACGACCGAGGGGTCCTTGATGCCGGCGATGTCGCGGCCGTCGTTCTTCGGCCCGACGAGTACGCCGGTGGAGTTCCACCGGAAGCTGCTCGGCAGGTTTCCGGTCGGCGGGTTCGTGGGCGGGTCGGTCGGCGGGGTCGTCGGCGGATCCGTGGGCGGGTTCGTCGGGGGATCGGTCGGCGGGTCGGTGACCCCACCGGTGCAGGTGGTGCCGTTCAGGGCGAACGACGAGGGCGCCGGGTTGCTGCCGGTCCACGACCCGTTGAGGCCGAACGACGCGCTCGCGTTGCGGGCTATCGAGGCGTTGTAGCCGACGTTTCTGGCGGTGACCTGGGCGCCGCTCTGCGTCACCGACGCGTTCCACGCCTGGGTGACCCGCTGCCCGACGCCGTAGGTCCAGGTGAGGGTCCAGCCGTTGATCGGGTCACCCAGGTTCGTCACGGTGACGTTGGCGCCGAACCCGCCCGGCCACTGCGACGATATCGAGTAGTTCACCGAGCAGCCGGCCGCGACGGCGTGTGCGGGCAGCACGGTCACCGCCCCGGCGGCGGCGACCATTCCGCTGACCGCCACGAGGATGCCGGCTCGTAGTCTGGCTGGTTGTCGCACTGGAGACTCCTAACAGTCGCGCTGGGGTGGCGCCGCGCTGGGGTACGCGGCACCCGGACATGCCCGCATCGGCCTCGCGCCTCGTTCCGGCTCTCGCCCCGGCCGTCCGCCCGGTGGCGCGGAGCCGGTTGGAGCCGGGCGGCGAGGTACACCGGGGTGCCGATCGGCTCGGGACGTCGGCGGGGAGACGCCGGTTGGCCGTACCCGGCGACCGCCGGCAGTGGGGCATGCGGCGACGCGTGCCCGTGGACGGCCTGCACTGCACTGCCTGGCCCGTCCCGCGCGTGCCTGTCGGCGCGGCCGGGGGCTCGAAAGGCGTCCCGTGCCCCGCGTCGGCGCCACCCCGGGTGTGCTTGCCGCACACCCGTGCCCATGGGTGGGCGCCGATGTGAGCGATAACATATCGCCTGCCGGTGATCGCCGCAAGATGCGATTTCCGTCGACCTCGAAGAAATGCGTCGAGCGACCGAATGAGCGCCGCACACTCTTCTTCGCCCGGATCGTCGACTTCGACGGTGGCCGACGAACTCCTGGCATCCCCGCGGCATCCCGGAGTGGTTGCCGACACCTTTTCCGGGTCACCGCCCGGATCACCGGTCCGGGATCGGACGCCGGAAAATCGGACGGTTACTTCTTGACTCGGCCGTCGGCGTCCATCACAGTCAACCACCACACCATCGGCCCCTCGACTCCGCCGGGTACGCGACCGGCGTGCGACGGCTCGACACCACTCGTGCCCGTACGCCCGGCGTTCCGTGGCTGAAACCGGTCCGGGCCCGGCACCACCCTCCGACACCTGCGACAGCGATGGGACATGCGAGCTACCCGTACGAACGAGACGAGCCTGGTCGTCGCGGCACAGTCCGGCGACCGTCGGGCGCTCGACGAACTCGTCGTCACGTACCTGCCGATCGTCTACACCATCGTGCGCAGGGCGCTGAGCGGCCATCCGGACGTCGACGACGTCGTGCAGGAGACGATGTTCCGTGCCCTGCGGGAGCTGCGGACGCTGCGGACGCCGGAGAGCTTCCGGCCCTGGCTGGTGGCGATCGCGCTGCGCCAGGTCAGCACGGCTGCGCAGCGCCAGCAGGCCGCCGCCGAACGCGCCGTCGCGCTGGAGGAGGTGGCCGGGGAGCCGGAGGTCGGGGCCGAGTTCGAGGACCTGACGCTGCTGCGGGTGGACCTCTCCGACCAGCGCCGGCAGGTGGTACGGGCCAGTCGCTGGCTCGACCCGGAGGACCGGGCGCTGCTTTCGCTGTGGTGGCTGGAGATCGCGGGCCGGCTGAGCAGGGCGGAGTTGGCCGCGTCGCTCGGCGTCGGGCTGGCGCACGCCGGGGTACGCGTCCAGCGGATGCGCAACCAGTTGGAGCTGGGCCGGCGGCTGGTGGCCGCGTTGGACGCCCGTCCGGGCTGCGACGGTCTTCGGGCCGTACTGGCGGACTGGGACGGCCGGCCGAGCCCACTGTGGCGCAAACGCATCACCCGGCACACCCGGTCCTGCCCGGTCTGCGCCCGACACGGCGACGCGCTGGTCGCGCCGGAGCGCCTCCTCGTCGGCCTGGCGCTGATCCCCGTTCCCGCGGCGCTGGCGGCGGCCCTGACCGCAAAGGGCGGGCTGGCCGGGGGCGTCCTCGGCGCGGTGTCGACGGCGGCCGCTTCGGGCGCGAACGGGATCGGCGGCTCCGGAGCCGTCGGCGCGGGCGTCAAGGCGGGGCTCCTCGGCCAGTTGGGCCAGCTCATCGGGACGCATCCCGTCGTCGCCGTCGTCGCCGCCGGTACGGTGGCCGCCGGTGCCACGGTCACCACCGCGACCTGGCCGGCGGCGGACCCACGGCCACCGGTACGCATCGCCGCGCCGACCTCGGCACCCACGGCCGCCGGCCCCACCTCGGCACCGGCGGTCGGTGTCCCCGCGACCTCGGCGCCCCGGGCCAGCACGCCGGCCCCGGGGCGCCCGAGCCGGACCGGTGCCCCACCGTCGAACACCGGGTCGCGACCCTTCCCGCTCGGAAGCGTGTCGATGGAGTCGGTCAACCAGGTGGGGTCGTTCGTCACGGCGGTCGACGGCGTCGGACTGCTGACCCGGGTCGGCGCGCAGAGCGACGGTGCGACCCGGCAGCGGGCGACGTTCGAGGCGGTCCCCGGCCTGGCGGACCCGGACTGCGTCTCCTTCCGCGCCGGGGACGGACGTTACCTGCGCCATTCGTCCTGGCGGGTGCGGTTGAGCGAGGTCGAGGAGAGCCGGCTGTTCCGTGGCGACGCGACCTTCTGTGTGCGGCCGGGCGCGGCGCCGGACTCCGTGTCGCTGGAGGCGTCCAACTACCCCGGCTGGTTCCTGCGGCACCGGGATCTCCAGCTCTGGGTGGACCAGGTCGTCGACGATCCCGAGTTCCGGGCCGACGCCTCCTTCCGGACCCGCCCCCCGCTGGGCGGGTAGCACCGGTCCAGCACCGGTCCAGCTCCGGCGGGACCCTTCGGCGGGGTCCGTCCTCGGGCGGCGGCCGGCGCCGGAGGGGCGGCGCTGGGCCGACCGACCGGGTCGGCCGGGCGACTCCCCGGCGCCGGCGTGGATAACAGAAAAGCGGTGTGAGATATCCGGCCGTGTCCGGCCGACCCACTCCGGCGGAAAGTGTTATCGGTCCGCGTTATCCAAAGTCGGCGTCGGATCGGGTCCGTGTCCGGTCACCCGATGCGGCAAATTCCGGCCAGGACATTGACGCTCACCCTTGAGTACGTCGAAACGTTCTGGCAATATCCGGTACATCCGAAGGAGCGACTCACGCCGGGTCGGTTTGCTGCGGCGGTACTGTCGGCCCATTCGTGTTAGCGCTCACATTGCTGTTGTGGTCAGCCCGGATATCGGGGGCGAGGATGGTCACGACCGGAGGGAGAAACACCGTGGATGTCGCGGCGCAGTCGCCACCAGCCGCACCGACCCCGGGACCGGCCCACCGGCCCACGCTCCGCGGCCGGCGGCGTCGCTGGCGGACCGCCCTCGTCGCCGTCCTGGCGACCGCGCTGGTCAGCACCGCGACGGCCGCGTTCGGCCCGATGCCGGCATCGGCGGCCACCGTGGACACCGGTGCCTGGTATGTGTTGCTGAACCGGAACAGTGGCAAGGCGCTGGACGTCTACAACCTGGCCACCGGGGACGGTGCGCGGATCACCCAGTGGGCGCGGGGTGACGGCGCCTGGCAGCAGTGGCAGTTCGTGGACTCCGGTGCCGGATACTACCGGCTGCGGTCGCGGCACTCGGGCAAGGTGCTGGACGTGTTCGACCGGTCGACCGCCGATGGTGCGGCGATCGTGCAGTGGAGTGACGGTAACGGGACGAACCAGCAGTTCAGGCTGGTGGACTCGACCGACGGACACGTTCGGCTGATCAACCGGAACAGCGGCAAGGCGATGGAGGTGCAGGGGGCCTCGACCGCCGACGGGGCGAACATCGTGCAGTACTCGGACTGGGGCGGCACCAACCAGCAGTGGCAGCTCGTCCGGGTCGACGGTGGTGCCGGCCCGACCCCCACCGACCCGCCCGCCGGCACGTTCAGCAACCCGGTGGTGTGGCAGGACTTCGCCGACGTCGACATCATCCGGGTCGGCGAGGCGTACTACCTGTCCGCGTCGACCATGCACTACTCGCCAGGCGCACCGATCCTGCGCTCGTACGACCTGGTGAACTGGGAGTTCGCCGGGCACTCGGTACCCCGGCTCGACTTCGGGTCGAAGTACGACCTCTCCGGCGGCCGGGCGTACGTGGACGGCATCTGGGCCTCCACCCTCAACTACCGGCCCAGCAACCGGACCTACTACTGGGCCGGGTGCATCGACTTCGCCCAGACCCACATCTACACCGCGTCCGCCGTCGACGGCACCTGGAGCCGGCACGCCACCATCCCCCACTGCTACTACGACGCCGGCATGCTGGTCGACGACAACGACACGATGTACGTCGCGTACGGCAACGGCACCATCAGCGTGGCCCAGCTCTCCGCCGACGGCCGTACCCAGGTGCGCAACCAGCAGGTCTTCAGCACACCGTCGAACATCGGCACCCTGGAGGGCGCCCGCTTCTACAAGCGCAACGGCAGCTACTACATCTGGCTCACCCGCCCGGCCAACGGCCAG
Source organism: Plantactinospora sp. BC1 (assembly GCF_003030345.1). Classification (NCBI taxonomy): domain Bacteria; kingdom Bacillati; phylum Actinomycetota; class Actinomycetes; order Micromonosporales; family Micromonosporaceae; genus Plantactinospora; species Plantactinospora sp. BC1. The sequence continues at coordinate 327,572 of NZ_CP028158.1, forward strand.
TACGTGCTCAAGGCGAGCAACCCGTTCGGGCCGTACGAGATCCGTCAGGTGCTGCTCGACCTGCCGGGGCCGATCGCCGGCGGCGGGGTACCGCATCAGGGCGGCCTCGTGCAGACCCAGAACGGCCAGTGGTACTACATGGCGTTCACCGACGCGTACCCCGGCGGCCGGATGCCGACCCTGGCACCGGTCAGCTGGACCGGCGACGGCTGGCCCGTGTTGCAGACGGTCAACGGAAGATGGGGGAGCACGTACCCGAATCCGCTGCCGCTGCGGCCGGTCAGGCCGCTCACCGGCGTCGACACCTTCGCCGGCACCACCCTCGGGCCGCAGTGGGAGTGGAACCACAACCCGGACAACGCGCGATGGTCGGTCGACAACGGGCTGCGGCTGCAGACCGCCACGGTCACCGGCGACCTCTACAACGCCCGTAACACCCTGACCCACCGCATCCAGGGCCCGACCTCGACCGCGACGATCGAGCTCGACCATTCGGCGATGCGCGACGGCGACCGCAGCGGCCTGGCGATGCTTCGCCAGTCCTCGGCCTGGATCGGCGTCAGGCGCGACAACGGCACCACCCGGGTGGTCGTGACCGACAACCTGACCATGGACAGCAACTGGAACACCACCGGCACCGGGACCGAGGTCGCCAGCGCCGCCGTCTCCGGGGGCCGGATCTGGCTGCGGGCCAACGCGGACATCCGGCCCGGCAGTGGGCGACAGGCCCGCTTCTCGTACAGCACCGACGGCGTCACCTTCACCGCCCTCGGTCCGGCCTTCACCCTGAACAACGCCTGGCAGTTCTTCATGGGGTACCGGTTCGGGATATTCAACTACGCCACCTCGGCGCTCGGCGGCGCGGTCACGGTCCGGAGGTTCGAGCTGTCCACACCATGACGCTCGGGGTGCGGGAGTGGAGGGGACCGCCCTTCCCGGCCTCGACCGCACCCCGAGACCGCCCACTGCTGGACGTGGGCGACGGGAGCCGGCGCGGAGTAGGCGACGCGCCGGCTCCCGGCGGTCTCCGGTGGTATTTGGGCGAGCGCGTCGTCGACGTCGGCAGTACCCGTCGACCCTGACCGTCGCCGGTGCGGGGCAGTAACCGGAGCCGGACCCGGGGGCGGTGATCCGTACTTTGTTTGGCTCCCAAACTATTGACAAGCAGCATTCATGGGTGTGAATCTCTCATCAGGGCACCGCCGCCGGAGCCGGGTGGTTGGTGCGGGAGCGCCGGGCAGCCTCCCGCGTACTCGCTCGTGCAATCGACGTCTGGGGATCCCTATGTCTACACTCGCCCAACAACTCGATCCGGCCCGACACCGCGTCACGACGGTCCTGCGGATTCTCGCCGTCGCGGTGGCCGGGGTCGTCGCGCTCACCGTGTCCCTGGTTGCCACGCCGGACACCGCGAGCGCGCACGGCTCGACGATCAACCCGGCCTCCCGCAACTACGGTTGCTGGAAGCGCTGGGGCAGCGACTTCCAGAACCCGGCGATGGCCACCCAGGACCCGATGTGCTGGCAGGCCTGGCAGGCCGACCCGAACGCCATGTGGAACTGGAACGGCCTGTACCGCGACGGTGTCGCCGGCAACCACCAGGCGGCCGTGCCGAACGGGCAACTGTGCAGCGCCGGGCGCACCGGCGGCGTCCGGTACGCCGCACTGGACAACCCGGGCAACTGGCAGGCCACCAACGTCGGGGCCAACTTCGGTGTCAAGATCCACGACCAGGCGCTGCACGGCGCCGACTACTTCCGGATCTACGTCACCCGGCAGGGGTTCAACCCGCTCAGCCAGCGGCTGGGCTGGAACAACCTCGAACTGGTCCGGGAAACCGGCCGGTACGCGCCGGGCGCTGGCACCCGGGAGAACGACCCGGTGCTGAACGGCGTCTCCAACACCATCAACGTGAGCGCGCCGGGACGTAGCGGTCGGCACATCGTCTACACCATCTGGAAGGCCAGCCACTCCGACCAGACCTACTACTGGTGCGCCGACGTCAACTTCTGAGGCACGGGGGGCTCGCCCCTGAACCGCACCACCGCCCGACCATTCCGCCATGGTCAGGCACGGGCCGGGTCCGCGTCACACGTGGACCCGGCCCCTCCCGTCGGGCCGCCGCGGCGCCAGGTCGTCGGCGTACGGACCGGTCGAGCCGTCTACCACCCGTACCGTCGACGGGGGTCCGTCGGGATCACGCCCGGCTCCAGCGTTGGTTCGCGGCGGTGTGACACGTCCAGACGATCACGGCGGTGCCGTTGCTGGTTCCGCCGTTGTCGACGTCCAGGCAGAGGTTGAGGAGCCCGACGTTGCCGATCGTGCCGTTGCCGTTGAAGGTCCAGCGCTGGTTCGCACCGCCGTTGCAGTCCCAGAGCTGTGCCGGCGTGCCGGCGGTGGCGTTCGTCGGGATGTCCAGGCACTTGCCGAGCACCTGCAGGGACTGGCCGGACTGGCTGAACTGCTGGTTGGCCCCGGTGTGACAGTCCCAGACCAGCATCGTCGTACCGTTGGCCGTGCCGCCGTTGTCGACGTCCAGGCACCGGCCGCTGGACTCGCTGCGGAGCCGGAAGGTGGCCGGCGGCTCGGTGGTACCCCCGCCGCTGACCCGGTAGACGACCGTGCCGTGCGCCGGCACGTTGGCGGAGATGCTGCCGCTGGTGGTGGAGGTGGCGTTGGTCCAGGCGTCCCGGAGGGTGAACGAGGTGCCGGACTTGCCGATCGCCGCCGCCGTCGTGGAGACCGTGGTGCCGGAGCTGCCCTGGTTGAACAGCGCCACTGCGACGTCGCCGTTGGAGAGCCGCTTGGCCAGCACCCGGCGGGTACCGTCGTTGGAGACCTGCACCGCCTGGAGGGCCAGCGGATCCTGGTTGATCGCGATCAGGTTCTGGTTGCGCAGGATGGCCAGCGTCGCGGCGTCCGCGCCGCGCAGGTCGTTGCCGGCGATCAGCGGCGCCGCCATCACCGCCCAGAGCGCGAAGTGGCTGCGCATCTCGGTGTCGGTCATGCCGCCCCGGCCGACCTCCATCATGTCCGGGTCGTTGAACGACCCCGGCCCCGCATAGCCGGCCAGCGGCACGTTGACGTCGACGATGTTCTGGATCCCCATCGGATATCCGTTGGTCTGGCCGGTGTTCCACGCGTTGGTGATGTCCTCGGTGCTGCGCCACATGTTGGCCACGTCACCCCAGTTGCGCATCGGCCCGGTCTTCTCGTGGATGCTGTTCGGATTGATGCTGTAGACGATCGGCCGGCCGGTGGCGGCCAGGGCGTCGCGCATCCTGGCGAACGTGGCGACCTGGTCGTCGATGGTGCCGCTCGGCGAGCACCAGTCGTACTTGAGGAAGTCGACGCCCCAGGCGGCGAACCGCCGGGCGTCCTGGGCCTCGTGCCCCTGGGCGCCGGTGGCTCCCGGGTACGAGCCGAAGTACTGTGCGCAGGTCCGGTCCAGCGGCGCCTGGTAGATGCCGAAGAGCAGACCCCGGGCGTGCAGGTAGTCGCCGAGCGCCTTCATCCCGCTCGGGAACCGGCTCGGGCTGGCCTGTAGCTCGCCCTGGGCGTCGCGGTTCGGGTCCATCCAGCAGTCGTCGACCACGACGTACCGGTAGCCCAGCTCGCGCATGCCGTTGGCCACCATGGCATCGGCCATCTGCCGGATCAGCGTCTCGTTGATGTTGCAGCCGAACGTGTTCCAGCTGTTCCAACCCATCGGTGGGGTACGGGCCACCCCGTTGTTCAACGCCTGTGCCGGTTGCGGTGGGCGGAACGGTTCGGTGACGACCACCGCCACCGCGAGCAGAGCGACGGTCAGGGCGGCCGACCATCTGGTACGCGTACGCATGAGCCCCTCCAGGCGGGTGGGTGACGAGGATGGGAGTTCGGGAGTTCCGTGCGGGTCAGACGAAGCGCCAGAGATGGTCGCTGGTCCCGTTGTCGTCCCAGATGACGATCTGTGCGCCGGCGGCGGTGGCGGCGCCGTCGACGCCGAGTACCCGGCCGCCGTTGGCGCACTGGATCCGGAAGTAACCGTTGCCGCCGTACCGGAGCCGCCACCGGTGGTCCTCGGTGCCGTTGTCGGCCCACTGCACCACCCGGGCGCCGTTGGCGGTGCCGGCGTCCTGCACCCCGAGCACCTTGCCGCTGTGCGAGTTGCGCAGCCGCAGGTAGCCGCCGGTGTCGACCAGCGCGGTCCAGAGATGGTCGGCGGTGCCGGTGTCGCCCCACTGGACCACCTGTCCGCCGTCGGCGGTGGACATCTCCCGTACCCCGAGCACCAGGCCGCTGGCGAGGTTCTGGATCCGCCGCGCCCCGTTGGGGACGAACCGCCACTGGTTGTCCGGCGTGCCGTTGTCCGGATCCTGCACCGCCTGGGCACCCTGGGCCGTGGAACCGTTGAGCAGGGCCAGCAGCTTGCCGGTGTGCACGTTGCGGATCTTGTGAGAGCCGTCGCCGACGTCGGTGACGGTCCACCGGTGGTCGGCGGTACCGCTGTCGCTCCACTGCACGACGGGTGCGTTGTCGGCGGTGGACATCTCCTGGACGCCGAGTACCTTCCCACTGTTGAGGTTGCGGAGCCGGACGGCGTTGCCGTCGACGACCAGCTCCCAGTCGTGGTCGGCGGTGCCGGTGTCACCCCACAGCAGCGCCCGGCCGCCGTCGGCGGTCGACATGTCCTGGATCCCCAGCACGAGACCACTGGCCGCGTTGGCCAGCCGGTAGCTGGCGGTCGAGCCACCCGCCTGCCCGTTGGCGCTCCAGTAGACGGTGTAGTTGTGCCCGTGCGCGTCGTAGAAGGGACCGAGGTTCACGGTCGCGCCGTTGGCGGTGGCGGTGAAGGCCAGCGAACCGCTGCCGGTGCGGGTCACCGAGCCGGTGGCCAGCGACGGGAGCGCGCTCAGCGTCGTGTTTCCGTAGTTTCCGGACAAGACGACCGGACCGTAGGTGACCGCCACGACGTTCGGGTTGTCGTTCGCGGGCTGCGTCGCGACCCGCATGGGCAGCCGTACGGTGACCACGTCGCCGGAGGCCCAGGAGCGGGTGAGCGTGGCGTAGCTTCCCGGCGCGGTGGCGATGCTCTGTGCGACCCCGTTGACGCTGACCGTCGCCCCGCTCGTCCAGGCCGGGATGCGGATCCGCATCGTCCACGACCCGCCCGCGCTCCCGGTGACGGTGAGCGTCGTCGTGTCGCTGACCGGATAGCTGGTGGTCTGGGTGACGGTGATCCCGCGCTGCGACCAGGTGAGCACCGACGGCATGAACAGGTTCACCGTCAACGTGGTGCCGTTGTGGAAGTAGATCGAGTCCATCAGCTTGGTGTTCGTCTCCAGGCCCGTACCCTGGCAGCACCAGAACGAGTTGTAGTCGGTGCTCCAGGTGCCGCCGCCCCACGCCGGACCGACGCCCCGGCGACCGCCCGGGTTGAGCGGGGTGAAGTAGGTGACGTGTCCACGGCTGTCGGCCGGGTTCTGCTGGCCGACCATGTGGTTGAGCAGCGCCCGCTCGTAGTAGTCGAAGTACGCCACCCGGTTCGGGTCCAGCAGCCACAACTCCCGGGTCAGCTTCAGCATGTTGTAGGTGTTGCAGGCCTCGCAGGTGTCGTTGCGCAGATATCCGGCGATGGCGTCGGGAGCCCGGAAGTGCTCGGCCTGGCTGTTGCCGCCGATGACGTAGGTGTGCGCGTCGACGGTGATGTTCCAGGCGTTGCTGGCGATGTCCCGGTAGCGGGTGGTGCCGGTGGCCTTGAACTCCCGGGCCGCGCCGACCCACTTCGGGACCTGGGTGTTCGCGTGCAATCCGTTGAGCTGGTCGGAGTTGGCCGCCAGGGGGTTGAACACGGCTGCGTGGTCGAACCGCTGGGCCGCGGTGAGCCATCGGGCGTCACCGGTCTGCTGGTAGAGGTCGGTGAGCACCGCGTTCATGCCGCCGAACTCGGTGCCCAGCATGGCCTGCATCTGCGCCGGGGTCAGCCGGCCGGTACGCCAGTCGACCCAGCCGGCGAGCCCGAGGAGTACGTCGCGGGCCTGGTTGCTGCCGAGGTGACGCCACACGTCGAGCAGCCCGGCCAGCGTCTTGTGGATGCAGTAGTAGGGCACGTTGCCGTTGCTCAACGTGCGCGCCTCCAGGGCGCTGAAGTCGGACTCGGGGAAGCCGGAGAGGTAGCCGGGGTTGAACCCCGCGGCGGCGTTGTTGGCCTGACAGCGGGCGAGTTCGGCCACCATGCGGTTGGCCCTGTCCCGGCAGGTGGTGTCGCCGAGCACCGCCCACATGTAGGCCCAGGCGGTCAGGAAGTGGCCCTGCATGTGGGTGCGGAACGGGAACGAGGGCGCGTCCCATCCACCGGTCGCGGCGGCACCGTTGGTGGAGAGGCGGTGGTTGGCCCGGAAGTTGTAGAGCAGCCGCTCCACGTCGACGAAGCGCAGGTAGTTGAGGGTACGGTTCTGGTTGTCGAGCCAGCGGCTGGCGGTCAGCCGCACCTGGCCGAATTCGAACGGGTACGCCGAGACGCCGATGTCCGGGCGGGCGGGTGCGAGGGCGGCCTGCGCCTGGGGACCGTCGAGGACGGAACCGACGGCCGAGGCGACGGTGGCGACACCGGCGGCCTGCAACAGGTGGCGGCGGCTCATGGGCGGGAACGACACGGGGGCCTCCGTTGACGGTGCGGAGTTGACAGCCGTGATCTCCGGGCTGCGGTGATTCCGGGCTGCGGTGGTTTCCGGACTGGCTTCCGGGCTGGCTTCCGGGGTGCCGGACTGGTGTTCCGGGCCGCCGGACTGGTGTTCCGGACCGGGGTGTTTCCGGATCTGGGGCCCGACCCGCCCGCCGGGCCCGGTGGCGGTGCCTAGGAGATGACCCGGAAGGTGGCGTCCTGCCGGTCCGACGCGCTGGAACTCGCGCCGAGCGGGTCGATCCGCAGCAGGTAGCCACTGTGCCGGAGGTAGCGATCGGGGAAGTTGTAGGAGCGGAACGACGACCACGAGCTGTCGGCCAGCCCGGCGGTACGCGAGAAGGTGGCGTCGGCCCGGAACGTCGCGCTGTTGTCGTTGGGGTCGAGCCGGATCGCGTAGTCGCTGTGCCGCAGGTAGCTGCCGGGGCGGTTCACCGACTCGAACGACACCCCGGCCGGGTCCGCCAGGCCGGGGACCATCCGCCACATCTGGTCCTGGTACGGGTCGAACGGGTAGGGGTCGATCCGACCGACGTTGTTCGCGTGCCGCACGACGTGGTCGGGCAGGTTGGAGCACTTCAGGCGTACCCAGTTCGGCGTGCCCCAGCGGCTGACCAGGCCGTTGTACTCGGCGTCGGTGATGCCGAGGATCGAGCCGTGCTTGCCGTTCAGCGGCGGGGTGTAGTCGCGCTGGTTCAGTTGGCTCCACGCGTTCGCGGTGATGTTGCTGGAGGACCAGGCGTAGTAGTCGGCGTTGACCGGGCTGAACGAGTCGCCCCAGAGCCACCACCCGGCACCGTCGTTCCGCTTGACCAGCAGCGGCGCCTCTATCGCGTTGCCCTGTCGCAGGCCGCCGGTGTAGGTGGTGAAGCTGTTCGGGGCGCCGGTGCTGGACCTCGCGCCGTAGAGGTTTCCGTCGGTGAGGTTCTTGTAGTACAGGTAGGTGGTGCCGCCGTCGACGACGATGTCACCGTCGAGGACGCCGGAAGCGGGTCGGAAGAAGGGCTGCGGCGAGCTGACGGAGCGGAAGTCCGTCGTGTAGTTCACCTGGAGGATGTCGCCGCCGTTGTTGCACGAGTAGACGATCGCGTACTGGCTGCGGGAGGCGTCCCAGAAGACGGTCGGGGCCCAGGTGTGCGCGTTCAGGGTGTGCATCCGGATCCGGCGGTAGCCGGTGAAGGACTGTAGGTTGGTCGAGTCGTACACGTGCAGGTACTGGCTGGTCCGGCTGAAGTCCGTACCCCTGAGGTCGGTGGCGACCACGACGAAGGTGCCGTCCTGCTTGCGGTACACGAACGGGTCGCGCAGGCCCAGTTCGCCGGCGGTCGGGGTGACCACCGGGTTGTTCTGGTTCAACGGGGTCCAGTTGAGTCCGTCCCGGCTGACCGCGAGGTGCAGGCCGTAGTCGGCGCCCTGGAAGCTCGGCGTCTCGGTGAAGTAGGTCATCACGTAGCCGGTGTAGGTCGCCGCCCAGGCGGCTCGGGGGCGGATCGCCAGGCCGGTCGCGGTGACTGCGGCGGAGGCGGCCACCCCCAGGGTGAAGGCTCGTCGAGTCAGGGGCACGGTAACGACCTTTCTGGGCAGGTGCTGCGAGGTGTGCCGCCGTACTGCTCCGGCCGGGTGTCGGCCCGACCGGCGGAACGCGGCGGGCGGTCAGCCGCACATGGGCTGCTATCGATGTGAGCGCTAACTTATCCCGCTCACGGGATGTTCGCAAGCATCCTCGTCCGGCTGGCACATCTCCGGAGCCGATCAGTCACCCGAGGGCTCTACGGACCCTGTTAGCGCTCACACCCGGCGGGCGCAGGTCTCGCCGAAGTTGCCCGACGCCCGCGCCCGCCGCCAGCCGGGAGGGCGCTACACCCGCCACTCACCGGCGACCATCAGATCCCGGCCCGCGATCTCGTTGACCTCGCGCCACGCCTGGATCAACTCCGGCCGGATCCGGAAGTACGGGTAGTTCCGCAGTTTCCGGGGGTCGAACCCGGTCTTCACCGCGAACGCGTCGCCGACCGCGTCGGTGAGCGCGCCGACCTCGGTCGCGGAGCCCTCCACGAGTACCACGTCGCGGGTGGGCCCGATCGTGAGCCGGACCCGCCCGTTGGCGCGCAGGTTCCGGGCCGTGGGGTTGGTGGCGGCCGTCGAGACGAGGAGCGTCTCGTCGTCCCAGAGGAAGGACAGGGGTACCAGATAGGGCGTACCCGCCGCGTCGGCGGTGGCGACCCAGGCGTCGACGTCGTGTTCGAGCCGGTGCAGGGTGTCCGCTTTCCGCCGCTCGGGCGGTCGGGGTGGCGGTGTCATGGCGTCGAGCCTCCTGTTCACGGTCGAGCGATCGTCGTCGATCGGATGCGCCGGGACGGCGTGTCCGCCCTCGCGGGTGTTCCTTTCTACCAACCGGCTGTGACGTGGTCGGACGCCGCGGTCAGCGGTCCGCGGGAGGCCGAGGACGGGTGCCCGCGGCGGTGACTCGGCGAGCTTCGCCCCGATCTCCGGTACGTGCCCGTAGCTGCGGCCGACCTCCCGACGACATTCGTCCAAGACGCATGCCCGGCAGGCCGTGCACCATCGCCAGATGAGCGAGTACGACGTTGAGTACCCGGACGGGTTGCACGTGGTCCACGACGGCCCCCGGCAGGCGCCGGCGCTGCTGCTCATCCACGGATCCGGGGCGTCGAGCGGCAACTGGAAGCCGATGGTCCCGGCACTCGCCGGTCACCACCACGTCATCCGGGTCGACCTCCCGGGCCACGGCCAGTCGCCACCCGGGCTCTGCTACGAGGTGCCCGCCCAGGCGGGCCGGGTGGCGGCGGTCCTCGACCACCTCGACCTGCGGGACGTGGCCGTGGTCGGACACTCCAGCGGTGGCTACATCGCCACCGCCCTCGCCGAGCAGCGCCCCGCCCTGGTGCGGTCGCTGACGTTGATCAGCACCGGCCCGAGCCCCGACGCGTTCCTGCCGCAGCCGATCCTGCTCCGGGCCCTGTTGGCCCCGCCGCTCGGCCCGCTGCTGTTCGCGAGGCGGTCGGACGCGATGATCCGGCGGGGGATCAGCGCCACCTGCGTCCGTCCGGTGGAGATCCCGGACGACGTGGTCGCCGAGCTGCGCGGCATCTCGTACCGCACGTTGCGGACGGTGCTTAGCCGGAACACCGCGTACATCACCGAGCGGAGCGTGCCGGAGCGTCTCACCGACCTCGACCTCCCGGTACTGGCGATCTTCGGCGCCGCCGATCCCCGCTGGAACCCGTCCTCCGCACACCGGTACGCGACGGTGCCGAACGCTCGGCTCGAACTGCTGCCCGGCGTCGGTCACGTACCCATGTTCGAGGCGCCCGAGGCGGTCAGCGAACTGCTGCTGAGCTTCGCGGCGACGAGCCGCTGACGTCCCGGCCGTGACCTCCGCGCCGTAGGCTGGTCGCGTGCTGCCGACCGGGACATCTCCCGACTGGGCGTCGGTGGAGGTCGCAGTCCCGCGCCCGTCGCGTCGGCTGCCGGGGATCAGCATGGCCGGCTTCCGCCACCACACCCCGGCCGCCGTGGACATCGCCATGGTGGCGCACCCGTCCGTCACGCTGATCGTCGACCTGAGCGAGGGCGAAGGACTCGGCTACCACGCGCCGGGCCGGCACGGGCACGGCAGCGTCGTCGTCGGCCTCCTCCCCGGCGCGTTCCGGGCGGCGGGCCGGCGGGGTGAGTGCCTCCAGATCCGGCTGGAGCCGGTCGTGGCGGCCGCGGTGCTCGGCGCGTCCACCGAACTCACCGGGACGGTGGCGACGCTGGACGAGATCTGGGGCCGTGACGCCGGGCGGGTCGAGGAGCGGCTGCGCGCCGCCGCGTCGTGGGACGAACGGTTCAGGATCGCGTGGGAGATCCTCGGCCGGCGGCTGGACGCCCGCCCGGCGGTCGATCCGGAGGTCGCGCACACCTGGCGGCAGACGCTCAGCAGCCGGGGACGGGTGCGCGTCGACGGGCTGGCGGGCGACGTCGGCTGGAGCCGCAAGCGCCTCTGGTCCCGCTTCCGGGCCCAGATCGGCATCACCCCCAAACGCGCCGCCCGGCTGGTGCGGTTCGACCACGCCGTACACCTGCTCGCGGCGGGGCAGGCCGCCGCCAGCGTCGCCACCGAGAGCGGCTACGTGGACCAGTCACACCTGCACCGCGAGATCAGGGCGATCGCCGGGCTCACCCCCGCCGCCGTGGCCGACGCCCCGTGGCTCGCGATCGACGACGTCGCGTGGCCGGCTCCGGCGCGACCCGGTGCCCCGGTGACGCGTGGCGAAGGCGGCGCCGGCCGCTGATCTCCGTCGGGGGCGTTCCGGACCTTCAACGGGCTCGATCGGGCGGTCCGCCGAGGGGCGGTCGCCGGGGCAGCGAGCCGTGAACATTGTCGATACGGTGATCACGGCGCGCCGGCCGGCGCGCCTTTCCACACGACAAGACGGGGGGTTTCATGCTGCTCAGACGCTTGACGACACTCGGCATGGCGGCCGGGGTCGTCACCGCCACCGTGCTGACGGTCGCTGCCGCGCCGGCCCAGGCGGCACCGACCAGCGTGACGTCGTACTCGTTCACCAGCGAGGCCGGCGACTACATCGGCGGTGGACAGACCCGCGACTACCAGGCGCCGTCGGCCGACATCCGGCTCTCCGGCACCGCCGGGTACGTGACGATGCGGGTGGACGCCGGTTCGGAGTGGTGGACCATCGAGTTGGCCGCGCCGAACGGTGACGTACTCCGGCCGGGGCGCTACCTGGACGCGGAACGGGCCGCCTTCCGCACCGGCCGCTCCCCGGGGCTGGACGTGTCGGGGACCGGGCGGGGCTGCAACCGGGTCTACGGCAGCTTCTGGATCGACCAGATCGGCACCGCCGCCGACGGTACGGTGACGCTGCTGGACGCACGATTCACCCAGCACTGCGAGTCGGAGACCGCGCCCCGTCTACAGGGGACGGTGAAGTTCGCCGCCTACCCGCTGTCGTACCGGTTCGCCAGCGATGCCGGGGACTACATCGGCGGCGGGGTCACCAAGTCGTACACGAACGCCACCTCGGTGTTCGGGCTTCGGGGTACCGCGAGCGGCGTGTCGTTCTCGGTCTCCGGCCAGCGCGACTACTGGTCGGTCGAGCTGTACCCGCCGGCGGGGCAGACGCTGCGGGTGGGTACCTACACCGACGCCCAGCGGTACCCGTTCAACGAGAGTGGCCATCCCGGCCTGTCGGTGAGCGGAAATGGGCGGGGCTGCAACACCCTGACCGGAGAGTTCACCATTCGGGAGATAGCGTTCGACGCGTCGGGTGCGGTTAGCGCACTCTCTGCGACGTACGTGCAACACTGCGAGGGCGGTACGCCGGCGTTGCGCGGCACGATCCGCTACTTCGCCTAGCCGAGACTGTCCCGAACTGTCCGAGGCTGGCCGAGCGGGGGCGTGACCCACGGGTCGCGCCCCCGTCGCACATCCGTTCCCGACACCGCCGACGGCTCGGTGGCAACGCCGCCGGCCTGAGTGACCGGTCAGCGGACGAGTAGCGGAAAACTGTACTTCATACCTGGATCGGACTCGCCGCGAGGGTACGTCGCAGGAAACTTATGTACCGATTCCACATTGCCCCTAGTCAATGCCGTAGGGCGATGCTATGAATTGGTGGGTCGCTGGCGACCTACCAGGGCAATGCCGCCTCCACCGTCTAGGCATCGACGTCGTTTTGGGGAGAGAACAGTACATGAGCAAAGATCAGGATGGTTGGTTGCGGTCTGTGTGGCGGCGTTGGGCGAGAGCTGTCGCCACGGCGGTGGCATCCGCCGGAGTCGTGGTGCTCGCCATCGGAGTCACCGCCGGCACCGCTGCCGCGGGCGTCGATCCCGCCGAGCGCGGCTCGCTGAACGCCGCGCTGGCCGCCCCGACGGTTTCCAGCGTCGCCGCGGGTTACGCGCACACCTGTGCGATCAGCACCGACGGCGGACTCTGGTGCTGGGGCGGCAACAGCAGCGGTCAGCTCGGTGACGGCACCACCACCAACCGGAGCACTCCGGTGCGGGTCGGCAGCGCCAACACCTGGGCGAGCATCGACGCCGGCACCAGTTACGCCTGTGCGGTCCGGACCGACGGCACGCTGTGGTGCTGGGGCCGCAACAGCAGCAACCAGCTCGGTGACGGCACCAGCACGAACCGGACCAGCCCGGTGCAGGTCGGCACCGCCACCAACTGGGCCAGTGTCAGCGCCGGTGACGGGCACACCTGTGCCACCCGGACCGACGGCAGCCTGTGGTGTTGGGGCCGCAACCGCAACGGCCAGCTCGGTACCGGTGCCGCCCTGGCCGACGCGACCACCCCGGTACGGGTCGACACCGCGACCACCTGGGCGAGCGTCGCGGCCGGCTACGCACACACCTGTGCCCGCCGCACCGACGGCACCCTATGGTGCTGGGGGGACAGCTCGAACGGACAGCTCGGTATCGGCGTCCTGAGCTACCGGACGACTCCGACCCAGGTCGGCACCGGGACCACCTGGACCGGCGTGGTGACCGGCTACACCTTCACCTGCGCGGTCCGTGCCGACGGGACGCTGTGGTGCTGGGGCGAGAACGGCTACGGCCAGCTCGGCGTCACCGGCCCCCACCGGACCTCGCCGGTCCAGGTCGGCAGCGCCACCACCTGGAGGTCGGTGCTCGGCGGCAACGACACGGCCTGCGCGGTCCGCACCGACGGCAGCCTGTGGTGCTGGGGCAACAACTCGATGGGACAGCTCGGCGACGGCAGCACCACCCACCGGTACGCCCCCACCCGGGTCGGCACCGCCACCACCTGGGCCAGCGGGGTCGTCGGCAGCTACCACAACTGTGCGGTCCGCACCGACGGCGGTCTCTGGTGCTGGGGCAACAACGCGGCGGGACAGCTCGGCGACGGCACCCTCACCCAGCGGTCGACCCCGACCCAGGTGACCATCCCGGGCTGACCGGTCGACCACCGCATTTCGCTGTCATGCCGTCGGCCCGTGCCGCTGCCACTCCAGCGGCCGGGCCGACGGCATGACGACCGGGATCACCGCAGACCGCCGCGTACCCCGTCAGCGGTGCGCGAAGACGAAGCCACCCACCAGGTCCGGGGTCGGGCGCTGCACCATCTCGGCCTCGACCCTGAAGCCGGCCGCTTCCAACCAGGCCGTGACCCGAGCCGTCGACCGGCGATGCACGTAGACGTGCATCGGGTGGCCGCCGTACCCCTTCGTCTTGAGTTCGCTGCCGTCGCCGGCATGGAATCCCACCAGCAGTGGCGCGCCCGGCCGCAGCACCCGGAAGAACTCGGCCAGCACCACCGGTACCTCGTCGTCGGGGACGTGGATCAGCGAGAACCAGGCGAGCAGGCCGGCCAGGGATTCGTCGGCCAGTTCCAGACCGGTCATGGAGCCGACCTCGAACCGCAGCCCGGGATGGTCCCGCCGGGCCACTTCGATCATCCCGGGTGAGAGGTCGACGCCGAACGCGTCCAGGCCGATACCTCGCAGATGGGCAGTTATCCGGCCGGGGCCGCAGCCGACGTCGGCCACCGGCCCGTCCGGTCGGGCGCGCACCAGCTCGGCGAAGAGCGCCAGGATGCCCCGCTGGAACGGCTCGCCGGCCAGGGCGTCGCGCAGCATCCCGGCGTAGCTGACCGCCACGGTGTCGTAGGAGGTTCGGGTGTCGTCGAGCCAACCGGGAACGCGCATGCGCAGGACGATAGTCCCGGGCGGGCTGGGGTCGGCGTTCGCCAGGCGCTATGGTCGGCGCTATGCGGAACCGACAGCACCCGACCGGCGTCGAGCGGCGACTCGCCCTCTCGATCCTGGTGGTGCTGGCGGTGGTCGTCGCGGCCGTACGTACCGGTCAGGCGCTGGGCATGTGCATCGTGGTCCGGCTGGCCCGCGCCGTTCCGGGCTGCGTGCCCGCCTGGTCGGCCGACCGGGCCCCGCCGGGCGTGCCCCTCCCCGCCCGACCGTTCACCGCGCTGCGCTGACGCCGAGCCGCTCCGGCCGGCGGTCGGCAGCCGTCCCGCCTGGATCGCCCGTCAATGGAAATCGAGCGTACGACCCTGCCCGGCATCGGGGTACGACAGACCTTCACCACGGCACAGGGCCACCGGATCGGCATCGTCGAGTACCACGACGGCGACCGCCGGGACGTCGTCCACGACGATCCGGACGACCCGGACCGGATGGTCGGCCTCACCCTGACCCGCGACGAGGCGGTGGCCCTGGCCACCCTGCTCGGCTTCCCGGAACTGGTCGACGTCGCGGCCAGGCCCGCCGAGACCCGCCGCCGGGTCTCAGCCCGGGACCGCCCCTGATACGCACACCCCCCGCTCCCGACGGTGGCTGTCCGGGTCGGCGTGGCTGGTGAGGGCGGCGAGGCGGCGTTCCGCCTCGACCCGCTCGGGCGCCCTGAGACGGTCGAAGATGGCCACGGCCCGCTTCCAGTACCGGCACGCCTCGGCGCGGTCGTCTCGTTCGAGAAGGCCGGCGATGCCGGCGAGGGCCCGCCCCTGCTCGTAGGGGTGGCTGATCCGGGTGGCCACCCGCAGCGCGTGGTGATGGAAGCCGACGGCCTCGTCGTGGCGTCCCTGTGCGGCCAGGGTAAGGCCGATCCCGTTCAGCGCGGCCGCCTCACCCTGCCGCTCACCGATCTGCTCCGCCGAGGCGAGCGCGCGTTGGTGGTATTCACGGGCCTCGTCGAACCGGCGCAGCCCGCGCAGCGCGGTACCCAGCTCGTTGAGGGCGAACGCCTCGCCGTACCGGTTGCCGGTACGGTCCTGTAGCCGCATCGACGTACGGAGGAAGCGGACGGCCAGCTCGAACTGGCCGAGCCGCGATCTGACCGCACCGAGATCCGTCAGGGCCCGGGCGAGGTGGAAGGGGCTGCCGACCACCCGGGCCAGGTGGAGGTGCCGACGGTGGATCTCCAGGGCTTCCTGGTACCGACCGAGGAACATCAGGGCCAGGCCGATGTTCGGCAGGACGGTCAGCACGTGCTCGCCCCAGGACGTACGGTCCGCCAGCAGATCGCGGTGCAGGTCGATGAGGTCGTCCATCCGGCCGAGATACCAGTAGACCGTCCCGAGATTGGCCCTGCTGCCGCTGGCGCCCGCCCTGTCGCCGATCTTCTCCCGTACCTCGATCGCGGTCTCCAGGTCCCGTACCGCGAGCTGAAGGTTGCCGCTGCGCATGTAGGCGTACGCCCGGTAGTTGCACATCGCGGCGACACCCGACTCGTCACCGCACTGTCGCGCCGCCCACAGCCCGTACTCGTAGGTGTGGAGAATGTCGTCGTAGTAGCCCCGCATCATGTAGAACCGCCACGTCGAGGCGGCGAACTGCCAGGTCCACTGTGGGCACCTCTCCGCCCCGAGTCGGGCGAGCGCCCGCAGGTTCTGCCGCTCCGCCTCCAACCACTCCAGGTCTGTCGGTAGCGCCGAGAGCAGATCCGGCCGCAGTGGTCCGCCCGGGCTCACCTTCGCCGGGATCGGGACCGGCTCCATCGCCCGGCTCGCCGCCAGACAGGCGTGCACGTAGTAGTCGAACAGCCGCGCGAAGGCCGCGGAGAGGTCCGCCGGCTCGTCCCGACCCGCGGTCAGCTCGCGCGCGTAGTCGCGGACCAGGTCGTGCAGCCGGAACCGGCCGGCGGCCGGCTCCTGGACGAGGTGGCGGTCGACGAGTTCCGCCATCAACGTCTCCGCCCGCATCAGCGACACGTCCGCCAGCGCCGCCGCCACCCCCACCCCGAAGTGCTCACCGGGGAAGAGCCCCAACAGCCGGAACATCCGGCGTGCCGGCTCCGGCAACGGCTCGTACGACAGGCCGAACGCGTTGGCGACGGTGCTGTCCTCGGCCGAGAGTTCGTCCAACACGGGGCGGGCGCCGGCCAACCGTTCCGCGAGATCCGCCACCCGCCATTCCGGTCGGTGTGCCAGCCGGGCGCCCGCCAGCCGGATCGCCAGCGGAAGATATCCGCACCGGCCCACCACCGCCGCCACGGCTTCCGGCTCGGCATCGACCCGCTCCCGCCCGACGAGCCTCGCCAGCAGGTCGACCGCCTCGGCGCGGTCCAGCAGCGGCAGGGTCAGCGGCGGTACGCTGCTACTCACCACCAACCGCCGCCGGCTGGTCACCAGCGTCAGCGAACCCGGCGCCGACGGCAGCAACGGGGTCACCTGCTCGCTGCTGCCCGCGTTGTCCAGCACCAGCACCACACGCCGGCAGGCCAGTTCCGAGCGCCACAGCGCGACTCGATGGTCGAACTCCGCCGGAATCCGGCTCGCCGGGACGCCCAACTGGCGCAGCAGCGTGATCAGCGCCGCCGCCGCGCTGACCTGACCGTCGGTGCCGTGTCCGCCCAGGTCCACGAACAACTGCCCGTCCGGGTACGACCTGGCGAACCGCCCGGCCAGGTGGACCGCGACCGCCGTCTTGCCGATCCCGGCCATGCCGTCGATGACCAGCACCGCCGACGAACCCGGGTCCACCCGCCGGATCGCCGTCGACAACCGGTCCACCAGCTCGTCCCGACCGGTGAAGTCTGCCGGTGCCCGGGGCAACCAGCGCGTCGGCACCGCACCGGCACTCTCGGGCGCCGCCGACTTCGGGGACGGCGATTCCGTGTCGTCCCGGGGCGTCGACCGGTCCCGGGGACGCGGCCCGGAACCGGCTCCGTCGAGCACCGGATCCCGGTTGAGTACCGCCTGGTGCAACCGCTGTAACTCCGCGCCCGGTTCGATGCCCAACTGCTCCACCAGCGCCGAACGCGCCACGCCGAACGCGGCCAGCGCCCCCGGCACGTCTCCCTCCTGGTACAGCGCCCGGATCAGCAACCCGTGCCCGCCCTCACGCAGCGGATGGGCGCTCAGGTGGTCCCGCAGCATCATCACCGCGGCTCCGGCCCGGCCGGTCGCCAGGCAGAGCTCCGCCCACTGCTCGACCATCCCGAGCCGCAACTCCCGCATCGCCTCGGCCCGGGCCGAGAGCGCCGGACCCAGCGGCAGCCCGGCCAGCATCGGCCCCCGCCACCGCCCCTCCGCGCGGCCGAGCGACCGCTCCGCTGCGGCGAGGTCCCCGGCGGCCAGCGCGACGGACGCCTCTCGAAGCTCCGCGACGAACCCGAACACGTCGACGTCCTCCGGCCGCAGACCGAGTTCGTAGCCGTCGCCACGCCGGACGAGCACACCACGGCCGGCGGCGACCCCGTCCAACAGCCGACGCAGGTTCGCCGCGTACCCGCGCAGGTTCGCCACCGCCGACGCCGGGGGACCCGAGGGCCACAGCTCGTCGACCATCTCCGGCATGCCGACCCGCCGTCCCGGCTGCGACGCCAGCATGCTCAGCACCACCTGCTGCTTCGGCGGCCCGGGCGGCAGCGGTACGTCGTCGGCGATGATCTCCAGCGGCCCGAGAAGCCGAACCTCCAGCATCGCAGCCCCCCAACCACGGCCGACGTCACCCGCTATCGGGGCATCCTATCGATGGCCGCCACCGAGAAACCGGTGCGCGATTCGGGGACCAGCGGCGCTGACAGGCCCGCCTCGGGCTCGCGCCGATCTCTCCGGCGGGACGGAGCACGAACGAAGAAAGGCGACCGGCGGCCGGGATGAGATCGTGGCTGCGCGGCGTCGGTCGCGCCGCCCCACCCGGGCAGTCGTCGTCGACAGCGGCGTCGCCCGGCCGGGCCACCGCGCACGGCTGAGAGGCAGGACGATCATGGCGCACATCGATTTCGGTGTCGACGAGAAGCAGTTTCCCGGAATCACCGGCCCGATGCGGTACCGGCCGGAAACGGCGAAGCCGCTCAACGAGCTGGCCGAGGTACTGCTGCGGGCCCCGCACTCGCTCCCGGCCGGTGAGCGGGAACTCATCGCCGCGTACGTCTCCGGGCGCAACGAGTGCAACTTCTGCTGCGCGTCGCACTCGGCGTTCGCCGCCGCGCAGCTCGACGACGGCATGACCCTCGTCGAACAGGTACGCGCGGACCTCGACACCGCGCCGATCTCGGCCAAGCTGCGGGCGCTGCTGCGCATCGCCGGGGCGGTACAGGTCAGCGGCCGCAACGTCACCACCGAGCTGGTCGCCGACGCCCGCGCGAACGGCGCCACCGATCTGGAGATCCACGACACCGTCCTGATCGCCGCCGCGTTCTGCATGTTCAACCGGTACGTCGACGGGCTCGGCACCTTCGCGCCCGTCGGTCAGGACGCCTACGCCGAGTCCGCGCGCCGGGTCGTCGAGGTCGGCTACGGAGCGGCGGTGAACGCGTAGCCGGCGGAAAACCGCCGCCCTCCTGAGCACAGCCAAGGGTGACCACGCCCCGATCCCGCTGCGATGGTCGATGGAGAAGCCTTGCCAGGCCCGTCACCCGGGAGTCGGAGGGATCGATGGACCACCCACGCCGCCTGCTCGACGCCGCGAAGCGGTGCCGAGCGGACATGGTCGACCGGCTGCGCACGCTCGTCGGGTACGAGTCGGCACCGGGCTCGCTGCCGCACCTGGAGTCCTGTGCCGACCTGCTCACCCGCTGGGGGGAGGAGGTGCTCGGCCGGCCCGCCCGGCGGGTAGTGGTCGACGGCCTGCCGCACCTGCTCTGGCCGGCCGCCGACCAGCGGGTGCTGCTCCTCGGCCACTTCGACACCGTCTTCCCGGTCGGCACGATCCGCGCCAGGCCCTTCACCGTACGCGGGGACGTCGCGACGGGGCCCGGCGTGTGCGACATGAAGGCCGGCATCGTGCAGATGTTCACCGCCCTGCGGCTGATCGAGGAGACCTCGGCGGTCGGCGTACTGCTCAGCTGCGACGAGGAGAGCGGGTCGGTCACCTCGCGGCCGCTGATCGAGCGGGAGGCACGGCGCTCCGGCGCGGTCCTGGTCTGCGAGGCGGCCACCCCGGACGGGGCGGTGAAGGTGGCCAGGAAGGGCGGATCGGTCTACCGGCTCACCGTCTCGGGGCGGGCCGCCCACGCCGGCGTCGAACCGCAGCGCGGCGTCAACGCCACGGTCGAGGTCGCGCACCAGGTCCTCACGTTGCGCGCCCTCGGTGCCCCGGACAGCGGTGGCACCTCGGTCACACCGACCCTGCTCTCCGCAGGTACCACGACGAACACGGTGCCCGAGCGGGCCAGCCTCGCCGTCGACGTCCGGGCCTGGACCACGGACGAACTCGAACGCGTCGACCACGCCATCCGGGGGCTGGTGCCGTACCTGCCGGAGGCGACGTTGGCGGTGCAGGGCGGGATCAACCGCTACCCGATGTCACCGGAGCTCGCGCGACCGCTGCTGGAGCTGGCCCAGTCGATCGCCGGGCAGCTCGGCATCCCGAACCTCGCCGGGGCGCACGCCGCCGGGGCGTCCGACGGCAACTTCACCGCCGCGCTGGGCGTACCGACGCTGGACGGTCTGGGCGCGGTCGGCGGCGGGGCGCACTCCGCCGACGAGTACGTCTGCCTGGACCGCATGCCGGAACGGACGGCACTGCTGGCCGGGCTGGTCGACACGCTGTCCGCCGTGGAGCGTCTCGGGCCGCGATCCATCGACGGAATCCCGTAACGTGCTCACCGTCGGCGAACGACCGGCAGCGAGAGGTCGGCGTCGGCATGGCTACCGGACGACTCCCGGGATCGCGGATTCCGCTGCTCGGCGTGGAGGAGGAGTTCCTCGTCGTCGACGGCGAGCGGGGCGAGGTCGTACCGGAGGCGGCCACCGTGGTCGACCGGGCGCGCCCGGCCCTCGGTGCCCGGGTGGGCGGTGAGATCACCAAGCTTCAGGTCGAGACCCGTACCGATCCGTGCCGGAGCGTGGCCGAGCTCAGCGGGCAGCTCGTCGAGGCCCGCGCCGTCGTCCAGGCCGCCGCCCTGTCGGCGGGTCTGCGGGTGATCGCGAGCGGCTCGCCGGTGCTCGGCCGTGCCGTGCCGCCGCCGATCACCGAGGGACCACGCCAGGATCGCGGCACCGCCACCTTCCGTGGGCTGCACGACGAACTCGCGATCTGCGCCGTCCACGTCCACGTGGAGCAGCCCGACCGGGACCGTGCCGTGCTGATCGGCAACCATCTGCGGCAACACCTGCCGGTGTTTCTCGCCCTCTCGGCGAACTCGCCCTACTGGGCCGAGCGCGACACCGGATACGCGAGTTGGCGCAGCGTCACGTGGGGGCGCTGGCCGGTGGCCGGCCCGCCGCCGTTCCTGCGGTCGGCACGGCAGTACGACGAGCACGTGCGGATGTTGCTGGAGGCGGGTGCACTGGTCGACCACGGCACGATCTTCTGGGATCTCCGGCTGTCGACGAAGCACCCCACGCTGGAGGTACGGGTCGCGGACGTACCCGTCACCGCTGCCGAGTCCGCGGCGCAGGCCGCCCTGGTGCGGGCGCTGGCGGTCGTCGCCGGTGACGCGGTCGACCGGGGCGACGAGGGACCGGAGCTGGCGCCGGAGCTGATGCGGCTGGCGTACTGGCGGGCCGCCCGGGACGGGATGGCCGGGCACGGCGTCGACGTCGTCACCGGTCGGCTGCTGCCTGCGGCGACGCTCGCCGCACGCCTGGTCGAGCTGGCCGGACCAACGTTGGACGAGGCGGGTGACCGCGAGCGGGTCGAGGACTGGCTGGCCCGGCTGGCCACCGACGGCGACGGGGCGACCCGCCAGCGGGCGGCGGCGGCGCTGCGCGGACGCCTGACCGACGTGGTCGACGAGATCGCCAACCGGACCGCGCCCGACGTGTCCGCGCCCGACGTGTCCCGTCGGTAACGTGTCCCGTCGGTAACGTGCGCCGTGGGTGACGTGTCCCGCCGGTGACGTGCGCCGTGGGGTGACGTGCCGACGGGTGAAGAAAGCACGCCGGCATAACGCGAATCGCCCCGGTCTCGGAAATGCTGGAGGAACCGGACGCGGCGGCAGGCAGCCCTCCCGCCGGCAACCGGCACACCCGATCAGGGGAGGCCACAGGTGACCGAGGCAGACCTGCTACCCACGATCCCGGTCCGGCACCACCGCAGGCCGCCGGCGGAGATGGTGCGCGAGGCCGAGGCGTTCGCGGAACGGATGGCGCAGCGCCGCTCCGTACGCGACTTCGCCCCCGACCCCGTCCCCGACGCGGTGATCGAGGCCGCGATCCGGGCCGCCTCGACCGCGCCGAGTGGGGCGAACGTGCAACCGTGGCGGTTCGTCGTGCTGACCGACCCGGCCCGCAAGCGTCGACTACGCGAGGCGGCGGAGGCCGAGGAACGCGCCTTCTACGACCGCCGCGCCTCGCGGGAGTGGCTGGACGCGATCGCCGGGTTCGGCACCGACTGGCGGAAGCCGTTCCTGGAGACCGCACCGGCCGTCATCGTCGTCTTCGAGATACACCAGGGGCCGCACAGCCCGAAGCCGTACTACGTCAAGGAGTCCGTCGGCATCGCGGTCGGCCTGCTGATCACCGCGCTGCACCACGCCGGCCTGGTCACCCTGACCCACACGCCCAGCCCGATGCGGTTCCTCAACCAGGTCTGCGAGCGACCCCCGGAGGAGCGCCCGCACGTGGTGATGCCGGTCGGATATCCCACCCCGGACGCCCAGGTCCCCGACCTGGCCCGCAAAACCCTCGACGAGGTCATGGTCCGCTGGTGAGGTCCCCGGTCAGGAACTCGACGAGTGGCTCGACGTGCCGGTCCGGGCGCCGCCACTCGGCCAGCAGATCCTCCAGCAGGTGCTGCTCGGCGAGCAGCTCCGCGCCACGGTACCGTCGGATGACCGGGTGGATGAAGGCGCTCTCCCGGGCCCGGTCCGGCGTCGGGTGCCGGTCGATGGCGAAGACGTCGCCGTAGTCGTCGCGCCCCCACCGGAGCGCGAGCGTGTACCAGTGCGTGGCGGCCGCGAAGCGCTGCACGGCGTAGTCCTCCGGCAGGTCCTCGTAGTGCTGGAAGTCGCCGGTGACCTGGTCGCGGACGAAGACGTCGCAGAGGTACTCGAACTGCGTCCAGAGCGCCGACGACCAGTTGACCCGGTCGAGCATCAGTTTGGCCAGCGACGCGGCGTCGGCCGGCGTGGTCGTGCGGGGCAACGGGACGTCCTCGTACCGCTCCCGCAGGATCCGGGTGAACGTGCGGAGGTTGTAGCGGAAGCCGTCGATGAAGGGCGACGAGGCGTGCTTGACGTCCCGGGCCTGGGCGATGGTGCCGGCGAAGTAGAGGTCGTCGATGTTGCTCGACTGCCAGTCGGGGCGCAACCCGGGCATCCGGCCGTCCCGCACCATGTCGGGACGGGACGTCTCGTCGAACATCGTGGTGTCCATCCGGAAGCCGGTGCAGCGCAGCACCGTGTGGTAGTCGAGGACGGCGGTCTCACCGTCGGCGTGGGTGTACGTGATCGACACCTGGTACCGCCCGTCGACCGGCCGGATCTCGTCGATGGTGCAGTCCAGCACCGAGTGCAACGTCTTGAACTGGTAGCTGTCGAGGATCGCGCCGTACTGGCCACGGACGTCCCCGGGATGTTTGGTGTTCCAGGCGAGCCGCAGGGGTTGCCGGCTGGCGAGGTGCACCATCGACGCCCGGCCGAGGATCGACGACGCGGTCTCGAAGGCGGAGTTCCCCTTGCCGATGATCAGGACCCGCTGCCCGTCGTACGCGGTGGGGTCGATGACCATGTCCTCGTACCCGACGGCATGCTCGATGCCCTTGATCGCCGGTACGAACGGCTGGCCCCAGCCCGTCGCGACGACGAGGCAGCGCGCGCGGACCTCCCCCCGGTCGGTCCGTACCGTGAAGCCGTCGCCCGTCCGGGTGACCCGCTCGACCGTCGTGCCGTACCGGACGTTGAGCTGGTGGACCCGTTGGAACTCGGCGAGGTAGCGCACCAGGTCGTCGGCGGCCGGCAGGTACTCCTGGCTGAATTTCGGGAACAGCAGGTCCGGTGAGTCGTTGAGCAGCGAATTCCAGTCCCAGCGCAGCCGGATCTCGGGATCGTTGCTGTCGGTGTGCACCTTGTTCAGGGAGATCAGCCGGCGATGCCGGGGAAACCGCCGGAAGAACCCGCCCGGTTCGTCGCCACTCTCGAGCGTCAGGTAGTCGGCGCGGTGCCGCTGAAGGTAGTAGCTCAGCTGAAGTCCGGCGGGCCCCGCCCCGACGATGACGTACCTGTGCTCGTTGCCGACCATCCTGGGACCTTCCGACGGAGAGGTGGGTCCATCGACGATGGAATGGATAGCGGAGTGTGTCAATGCCGCCCGTCGACCGGGAACCGATGCAGTGCGCCGAGAACGGCAGCACCGCGAGGGTCAGGGGGCGAGGATCACGGACGCCTCCGGTCAGCTGTGGCTGAAGAACCGGGTACGCCAGGCCGGATCGGCGGTCGGACCGAAGGCGCAGGCATTCGGACCGCCGCACGGTGTGGCGAGGAAGTCCCACGGCACGACGTGGTACGCGGGTACGGCAAGCACATCTGCGGCTCGCGGCGCTACACCTCGGAGTGAGGGGCGGCCCACAGGTGCTGCCCGGCCGACCCGTTCAGCCGGGCAGCAGGTCGTCGCGGCGGCGGGCCAGGAGCAGCAGGACGACTCCAGCGGCCACGGCACCGGAGCTGTACCGGACCAGCGCACCGACGGGGTCGCCGGTGACCGGCAGGTTCGGGCCAGGAGGCGGCGGGTCGTCTCCGACGTACCGGAACCGGATCCCGGTCGAGACGCCGTCAGGGGTGTCGACGATGATGGTGGTGTGGCCGGCCCGGCAGGCCGGGGTGCGGAACGTCAGCGAGGTGCCGTCGGGAGCCACCGTGACCTGGTCGGCCGGAATGGTCCGGCCGCAGATCGTGATCGTGGTCCTACCGGGTCGGAATCCGCGGCCGAGGAGTGTCACCGTCGTGCCGCCCATGGTGTCGCCCCGGACCGGGTCGACCCTCTCGACGGTGGGCGCGACGACCAGGTAGGTGAAGCCCTCGGAGGTGACCGCGTCGGCTCCGGGCATTCGCACCCGAACCTCGACCGGGCCGGCGGGGCCGGGCGGGGTGACCACGGTCAGTGCGGTGCCGTCGGGGTCGACCGTCAGGTTGGTGCCGGGGACACCGTCGAAGGTCACCCCGGCCACCCGGTGGAAACCGGTTCCGGTGATGGTGACCGGCGTACCGCCGGTGCCCGGCCCGCGCGCCGGGCTGACCGCCGCGATGGTCGGCGCCACGTACTCGTAATGGCCGATGGCGCGGAGGCCGGCCGGGAAGGTCAACACCACCAGCGCCGGCCCAGGCGCGTGGGGCGGGGCGACCGCGCTGATCACGGTACCGGCCGGATCGATCGTGACGTCGGTGCCGGGGATCCCGTCGAAGGTCACTCCGGTCGCGCCGGTCAGGCCGGTACCGGTGACGACCACGGTGGTGCCGCCCGAGGTACGGCCGGAGCGGGGGGACAGTCGGGCGTCGCGGACCATGCTGCCGTCGGCCAGGTACGTGAACTCCAATGGTGCCGTGGTGCCGCTGGGGGTGCGGACCAGGACGGTGGCCGGCCCGATCGGCCGGGTCGGGGTCGAGCCGGTCAGCGACCGCCCGTCGGGAGCCACCCAGACGTTCATCGCAGGTTCGCCGTCGAAGCTGACCGTCGTCAGGCCGGGAACGAGGTTGGTACCGGTGACGGTGAAGTCCTCGTAGCCCAACTGCCGACCGGAGGCCGGTGTGATCGCCGTGGCCGTCGGTGGCACACGCAGATAGCTGAAGCCGTCGACCGAGATGGCGTCGGCTCCCGGAAGTAGCACCCTCACGACGGTCGGCCCGGGGAATCCGGGCGGTGTGACCACGGTCAGCGAGGTGCCGCTCGGGTTGACGACCAGGTCGGTCCCCGCTCTGCTGGCGAAGTTGACGCCGGTCGCCCCGGCGAGCCCGGTACCGGTGATCGTCACCGTGCTGCCGCCGACGGCCGGACCCTCAGCCGGAACGATCGAGGTGATCGTCGGCCCGAGGTAGCTGAAGCTCCCGGCGTAGGCATAGCCGGCGGGGAAGACGACCGATATGCTCGCCGGCCCGGCATCGCCGGGCGGAGTCACGATGCTGATCGTCGTACCGGCCGGGTCGACGGTGAAGTTGGTCCCGGGTACCTGGTCGAATATCACCCCGACCGCGTCGGTCAGATTGGTCCCGGTGATGGTGACGGTGGTGCCACCGAAACTGGGGCCGGTGTCCGGGGTGAGCCCGGTTACGGTGGCGTCGCTGCCGTCCGGCAGGTAGCTGTAGGTCACCGGCGGCGTCGAGCCGCCGGGGGTGGTGACGACGACGGAGGCCGTTCCGATCGGATGGGCGGGGGTGACGAAGGTGAGAGAGCTCTCGTCCGGACCCACATCGACGGCTTCCACGGGTACTCCGTCGACGGTGACGCTGGTCTGCTGGTAGATGAAGTTGCTACCGGTGACGGTGACGTACTGGCCGCCGGACTGTGGGCCGGAACTCGGGCTTAGTCCGGTCACGGTCGGTGCGGGTGGCATGCCCGGACGTTCACAGCTCGCCCGCGCCACGATCACGGTTCCGACCGGGATCGTCACCGGGGAACCGGCGGCGGTGCCGGTCAGTGTGAAGGTGGCCAGGATGGCGACGGACGCGCCGGCGCCGGTGGTCGTCTCGGTACTGCTCAGTGCGGCGTGCAGGGTGGCATCGAGCAGCCCCGGAACGGTGACCGGCGCGCTGGCGTCGACGCTGGGGCCGTTCACGGCCGGGTCGACGACCGTCGCGAACAGTCGGATCTGCCGGAATCTGGTGGTGGCGGTCTGCGCCCCGACGTACGGACAGTTGGCCAGGACGCCGACATCGACCGCGTCGAGCGTGCGGCTGCCCAGTACGTCCAGTGCCAGCACGGGCACGTCGGCGTCCGCGCTGGAGGAACCTGCCTGTCGTACGGCGAGGAGCGATCCGGCAGTACCCTGGGCGGTCACCCCTGTGGCTCCGGGCAGCGAGATGTCGGTCCGGAGGGCGAGATCTGCACCACGGCCGGCCGGCGCTGTCGCGCTGAGGATGGTGGCGTCCGCGCTGATTACCGGATCGCCGGAGACCTCCGCAGAGAGGTCCACCACCACGGCGCGGGCATCGGCGCTGCCCGGTTGGGCCACGGCCGGCGCCGGCACGGCCAGTACGACGGCACCGGCGACCAGCGTCGCCGCCAGTATCGCTCCGCTCTCCCGAATGGCTCTCACGGCTTCTCCGTCTCGGTGCGTCCGACCTCAGGTGGACGGACGGGAGCGTCCCAGGCCTGTCCTTCCTCCTTGAACGACCAGGAATCGCGAGAAGTTACGCGGAAACTACACAAAGTATTCATGTGAATACGTATAGCGACGGAGGCGTCGGCGGGTGCGGACCGGATCGTCGAGGCCGCCAGCGATCCATCCATTGACGACTGTCACTCAGCGTCGTCCAGTGCGCGTCCATTTGCGGTCCAGCCGAACTGCGTACGCTCTTCCATTGTCGACGGCATGGACGGAGAGCCGAAATTGCCCGAAATCAGCGCACCCACCACGGATCCGGTCGACACCCCCTTCACCTCCACGGGACCGGCCCGGTGCCGCCCCGGAGCGTGTCGTGGCGGCGGGTTCGACCCGGCACCGGCGCCTCACCCGGACGCGGCGGCACAGCGGATCGGAGAGCTCCTCGGTGACCTCGACGCGGGCGCCCACGTCGTCGAGGTCACCGCCGAGGCCGGCATCGGAAAGTCCAGGCTGCTCGCCGAGATCGCCCGCCTGGCCGGGGCCCGGGAGATCCGCGTCTTCTCCGGTGCCGCACCGCCGGACGGTGCGCTCTTCCCGTTCGGCGCCTTCGTCGACGCCGCCACCCGCCGTACCGGCGACGTCGACCTCGGGCCCGCTCCGCCGCCCGGAGTCCCGCCGGAGCACCGGCCGGTGCTGCGGGAGCTTCTCCCGCCGGGCGCCGGCCCGAGCGGCAGCCGCACACGGCCGGGCCGGCCGCTCCAGGCGTACGCGCGGATCGACGCCGTGTACGCCCTGCTGGAGCCGTACCTGTCGGCCGGCGGTCCCCTGGTGGTGGTGCTCGACGTCCCGCCCGCACACCCGCCGGAGCCGCTCGGACCCGACGACCTCGCCGACCCGGCCGACCAGACCGCACCGGAACCGGGTGCCGACGAGGTCGCGCCGGAACCGGGTGCCGACGAGGCCGCGCCGGAGCGGGGTGGCGCACCCGTGGTCGCGCGTCCATGGCGCGGCCGGCGGCGGACCGGCCGGCCGGCGTCGGCCGCGCTGACCAACCGGGAGCGGCAGGTCGCCGAGCTGGCCGGTGACGGGCTCACCAATCGCGAGATCGCGGCGGCGCTCTTCGTCACCGAGAAGACGGTCGAGATGCACCTCACGCACGTCTTCGCCAAGCTCGACGTCCGCAACCGGGTCGGACTGGCCCGGCGGCTGCACGCGGCCGGCCGGAGCGAGTGACCGGCCCTCGGGCGCGGTGACCGCCGACCGGCGACCGACCGGACCGGTCACCCCGCCCGCCTCACCAGCCCATCGCGACCGCGGCGACGAGGCCGCGCTTGTGGGTGATGGAGACCGTCACCTGGGCCACCCCGACCCGCTCGGCGGCGACGGTCGCCGCCCGGCGCAAATCGACCTGCGGTGCGCCGCCGGGCCGGGAGAGTACGGCGACGTCGCACGGTGCCACCCCCTCGAACAGTCCCGTGCCGAGTACCTTCAACACGGCCTCCTTGGCGGCGAACCGACCCGCCAGGAACTCCCGCCGTCGCTGCCCCGACAGCCGGTCGGCGTGCGCCAGCTCGGCGTCGGCGAAGGCGTACCGGACGAACCAGGCCCGCCCGGCCAGCCGGTCCAGCTCGTCCACGGACATCAGGTCAATGCCGAGCCGCATGGGGGGTCTCGTCAGGCTCGGTCGCGGCCAGGAAGTTGCCCTTCAGCACTCCCCGGAAGACGGACATCCGATGCAGGTTCGTGGTCCCTTCCATGATCTCGAAGGCCCGGACGTCACGGTAGATCTTCTCCAGCCAGGGATGTTCCACCAACGCCGCCGGCCCGAGCAGCCTGGTGGCGAGCAGCGTCGCCTCCTCGGCCAGCCGGGCGGCCTGTGCCTTGGCCGCGCCCAGCCGGTGACTGTTCACCGCGCCACGGTCGACGTCGGCGGCACCCTGCTGGATGAGCCGGCGCACCGCGGCGATCCGGTCCAGTACGTCGTCGAGGTGCAGCCGGTCGAAGCCGGTGAGGGCGGGGCGCTGCGCCTGGACGTAGTCGCAGACGGCCTGGGCACAGCCCAGCGCCATCGCCGCGATGGTGGGCCGGGCCCGGTACAGCACCTGGGTCGCGCCGTACAGGCCACGGCGGGTCCGGCGCAGGTGCGCCCCGAGCAGGTTCTCCGCCGGCACCCGGACGCCGTCGAACCGGATCCGGCTGATCCGGGCGCCGCGCAGGCCGACGGTGGAGAGCAGCTCTCCGCTGAATCCGGGGGTGTCGGTGTCGACCAGTACGGCCTCGATGCCGAGCGGTCCGGGTGCCCGCCGGCAGAACACCACGCCGAACTCGGCGCGGGCGCCGTTGCCGATGTAGCACTTCTCGCCGTCGAGGATCCAGCCGTCGCCGTCGGGCGCCGGGGTGAGCGTGGTGGTCAGCTCGGTGGCGGCGGAGCCCTTGGCCGGCTCGGTGAGCCCGAAGAAGGTGTGCTGCGGCTGCGCGACGAGCCGGTGGTAGTACCGGTCGGCCTGTTCAGCGGTGGCGAGCACGTCGACGACGCCGCCGGAGAGCGCCGGGCCGGGGCTGGCCAGCCAGACGTTCGGGTCACCGTAGGCGAGCCGTTCCCAGGCGACGCTCTGTCCCAGTACCGTCCGGAGCAGGCCCACCAGGTTGGCCGGCGCCTCCGGGCCGGGCCAGTACCGGGGTGGGATGGCGCAGAACCGGGAGAGGCGCACCCCGGGCCGGTCCAGGTGTTCCGCGATGACGTCCGGATCGTGGTCGAGCAACCGGCCCAGCTCGCGGAAGTCCGCGGAGACCTCAGCGCAGAATCCGTCCAGCTCGCGGAGGGAGTCGTCGAGCAGCTCAGGCATGGTGGTCCTCCGTCGACCGGCCCGGCCGCGGTGCTCCGGGATGCAGGTAGAGATTGCCGGTGACCTCCGCGAGGTAGAGCTCGCCGGCCGGGCCGTCGAGCAGGAACCCGGCGGCGCCGAAGAGGTACAGGATCGTGCGACCGATCCGGACCAGCCGCTGGTGCGTACGCCACCGCGCGGCGCCGTCACCGCAACGCCGCTCCGGCGGCATCGCCTCGTCCTCGCGCAGCGCCATCGCGATGTCGGCGAGCTGCGCCTGGACGAGCTGCCGGGCCAGCAGCGAGGCCCCCTCCGAGCTGCGTTCGCCGAGATGCTCCAGCGCCTGGTCGAACGCGCGGCGCAGCACCGCCCGGTGCAGGTCGAGCAGTCCGGTGGCGAACCGCTCGGCGACGTCGCCCGGCACCGGCGGCCGGTCAGCACCGCCGGGCGGTGGTGTCACGGCGAGGCCGAACCGCCGCAACGGCGTCGGCTCCGCCGAGGGCAGCGCCGCCACCGAGGCGGCGACGTGCCCGGTCGGCGCCGGTACCGGCCCGTCGGGGCGGATGCTGTGGTGCAGGGCGTCCAGTGCGCGCGGGTATTCGCTGACGCCGAGCTGCTGGGTCAGGGTGATGGTCACGGCGATCTCCTGGGGGTCGGTGCGGCGGGCCGTTGCCGCAGCACGGCGGCCTGGCTCTGCCCGGTACGCGGGTCGGTGTCGCAGAGCACCACCGACCGGTACGCGTCGCTCCACTCCTCGTGGTGGCGCGCGAGTTCGAGCCAGACGCCGGTGCAGTACGGGCCGGCCGCGGCGCGGTGCACCGGCACGGCGATCTCGGCCAACTCGTCCGGGTGCGTCCACGAACCGGCGACGAGCAGGGTCGAGTCCGGCTCCAGGTCTGTCGTCACCGACCCGAGCAGGGCGCGCAGCGGCGTGCCCCGGGTCGCCATCCGGGTGCCGTGGAACTCGTACCGGCCGGTGTCGTCGAAGTAGAGCAGCGCCGCCGAGTTCGGCACCTTGTTCTCCTCGACGAACGGGTCGGGGTAGGCGTACGTGTTCTGCTCGCAGACGACCAGGGCGAGGGTGCGGCAGCGACCGGAGCCGGCGAAGGCGTCGGCCACCCGCAGGGCGGTGTACGGCGCCCGGAGTCCCTGCTCGGAGACGGCGAAGCAGTGGCTGCCGCCGCCCAGCAGATAGTTGACCCGCTGGGCGACGTGCTTCAGCGCGATCATGTCCGGCAGCCCGAACGCGAAGACCAGCAGGTCGGGGCTGGTCAGCCGGAACGGCAGCCGGCCGATAACACTCTCGGCCAGTTCGGTGAACCCGATGTTCGCGCCCTGCCGGAGCCGCTCCTCGTCGCGCTGGATGCCGAACCGGACGAGCAGGTCCCGTTCGAAGATCGCGCAGTCGGGATCCGGCCGGTACGGGATGCTGCCGGGTTCCAGCACCAGGGCGGCGGATGACAGTGACAGCGGCATGGGATCAGGGCTTGTCGTCGAGGTTGCCGGCCACGTACTCGGCGAGGGTCTCCAGCGACGTGAAGTCGGACATCTCCAGGTTCTCCGGGTCGACCTCGATGCCGACGCTGTCCTCCAGGGCCATCAGCAGTTCGAGGATCGAGGTGGAGTCCAGGTGCAGGTCCTCGAAGAGCCGGGTCTCCTTCGGCATGCCGGAGACCGGGCGCTGGAGTACCTCGCTCAGCGCCCGCTCGATGTCGGCGATGATCTTACTGTTCTCCATGGCTGGTCCCTTCGGGTGAGGCGGTGGCGGTGGTGGCGGTGGTCACCGGCACGGGCAGGCTGACCAGGCGTTGCGGCCGGAGCAGGTCCTCGACGGTGTCGCGGCTGCGGACGAGGTGTGCCACACCGTCGAGCAGGAGCACCTCGGCCGGGTGGCCGTGACTGAGGAAGAGCACCGGCGAGGCGCTGGGGCCGTACGCGCCGGAGCGCTCCACCCCGAGCAGGTCGCCGGGGCGTACCTCGGGGAGCCGGACCTGCTTGCCCACCACGTCGCCGGGGGTGCAGAGCGGCCCGGTGACCGTGTAGACGTGTTCGGCCGGCTCGTCGGGACGGCTCAGCGACCTGATCGGGAAGTTCCGCTTGACGAAGCTGCCGACGCCGACCGCGGCCATGTGGTGGTTGGTGCCGCCGTCGGCGACCACGAACCACTCGCCCTTGGAGCGCTTGACGTAGCGGGCCCGGGTCACGTACGTGCCGCACCAGCCGACCAGGTAGCGGCCCAGTTCGGTGACGACCCTGCTCTCCGGGTGGCGTTCCCGGAACGCGGCCACCTCGTCGTTGACGCCGTCCACCGCGGCGTCGCCGTCGAGGTCGGTCTCGTTGTCGAAGTACGGCACGCCCCAGCCGCCGCCGATGTCCACCATCTCCAGCGGGATGTCGAGCGCCTTGGCGAGCGCCTCCGCCATGGCCAGCACGCCCCGGGTGTTGTGCCGTACCGTCGCCGCGTCCAGGATGCGGGTGCCGAGGTAGGCGTGGATCCCGGCGACGCGTACCCGGCGCAGCCCGCGCAGCGCGGCCGGGCCGTCCCGGAGGATCTCCTCGTCGATGCCGAACTGGCGCGGCTTGCCGCCCATCGCCAGCCGCGAGCCGTGGGTGTCGAAGTCGGGGTTGACCCGCAGCACCACCCGCAGGCCGGCGGCCGCGTCCAGCGCGTCGAGCGCCAGCACCTCGTCGAGCGACTCGCAGACCACCGCGTAGATGCCGCGCTCGCAACAGGCGCGCAGTTCCTCGGCGGACTTGCCGGGGCCGAGGAAGATCACGTCGGCGGGGTCGACCCCGGCCCGCTCGGCGGTGACCAGCTCGGCCAGCGAGGAGACCTCCAGACCCGCGCCGAGGGCGCCGAAGATCGCGCAGACGCTGAGGTTCGGGTTCGCCTTGGCGGAGTAGAAGATGTCCACGTCGGGACGGAGCCGGCCGCGCAGCGTCTCGTACCGGCGGCGCAGCAGGTCGCCGTCGTAGACGTACACCGGGGTGCCGAACCTCTCGGCGATCTCGGCGTAGTGGTCGGTCATCGCCGTTCCTCCGTTGCGGTGGCGGTCATGTCGGCGCGGGGTTCGGGCATCGGCGCTCCTCCGGTAGGGCGGCGCTCGTCGGGTGCGAGGCCGGCGAGGGCGGCCCGGGCGGCGTCGTCCAGTGCCGCCAGCCCCGCCTGGTCGGCGGCGACGAGCAGGGCGTACAGCCGGCCGTCGAAGGGCGGCGGACGATCGGCGTCGGCGTTGACCGTGCCGAAACAGGTGATGAGGAACCGCTCGGCGCCGGTGCGGTCGAGTACCGGCCCGAGCGTGCGGGCGAGTTCGTCGAAGGAGACGGGCGCGGCCAGCCGCAGCGGGTAGTGCCGGGCGAGCGCCACGTGCCCGTCGGGCTGGTACCGCTCGGTCACCCCGCCCTGGTAGCTCGACATGTTCAGCCGGGCGTTGATCTCCAGTACCGGGTACAGCTCGCCGCCGGTGGCGACGACCGCGTCGACGCCGACCACCCCGACGTACCCGTCGGCGTGCAGCCGGGTCCCGACCACCTCGGCGGCGTGCGCCAGCTCGGCCCGCTGCCGTGGGGTGAGCGCGACCGGCATCAGGTGTCCCTTGTGTACGCCGTTCTCGGTGATCGCCCGCTTGACGAAGTCGAGGGTGACCCGGCCGTCGCCGGCCACCGTGAGCTGGTAGTTGAGGTCGTGGCTCTTCTCCAGCCACTCCTCGACGACCACGTGCAGCCGGTCGTCGCCGCTGCGCTCGGCCCGCCGGTCGACCATCCGCAGCAGCCGGTCGGCGGTCTCCGGGCGGTCCAGCAGCAGGAGCCCCTTGCCGGAGACCCCGTAGGCGTCCTTCACCACGAATCGGGTGCCGTCCGCGAGCGCCGCCCGGCGTCGGTGCAGCACCGCCGCGAGTTCGTCGCGGCTCTCGCAGCAGTCGCCGGGCACGGCCCGCAACCCGGCGGCCGAGGTCAGCCGGCGGGAGTAGATCTTGCTGTTGACCCGGGCGAAGGTGGCCGCGTCGGGTACCGCGAGCGGCAGCCCGCACCGGTCGGCGAGCTTCTCCTCCAGCGCGGTGGTCCCCATCGGCAGCAGTCGGGCCCCGGCGGCGCCGAGCGCGTGCAGCCGGCCGAGCAGCCCGGGGGAGTCGAGGACGTCCTCGGTCGTCGACCGGTCGGCCCGGACGTTCTCCGGCACGAGTACGGTCGGCACCGGCAGCCCCAGCCCGGTCAGGTACTCCCGGTAGCCGGGGTCGAGCGGGTGTTTGAGCACCAGTACGTCGTCCGCGCCGGCCAGCAGGACGCCGTGTTCCTCCATCCGGGCCACCACCGAGGTCGGGGCGGCGAATCGCGGCGCGGGAAGTCCGACGTGTCCCTCGGC
Source organism: Plantactinospora sp. BC1 (assembly GCF_003030345.1). Taxonomy (NCBI): domain Bacteria; kingdom Bacillati; phylum Actinomycetota; class Actinomycetes; order Micromonosporales; family Micromonosporaceae; genus Plantactinospora; species Plantactinospora sp. BC1. Next base: position 361,580 of record NZ_CP028158.1, read on the forward strand.
CCACCAGTTCTCGGCCTCGAAGTTGCAGAGCAGGACCAGTCGCCCGGTGGGCGCGCCGAGCAGGTTCGTCTTGAGCGTACGCAGATAGCTCGTGTCCATCGCCCACCCTCCGTCAGTATTGGATGACCATGGCGGCGTACGTGGCGCCGACCCCGACCGAGGTCAGCAGGTAGTACTGCCCCGGAATCAGCAGATCGCGGTCGCGCATCGTCGCCAGGTTGATGAACGGATCGGAACAGTACGTGTGGCTGTAACTCGCGATGTTGTCGAGAAAGACGCGGCTCCGGTCGAGGCCGACCTTCGCGCACAGCCGCAACCACAGTGTCCGGTTGACGTTGTGCGGGACCACCATCGCGATGTCGGAAATCTCCAGCCCGGCCCGGCGCAACGCCTCCTGCATCATTTCCCACAGGTGGACGTTGTAGGTGTCGTCGAATTCCTTCTGCCGCTCGACCGTCATCCGGAAGCCGTCGGCGAACTCACCGGCGGTGTGTGCGGCGTAGGAGAGGATCCGGCTGCCGGTGCCGTCGACGCCGAGCAGGCACGCCGCCGAGCCCTCCCCGGTCACCGAGACGTTGAGCATGTACCGCACCAGGCCGGTGAACGGCTTCTCGCCGGTGACCACCAGCGCCTGCGCGGTCGGGTCGCCGTCGGCGCGGAGCAGCTCGCTGGCGACGTCCAGCGCGGCCAGGTTGCTGGCGCACATCTGGTGGGTGACGGCGAAGGCGTCCGCGTCGACCAGGCCCAGCCGCTCGCGCAGCCGGTCGGCCGCGAAGACGAACGACGGGGTGAGGTCGGGGAAGGTGTGTGCGTAGATCAGGTACCGGATGCGGCCCGGGTCGGAGACCGAGCGGAGGACCTTCTCGGCCGGGGCGGCGAGCAGGTCGAAGAGGTCCAGGTCGGGGTCGAGGTGTATCCGGTCGAGTCCGCGAATGCGCCGGAACATGCGTGCCTGATGTCGGTTCAGTCCATTCGCCTCGGCGATCTCCTCGACGGCCCAGGACCGTTCCGGGGCGAACGCCTCGACACGCAACAGGCTCGTGACGGGCTTGGCCACCGATTTCTCCAGGTGAGCGGCCACCGATTCCTCCCAGTGAGCGGTACGCCGGCGCGGCACTGTCGCACAACGACGGCGCGCGGCGATGCCAGATTATGTGCGGCGCCCGTTCGGCGGAACTGGGGAATCCCCCAGGATCTCGACGCTCTTCAATGTTCTCGAAAAGGCTCGGGTTTCCCCGATTGCCACGGGCCGAGCAATTCGCCTAGCGTGTTCGGCAGCCAGCGAGCCACCCATCCGCTCGACGTGTGCCGACGGACCGGCGAATCGACGCGCCGGTCGGGTGGCCGCCGCCACTTCCGGTTTCCCTGAGGAGACGGCAATGGGAATAAAGCCGATAGACCTCTTTCCGCCTCCGGTCGTCGGTCCTCGGACGTCCACTGTCGAGCTGGTCCGGGTGGAGCGGCGGTACGCGAAGGTGGTCGGCGGCCGGGGCGGCGACGGGCCGCTCACCCTCGGCCACCTCGGCATGCTGAAGTGGATCAACCAGGAGAAGCCGTACGGCCGCTGGGCGGCGGCGCCGCTGGAACTGCCCCCGGGCGCAAACGTCGACGACGTGGTGGCCGCGCTCGGCGTGCTGGTGTCCCGGCACGAGGGTCTGCGGACCCTCTTTCCCGGTCGGGGCGAACAGGTGCAGCGGGTACTCGCGCACTGCGAGCTGCCGGTCGACGTGTACGAACACGGCGAGGCGGATCCACCGGCGCTGATCGAGGAACTCTTCCACCGGCTCCGCAACGCCGAGTTCGACCTCGCCGAGGAGTTGCCGCTGCGCGCCGCGGTCGCCGTACGCGACGGCGTGCTCACCGTCGCGGCCGTGGTCTACTCGCACGTCGTCGTCGACCTGATGAGCGCGGAACTGCTCGGTCGGGAGTTCACCGCACTCGCCGCCGATCCGGCCCGCCGGCACGTCGGACCGCCGACGCACCAGCCGCTGGACCAGGCGGCGTACGAGCGGTCACCGGCCGGGCGACGCCGGCTCGACACCGCCCTCGGGTACTGGGAACGTCACCTGCGGCGGCTACCGCAGTGCACCTGGGCGGCACCGCGGTCGACGGCGCCACCCGGCGGCGCCCTCTCCGGCTGGCTCTGGTCCCGGGCCGGGGCGCTGGCCCTGCCGCAGATCACCGCCCGGGTGGGTGCGAGCGAGTCGATGGCGGTGCTCACCGCGATCTGCGCGGTGCTGGCCCGGCGCACCGGGCACCGGAGTTTCCCGCTGCCGACCCTGGCCAGCAACCGGATCGAGCGTCGGCTCCGGGAGTACATCGGACCGCTGGCCGCGGACAGTCTGGTGCCGGTCGACATCGACGCCGAGAGCTACGACGACCAGCTGCGGCGGGTGGGCGGCGCGGTGCTGCGGGCCGGGCGACAGGCGTTGGTCGACGACGTCGCGCGGGTCCGGATGATCGATCGGATCCACCACGACCGGGGCAACTGGTACGGCCGGGACACCACCTTCAACGACGCCAGCACCTTCAACGACACCGAGGCGGCAGCCGACCCGACCGAGGCGGCAGCCGACCCGACCGAGGCGGTGGCCGACCCGACCGCTGGCCGGAAAGCCAGGAAAGCGCTCGGCGAGAGCCGGATCTGGTGGCAGGACTGGCCGCCCATCTCCCCGCTGCTGGCGTTCCGGCTGATGCAGAAGCGCGGTGAACTGGTGCTCGGCATCATCGCCCACGACCGGAACCGGATCCCGGCGGAGGAGATCGACCAGCTGCTGCGCGGCGTGGAGCGGGTGCTGGTGGCGGCGGCCGAGGGGGACTTCCCGATGTCCCGGATCGGCGAGGTGAGCGGTGTCGAGCCGATGGAGCGCGGCGCCGGTTGGCGACTCGTCGACTCCTCCTGGGTCGAGCTGGCCGAGGCACAGCGACTCCTCGACGAGTCGCTGGACGCACCGGTCCGGCGGGTCTTCGCGATCCCGGACGGCGACGGGCACCGGCTGGTGGCGTACCTGGTCGGCGGCTCGGCCCGGACCCCACGGGAGGCGCACGCCGCCTGCGTGGCCGCGATGCCGGGCCGCCGTACCGCGATGACGCCGCAGCGGTACGTGATCTGCGCCGAGCCGCCGGCCGACCCGGCCGATCCGGCGGCCTGGGCCCGGCAGCCCGTACTGGCCGACGGCGACGGCCGGATGGACCCGTGAGCGGGCGGACCGGCGGAGCCGGCGTCCCGGGCGACGACGTGGCCATCGCCGTGACCGACCTGCGCAAGTCCTACCGGGGGCGGCCGGCGGTGGCCGGCATCGACCTGACGATCCCCCGGGGCGAGGTCTTCGCCCTGCTCGGCCCGAACGGCGCCGGCAAGACCACCACGGTGGAGATCCTGGAGGGGCACCGCCGGCGCGACGCCGGCCAGGTGCGGGTGCTCGGCGTCGACCCGGCGCTCGGCCGGGCGGACTGGAAGGCCCGGCTCGGCATCGTGTTGCAGCGCTCCGACGACCTGACCCAGGGCGGGGCGCTCACCGTACGGGACTGGACCCGGGCGATCGCGGCCTGCTTCCCGAACCCGCGGGACCCGGACGAGGTGATCGAGCTGGTCGGGCTGACCGACCGGCGCGACGCCCGCGCGGCGTACCTCTCCGGGGGTCAACGCCGTCGGCTCGACGTCGCGCTCGGCATCGTCGGCCGGCCGGAGCTGCTCTTCCTGGACGAGCCGACGACCGGGTTCGACCCCGAGGCACGCCGCCGGTTCTGGGACCTGATCGCCGATCTCGCCCGGTCCGGCACGACGATCCTGCTCACCACCCACTATCTGGAGGAGGCCGAGCATCTCGCCGACCGGATCGCCGTGATCGTCGACGGCCGGGTCGTGGAGATCGGCTCCCCGCAGACCCTCGGCGGCCGGGCCACCGCCCCCGCCACGGTCCGCTGGCTCACCCCCGACGGACCCCGCAGCGTCCGCACCGGTACCCCGGCGAAGCTGGTCGCCGAGCTGGCCACCGAGTACGGACCGGAGGTGCCGGGGCTGGCGGTCGAGCGGCCCAGCCTGGAGGAGACCTACCTGCGGATGATCGGAGAGCCGACGTGACCGCCCCCGGACTCCCCGCCCGGCTGCCGGCCGTACTGGCGGTCACCCGGGCCCGGGTACGCGTGGAGTTCCTGGTCTTCATCCGGGAACGCATCTCGGTGGTCTTCACCTTCTTCTTCCCGGTACTGCTGCTGATCGTGATCGGCGCGATCTTCCACGGCCAGCGGTTGCCGGGCGACGTCGACCTCGCGCAGTACTTCGTCGCGGGCATGATCGGGGCCGGCCTCTTCGGCGTCAGCTTCCAGAACGTCGCCATCGCGATCCCGATCGAACGGGACATCGGCACCCTCAAACGGCTCGCCGGCACCCCGATGCCGAGGTCGGCGTACTTCCTCGGCAAGATGGCGATGGTCGCGTTCGTCGCGCTGGCCCAGAACGTACTGCTGCTCGGCATCGGCTCGGCCTTCTTCGGGCTGCGACTGCCGGACACCGCCGACCGGTGGCTGACCTATCTCTGGGTCATCGCGCTCGGCATCGCCTCGTGCACCCTGCTGGGCATCGCGGCGAGCGGGTTCGTCCGCAACGGCCGTACCGCTCCGGCGGTGATGTCACCGATCGCGATCGTGCTCCAGTTCATCTCCGGCGTCTACTTCGTCTTCGCCACCATGCCGACCTGGATGCAGACGGTGGCCGCCATCTTCCCGCTCAAGTGGATCGCCCAGGGGATGCGGTCGGTGTTCCTGCCCGACGGCTACCAGAGCCAGGAGCCGGCCGGGAGCTGGGAACTCGACCGGGTGGCCCTGGTCCTCGCCGCCTGGTGCGTACTCGGCTTCGTGGTCGCCGTCCGCACCTTCCGCTGGCGCGGCCGGACCGACGACTGAAGGGAGGGAACCGATGGAGGCTGCACAACGTCCCCGGGTGGTTCTCGGTTACAGCGGGCTGCACGGCTCCGCCGAGCTGAAGGCGGCCGGTTTCGCCGACCTGGACGAGCGCGAGGCGCGGCTGTTCCAGGGGCTGGACTCGGCGGCGGCACTGGTGGTCGACGGTGCACTGGTCGCGGCGGTCCAGCAGGAGCGGTACTCCGGCCGCAAGTTCGACCACGCCTTCCCGGTCGACGCCATGCGGTCCTGCCTGCGCCTGGCCGGCCTGGACTTCGCCGTGGTCGACGCGGTGGCGCACAACTTCGACCACACCAGGTTCGAGATCTTCGCCCAGGGCGAGCCGTACGCGCTGCGCCGCTACACCGAGGTGCTGGCGCCGCAGCGGCAGACCGAGCTGCTGCACCGGTTCGTGCCGGAACTCTCCGAGCACCGGGTGCGGCCGGTGCCACACCACCAGGCGCACGCGCTGACCGCGGCGATCCCGGCCGGCTTCGACGAGGCGCTGGTGGTGGTGCTGGACGGGATGGGCGAACTGCACGCGGTCAGCGTCTACGCCTGGCGGGGCGGGGCGCTGCACCGGCTGGCCACCCTCGACTACCGCAGCAGCCTGGGACTCTTCTACGCCCTGGTCACCATGTTCACCGGGTACTGGCCGAACAGCGACGAGTACAAGGTGATGGCGCTGGCCGCGCTCGGCGACCCGGAACGGTACCGGTCGGTGATGGCGGAGGCCGTCACACTCGGCCCGGACGGGCGGTTCGACGTGCCGGTGCTGCGGCACAACCGCGACCCGCGCAGCCGGGAGACCTTCGCCGGGTCCCGGGCCTGGCTCGCCGGGCGGGTCGGTCCGGAACGAGGGGCGGGCGAGGCGCTGAGCCAGGCGCACATCGACCTGGCCACCGCCGCGCAGCAGCGGTTGGAGCAGGCGATCTTCCACCTCGTCGGCCACTGGGTGCGGCGGACCGGGCTGCGCCGGGTCGCCTTCGCCGGCGGCGTGGCGCTGAACTGCGCCGCGATCGGCAAGCTCGCGTACTCCGGTCTGGTCGACGCGATCTACGTGCAGCCGGCGGCCGGCGACGAGGGTACCGCGGTCGGTGCCGCGCTCGCGGTGGCCGCCCCGCCGACCGAGGCGGTCGACTACCCGGCGATGACCTATCTCGGCCCGGAGGTGACCGAGGACGGCCCGCCGGCCGACCAGCCGTACTGGTCGGTGCGGGTCGGGCCGGGGGTGGCCGAGCAGGTGGTGGCGCGGCTGCTCACCCGGGGCCACATCGTCGGCTGGGCCCAGGGCCGGTTGGAGTTCGGCCCCCGCGCGCTGGGCAACCGCAGCATCCTGGCCGACCCGCGCGACCGGGGGGCCCGGGAGCGGGTCAACGCGGCGGTCAAGTTCCGGGAGGAGTTCCGGCCGCTGGCCCCGGCGGTGAAGGCGGAGTCCGCGAGCCGGTACTTCGTCGTGCCGGCCGGGACCAACCTGCGGCACATGACCGTCGCGGTGGCGGTGCACCCGCACGCCCGGCCGGTCATCCCGGCCGTGGTGCACGACGACGGTACCGCCCGGGTGCAGGCGGTGTTCGCGGCGGAGAACCCCCGGTTCTGGCGCATCCTCGACGAGTTCGAACGGCTCTGCGGTGTTCCGGTACTGATGAACACCTCGCTGAACGTCAAGGGCCAGCCGACCGCGCGGGCCGGTGCCGAGGCGTTCCGCACGTTCGCCTCGTCCGGCCTGGACCTGGTGGTCATCGCCGACCGGCTGTACGCGAAGCCGTCGGCGGTCGGTGACGCCGTCGAGGCGCTCGCCGCCGTCACCGGGGCGGTCTCGGTCTGACGGACACCACGGTTGCCGGCCGCTACTGGAGGACCGCCTACCGCCGGACGTCGTGGAGGACCGCCTACCGCGGGCCGTCGGTGGACCCGCCGCCTGAGTCGTCGTTCGTCCCGGGGGAGCGGAGCCACCGGGTGGCCTGCTGGACGACGGCGGCGGGTACCTCGTGGTTGCCGTCGAACTCCTGGTAGGTCACGGGGTAGCCGAGGGCCTCCAGTTGGGGTACCACCCGGCGGCTGCACCGGTCGACGGGCAGGACCCGGTCCCCGGTTCCGTGCGAGACGAAGACGCGTGGCTTTCCGTGCGTCACCAGCGGTGCGGCGAAGCCCGGGGAGAACGCGACGACGGCGTCGAAGAGGTCGCCGTTGGTCAACCCGAGCGACAGGGCGTACGACGCGCCGTCGGAGAAGCCTCCGATCGTGAGCCGGTCGACCGGAAAGGACTCGAAGACGTGCTCGAGTATCCGGTCGATCATGCGTACGTCGGGTCCGAAACCGTCGATGATCAGATCCCAGGAGCTGTCCGTCGACTTCGGTGCCACCAGGAGGAGGCGATGCTCGTCCGCGACGGGCAGCAGCAGGTCGAGGGCCTGCCGGGCTGAACCGCCGGCACCGTGCAGCAGCAGGACCAGGTGCCGGGGGCGCTGGTCGGTCGAAGCGGGCGCGTAGGTGAGGGCCAGCAGTTCCCCGGTCGGCGCCTCCTGGCGCAGCAGCCCGCTCCGAGCCTCGGCGGGGCTGACCGGGGGACAGGGGCGTACGGAGAGCCGCCCGTGCCGGGAGTTCTCCTCCGGCTGGACGTGCGGGAGGGCCGGCTCGCTCATGCGGCACCCTTCCTTCCCGTCCCACCGCCCAGCACCGGACCGACGGCGCGGGTGCCGTGGCGGGCACTTACCCGTAGTGGCGGGCACTTACCCGTAGCGGGTGCGGGCAAACGAGCCGAGGCGGGTGCCGGGGCCGGCATACCAGTCGTACTTTGGGCCGATCTGGAAGCGCACCAGCGTTCGTACGATGGTTCCGTGCACCCCCGCCTGCGCGCCGTGTTTGCCGAGCCGGCCGCCCCACACGCCCCGGCCCGGGTGTGGCGCGACTGGGCGCTGCTCGCCGGCTTCGCACCGGCGATCGTGCTGGAGGGTGCCTTCCGGCCCGACCTGCCGTGGCGGGTGGGCTGCGTCGTCGTCGCCCTCGCGCTGCTCGCCACCCTGCTGTGGCGGCGTACCCGGCCGCTCGCGACGGTGGCGACCGCGTTCGGCTGCACCGCGCTCGCCCCGCTCGTATTACCGGGCGACCCCTGCGACATGTACGCGACGAGTTTCCTGCTGCTGCTCTGCTACGCGCTGTTCCGCTGGGGGTCGGGCCGGGACGTGCTGCTGGGCTCGGTCTTCGTGGTGGCCAAGGTGGTCGTCACCGGCCTGGCCGGCTCGATCACCGGCGGCGAGGTGGTCGCCGGCTTCGCGGTGCTCTTCGCCGCCGCCACCCTGGGGGTCGCGGTCCGGTTCCGGGCCGCCGCCCGGCTGCGGGAGTTCGACCGGGTCAAGCTGTTGGAGCGGGAGCGGCTCGCCCGCGACCTGCACGACACCGTGGCCCACCACGTCTCGGCGATGGCGATCCGGGCCCAGGCCGGCATCGCCGCCTCGGCCAGCCAGCCCGACGCCGCCGTGGAGGCGCTCCGGGTGATCGAGGCCGAGGCGTCCCGCGCGCTCGCCGAGATGCGCGCGATGGTCCGGGTGCTGCGCCGCGACCAGCCCGCCGACCTGGCGCCCAGCCCCCGGGTCGCCGACATCGGGCGGCTCGCCGGCCGGTTCCGGGCCGGGCCCGCCGTCGACGTGCAGATCCGCGGCGACGTCGACGACCTTCCGCCCACGGTCGGCTCCGCGCTCTACCGCCTCGCCCAGGAGTCGGTCACCAACGCCCGCCGGCACGCCCGGCACGCCACCCGGATCGAGGTCAGCGTCGCGGCCGACGACACCTCGGTACGGCTGCGGGTCAGCGACGACGGCGAGCCCGGCGCCGCCCGCCCGGCCGGCTCGCCCGGGTTCGGCCTGGTGGGCATGATGGAGCGGGCCGGCCTGCTCGGCGGCACCTGCGAGGCCGGCCCCAACCCCGACCGTGGCTGGACCGTGACGGCGGTGCTCCCGCGCGCGGGGGCTGGTTCGTGACGGTGCGGGTGCTGGTCGCGGACGACCAGGAGATCGTCCGCACCGGCCTCACCATGATCCTGAACGCGCAGCCCGGCATCGAGGTGGTCGGCGAGGCCGGCGACGGCCGCCGGGCGGTCGAGCTGGCTCGGCGGCTCCGCCCCGACGTGTGCCTCTTCGACATCCGGATGCCCGGCATGGACGGCATCGAGGCCACCCGGGCGCTCGCCGGGCCGTCGGTCGCGGAGCCGCTCGCGGTGGTCGTCATCACCACCTTCGACCTCGACGACTACGTGTACGCGGCACTGCGCGCCGGTGCCCGCGGCTTCCTGCTCAAGGAGGCCGGCCCCGCCCTGCTGGCCCAGGCCGTGCACGCGGCCGCCGACGGGGAGGCGCTGATCGCGCCGAACGTCACCACCCGGCTGCTGAAGGCGTTCGCCGACGCGGGTCCGGCCGCCCCGCCGAAGCAGCCGGTCGAGGCGCTCACCGACCGGGAGGAGCAGGTGTTGGCCGCGGTCGCGCGGGGGCGCACCAACCGGGAGATCGCCGACGAGCTGTACATCACGCTGAGCACCGTCAAGTCGCACGTCACCAGCCTGATGACGAAACTCGGGGTGCGTAACCGGGTCGAGATCGCGATGTGGGCGTACGAGACCCGCCGGCATCCCGGTCGGTGACGGCTGCCGCCGAAGGTACGACGACCGGGTACCACCATGGGACGGCCCGATCGCGGCCCTTGTGCCGATGAGCCGGGGCGGGTACGACGGCCACCATCGACGGCATGACGAGACGCGAGTGGCGGCTGCCGGCCGCGCTGATCCTGCTGGGCCTGATCCCGATGATCGCCGGTGCGGTGCGGGTGACCGAGCTGGGCCTCGGTCCGGAGGTCACCCCGGCGAACGCCCGCTTCGTCGCCGACCCGCTGCCGGTGGTGCTGCACGTCGTCGGCGCGGTGGTCTACACGATCCTCGGCGCCTTCCAGTTCGTGCCCGGGCTGCGCCGCCGTCGCTGGCACCGGGTCGCCGGCCGGATAGTCGTCCCCTGTGGACTCGTGGTCGCCCTCTCCGGGCTGTGGATGACGTTCGGGTACGACCTGCCGGCCCATGACAACGACGTACTCGCCGGCCTGCGGCTGCTCTTCGGTTCGGCGATGGCCGCCTCGATCCTGCTCGGCCTCGCCGCCGTACTCCGCCGCGACTTCACCCGGCACCGGGCCTGGATGGCGCGCGGCTACGCGATCGGCCTCGGCGCCGGCACGCAGGCGTTCACCCACGCGCCGTACGTGGCGGCGACCGGCGAGCAGCCCGACGGGAACGTACGCGCCGCGCTGGTGCTCGCCGGTTGGCTGATCAACCTCGCCGTGGCCGAGTGGTACCTGCGCCGCCCGGCCCGTACCTCGCGCCGGTCGCGGGTCGTCGCCGCCGGATGAGCTGCTGCTGCGGCCCGGACGGTTCAGTCGCGGGCGATGTCGGCCGCGGCGAGGCGGCGGCCGGGTCCGGGTCGGTCCGGCCCGGATCGGGGCGGTGTGCCCGGCGAGATGACCCGCAGTTGGAGCATCGCCGCGAAGCGGGCCTCCGGATCGGTCAGGTCGATGCCGCCGACCTCGGCGAGCCGACGCAGCCGGTACCGGAACGTGTTCGGGTGGACGTACATCGCGGCGGCGGCGGCGATCACGTCGCCGAACGCGTCCAGCCAGGCCCGGAGGGTTTCGACGAGGTTCGTGTGGTGCTCCTCGTCGTAGGCGAAGAGCCGCGCGACCGGTCCGGTGAGCCGGTCGCCCCGGGCCGCGACCAGGTCGTGCAGTTCCAGGACGAGCGCCTGGACCTGCACGTCGGCCAGCCGGGCGACCCGGTGGCCGGCTCCGGCGCGCAGCACCCGCAGCGCCCGGTCGGCGCTGGCCCGCGCGGCGGCCATCCCGGCGGCGTCCTGCGCGACCTGACCGACGCCGATCACGGCGTGCACCCGGTCGCCGACCCGGTCGAGGAAGTCAGCGGCGATCCGCACCGCCCGCTGCTCGCCGTCGCCGTCCCGGGAGATCGGCACCAGCCCGTACGCGACGTCGCCGACCAGCGCCGCCGCGCAGCGCGGGTGGACCGCGCTCAGGTGCATCGCCAGCGCGTCGCTGGTGCGCTGGCGTTCGGTCGCCAGGGAGGCGTCGTCGCCGCCGGACCGCTGCGGGGCGGTGGCGATGACCGCGAGGCCGAGTACCACGACCGGCTGGCCGGCCAGGCCGAGCCGGCTGAGCGCCTCGCCGGCACCGGCCCCGCCCTCCAGCGCGGTGGCCAGCAGGTCGGCGCGGAGCCGGCGCTGCACGTCCGCCCCGGCCCTGATCCGCAGCATGTGCAGCGCGACCAGCTTGCTGGCGTCGCGCAGCGCCTGCGTCCGCTCGGCGCTGAGCGGCTCCCGGACGGCGGCCCAGATCGAGCCGAGGACCTCGTCTCCGGCGAGCACCGCGACGGCGACCCGGGGCACCGAGAACCCGTCCATTCCGGACGGTGGCGGTTCCACCCACAGCGGCGTACTGCTGCGGTAGAGGTCGCGGAAGACGCCCCGGTCGAGCAGGAGCCGGGAGTACCGCTGCGGGACCTGGCGGCCGAGGATGGTCTCCACCCGCGACGGGTCGGCCTCGTCCTGCCGGCCGGAGAAGGCGAGCACCCGGGAGCTGCGGTCCTCGATGGTGACGGGCGCGTCGACGAGGGCGGCGATCGCGTTGGCCAGCGTGAAGAGGTCACCGGAGGGCACCCCGCCGATCGTCTCCGGCCCGGCGTCGCCGACGTCGCCCTCGGCGAGTACGGCGCGGACCAGCGCGGCGAGCTGTGCCCAGGAGGCGCCACGGGTCAGCCCGAGCAGGGCCACCCCGGACTCCTCGACCGCCCCGGCCAGCTCGGCCGTGACCTCGACGGGGAGCCGGACCACGAGGCCGGCGGCCCGGTGCCGGCCGAGCGAGCGGAGCAGGGCGGCGATCTCGTCCGGCCCGCGCAGCCCGACGCCGAGCACGAGGGCGTGGTGCGGCAGGACCGGCTCCTCGACCGGGTCGTGGATCGCCACGCCGCCGATGTCGGCGCTGCGGTCCGGGTCGCCGTGCACGAGCTCCAGCACGGTGAACCCCAGGTCGTCGAGGACCCGGCCGAGGGTCGCGTGCGGGCGCAGATTCACCGGGAGCACCGCCCGAAACTAAGGAGGGTTCAGCCTGCCTGGTTCGTCGGAACATACGAGGTTCGTCACAGCCTATGGTGCGGACGGCCAAAGGGCTCGACGTCCTATCGTGTGGACGCGCCGGGGGCTCAGCGTCGCAGCCACCGGGATTCGGTGGTGACCGCCGCCAGTTCGTCCGGCAGCGGCTCGACGCCGATCCCCGGGCCGGCCGGCACCGCCAGGTGGCCGCCGTCGAGCACGAACGGGTCGGTGATGTCCGTCCGGTAGTAGCGGTCCGACGCCGACGTGTCGCCGGGCAGGGTGAAGCCGGGCAGCGCCGCCAGCGCGACGTTCGCGGCCCGGCCGAGGCCCGACTCCAGCATCCCGCCACACCAGACGGGTACGCCGTGCGCGACGCAGACGTCGTGTACCCGCCGCGCCTCCAGGTAGCCACCGACCCGGCCCGGCTTGATGTTGACGATCGCGCAGGCGCCCAACCGGATGGCGGCGGCGGCGGCCCGCGCCGAGGTGATCGACTCGTCCAGGCAGATCGGCGTGCGGACCGTCTTCGCCAGCTCGGCGTGGCCGAGCACGTCCTCCTCGTCGAGCGGCTGCTCGATCAGCAGCAGCCCGAACGGGTCGAGCGCGGCCAACCGCCGCCCGTCGGCGACGGTGTACGCGGTGTTCGCGTCGACCTGGAGCAGCACCTCGTCGCCGAAGCGTTCCCGGACCGCCCGGACCGGTTCGACGTCCCAACCGGGCTGGATCTTCAGCTTGATCCGCAGGTAGCCGGCGTCGAGGTAGCCGTCGACGGTGTCGAGCAGCTCGCCGATCGAGTCCGTGATCCCCACCGAGACGCCGCAGGGCACCCGGTCGCGTACGGCGCCGAGTTCCCGGGCGAGCGGCCGGCCCAGGGCGCGCAGCTCGGCGTCGAGTACGGCGGTCTCCAGCGCCGCCTTCGCCATCCGGTGCCCCTTGAATCCGGCGAGTGCCGGCGCGACCGAGACGGCGTCGAGGGTGTCCCGGGCGGCCAGGGCCGGCACCAGGAACCGGCTCAGGACGTCCACGGCGCCGTCGACGTACTCGGCGGAGTAGCGCGGGTCGGTCATCGCCACGCACTCGCCCCACCCCTCGGCCTGGTCGGTGACGGCGCGGACCAGCACGATGTCCCGGGTGGTCTGGGTGCCGAACGAGGTCCGGAACGGTGACACCAGCGGCATCGCGATCCGGCGCAGTTCGACTCCGACGAGTGTCATCCGGCGTTCCTTCCGACGATGTACCAGCCGGCCCGGTCGAAGCCGGTCACCCGGGCGCCGCCGGCCAGCAGCGGTACCAGGGCCTCCCGCAGCGCGGTGCGCCACCGCCGGGCCAGGTCCGGGGCGGCCGACCGCAGCGCGGCGATGTCCGGCGGTACCGCCACCAGCACGGTGTCGCCGTCCAGGGTCCCCGGCGCCGGGGCCCCGTCGGCGGTGCGCCCGAGCCCGACCACCGCGCCGCCGGCCCGCTCGGCCCGGGCGTCGCCGGCCCGGTGTCGTCCCTCGCACGCCGTGGCGACCCTGGGGTCGCGCAGCTCCCAGCGGATCAGCAGCCGGTCGGTGGCGTCACCGGCGTTGATCTCGTCGTCCATCTCGCCGTAGAAGTCCGGCAGGTACTCCACGGCGGTGGCGGCGAGCTTCACCACGTTGAAGTAGGCGTTGCGGGCGACCAGCGGGTCGAACGTCCACTCGACGGCGGAGCCGCCCCGGGCCAGCACCCAGGCGCGCTGGTGCAGCTTGAGGGCGTACCCGACGCGCCGGCCGAGGGCGGCGGCGCAGACCCCGGCGATGTGGCTGTGCAGCTCGGCCCCGGCCGGCGCGCCGGAGAAGCCGACGCAGGCGCCGACCAGTTCGCCCCCGTCGTAGGCGCCGGCCACGTAACCGCCCGACTTGCTCAGCGCCCGCAGCAACTTGGTGGTCACCAGCGGGTTGCGCGGGTCGGGGCCCCAGATGCCGTCGTAGAGCCGGCGTACCTCGGCGAAGCCGGCGACGTCCGCCAGCTCCCGGATCTCGACGCCGGCCGCCTTCGCCGCCCGGGCCACGGCCGCCTCGGCGGCGTGGATGTCGGTCATCTCGGCGTTCCCCTCTCCGCCAGCGGGCGGCGCCTCCGGGCGACCGGGCGCACGTCAGCCCACCTTCGGGGTGGCGCGGGCACCGAAGTGCAGGTACCGCTCGCCGGTCGGCAGCTGGTAGAAGATCACCGGTACCCAGGTCCGGGTCTCCGGCTCGCGGACCGCGAAGAGGTCCTCGGCGACCGGCACCATCGGGTACTCGTGGGTCGGCTCGGGCACCAGCTCGGCCAGCGGACCGGTGACCGTGGTACGCAGGGTGGGGCCACCCTCCCCGTCCAGCACCGCCATCCGGACGCCGGCCCGCTCGTACTCGCCGACGTGCCGGCCGAGGTCGGCGCCGACCGGGTGCTGCGGCGGCACGAGCGAGTGCGGTACCGCGACCCCGGCGACTTCGGCGAAGATCTCGCGGTACAGCTCCTCGTACAGGTCGCGGGCGTGACCGCCGTTGGTGAGCAGGGTGACCGCCAACCCCTGCTCCGGCAGCAGCCGCAGGAAGGCGGACTGCCCGATCGTGTTGCCGTCGTGCCCGACGAGCCGGTGCCCGTCCCAGCCGAAGCGGATCCAGCCGAGCCCCCAGGAGTCGCCGAGGGTGTGCGTGTCGGGCAGCTCCGCCTCGCAGGCGGTCATCGCGGCGGCGCTCTCCGCGCCGAGTACCCGGGTGCCGTCCGGCGCCAGCCCGCCGGTGCATCCGGGCGAAGCCGAGGAGGTCGGCGGCGGTCGAGGTGATCAGCCCGGCCGGCCCGAGGGAGCGGGGCAGCCCCCAGACCGGCGCGCGGGTCGGCTCGGCCTGCCCGGCCGAGACGTGCCCGACCGCCGCCCGGTGCAGCAGCGCCTCCTCCGGCAGCGTCCCGGTGTGCCGCAGCCCGAGCGGGGTCGAGATCCGGTCCCGGAGGGCGGCGTCCCAGGTGCCGCCGGTGAGCTTCTCGATCACCCGCCCGGCGAGTACGAAGCCGGCGTTGCAGTAGGACCAGGTGGCGCCGAGCGGGTGGTTCTGGGCCACCTCGCCGAGGAGCGCGACGTACTTCTCCAGGCAGTCGTCGCCGCGACCGGTGTCGGTGAAGACGTCGCCGTCGATCCCGCTGGTGTGCGCGAGCAGGTGCCGCATGGTCACCCGCTTGGTCACCTCCGGATCGGCCAGCCGCAGCTCCGGCAGGACGGTGCCGACCGGAGCGTCGAGATCGAGCCGGCCCTCGTCGACCAGTTGCATCACCATGGTCGCCGTCCACACCTTGGAGATCGAGCCGATCTGGAACACCGAGTCGGTGGTCACCTCGACCCCGGTCTCCACGTTCAGCACGCCGTACGCCGCCTCGGCCAGTTCGTCCGGGCGATCCTGGCCCAGCCGCAGGATTCCGAGTACGGCACCGGGGACGCGATGCCGCTGGGCGAGTACGGCCAGCCGGCGCTGCCAGTGCCCGGCGTCGATCGGCGCGCGGCGCCCGCCCGCGTACCGCTCGACCCAGTCCACGACCCGCTGGTTGTAGTCGGCGCGGTGTGACGGCCGCCCGTCGAGGATGAAGAGGTGGCCGGCGTCCGGGTAGAGCACCAGCCGGGTCGGCACGCCGCGCTCCCGCAGCGCGGTGTGCCACTGCTGTGCCTGGCCGACCGGGCAGGTGCGGTCCTCGGCACCGTGCAGCACGAGCGTCGGCGTGTCGACCCGGTCGACCCGGGCCAGCGGCGACATCGCGGCGTAGCGCCCGGGATCGGTCCACGGCGTGGCGCCCAGCTCGTACTCGCTGAGCTGGTGCCCCTCGTCGGAGGTGCCGGCCATGCTGGTGAGGTCGGCGACGGTACCGCCGGCCACGGCGGCGGCGAACCGGTCGTCCCGGCTGGTGAGGTAGCAGGTCATGTAGCCGCCGTAGCTGTAGCCGGTGACGGCGAGCCGGGCCGGGTCGGCGACGCCGGTGGCGACGAGCTGGTCGACCGGCTCCAGGAGGTCTCTGGCGTCCGCCTCGCCCCACCCGCCGTGGGTGGCGGTGAAGAACGCCTCGCCGTAGCCGTCGCTGGCCCGGGGGTTGAGCAGCAGTACCACCCAGCCCCGGGCGGCCAGCTCCTGGTGGTAGAGGTGCACGTCCTCGGCGGCGGCGTTCCAGGCGTTGTGCGGCCCGCCGTGCACGTCGAGCAGCAGCGGCCGTGCGCCGGTGAAGTCGGGGTCCCGGACCAGCCAGCCCTGCACGACGGTGCCGTCGGAGATCTCGAACGAGCGCTCCTCCCGGGGGTAGAGCCGCACCTCGGACGAGGTGTGTCCGGTGAGGACGGTCTCGGCGCCGGTGCCGAGGTCGACCGCGACCACCTCGCCGAACGAGGCCGGGGTGCCGAGCACGACGGCGGCGGTGCCGGCGCGGGCCGAGACGCCGAGGACGTTGCGGCCGGCCCCGCCGACGACCACCCGTGGTTCGCCGCCACCGGCCGGTACCGCGTAGAGGTGGGTGCAGCCACGGTCGCGGACGCAGAAGAGCACGGTGTCGCCGTCGTCGACGAGCTGCGGCAGCGCGCCCGGATATCCGGGGCCGCCCGGCATGACGTTGCGGTCCAGCGGGGCCGCCAGGTCGGTGACCGGTCCGGCGTCGAGCGGTACCCGGAGCAGGCCGGCGTGGCCGACGGGTGCGCCCTCGGTGCCGACGGCCAGCAGCGCCGACCCGTCCGCGGTCCAGGTGACGGCGGCACCGACGCCGTCGGCCAGCCCGACCGGCCGGGGTACGGCCGCCGTGTCGTCGACGTCCACCGTGTGCAGCGGGGCCCGGAGGGTCAGGTCCGCGTCGGGGGCGGTGGCCGCGACGAACGCCAGCCGGTTTCCCTCCGGCGACCAGGACGGGTCACCGGCGTTCCAGTCGCCGCTGGTGAGCTGCCGGCACCGTCCGGTGGCGACGTCGACGACGTGCAGGTGTCGGCGTCTGCCGCCCAGCAGGCCGGCGCCGTCACTCTGGTAGTCGAGCCGGTCCGCGACGACCGGGGCGCTGTCGTCCGGGCCGTCGCCCCGGTCGTCGACGGCGGCCACGAACGCGATGGCCGAGCCGTCGGGGCTCCAGACCGGGCGGCCGGCGCCGAGCGGCAGTTCGGTCAGCGGTTCGGGCTCGCCACCGGCGGCCGGGAGCAGCCACACCTGCGGGTGCCCGTCCCGGGCGCGCAGGAACGCGATCCGGTCGCCCTGCGGCGACCAGGCCGGTGCGGTGTCCGCCGGCCCGGCGGTCAGCCGCCGCGCCGGGCCGCCCGCCGCGTCGACGTGCCACAGCGTGCGCACCGTACGGTCGGCGTCGGCGTCCGCGCCGCGCAGTACGTAGACGATCCGGGCGCCGTCCGGCGACAGGGCCGGCTGCTCCGGTACGGCGACGGTGGTCAGGTCAGCGATGCGCAGGCGGCGGGTCACCGGCTCCTCCTCGGGTCGTGATCGGTGTGTCGGCGGACTCGGCGAAATGGCAGAGCGCCCGGTGCCGGTGCGCCGCCGTCGGCTCGACCTCCCGGCAGACCCGACGGTCCGGGTGCACCAGCGGCCCCACCGGGCAGCGGGGGTGGAACCGGCAGCCGGCCGGCGGCCGGTGCGGGTCGGCGGGCTCCGCCTCGGCGACGGCCGGCTCAGCCTCGGCGACTGCCGGCCCGGCGCCCTCGGCTCCGAGCCCGATCGGGTGTGCGGCCGAGCCGAGCAGTTCCCGCGTGTAGGGGTGCTGCGGATCGCCCAGCACCTCGGCGGCCGGCCCGTACTCGACGATCCGGCCGAGGTACATCACCGCGATGATCTCGCTGACGTAGCGCACCACGGCGAGGTCGTGCGAGATGAACAGCATCGACAGCCGCATCCGCCGTTGCAGGTCGCGGACGAGGTTGAGCACGGCGCCCTGGATCGACACGTCCAACGCCGAGGTGATCTCGTCCGCGACGATCACCTCGGGGCGGCCGGCGAGCGCGCGGGCCAGCGCCACCCGCTGCCGCTGCCCGCCGGAGAGGCCGGCCGGATACCGGCCGGCGAGGCCCGGATCGAGCCCGACCAGCTCCAGCAGCCGGGCCACCTCGGCCTTCGCCGCGACGCCGGCCCGGCGCGGGATCGCCTCCGCGATCGAGGCACCCACCGTCATCCGAGGGTCCAACGAGGAGTACGGGTCCTGGAACACCATCTGCACCGGTGCCCGTTTCGGCAGCGGGCGGCCGTCGAGCAGGATGCGGCCACCGGCCAGCGGGGCCAGCCCGACGGCGGCCCGGGCCAGGGTCGACTTGCCGGAGCCGGACTCGCCGACGAGTCCCACCACGGTGCCGGCCGGGACGGTGAGTCGTACATTGTCGACGGCGGTCAGCCGCCCCCGCCCGGTGCCGTACCGGACGGTGACGTCGTCGAAGACGAGATCGCTCACCGGCGGCTCCCCTCGATCTCGACGTCGACCTCCGCATGCCAGCAGGCGACCCGACCACGACCGTCGGCCAGCAGTGGCGGCTCGGCGGCGGTGCACCGGTCACCGGCCAGGGGGCAGCGGGGGGCGAAGGCGCAGCCGGGCGGCAGGCGGCCGGGATCGGCGGGCCGGCCCGGGATCACCGGCAACGGCCGGTCGCGGTCGGTGCTCATGTCCGGTACGGCGGCGAGCAGTGCCCGGGTGTACGGGTGCCGGGCGCCGGTACGCAGCCGCGCGGCGGGCAGCTCCTCGACGATGCGTCCGGCGTACATCACCAGTACCCGTTCGCAGACCTCGGCGACCACGGTGAGGTCGTGGCTGATCAGCAGTACCGCCACGTCGTCGGCGGCGCGGACGGCCGCCAGCAGCCGCAGCACCTGCCGCTGCACGGTGACGTCGAGCGCCGTGGTCGGCTCGTCGGCGACGATCAGTGCCGGCGTACCCATCATTCCCATGCCGATCATCGCCCGCTGCCGCATGCCGCCGGAGAACTCGTGCGGGAACTGCCTGGCCCGCCGCGCGGCGGCCGGGATCCGCACCGCGCGGAGCCGGTCGACCGCCCGGGCCAGCGCGGCGCGGCGGCTCGCCCCCCGGTGCTGCCGGACCACCTCGGCGAGCTGCCGGCCGACCCGCTGGGTGGGGTTGAACGAGGTCGTCGGGTCCTGGAAGACCATGCCGAGCGAGAGGCCCAGCAGCCGGCGTCGCGCGGCCGAGTCGCCGGCCAGCAGCGACACGCCGAGGAACTCCAGCCGCCGCGCGTCGACCCGGCCGGGCTCCTCGACGAGCTGGGCGATCGCGAGCGCGGTCAGGCTCTTGCCGGACCCGGACTCGCCGACCAGGCCCACCGCCTCACCGCGACCCATGGTGAAGCTGACCTCGCGGACCGGGCTGACCTCCCCGAAGCTCACCCGAAGGCCCTCGACCGCCAGCAGGTGGTCACCGGCGGCGGGCGGAACCGGCTCGGTGCGCGGGGCCCGGCGACCGTCGCCGACCGCCGAGCCTCGGGTGCCGATCGCCCGGGCGAGTGCCTCGCCGAAGAGGTTGAACGCCAGGCCCGCCAGGACGATCGCGACGGCCGGGGCGAGGGCGGCGGCCGGGCGTACGTAGATCCCGGCCAGGCCCTCGCCGAGCAGCCTGCCCCAGTCGTACCGGGGCGGCTGTACGCCGAGGCCGAGGAAGGAGAGCCCGGCGAGCGCCAGCAGCGCGCCGCCGGCCGCCATGGTGCCGTTGACCAGCAGCGGCTCGGCGATGTTGGGCAGCACGTGCCGGGCGAGCACACGGACCCGACCGAGGCCGGCGATCCGCGCGGCGTGCACGTAGTCCCGTTCGGCGACACCGGCCGCGAGCGTGTGGGTCAGCCGGGCGAAGCCCGGCGCGATCGCGAAGCCGATCGCCAGCACCGCACCCTTGAGACCGACCCCGAAGACGACCGCGAAGAAGAGCGCCAGCAGCAGGCCGGGGAAGGCCACCGCGATGTTCAGCGCGGCGGCCGCCCAGCGGCCGAGGCGGGCGCCGAGCAGCAACGGCGCCATCCCCAGCACCAGGCCGATGGCCAGACCGATCAGCGTGGCCAGCAGCGCCAGCAGCACCGACAGCCGGGTGGCGACGAGTACCCGGGCGAAGACGTCCCGGCCGAGGCTGTCGGTGCCGGCCCAGTGCGCGCCCGAGGCGCCCTGGAGGATCCGACCGGTGTCGACCGCCTCGGCCCGCTCGGTCCAGAGCACGGGCCCGAGCAGCGCGAGCAGGACGACAGCGACCAGCAGCGCCGCCGCGGCGACGGCCACCGGGGACCGCAGGACCCGTCGTACCGGCACTAGCTCTCCCTGATCGTCGAGCGCGGGTCGAGCAGGGCGAGCCCGACGTCGACCGCGAGGTTGACCAGCAGTACGGCCGCGCCGTAGACGAGGACGATGCCCTGGACCACCGGATAGTCCTTGGCCAGGATCGACCCGACGATGGTGCTGCCCAGCCCGGGCCAGGCGAAGACGTTCTCCACCAGTACGGTCCCGGCGACCATCGCGCCGAGCAGCAGGCCGCCGACGGTCGCGGTGGCGGTCAGCGCGTTCGGCAGGGCGTGCCGCAGGTAGATCCGCCGGGCCGGGAGTCGCTTCGCCCGCGCCGTACGGATGTAGTCGGTGCCCAGCACGGCCAGCGTCTCGACCCGGACGATCCGGGCGAGCAGCGCGGCCGGGCCGATCGCCAGCGCCAGTACCGGCAGGACGTAGGAGTCCGGGCCGGAGCGGCCGGCGACCGGGGCCACGCCGAGCGTCACGCCGAAGACGTAGACCAGGCCCACGGCGACGAGGAACTCCGGGAGTACCCCGAGGATCGAGCTGGTCGAGGTGAAGGCCAGCTCCGCCGGGCGGTTCCGGCCGCCGCGGGTGGCCACCGCCATGGCCAGACCCAGCGGTACGGAGACCGCGACCGCCAGGGTGAACGCGAGGAGCGCGAGCTGTGCCGTGGCCGGGAGCCGGTCGCCGATCAGCTGCGACACGGGCAGCCCGGTGACCATCGACTCGCTCAGCTCCCCGGTGACCAGGTTCCGCAGGTAGCGCAGGTACTGCGACCAGAGCGGGTCGTCCAGGCCCAGCGCGGCCCGGCGGGCGGCGACCAGCTCCACCGGGGCGGTCGGCCCGAGCGCGGCCCGGACCGGGTCGCCGGGAATGAGGTGGATCATGCCGAAGGCGGCGGTGACGAGCACCCAGAGCGACACCACCAGCCGTGCCGCCCGCCGGGCGGCGAAGCGCACCCAGGGGTGTTCGGTCGTCGTCTTCGGCACCGGGCCCGCCTTTCCGATAGTGGGGTACGCCGGCCGCGCCGGTCAGCCGAGCATGCGGATGGAACTCGGCGCCACGCTCCCGGTGCTGAGTTCGAAGCTGGCTCCCTTGCCGAAGACCGGCACGGTGGAGTAGACGAACGGCACGATGTCGACGCCCCGGACCAGCGCCTGCTCGGCCTCGGCCCAGCTGGCGCAGCCGCCGGTACCGGCCACCGCCGACGCCGCCCCGACCGCGGCCGCGTACCCGGGGTTCTCGACGTGCGCGAAGTTCACCCCGTTCGGCGGGGTCGCGCCGGAGAAGAACGGCACCAGCTCGCTGGGGAGGCCGACGTTGAGCGGCAGGAATGCCGCGTCCCAGGAGCCCTGCCCGCCGACGATCACCTGGCTGATCTCGGCGTTGGCCACCCCCCGGATGGTCACCTGCGCGCCGACGCCCTGCCAGGCCCGCTGGAGCAGCTCCGCGCCGGCCTGCATGCCGCTGCCGGCGTTGGTCGGGTAGTAGAAGCCGAGGGCGAGCCGCCGGCCGTCCTTGACCCGTACCCCGTCGCCGCCGGGAAGCCAGCCGGCGGCGTCCAGGGCCGCCTTCGCCGCCGCCGGGTCGTGCGCCGGCAGCAGGGCGTCGGTCCCGGCGGGCGGGCACGGGCTCAACCCGGGAGCCACCAGGCCGGTCATCGGCTTGCCGGCGCCGCTGCTGACCACCTGTCCGAGCTGCTTGAGGTCGAGCGCCTGGGTCAGCGCCCGGCGCACCGTCTCGTCGGCGCCCGGCAGGCCCGGCTTCTGGTGGAACCAGAGTTCGCCGAGCGCGGCGACCACGCTGCGTTCGAAGAGGCGCATCGCCCTGAGTCGCTGGCTGTCCGGCCCGATCACGGTCACCGCGTTCGCCTGGTCGGAGCCGAGCAGGTTGGCCGCGGTGCTCTCGTTCGTGACGATCTTCAGGATCACGGTGTCGGGCAGCCCGTCCTGGGTGGCCGGCCAGTCGCCCGGCCCCCAGGCGTACTCCTTGCGCCGGGTCAGCGTGTAGTGGTCGTCGGCCACCGCCTCGGTCAGGGTGAACATCCCGGTGCCGACCGAGCCCTGCCGGAGCAGCTTGCGGTCCTTCAGTCCCCGGTCGCAGACGATGTGCAGCCCGCCGACCATGCGGTCGAGGAAGGCGGCCGGCGTCGGCGAGGTCACCGTCACGGTGCCGGCCGCCTCGTCGGCGGTGGCGGTGGCGCCGGCCGGCACGTAGACGCCGATCCGGGAGGAGGCGTTCTTCGGGTCGCCGACGAAGGTGATGTTCGCCGCCACCTGGCCGGCGGTCAGCGGGCTGCCGTCGGCGCAGGTGACCCCCTTGCGCAGCGTGTACGTCACCGTGCTCGTGTCGCCCTGCCACTTCTCCGCCAGGCCGGCGAGGAGCGTGCCGTCCGGGCCGACGTTGAGCAGCGAGTCGTAGAGGAACCGGTCGACCTGTTGGGTGCTGGCCAGCGAGGTGAAGTGCGGGTCGAGGTTGCCCGGGTCGGCGCTCAGCACCATCGTGAAGGTCTTGCCGTTGACCAGCCGCTGGCCGCCGGTGCCGGCGGAGTCGCCGCCGCAACCGGCCAGCCCGACCAGCAGCACACCGGCCGCCGCCAGCGCAGGAACACGTCTCATCGTCTCTCCCGGGAGCTACTGGTGGCCGCTGGACGGGGTTGGTACGCCGGCACGTCGGGTCGCCCGACCACTGTGGATGTAGAGCGCCCGCCCGGTGCCGTCGTCGCCGAGGAAGACCTGCGGCAGGTGGATGCCGAGCCGTGGCCGTACCGGCAGGAAGGTCTCGGCGTCGAGGTGGACGAGTTCGGTCCGTTCCGGTTGACCGCCGATCTCCGCGAGCACGCCCTTGGGCACCTGGTCGAGCCAGAGCCGGCCCGCGTCGTCCTGCGAGACGGTCAGCTCGGCCACGTCCGAGGTGTAGGTGCCGAGACAGCGGTCGACCGGGACCCGGCGCGGCGTCGACGGTGGGGTCGGCAGCGCCGGCATCTCGATCCCGGCGAGTTCCCGGAGTACGTGGCCGTAGATCTCCGTGTAGAGGGCGATCGGGTTCCCGCCGTTGGTCAGCAGCGCGATCGCCACGTTCCGGTCCGGTACGACCCGGAGGAAGGCGGCCTGGCCGACGGTGCCGCCGTCGTGGCCGAGTACCGTGCCGCCCGGCCAGTGGTAGATCTCCCAGCCCAGCCCCCAGGCGTCACCCATGAGCCCGAGCGGTGGCAGGGTGACCTGCGGCTGCCGCATCGCGTCGGCGCTGTGCGGGGCGAGTACGGCGGTGCCGTCCGGCGCCCGTCCGCCGTCGATGTGCAGCTGCGCGAAGCCGAGCAGGTCGCGGGGGCGCATCGCCAGCATCGACCCGGCCGGGGCGGAGGAGCGGGCCAGCGACCAGATCGGCGCCGGTTCGGGATCGGCGTCCGGGTCCGGCTGGATGTGCCCGACGGCGGCCCGGAACAGGATCGCCTCGTCCGCACCGGTCGCCGCGTGGGTCAGCCCGAGCGGGGCGAACAGGTGCTCGCGCAGGCAGACGTCGTACGGCTTGCCGCGCAGCACCTCGACGACGCGGCCGAGCACGCAGAACCCGGCGTTGTTGTACGAGAACATCTCGCCGGGCGGGAAGAGCTGCGCGACCTCGCCGAGCGTGTCGACGTACCGGCGTACACAGTCGTCGCCCCGGCCGGTGTCGGTGAAGATGTCGCCCTCGAAGCCGGCGGTGTGCGCCAGCAGGTGGCGTACCGTGATCGCGGCCGACGCCGCCTCGTCGGCGACCCGGAAGTCGGGCAGGACGTCGCGGACCGGCGCGTCGATGTCGAGCCGGCCCTCGTCGACGAGCTGCATGACCAGCGTCGCCGTCCAGACCTTGGTGATGGATCCGACCTGGAACACCGAGTCCGTCGTCGCGGTGACCCCGGTCGCCTTGCTGAGCACTCCCTCGGCCACCTCGACGACCTGCCCACCGGCCGACACGGCGAGCGCGGCGCCGGGCACCCGGTGCTCGGCGAGCAGCGCCGGCAGCCGGTCCCGCAGCCAGCCCGCGACCTCGTTCAGACTCGACATGCGCGCCACCATAGGGACCGGCGGCGGGTGCCGTGTTCGTGCGAGACGACGAGCCGGGATCCGTTCGTCCGTATCGGCGGCCAAGTCCGTGCCGTGACGCCGGGTGGAGCGGGTCGCCCGACCGGAGCCGGTCGGCTACCCGAGGATCGGTGCGGTGTGCGTGGCGAGGACGTCCCGCACCGTCCGCCAGGCGTTCTTGACCTCCTCGTCGACGTCGCCCCGCTGTTCGAGTACGGCCAGGTGGCTGGTGACCTCGCCGGTCGCCGCCTGCATGAAGACCTCCGCGCAGAACTCGGTGAACTTGCCGGCCTGGTATTCCCGGCGGTTGTCCGGCCGGCGGCCCGCTCCCAGGTCGAGGCCGAGCAGTTCGGCCCCGTCGGCCTCGCGGAGCAGCAGCCAGGCGTGGTAGAGCCGCTTGGCGTCCGCCGACATGCCCCGCCAGCCGTCGAGCACCCGGTTCTCCAGCAGTGAGGTTTCGATCGCGAGCAGCTCCGTGAGGCCGGTACCCCAGCGCTGCGCGTTCCTCCACTCGCTCCTCGGCGGCGGCCCGGCCGGGGTGTACCCGTAGGTCTGCCGCAGGACCACCCGGCGCAGCAACTGCCCGATGGCCGACCCGTCGTCGAGGGTCAGCGGCATCGTCCGGTCCGCCAGCAGGATGCGCTGGAAGGTGGCGTGCCCGGTCTCGTGCAGCACGAGCCGCAGGAAGGCGTCGGGCGCGACGTGCTTGAGGTCCTGCAGGTGCACGACGCCGTCGAGGTAGGCGCCGCCGCCGTAGGCTCTGGCCTTGCCCGAGCCGAACTCGAAGAGGACGCGGCGCCGCCGCAGCTCCGCCAGGAAACGCGGGTTGTCGGCGAGGAACCTGTTGATCGCGCCGGCCTGGGTGCTGGTGACCTTCAGCGCGGTCTCGCCGAGCGTCGCTGTGAGCAGGTCGGGTTGCTCGTCGTCGGTCACCAGCGCCTGCGCTATCCGGCGGTACCGTTCGTCGCCGGTGAGTGGCTGGCCGCTCTTCGCCTGCTGGTACTGGGCGGCGACGTCGCGGATGAGTTGGATCAGCCCGTCGGTGGTCAGGTCGAAGGTGCCGTCCGCCAGCACGTGGTGCAGGATGCCGGGCGCCAGATAGACGGCTACCGCGCCCCTGGCCCGCTGGGCGACGCTGTTCAGTTCCTCCTCGGTCAGCCCGTCCACCCGGCGTCCGTCCAGGGTCAGGCCGCGGGTGACCGCCGGCTGTTGGGCCAGTGCGGTCGCGATCGAGGTACTGCCGGTGACCTCGGCCAGCTCGGCGATCGCGATCATGGTGTCCGCCGCGTCCGCCGCCTCGGGACTCAACTCGGCGGCCTCGTCGCCGAGCGCCGCCTGGAGCTGCGCCAACGCCCGGGGCGGGAGCGTCGACGGCACGCCCCGCCCGCTCTCCAGCAGGGTACGGATCCGTTCCCGGTCGGCGTCGCCGAGCACTCGGCGCGGGGCGGTACCGGAGCCGGTGTCGACCGGTCGCGCCGTGGTCCTGTTCGCCGGGCTGGGCTGGCGGGTCGAGGGTCCGGAGTCGTCCCGCTCCGGCACCTGCCGCAGTGGCGCGGGCGGCGCGACCGGCCTGCTCGTCGACTCTGGCCGCGTCTGTCCGGGGTCGGCGGCCGGCGTGCGTACCGGGATCGGCGGCAGGGGCTTGTCGGGCCGTCGCGGCGGACTGGTTGGCGTACCGTCCGGCGACCCGCCAGGGGTCGGCGAGAGTCGTTTCCGGGTCCGGTGTGGACGTGTCATCGGGTTCCTCCGTCTCGGGTGGGTCGGGGGTGGCCGACCTGGTCGGACTGCCGACGTTCAGCCCTTCAGCAGCGGCATCGCGCGTCGGGCCAGGACGTCGAGGACGTCCCGCCAGGCGTTCCGGACCCGGGGGTCGTCGCCGTCGCGGGGCTCCAGCATCGCCGTGATGTGGCTGACGATCTCACCGGTCGCGGTCTGCATGAAGACCTCGGCGAGGAACTCGGTGAACGTGCCCGCCTGGTAGGTCTGGCGCTTCGCCGGCGAGCGGCCGGCCCCCAGGTCCAGCCCCAGCAGATTGGCGCCGTCCGCCTCGCGGAGCACCTGCCACGCCCGGTAGATCTGCTGGGTGTCCTCGTCCAGCCGGTTCACCGCGTCGAGTACACCCTGCGCCTGCAACTCGCTCTCCACCTTCGCCAGCTCCGTCTCGACGCTCTCCCGTTGCTGCGGGCCGAGCAGCGACGCGCCGGGACCGGTCGGGTCGTTCAGGGCCTGCAGCAGTGCCGCACGCCGGGCCAGCAGGGTCGCTCCGGATCCCGCGTTGAGCGAGTCCGGCAGCGGGGTGGGGCCGAGGAGGTCCTGCTGGAAGGTCGCGTGTCCGGTCTCGTGCAGGAAGAGCCGGAGGAACGTCGCAGGGTCGATGTCCTGGAGTGGTTCGAGCTGTAGCTCCTTCGTCGCCGCCTCGTACTTGCCGCCGAGGCCCTTCGCCGCCACCGCGTTGAACGTGAACTTCACCCCGTTCCGGCGCAGTACGGCGAGGAACGACGGGGCCGACTTCAGGAACTGGTTCACCGCGTGGGCCTGACCGGGGAGGAGCGCCGCGGCCTCCTTCGCGTTCAGGGTGCGCTGGAGCTGGTACGGCGCTTCGTATTCGGCCGTCATCCTGCGCACGACCGTGGCCGCGGTGCTCCAGTCGGTGGGCGGGACCGAGGGCAGCGCCAGCTTCTCCGTTATCTCGACGACGAGCTTCAGCAGCTCCTCGGTGCGGAGCGCGAAGGTGCCGGTCGCGATCAGGGCGGAGAGGATGGTCGGCAGCATCAGGGCCGCCTGCTCCGGCAGCCGCCCGGCGAGCCGGTCCTCCAACTCCTCGCTGGACTCCCGCACGGTCTGCCCGTCCAGGACGAGACCGGGCCTGCTGGCGGAACGCTGACCCAACTGCCCACCCACCCCGGGACCGGTCATCCGCTGCACGTCCCGGATCGCGAGGACGGTCCGGACCGCGCCGAGCTGCTCCCGACTCAGTTCGGCGCCGGGACTCCCGTCGAGGACTGCCTGCACCACCGCCCGCAGGCTGGCGGAGACCGCGGGGAGACCTCCCGAGCGCAGGGCCAGGAACCCTCGGAGCACGTCGCGGTCCCGGCCGCCGAGTACCCGGTCCGACCCGGTCTGCGCGCCGGTCGTCCCGGTCGGCGGCCCGGACACGGTCGTCGACGGGCCGGACTGCCCGACCGTCGGGTCGACCTCGACCGGCTCCGGCCCGCGCCGGGTCAGCGTGGGCGGCGATGCCAGCGCGCGCTGCGGTGCCAGCACCGGCCGGGACCGGCCGGGCTGAAGCGCGGAACCGCCCTGCGGACGGTCCGGACGCGGTGGCCGGGGCGGGCGCTCTGGCTGCGGCACCGGCTTGTCCGGCCGTGCCGGCCGGGGCGGGGGCAGCGGCCCCGCGACGGGTCGCGGCGGGGTGACCGGCGGACCGCCCACCCGGGGCGGTGTCGGGGGGAGTGGCCGGTTGGACCGTACCGGCGGATTGCCCACCCGTGGCGGCAGCGGAGGAGGCTGCCTCCTCGGCGGCGGGGGAGGGTTGTTGCCCGGCGGCCGGTCAGGGGTCCGGGGTGGCGATCCCCGCTTCGAGCGAGCCATGATTCTTCTCTCCGTCCAGTGTGTCGGTGTCGCTGGTCCGGTGGAAACCCGACGGCACCGGTCGCCCGGCGATCGGCGCCGTCGTGGTCCCCGGCCCTCGCCCCGGCTGTGCCTGGTAGGTCAGGACCAGGCCGATGTTGCGGACCGGTTGCCGGTCACCGCGCGCGGTGAAGACCAGCGGCGCCCCCGGGTCGGCGCCGACGGTCAGCCCCGGGGTGGGCAGCAGCCGTCCGGGCGGCAGCTCCAGGTTCGGCTGCCCGGCGAGTGCCAGGACGAAGGCGCCGCCGCCGGCCACGTCGTAGCTGGCGTGCACCGCACCGATCTGCCGGCTGCCCATCTCCGGGAAGAACTCCGGGGTCAGCGGCAGCCTGAGCTCTTCGCTGTCGCCCTCCAGGAACGCCGCCCACTCGGCGGGGAACTCGCGGGCCAGGTCGAAGAAGCGGGCCGCCGTCTGCGGCTTCAACATCCCGCGTACCGCGTTCGCGAAGACCTGCCCGCCCTGCTCCGCGCTGTAACGGACGGTGAGCAGTACGTCGTACGGCGGCGTCGCCATCCGTCCGGACCGTTCCAGCCGCCAGGTCGAGACCGCACCGGTCCGCTCGAACGGCAGGTACCGGTCGTCGTCGTAGCGGAGCTCGAAGAGGCCGTTGTTGTCGCCGTCGACCTCGGAGAGTGCGATCTGCTGGCTCGGCCGCCAGTCGGCGCGGATCGTCGCCGGAGCCGGACCCACCGGGTCGAGCAGGTGCTTGACCGCCTTCGGGTCCGGCTCCAGCACGGTCTTGTGGCTCAGCTGGGTGAGCATCGCGTTGACCCAGGACGGCTGCCCGTCGGCGTCGACGAAGCTGACCGTCACGGTGCGCAGCTGCCGCCGGTAGTGGCCGGGGAAGTCCTGGTCGAACTCCGCCTCGGTCAGGGCGAACTCGCAGGTGCCGGTCTCCCGCAGCCGCAGCAGCGCCAGCGGGTCCAGCGCCAGCAGCGAGACCTGCTTGGTGATCTCCAGCCCCCGGCTGTCGGTGTCGGCGTACGCCTTGCCCAGCCGTTCCAGGTCGATCGCCAGGGTCTCCCCGGCGAGCAGCCCGGCCCGCCGGCTCTCCCAGTACGTCGACCGGATGTGGCTGGCCGCCCCCTCCGGCACCCCGCGCTCGAACTGGTACGCCCGCTCGGCCGAGCGGGCCACCTCGTGCGCCAGGTGGTACGCCTGGAAGTACAGCGCACCGAGCTGTCCCGCCATCCAGCCGTGCAGCTCGGCGGTGCCGAACCTGTCCCGCAGGAACGTGTCGACCGCCTCGCCGTGTGCGATCTCCCGGTCCAGCAGTTCGGCCTCGCGCCGGGCGATCGCGAGCTGGTGGGTCGCGCCGGTCATCTGGTGACCGATCTGCACCAGGTCGCTCTGCGCGGTCCTGAGCTGGAGATCCCAGTCGCTCGCACTCCGCTCGTGCTGGGCCTGCATGCCGAGGATCTCGCCGACCACGCTGAGCCCCTCGCCGACCGACTCGGTGAACTCGGAGGCCTTGTCGATGGAGTCGCCGAGCTGCCGCCCGCCGTGCTCCACGCCGATGATGAAGGGTCCGACCTTGACCTGCGGGACGGCGTGCGCGATGCCGGACGCCACCTTGAGCAGGCTGGAGGCGAAGTGTGCGCTGGCGGCGGAGGACATCAGGTCGAGCTGGGCCCGTTCCAGCGTCGACATTCCCTCGTCGATCAGCTTCTGGTAGTGGCCGGCCCGCTCCTGCGCGGCGGACTGCCCCGAGGCCAGCTCGGCGAGCTGCTCGGTGGCGATCCGGATCTGGGCCTCCTTGATGTCCCGGGTCAGTTCGAGGATCGCCCCCTCCTGCCGGCCGCGCAGCATGCCGAGTTCCTCGGTGTCCCGCCGGTCCAGCGCGGCCAGCAGCTCGCCGCCGAACTGCCGGAGCCGGTCCACCAGTTCCTGTGCCCGGCGGAACACCACGGCGAACCGGTAGGGCGGGGGTGCCACCGCCGCACCGGCGACCACGCTCTCCGGGCCGGCGCCGGTGGCGACACTGCGGACCAGCGCCATCGGGTCGAGCGGCGGATCGAAGAGCGGGAGCGGCTGGGCGACGCCGAGGATGTTGAGCGAATCCCGGATCTTGCGCAGCCGGTCCTCCACCCGGGTCCGGTACTCCCCGAAGACGGTGTTGGCCGGGATGTGGAAGTACCCGCTCGCCACGCTGTCGTGCACCGCACCGGTCCCCTCCAGCAGCGCGCCGCCGCCGGTCAGGTAGCCGATCAGGTCGAGCGTCCCGGGCTCCTCGTCCAGCTCGCCGAAGCTGCGCGCCGGCGCCGGCAACCGGGTGCCGAGCCGTACGGACGGCTCGCCGAGCAGGTCGTACGCGAGCACGTAGAGCATCCGGGCCTCGTCGACGCTCTCCGGGGTGTACTGCCGGAACAGCAGGTCGCCCCAGTCGAGCAGGTTGTCGATGTAGCCCAGCACCACCGCCCGGCGGTGCGCGACCGGGCGCAGGTCGGCGATCGCGTGCGGGTCGAACGGGTTGTCCCGGTACGCCTTCAGCAGCCCCTCCCGGTCGCCGAGCACGTCGAACTGCTTCTCCAGCCCGCTGAGCACGGCGGCCCGCTCCCGCAGGCTGGCGAGTACGGCCTGCTGCGCGTCGGTCAGCGCCGCACCGGGCAGGGTCCGCAGGGCGGTGGCGATGGCGTCCTGGGTCGCCGTGGAGGTGACCGTCAGCAGGGCCGCCCGCTCCTGCTCGGTGCCCGGCTCGCGGTTCTGCTCCACCATCGGGGCCAGGGTGCGCAGCGCGGTCAGCACCGGTGTCAGGGTCTCCGCCAGGGGCTCCGCGTTCAGCCCCAGCGCACGCAGCTCGGCCAGGTCACCGTCGACGCTCTCGGCGAGCGCCCGCAGGTCGGCGGTGAGGAAGGGCAGGAACCGCCAGTACGAGTCCGGGTTGGTGGGGTCGAAGACGTATTCGTACCACCGCCGGGCGTCGGCGAACCGTTGGGCGCCGTTGAGCGCCTGCGCGATCAGGAACGGGGCGTGGAAGAAGATCTCCGAGTAGTAGAGGCCGTTCGCGCTCTGGAAGTCCAGGTGCGAGCCGGTGGGCAGCCGCCCGGCGTCGACCATGCTTCCGCGTACCCGGATCGCGCCGACCGCCTCCGGATCGGTGCTCAGGGCCAGCTCGTCGGTCTCCTGGGTGGCGAGGTCGAGCAGCGCCGGAACACCGCCGGAGAGCAGCTTGCGGTTCAGTTCCGAGGCGGTGCCGGTGGTGAGCCGGATCAGTTCGAACGGCAGTCCGGCCCGCTCGTACGGCCGCCGCACCGGCACCGTCTTGGAGTGCACCACGTACTCGTCGCCGACGAAGAGGTAGAGCCCGGAGTCGCTGTCCAGCGCGGCGTCGAACGGCGGGGAGCCGTCCCGGGGGAGTTCGCCCCAGACCCCGGCGACCGGGCGCGGCGCCACCCGGACGTTCGGCTCCTGCCGGGCGTCGATCCGGACGTAGCCGTCGCCGCCGAACAGGTAGACGTCGTCGTCGCGGGTGAAGGCGGCGTCGACCGCCCGGGGCATCGCCTTGGGATACGACTCGTCCACCAGGTCCGGGGCCGACCCGTCCGGGTTGAGCGTGTACCGCACGTACTCCGCGCCCCGGGTCAGATAGAGCCGCCCAGCGGCGACCCAGGCCGCCTCCACCTGCCCGTCGGCGGCCACCGCGCTCTGCTTCGGGAAGGTGGGCCGGACCCGCCGGCGGTCGTCGGTCACCTCGACGTAGGTCCGGTTCTTGTTGTCGAACCAGTAGACGGTGCCCTGCCGCAGCAGCGCGGCGCCGATCCGGAAGTCGTCCGGCAGCCCGTCCGGGTTGCCGGCGAGCGGCTTGGGATATCCGGCGTCCTGCCAGGGCACGGTCTCCGGACCGGGCCTCGGCGGCGCCTGCGGCCGGCGGGACCGGCTGGCCCGGGTGGTCCGGCCGGTGCCGCGGCGAGGTCGGCCGGCGGGGATGGAGTGCCGGGTGTACCGGTCGCCGACGATCACGAACACGAATTCCTCGGTGACCAGGAACGCGTCCGGCTTGCCGAGGTTCTCGCCCCGGCTGGACCAGTAGTGCGCCGTCGGGTGCGGTTCGTCCAGCGCCGCCGAGGTGACGTACTCGTCGCGGGCGTGCGAGAAGAAGTACTCGACTCCGTCCTGGTCGGTGCAGGCCGCCTGCACCGAGGTCCAGGCGGGGAACCCCTCGTCGTTCTCGGCGATGCTGCGCGGGTAGCCGGCGTCGACGAGTCCGAACGGGGTGCCGGTGAACCGCAGGTACCGCTCGCCGGAGAAGACGAAGGTGTGGTCCCCGCGTACCAGCACCGCGTCGACCTCGCCGGGCTCGGCGAGCGCGCCGGGCTGTCGACCCCACCGCGACCCGGTCGGCACCGGCTCGCCCGGCTTGCCCCGGGGCTTGGCGGTGGCGAAGCCGTGCGCGGTGTTGTCGAAGAAGTACCGGGTGCCGTCCGGCAGTTCGACCGCGGCGTCCACCAGGGACCACTCCGGCAGCCGGTCCCTGTTCCGGGCCAGCCGGGCGCGAACCCCCTCGGTCCCGCTGACCACGGCCGGCCGGCAGAGGAAGCTACCGCCCCGGTGGTCGACGCTGAACCAGGAGAGCGCGTCCGACCCGGCGGGGTGGTCGAAGGGTACGACGGCGCCCGGGGCCACCGGGTCGACGAAGATCTGCGCCACCCGGGCGGCGGTGGCGGTGGCCGCCGCGGTCGCTTCGAGGTCGCTCAGCACGGCGGCGACCTCCGGGGTCAACCCGTCGGTGCCGAGCAGGTCGTCGGCGTACAGCTCGGGGTTGAGTTCGAAGAGCACGGCGGCCCGGCGGGAGGTGGCCGGCTCCTCGCCCTTGGCCGGGGCGGTCGCGGTGTAGGAGGCGGAGACCACGATCGCGGTACGGTCGCCGCCCTCCTTGGTCCGGGGCCGGATCAGCAGGCTGACGTCGGAGAGGACGCCCTCCTCCCGCTGCCCGGTGCCGAGGGTCTGCGCCGGCACCCACTCCTTGTTCAGGTTGTAGAACGAGTAGTAGATCTTGATCCGTTGCGTTCCGGCCTGCCCGGAGACCCGCTGCTCCTCGCCGGAGTCGGCGACCACCACGGTGGTGCTGCCGGGGTCGGCGTTGGCCGGCACCGTCTCGGTGGTCGCCCAGAAGACGAAGACCCGGCCGAACGCGTGCACCGGGTGCACCTGGTCGGCGTCGATCTGCAACTCGACCCGCTGCCAGGGCTCCCAGGTCGCGGAGAGCTTCTCCCGGCTGCCGAACTCGGCCCGCCGGTAGTAGTAGCGCCGGGGGTCGGTCTTGGTCCGGCCGAAGAGCACCAGCCGGCGGCGGCCGTCCGGGTCCCGGTCCTGGGTGTAGACGTACCCGCCGGCGATGGTGAGCCGGGAGACCTCGGTGTACTCGTCCAGATAGCGCTTGTACGCCCGCTCCACCGACGCCGCCGTGATCTCACCGGAGAGCAGGTCGCTCTCCAGCGCCCGGAACGCCGGGGTCTTGCTCGCCCGCAGCTCCGGACGGAGGTAGTTCTCCGGGTGGAGGAAGACCTTCCGGTTCGCCTCCCAGACCCGGTAGCTGCGCATCCAGGACCACCAGCCCTTCAGCCGCTGCCGGGTCAGCGCGGCACCCACGTCGGTCGCGCCGCCGGACTCCAGGTTGAGCAGGTAGCGGTGCAGGTAGAGCTGGGTGGCGGCGATCGCCTCCCGGATCCGCGAGGTCCGGCCCCGCCCACCCATCTCGACGTCGATCAGGAAGTACTCGTAGAGGTCCCGGGGAGTGCGGAACTCCGGAGTGCGGCCCGCGCTGCCCGCGATCACCACCGGCACCAGCGCGTCCCGTCGCCGCACGTTCAGCTCGTCGTGGATCTGCCCGGCGAGCGCGGCCCACTCCGCCGGGCCGTGCCGGCGGGCCAGCAGGCCGGCGAGCGCGGTCGCGGCGGCGTCCAGCGCGGCCGGGGAGCCGTCCTGGTGGAGCCGGGCCCAGACCTCGGCGCGGATCCTCGACGGCCCGGCACCGAGCCGGGCGGCGAAGGCGAACAGGTCGGCCAGCTCGACCAGGAACTCGATCTCGAAGCGCTCCTCGTCGACCGGGCCGCCGGTGAGGAAGCGGCTGTGTCGCCGGCACCACTTCAGCTCCTCGACGTCCCAGCCGAAGAGTTCGCCGAGGTGTTGGTACGGGTCGGCGACGGTCTCCGGGCCGGGCAGCAGGAAGGCGGCCAGCCCGCCGTCGCCGGGGTACGCCCGGGCCAGCCCGGTGAACCGGGTGATCGCCCGTACGTCGGCCAACCGGTAGTCGACCGAGCCGGTGAAGCGGTGCCGGAACGGCTGCGGCAGCGTACGGTCCACCGCGTCGAAGCCGTCGCCGGAGTAGCGGACGTACTCCTCGCCCCGGCACAGGTAGGTGCGGCCGCCGAGCACGAACGCACCGTCCACGCCCTGCTCGAAGGCGGTCGGCAGGTCGCCCCAGTTGTCCCGGATCGGCCGGGGGTGGCCCTCCTCCACCGCGTCGAGCTTGCCCGGCTGGTAGCGGACGTACTGGTTGCCGGCGAAGACGTACAGGTGCCCCTCGGGGCCGACGAACGCGGCCTCGACCGGCGTCGCGGCGCCGAACCCGCTGCGGACCGCGCCCCAGGCCCCGGCGACCGGCCCGGCCACCGCCGACGTCCCCTCGATGCGCAGGTACCGGCGCCCGGCGAAGAGGTAGGTCCGGCCGGCGCCGTCCCGGAACGCCGCGTCGATCCCGTCGGTGAACTCGGCCGGCAGCTCGGCGATGCCGAGTTCGGCGGGAAGCCCGGCGGCGATCGTCCGGGGGTAGCCGTCGTCCACCTCCGCGTAGTCCCGCCCCGAGTACCGGACGTACTGGTCGGCGGAGAAGACGAAGGTGTGCGAGTCGGTGACGAGGGCGGCGTCGACCCGCCCCCGTTCGGCGACGGTGTTGCGGACCCGGCCGAGCCGGTCGGTGGGGTAGCTGGCGGTCGGCTTCCGGGAGACCACGTGCAGCGCCCCACCGGCGAAGAGGTAGCAGTTCCGCGCGTTGGCGAGCACCGCGTCGACCAGCGGGCCCGCCCCGTCGAGCGCCCGCTCGGCGAGTTCGTCGTCGAAACCGGCCGGCAGGTTGCCGAACGGCTCCTCGGTGCGGAGGTTCCCGACGATCGGCCGGGGATAGCCGGTGTCGGCGTACCGGTAGTCGGTGCCGGAGTAGCGGGCGTACTGGTCGCCGGAGAAGAGGTAGCTGACCCCGTCGACCACCACCGCCGCGTCGACCCGACCGCCGTCGGTCAGGAAGTTGTTCTTCGACCGGCCCCACCGCTCCCGGATCGCCTCCCGACCGGTGAACGTTCGGTCGTGGTAGCGGGTGAACGTCTCGGCGAAGAAGAAGTAGGTCGCCCCGTCCCGACCGGTGAACGCGGCGGTCAGCCCGTCGACGGAGCCGATGCCCGGCCAGATCCGCTCCACCGGCCGGGGATAGGACCAGGTACCGCTGGTACCGTCGCGTTGCAGGCACACCGCACCGGCCAGCAGCAGCATGCTCTCCCCCTCGACCAGCACCGCGTCCGGCAGGAGGAAGCCGGCCGGGCGGTACGGCTCTGGGATGTCCCAGAAGTCCGCGTCGAGGACGGCCGGGTATCCGTCGTCGGGCTGGCCGTAGGTCTCGCCGGAGTAGGCGAGGTAGCGGACGGTGCCGTCCTGCTCCGGCGGCGCGAAGAGGTACGTGACGTCGTCGTGCACGAAGGCCAGCGCGACGGCGGGCAGCCCGGCCCAGTGCTCGGCGACCGGCCGGGGCTCGGCCTCGACCGGCGCGTCCAGGTACGCCGTCCCCGGATAGACCACGAACTGGTCGCCACTGAACAGGTAGGTCCTGCCGTCCCGGCCGACGAACCCGGCGTCCACCCGGTTGTGGTGGTAGATGTTGTTCCGGGGCCGGCCCCACTCCTCGGCGAGCGGGTAGCCGCGGCCCAGCCGGACGTTGAAGCAGGACGTCCCCTTGAACAGGTAGGTGTTGCCGTCCACGCCGGAGAGCACCGCGTCCAGCCCGGTCCGGTACTCCGCCGGCACCGTCCGCAGCCCGCGCGGCCGCACCGGCGTGGTGTCGACGGCCGTACCCTCCAGGGCGCCGTACCGGTGCCAGCCGTCGGCCCGCTCCACCAGTACGGCGCCGTCCTCCAGGTAGCCGCAGCGCACCCCGGCCAGCTCGACCCGGGGCGGCTCGCTTCCGGGCCGCTCGTCGCCGGGTGGCACCACCCCGGGCAGCTCGGCGTAGCGGCGGTAGGCGGTGGCGGAGACGACCGCCAGCTCCGGGCCGCTGAACAGGTAGACGTTGCGCCGGTCGGCGAAGGCCGCGTCCACCCGGTCCGGCGGCACGACGAGGTTGCCCAGCACCGGCTCGGCGGAGAGTTCCGCCAGACTCCTCGGGTAGCCGTCGTCGACGGTCCCGTACTCGGTGCCGGTGTACCGGACGAACTGGTCGCCGGAGAAGAGATAGGTGTACGTCGGGCCGACACCCTTCGGGACGGGTTTCGTCCCCGGTGCGAAGAGCGCCGCCGAGTCCACCACC
This sequence comes from Plantactinospora sp. BC1, assembly GCF_003030345.1. Classification (NCBI taxonomy): domain Bacteria; kingdom Bacillati; phylum Actinomycetota; class Actinomycetes; order Micromonosporales; family Micromonosporaceae; genus Plantactinospora; species Plantactinospora sp. BC1. The sequence goes on from NZ_CP028158.1 coordinate 398,059, forward strand.
AGCGCGGCGTCGACCCGGCCGGTCCGGGCGATGCTGTTCACGACGTTGCCCCAGTACGGCGTGATCCGGGCCGGGTACCGGTCGTCGACCCGGTTGAGGTTGCCGTCGGAGTACCGGACGTAGCGGTCCCCGGCGAAGACGTAGGTGTGCCCGTCCGCGCCGACGAACGCCGCGTCGACCCGGTCGAAGGGCAGGCTGTCCCACTCCGTCCGCAGCGACTTCGGCGCCGACCACCAGCGCCGCTTGTTGTCGAAGACCACGTAGCGGTCCCCGGAGAAGAGGTAGCTGCGGTTGTCCCGCGCGGTGAGGACGGCGTCGATCCGGGCGAACGCCGCCTCCTCGCCGACCAGCTCCTCCGGCAGGTTCCAGAAGTTGTCCGCGAGCGGCCGGGGGTAGCCGGCGTCCGGGGTGGTGTAGTCCCGGGTCGAGTAGCGCACGTGGAACGCCGTCTCGGTCGCCGGCTCGCAGTGCACGCCGATCGCGTTCTCGGTCCGGCGCAGCGTCAGCTCGATCCGGTGTCCGGCGGCGAGCTGCCACTGCGGCGCCGCGCCGCTCACCGCCGCGTCGTCGGCGACCGGCACGCCGTGTTCGGCGAGCCGCTGCCGTACCGACCGGGGCAGCCGGCCGGCGTCCAGCTCGGTCGCGTGGGCGAGCCCGATCTCGAAGAGCAGCCCGGCCGAGCCGAACAGGTGCGTCGCGCCGTCCAGCACGAACGCGGCGCCGACCGTACGCAGCCCGGCCCAGTCACCGGCGGTGCCGCGCGGATACCCGAGATCCACCGCCGAGTAGTCCGCGCCGGAGTAGCGCAGGTACTGGTCGCCGCTGAAGAGGTAGGTCCGGCCGTCCAGCCCGACCATCGCCGCGTCCACGGTGCCGCTGGGCAGCACCGGCCCGAGCACACCCCACCGCCGGGCGGTCGGCACGACCTCGCCGGCCGACCCGTCGCGGATGGTCACCGTCCGGCCGTCCCGGAACAGGTGCAGCGCGCCGGTCGGGTCGACGAAGGCGGCCTCCAGCCCGCCCTCGAACTCCGCCGGTACGCCGGGCAGCTGCGCCCCGATCCGGAGCGGACAGCCGGAGTCCACCCGTACGCCGTCGTTCTCCAGGCTGTCGGTGTAGCGGACGACCTGGTTGCCGGCGACGAGGTACTGGGCCGGCCCGGCGACGTAGCCGGCGTCGACCCGGCCCGTCGCGGCCAGGTTGTTCCGCACCCTGCCCCAGCTCTCGGCGATCGGCTGGGCCGCGTCGCTCGCCCCGCCCGGCCCGACCGCCACGAACCGGTCGTCGGCGAAGAGGTACGTCCGGCCGTCCCGGCCCCGGAAGGCCGCGTCCAGCGACCGCCGGAACGACGCGGGCAGCCCGACCCGGTGCTGTTCGCTCTCCCACCACTCGCCGATCCGGCGCGGGTAGCCCTGGTCGGCGTGACTGTGCTCGGATCCGGAGTAGCGGACGTACTGGTCGCCGCAGAACAGGTAGATCCGTCCCTCGTCGTCGACGTACGCGGCGTCGATCCGGGCCGGGTCGGTGAAGTTGTTCAGCACCGTCCCCCAGGACTGCGTCCGGGGCGCCCAGCGGGTGCCGCCGCGCTCCCGGACGAAGGCCAGCGCGCTACCGCCGTCGTTCCGTCCGACGATCCACTCCGTGCCGGTACCGTCGACGAACGCGGCGTCGACGCGGGACAGTTCGGCGAAGCGGGGCCAGAGCGCGGCCAGCGGCTTCGGGCCCGGCTCCAGCAGGGCGTAGGTGTCGGCCGAGTAGGTCCAGTACGACTGGTTCCGGAACAGGTAGATCCGCCCGTCGGCGCTCTCCAGCAGGGCGTCGATCCGGTCCACCTCGGCCGGTAGTGCCAGCGGCTCCGGAAACTTCTCGACCAGGTTCTGGTCCCGGAACGCGCACGTCACCTCGTCGGCGGCCAGGCCGAGCTTGCCGGCGAGCCGGGCGAAGCCGACGATCCGGCGGTACGCCCGGTGCAGTCCCGCGTCGGGCGTGGCCGGGTCGGCACCGGCGAGCGCGGGTACGACCAGCAGGTCGAGCGCGTCGGCCGTGCTGCCGGTCACCGCGACGCAGATCGCCTCGACGGTCGACGCCGGCATGCCGAGCACGTCCTGCCCGACGGTGCCGAGCACGCCGCGCTGCGCGGTCTCGCCGGCCGTCAGCGCGTCGGTGATCTCGGCGATCGCGTCGGTCAGTTCGGTGGCGATCGCGTAGAGCAGGAAGAAGATGTCCCGGCTGAAGTCCTCCAGACCGGGGATGACGAAGTCGAGCGCGTGCTGCACGGTGCCGAAGTAGTCGAGCCGGTCCTCCGGAACGGTCAGCGACTCGGTGAGGTGCCCGGCACCGGCCAGGTGTGCGACGAGCTGGTTCTGCTGGCCGGGGTCGAAGCCGAGGTCGGCCAGGGCGGCGGGGTCCAGGTGGTACGGCTGCTGCTCGGCGACGATCTCGGCGATCCGGTCGAAGACGGTGGCGTTCTCGCTCTCGGTGAACCCGGGAAGGTCCAGGATGTTCCCCGGGTCGGCGAACTCGGCCAGCCGGTCGACCGGCACCCGGCCGTCGAGCAGGTACGTCCCGGCCAGTTCCGCCATCACCCGTCGGGCCGCCCCGGCGTCGGCGACGTCCCGGAAGTCCTCCTCGGTCATTCGGTACGTCTGCGCCCTGGCCTGCCGCACCTGCTCCTGCATGGCGGCGAGTACGCGTCGCCGGTGCGGGTGGAACTCCAGGGCCAGCTGGAAGTCGGTGATCGGCAGGTCGAGCAGTGCGACCGGGTCGAGGTAGCCGTCACCGGCGTCGAGGTAGCCGTTGAACCGGAGGCTGTGCAGCAGTTCGCCGAGTCGTGGCCCGGTCAGCCGGAGCCCAGCGAAGATCGTCGGGTCGAGCGGCAGCCGTTCCCGGCCGAACCGGTCGGCCCGGTCCCGCAGAAGTGCGAGAAGGTCGTCGGTGACCCCGCCGAGGTGGGCGTTGACGGCGAACGTCTCGACGTTGGCCGGCTCGGCGAAGAAGTCCGGCCGGGTCACGTTGCCGTCCGGGTCGAGGTAGCCGTTGAAGATGAGGTTGTCGTACAGCTCGGCGCGTTCCCCGACGCTCAGCTCGGCGAGGGTCACCAGGTCGGACGGGAAGAACGCCGCCGGTACCGCCGGCAGCTCGCCGTCAGCGCCGCCGGTGCCGGCGCCGGCGTTGACCTCGGCGACCAGCGCGAACACCTGCTCGCGGTATTCGGAGAAGTCGGCGGAGAGCGCCAGCTCGTCCGGGGTGGCCGGTATCCGGTCCGGGACCAGTTCGCCGCCCGGTTCGAGATAGCCGGCGGCGAGCAGGTTGGCGAAGATCTTGGCCGCGCCGCGTTCGCCGATCCCGAGCCCCACGAAGTCGGCGTCGACCACCACCGGCAGCGCGGTGACGGCCCGGTACGCGGCCGATGCCACGGTGTCGGGCTCGACCCGGAGCAGCCGGTCGTCCCGGGCCGAGACCACCGCGTCGATCTCGCCGGCCAGCACGCCGTGCAACACCTGCGCGCCCCGCTCGCCGAACCGGTCGGAGCGGAGCAGGTCGGGACCGAACGCGACCGTCTCGAACTCCTGCCGGAGCAGGTCGGGACCGAACGCGACCGTCTCGAACTCCTGCCGGAGCCGGTCGAGCAGCCCGGGCAGCCCGTCCGGGACCCCGGTCGGCCCGGCGGCGGCGTCACCGCCGAGCACGCCGATCAGCTCGCGGCCGGTGAGACCGCTCGCCCGCAACCACTCCACCGTGCCGCGCAGGGTCTGCACCAGCCAGAGCCCGGCCGGCACGTCGCCGCCGGCCAGCACCGCCGCCACCCGGGGGGTCGGCGCGTCCGCCTCGACCAGCAGCGAGAACACCGGGTACCGGTGGAGCGACGGGTCGGCATCCAGGGCGTCGAGCACGTCGAGCAGTTCCCCGACCGGCACGCCCAGGGCGGTGGCCAGCCGGCTCACCCGGTGCAGCAGGGAGAGCGCGGGCAGCCCTGTCTCCCCATCGAACGGGCCGCGCGCGTCGGTGCGGCGGAACCAGTTCACCACGGCGGTCAGGTCACCGTCCGACATGGATAGTGCCGCGCCGATCCGTCGGCGGTAGTCGGCGTTGCGGGCGGCCAGGATGTCACCCTGGCAGGTCAACTCGGCGAGATCGGCGTACCGCGCCGGCAGGTACGCCGAGCCGCGCAGCACGGACCGTTCGGCGCCGACGAAGGGTACGTTGAAGATCCGGTTGAACAGGTCCTGCGGTGCCGGCCCGTCCCCGAACCCGAGCGTGTCGATCGGGGCGACCAGGCTGACGAGGACGTCCACCGGCAGGTCGAACCCGCGTCGCAGGTGCAGCAGGACCGCGATCGTCCGGAGCGCGGCGAGGTCGATCCGGTTACCGCAGCAGGTCCTGAGCACGAGGTCCAGTTCGGAGAGGGTCAGTCCGGTCCGCCGGGCCAGCCGGACGAACCGGTTGACCCGGTCGAACCACTCGACCGGCACCGCCGGCCCGGCGACCGGCCGGAGGCGTTGCGTCTCCTCGTCCAGGGTCACCACGGCGCCGCCCTGGTGGACGAAGAACGCCGAACTGGCCGCCCGCTCCGCCGGCCCGTCCCCGGTCGGGGTCGCGGAGAGGTTCTGGAACAGCAGCTCCAGCACCTCCGCCTCGGTCAGCGCGGCGGCCCGGCGGAACCGCTCGACCGGCTCCAGGGCGTCGAACGGCTCCTCGGCGCCGAGGTGCCAGCACTCGCGCAGCGCTGGCCCGTCGGGCAGCGCGCTGGTCAGCAGTGCGACGTCGGCCGGGGTCAGCCCGAGGTACTCCCGGGCCACCGTGTCCGGGTCGACGTGGGTGGCGAATCTGCGGTACAGCTCGGCCGGGTCGACTCCGAGGTGCTCCAGGTGCCGCCGTACCCGCTCGTGCGGGAGCGAGAACGGCATCGTGAACGGGTACCGCAACCCGGCGAGCAGCGTGTACGCGTCGACACCGTCGCTCTCGCCGTCGCTCTCGTTCTCGCCGGACAACTGCCCCTTCCGTACCGCCCGCTCCAGGACCTCGTTGACGATGTCCAGGTACGGCAGTTCGCGCTGGGTGTGCTCGGCGTCGAGCGGGACCGAACGGAGGTCCGGCCGGCGTACGACGAGTTCCGCTGGTGCCCCGCCCTCGCCGTCGCCCAGCAACTGGAGCAGGTCGGCGAGGTACGCGGCCGGGGAGTGGACCGTCCGTGCCTCGTCGCCGGGCCGGTACGGCAGATCTCCGAAGAGTTCGTCGTAGCTCGGCAGCAAGTCGTCCTGGTGCATTCGACCTCCCACGGTCGGTCGGCGAGAGAGCGCGCACGATGAAGCCGCCGGAGAGAGTCCGGCCGGGCGCGGAGAGAAGAGGGGGAATGTGGCACCGCGTCCTCGCGGCGACGGGCCCAGCATTCACGACGGTGGGTTGCCGGACAAGGGGGCCGAATGCGATTCGACAGTCGCCTCACCGACCGAACCGGGAGCCCGCCCTGCGCCGGGCAGCGGCCCTCAGCGGCGTCCGAGTTCTTCCGGGGTAGCGGTCGTCAGACGGCCGACAACCTGATCAGACGGGATCGCCGACGCTGCGGCGCGCGCGGTCACGGAGTGCCGGCACCGTAACCCGGCTGGTGCGTCAGCGCGGGAGGATCGGTGTCATCCGATATCCGACAGGGCGGCCCGACCGGTGTGCCGGACGACCGGGGCCGGCGCGAAGAACCACGCCCAGGCCCGGCCACCCGCACTCCCGACGACGTCCGTTGGCGTTCGGCAGCGGTGGGCAGTTCCGCCCCGCAAGGCACCGACATAGGGAGCAAATCGGTCAAACCGGGGTGTTCTACATAACATATGCCGGTGAGTTCGTTCCGCTCACCCGGTACGGCGGTACCGTACCCCCGTGCCGGCAACCTGCCGCGGAGCCGGCAGCGTCGACGTTCGGGCACCGCTGCGGGAACGGCGATTCTGCGGACCGAGTCGCAGCACGAGGCCGAGGGCGCGACGGATCTCCTGCTCACCGCCCTGGCCGGACTGATCGTCACCCGCGTCCGACCGGCTCGGGCTGGTGCTGGGGCACAGGGGCTGATCTCCGGTACCCGAACAGATCGAGGAGCCATGACCACCGTCGAAATCACCCGCTTCCGCGTGTCGGCGGCACACGCCGACGCACTGCTGGCCACTCGTCCGGCGATGCTGCGCGACTTCCAGACCGGTCGCGCCGGCTTCCTCGGCGCGCGCCTGATCCGACTGGCCGAGGACGAATGGCTGGACATCGTCTTCTGGCGCTCGTCCGAGGACTTCGCCGAGTCCCGGCGCCGGGGCGCCGACGAGCCCGGCATCCAGGCGTTCTTCTCGCTGATCAACGAGGTGATCAGCGTCGAGGAGGGCACCACCACCGAACCGGTGGGTGCCTGATGCGCGCGGCCTGGTACGACCGGCAGGGTCCGGCGCGCGAGGTGCTCCAGGTCGGTGAGTTGCCCGATCCGTGGCCGGGCGAGGGTGAGGTCCGGGTCCGGGTGTCGGTCTCCGGGATCCACGTCGGCGACCTGGGCAAACGACAGGGCTGGTGGGGGTCCACCATGCCGTTCGACCGGGTCGTACCGCACGGTGACGGCGCCGGAACGATCGACGCGGTCGGACCCGGCGTCGACCCGTCCCGGGTCGGCGAGCGGGTCTGGGTCTACCTCGCCCAGTCGTACCGCCCGTCCGGCACCGCCGCCGAATACACGGTGGTGCCCGCCCGGCACGCCGTGACGCTGCCTGCCGGCGTGCCGGACGAGCAGGCGGCCGGACTCGGCATCCCGGGGATCACCGCCCACCGGGCGATCTTCGGCGACGGGCCGGTGACCGGGCAACGGGTGCTCGTCACCGGTGCCCTCGGCGCGGTCGGCCGGGCCGCGTTGGCGGTTGCCCGCCGGGGCGGCGCCACCGTGATCGCCACGGTACGCAAGCCGGACCAGATGGAACCGGCACTCGCCGCAGGCGCGCACCACGTGGTGCCCACGGCCGGTGGTGACGTGGCCGCCCGGATCCTCGAACGCACCGGTGGAGAACCGATCGACCGGGTGGCGGAGCTGGCTTTCGACGCCAACCTGGCGACCAACCTGGAAATCCTCCGGTACGGCGGCGTGATCGCCACCTACGCCACCGGCGAGGCGGAGCCCCGAATCCCGTACTGGCCGCTCGGCTTCAAGAACATCACGGTGCGGTTCCTCAGCAACGACGACTTCCCGGAGTCGGCGAACGAGGCGGCCGCGACCGAACTGACGGCCGCGCTGGTCGACCGCGACCTGCGCTATCCGATCGCCGCCCGGCTGCCGTTGACCGAGATCGCCCAGGCACACGAACTGGCCGAAACGAGTTCGGCCAGCGGCCGGGTCGTCCTCGACATCGAAGACGCCCCGCAACGGCCCGCGCCTACGATCCCGAGCGCCGCCTGAGCGGCACGGAGCATCCGAGCGACCACCTCGCCCCGCCCGAGCCGGCGACACCGTACGTGAACCGGCGTGTGACAGCGGCCGCCGAGCCGGACAGGTAGGGGGTATGGACGACGAAGGAAACCCAGATGAGCGAAGCTGACCCTGGCGCCCGGGAGGAGCGTTTCCGTGCCCTGCACCTGGACACGTACCCGGATCTGCTGCGTTTCGTCGAGCGGCGGGTACCGACCGGCGAGGCCGAGGACATCGTGTCGACGGTCTTTCTGACCGCCTGGCGGCGCTTCGACGAACTGCCGGACGACACCCGGCCGTGGCTCTTCGCCGTGGCCCGCAGAACCATGGCGAATCAGGCGCGCGGCTGGCTGCGACGCCGAGCGCTGGACGTACGGCTGGGGTCGTCGGAGGCGCGCGAGTTCTCCGACGAATCCTCGGGTGCGGCGGTACGGATCGACCTGGCGCGCGCCTGGGCCGCCCTGAGCGCGGCGGACCGTGAGGTTCTGGCGTTGGTCGCGTTCGACGGCCTGACCGCCGAGCAGGCGGCCGTCGTGTTGGGCTGCCGGAGGTCGACGTTCGCGATGCGGCTCGGCCGGGCGCGACAACGGCTCCGGACCGCCCTGGAACCGGCCGGACCGGCCACCCGCTCGTCTCTCCGCCCCCACCCGCTCAAGGAGCAGCAGTCGTGGACCCAAGCATGAAGGACCTGGAGCAACTGGCCGTGCTCGACCCGGCGCGGCAGCGTACCCCCACCGAGCTGGAGTGGGCGCGCTCGCAGGCGTACGTCGAGCGGGTGATGGCCGGCGAGGTGACCCGGAAGCCGGCCCGGCGGCCGGTGCGGCGGTGGCTGGGGGTGGGCGTTGCCGCGGCGGCGGCGGGCGTCGTCGCGGCCCTGGCCGTGCCCGCGCTGCTGCCGGGCGCGGCCGAGCAGGCGATCGCGTCCTGGACGGCCACGCCCAGTTCGCGCACCGGCGAGCAGGTGCTGCCGCAGGCGCGGGCGTGCGGCGCGAACGAGGTCGGCGGCTCGTCGACGGTACGCCCGGCCGACGTGCTCCTGGCCGAGCAGCGCGGGGTCGCCACGCTGCTCATCCTGAAGAAGAGCAGCGGCAGCGTCGTGGAGTGCCTGAGCGTGGACGGGGACCAGTTCGCCTCCATGGCACTGGCCGACAGCCGGCCCCTGCCCGCCCCGCCGGCCAGCATGGTCAACCTGGAGACGATGAGTTCCCTCGGCAGCGGCGACAGCATGTGGTCGAACATCGTCGGCCTGGTGGGCCCGGGTGTCACCGGGGTGGAGGTGCGGCTCGACGACGGCCGGCTCTTCCGGGCCAGTGTGAAGGCCGGCTGGTGGGCGGCGTGGTGGCCGGGGCCCGAGGGGGGCGAGGTCGACCGCCTCACCGTACTCGTGCACACCGCCGACGGAACGACCGGCTACCGCCCCTCCGAACTGCCCTGAGTACCTCCGGCCGGGGCGGTCCCGACGGGGGTCGCCACGGCCGGACGGACACCGACCCGGTCACCACCCGATTCGATTCCCGCCGCCCGCGAATCCGGCCGCCGGTCCGGACCAGGTCCGGACCGGCGGCCGGCGGGGCCGCGCTGGCGGTTACGGTACGGCGACGTCCGGCGTGCCGTCCCGGTCGAGCGTGGTCGGGCTGGCCGCCCCCGCCGCCAGGGCCTCGCCGCGCTTCTCGTCGGCGTAGACCATCAGGGTGGAGCCGACGATGGCCAGCACGATGCCGATCGTGGCGTAGACCGACGGCACCTTCTGGTAGACGGCCAGCGAGAGGACCACGGTCAGCACCGGCGCCAGCGCGTTGGTCGTGGGGGCGACGATCGAGGCCTTGCCCCGGCTGAACGCCATCACCAGGAACAACGCGCCGACGGCGTTGAGCAGCTGGGTGACCGCGGCGAGGGACGGTGCCTGCCAGGGGGCGTCCAGCGCCAGGCCGCCGGCCATCCAGATGGCGATCGGCGCCAGCAGCAGGCCACTGATCGTCATCCAGGTGAAGGTGGTGGCGTCGTTGACCCCGACCGTGGCGGCCTTGCGCATGAAGTAGGCCTGCACACCCCAGGCGACACAGACCACGATGGCCAGGATCAGCCACGCTCCGCCGGTGGCGGATCCGTCGCCGTCGCTGACGCTGAACAGCACGACCGCGACCAGCGCGGCGACCGCGCCGACCATGGCGAGCCGGGGGATGCGCTCCCGCAGCAGCGCCATGGCCATCAGCACGGTGATCGCCGGGGACAGCGCGATCAGCGGGAAGATCAGGTAGGCCGGGCCGATGGTGAGCGCCTTGAACAGCAGCAACTGGCCGCCGGCACCGGTCAGGCCGACCAGCAGGCCGTAGCCGGCCGCGATGGGGCGGCGGTCCAGCCGGTTGCCGCGCAGCGCGGCGACGGCCGGGATGATCATGGTCAGCGACCAGACGACGTAGACCATGCCGTCGGGGTAGCCGTAGTCGCTGGTCGGGACGGCGGAGAAGGCTCCCCAGACGCCCCAGAAAAGTACGAGCAGTCCCGCGTACGGGATCCAGCTCCGGCTGATGCGGGAAATAGTCGTTGGCATCTGCGCCTCCTCAGGCAGCGGTGGCGGGCGGGGCGGTCCGGAGATGCTCGAGCGCGTCTGCGCGGAGCGGGCTGCGGGCCTGTTTCGCGGCGTAGAGCGCCGCACCGACAACCGGTGGGTACATCGGCTGACGAAGGTCGTACCGGTCGTGCAGCGTGTGCAGGTGCGCCCGGAACTCCGCGCGCACCTGTGCTGCGTTGAAGGTGCCGCCGGAGTAGGAGACCAGCACCTGCTCGTCTGCGGAGTAGCCGAGCCGGCTCCGGGTGGTCTCCACCAGATGGGCGAGTTCCCGGCCGGCCTCGGCCAGGATCGCCGCGGCCGCCTCGTCGCCCCGGTCGGCGGCGCCGGTGACCAGGGCGCTCAGCGCCGCGATTTTGCCGCGATCGCCGTGCCACCGGTTCAGCACGACGTCGATCAGGTCCAGGTCCGCGGCGAGCTTCAGATGGTCGCGCAGGACGTCCAGGAGCGGGCCGGCGGGCTGCCGACCGTCGCTCATCCGGGAGAACGCCTGGAGGCCCCGGATGGCGATCCAGTACGCCGAGCCCTCGTCGCCGAAGAGTTCGCTCCAGCCGCCGACGCGCAGGCCACGACCGGCCCGCTCGCCGTAGGTCATCGATCCGGTACCGCTGATCACGTTGATGCCGTCCACGGCGCCCAGCGAACCGGACCAGCCGCAGACCATGTCGTTGTCCACCCGGTACCGGTGGTGGCCTAGGATCTCCCGTGGCAGCGCGTCCAGCGTGCCGACGTCGTCGCTGACCTCGCCGTAGGTCGGGATGCCGAAGAACGCGAAGTCGATCTCGGCCGGGGTGATGCCGGCCGTCGCGCAGACGGCGCCGACGCCCTCCTTGAGGACCCGGGTGACCAGGTCGATGCCTTCGCCGAAGTAGTAACTGCTCGCGGTCGTCGCCTGGGCCACGATCGTGCCGTCCGCCCTCAGTAGGCAGAAGGCGGTCTTGGTGCCGCCGCCGTCCACGCCGAGGAACATCTGTCTCACCTCCGTGTGGCGTTGCTGCCGGCGTAGGCTCGGTCGCCGTCCGGGCCGGGGGAGTGGAGTCGGGCCGCCGGTGTCGTCGGCCCCGCCGTGTGCTGGCCGGCCAGGGGGTACATGATCGCGCCCTGGACGACCCGGTTGACCTCCCCGCCCGGAAAGGGGTTGTCCGGGGTACAGCCGAGCGCCAGGGAGAAGTGCAGGCCGATCAGCTGCGCGCAGATCACCGCCGGCAGTGCCAGCGCGGCGTCGTCCACGTCACCGACGTCGGGCAGGAGCCAGCCGTTGTCGTCGTCCCCGGCTCGCCGCCCGGCACGGCCGGTGACGGTGACGAGGTTCCGCTCGGGGATCACCCGCAGCAGCTCGGCCACCATGTCCCGGTCGTACTGGCTGGTGTACGGGTCGTTCGACTCGTAGCTGACGACCAGGGTCTGCTCGTTGAGTACGGATTTCGGCCCGTGCCGGAAGGCCAGCGCGGTTTCGGCCAGCGCCACCGCGCGACCGGCGGTCAGCTCCAGGACCTTCAGGGCGGATTCCCGGGCCAGGCCGTGCAGGGCACCGCTGCCGAGGTAGACGACCCGGGAGTAGCCCCGGGCGGCGAGGTCGGCGGCCGCGGCCGGCCGGGTGGTCAGCAGCTCCTCGGCCGCGCCGGCGAGCCGCTCCACCAGGGCGTCGTCGGGGCCGCCGAGGGCGAGCAGGCCGGCCAGCACCATGCCGGTGAAGCTGGACGTCATCGCGAAACCCCGGTCGTTGGCGGCTTCGGGCAGCAGCAGCACCTGCGAGGTCGACCGGTCGGCGTGCTGGCGGGCGAGCTTCCCCTGCCCGTTGCAGGTCACCACCAGGTGCCAGCAGTCGGTCAGTACCTCGGTGGCCAGTTCGGGGGCGGTGACGCTCTCCGGACTGTCTCCGGAACGGGCGAAGGAGACCAGCAGGGTCGGGACGTCCTCGGCGAAGCAGGCCAGCGGGTCGGCCACGATGTCGGTGGTGGCGACGGCCTCCACCCGGCGACCCAGCCGCCGGCGCAGTGCCGGCGCCAGCACCTCCCCGACGTACGCGGAGGTGCCCGCTCCGGTGAGCACGATGCGCAGCTCGGGCCGTTCGAGCAGCGGCTTGAGAAACGTGGCGGTCGTCGTACCCGATTCCGCCGCCATCCGGCCGATCTGCCGCCACACGGCCGGCTGCTGGGCGATCTCCCGGCTGGTGTCGAGGGCGCCGAGCCGGCGCAGGTGCTCGGGGTCGTGGCCGAGGAGGGTGCTCATGCCGCCCGCCCCGGTCGCGCGGGGGTGGTCGCCTGGCGGTAGCCGCGCAGGACGTCCCGGATCCGGTCGAGGACGAGTTCGCCGGGATGGTTGCCGAGGGTGCCGTCGCGGACCCGCCGGTACTGGTCGGGAAGGTACTGGCTGAGCAGCGGCAGTGGGATCTCCCGGCCGGTCAGGTTGGCCAGCAGTCGCCGCTGCGCGCCCTCGATCTCCGGGTCCGGCCAGTAGTAGCGCATCCGGTCGCTGTAGCTGTACCGCCGGGCGAGGCGCTGCTCGGCGGCGCCGCCGGTGTAGTACTTCGCCCACTGTCCCGGCTCGGCGCGCATCCGCTGCTCGACCACCTCCGGCAGGTTCGAGCGATCCTGCTCCGCGACGAGTTCGGCCTCGATCGCGGCCAGCGCGAAGAGGGCCTCCCGGAGCGCGAAGGTCAGCCCGGGTCCGACCTTGAGCACGGCCCAGTGGTCCTCGACCAGGGCGGCGAGTCGCGGGACGGTCTGGTAGTCGGTGGAGTGCGCCTCGAAGACCATCGTCGGCTCGTCGTCGAGGACCCGCTGTAGGTCCTTGGTGCGGTCCCGGTCGTAGTCCACCACCCGAAGGTGGTCGAACTCGACGCCCGGCTGCACCACCAGGGCGATCACCTGGGGCCAGACCTCTTCGAGGCCCTGCGCGGCGAAGGCCGCCCGGTGCCGGGCCAGGGTGGCGCGGGCCGACTCGGCGGTGGTGGGCAGGAGTTCCTCGATCGTCTCCTCGGCACCGCCGGGCACCGGGACCTCGGTGCCGATGACGTACCGGAGTTCCCCGGTCCGGCCGATCGCGGCGGCGGTCCGCTCGGCGACCGCGAGCATCCGGGCGGCCCGGGCGGCCATCACCTCGTCGGGCAACGGGGTCGGATCGTCCGCACAGGGGTAGCTGCAATCAAGGTGGATCTTGGTGAATCCGGCTTCGACGTACGCCGCGACGAGCACGTCGACGCGGACCATGGCCTGCTCCGCCGGCAACGACCGCCACCGGTTCGGGCCCAGGTGGTCGCCGCCGAGAACGATCCGCTCCCGAGCCAGCCCGGCCCGGTCGGCGGCCCGGTACACCAGGTCGCGGAAGTCTGCCGGTCGCATACCGGTATAGCCGCCGTCCTGGTCGACCTGGTTCGAGGTCGCCTCGATCAACAGCAGGTCGCCGTCCTCCCGGGCCTGTGCCATCGCGGCCTCCAGGACCAGTGGATGGGCGGAGCAGATCGACGTGATGCCGACCGGTTCCCCCCGTTTGTGCAGGGCGATGACCGTGTCGAGCGGGTTGTTCACGGGCGACTCCTCCTCCTCGGCGTTCCGAAGCTGGTAATGGACCATACTGGTATTCGTTCTGGTCGGCTACTGTCTAGATGGTCGCAATCTGGTACGGCGCACCTGGAGTGGGAGCCGACCACGGCCGGTGGGTCGTCGCAGCCGGGCCCAGCCGCGAACCGAGGCGTCGAACAGAGGCGTCGGACAGCGCCGTCGGACGGCGGCGGCACGGCCTACCGAGGTGAAGTGGGGTGGCGACCTGCCGCGGCCGGTACCGCTACCGACCGTCCATCATCGACAGACCGGCCGACCACCCGCCGGAACGGGTCGGCGCGGCGCCGGGCGACCGCTTTCCGGCGGCCGGTGATACGGCGGCGACCCGCCCTGCTCCGGCTACCGCCCGGCGGCCGTCGTCACCGATTGGTGATGGAGGCTCGGAAGCGGTAGCGGTCGCCCCGGTAGACCTGGGTGGTCAGCTCGATCGGCCGGCCCGCCTGGTTGAAGGTGAGCGTGGTGGCGACGAGCATCGGCATGGTCTCGGCGATCTCGAACAGCTCGATCTCGCGTGGCGTCGGGTGGCGGGCTTCGCACGAGTAGTCGGCGACGCGCGGCATCTGCGGCGGGTCCGCCGCGCGCAGCGTGGCGTAGAGCGAGGCGGCGTTGAAATCGGTCTCGGCCAGGGCCGGGCAGGCGGCCAACGGCAGCCGGTTGTGTTCGAGTACCACCAGCAGGCCGTCGAGGAAGCGCAGGCGGTGGAGGTCGAAGAGGTCGGCGCCGGGAGCGATGCGGAGACTCTCGGCCTCGGACACCGTCGCCGGGCGAACCGTGGCGGAGAGAACCCGGCTGCTCGGCGTCAGACCGTTGAGCCGGGCGAAGTCGGCGAGGCCCTGCACCTGGGGGGCTGCCGTGGTGGGCGCCGTCGCCGGCTCGGGGAACTGGTCGAGGTCGGCGACGAACCATCCCCGCGAGGACGCCGGTCGTACGACGCCGCGGGCCTCCAGGTCGGCGAGGGCGGCTCGCAGTGTCACGCGCGAGACGGCGTACCGGGTCGCCAGCGCCCGCTCGGAGGGCAACCGGTCACCTGCGCGGGCGGCGGAGGCACGTAGGTCGTCGAGTAGCTGTCCGGCGGTGCGCTCGTAGAGCGGAAGCGCGTCGTCGGCGAACAGGCCACGGGGCATCCGCGTCCTCGCAACAGTCATACCAGCCAACCATACCAGTTCAGTCGATCCTGCGGCCGGTCGCCCGCAGGCGGCCCACCGGCTCGGGTCGGACCAGGGTGGCCAAACCAGGAAACTACCGAGAACCGGCCATTGACAAGCCAAGACTATACCACTTACGTTCGTCGAGCAGACCATCCCGCAGCGAACGGGGAACGCTCGATGAGTGAGCTTCTGCTCGATCCTGTCGCCGCCAGCGTGCCGGGTCGACGGTTGACATCCCTCCGGTCTGCTCCGCGCATCCACCCGTGAACCAGACGGCGGTGCGGCAGTCCGTTGGAACCACCCTGACCTCGCTTCGACACCGCAGGCCGTACCGGCCCGTTCGGGGGCGCCCGATCTAGATGATCAACAACGGGTGAGCGAACGGCGCGCCTGGTTGTCGAAAGCTGCGCAACAAGCCCGAAGGTGCGCAACGAGCCCGAAAGAGAGTTCGACATGACCGAGATGAAGCGGCGGAGCGTACTGAAGGTGGCACTGGGCGGCGCCGGCCTGGCCGCGTTGCCTGCCCTGACCACGGGTGTGGGCGCCACACTCGCAGCCGCCGCGCCGAACCGTGGTCCCGACGTCGTCGGGGTCGGCGACACCTCCATCACCCTGGAGTTCGACGACAAACTGCACACCCGGGTGGCCCTGAAGGGCGTCGACGTCACGCGCTTCGACGCCAGCGAAGCCCTGCTGCTGGGCGGTACGACCGTCGCCGACTTCCGCTACCGCGGACACCAGACCCGCCGTAGCCGGCACCCCCGGCACGGCGCGGGCGTGACGGTGACCGTCCGGGGCGACTCCAGGGCGGGCGTACGCAAGACGGTGGAGCTGACCTCCTACCAGCGGCTGACCGGAATGATCGTGATGAGGGTGACCTACACCAACATCTCCGGCGCCGAGTTGACGGTCACCGGGTGGCGCAGCGGCGCGCACGAACTGCTGGAGAAGCCCGGCGGCTTCTACACCTTCTCGGGTACCACCTACGAGGACCGTCGCGACTGGGTCCAGCCGGTGCCGGACGGCTTCGACCAGAAGAACTCGCTGGGGATGGACTCCTCCGACTACGGCGGCGGTACCCCGATGGCCACCGTCTGGCGTTCCGGCGCCGGCATCTCCGTCGGGCACGTCGAGCCCGTGGCGAGGATCCTGCGCCTGCCGGTCCGCAAGACCCGCGACGGCGCGAGCATCGCCGTCGAGGGCGACACCCCGGTCACCCTGAAGCCGGGCCAGGAGTTGGCGACCGACACCACGTTCCTGACCGCCCACCCGGGCGACCACTTCGTGCCGCTCCAGCGCTATCGCGACTACATGAGCGACATCGGCCAGCGGGCTCCCCGGTCACCGAAGTCCGCCTTCGACCCCATCTGGTGCGCCTGGGGCTACGAGCGCGACTTCACCGTCGAGCAGGTCATCGCGACGCTCCCCAAGGTGCGCGAGGTCGGCCTCAAGTGGGCCGTCCTCGACGACGGCTGGCAGACCAACGAGGGCGACTGGGACCTCAACCCGGCGAAGTTCCCGCGCGGCGAGGCGGACATGCGCGCCTTCACCAGGCGGATCCGGGACGCCGGCCTGCGGCCGCGGCTGTGGTGGGCCCCGCTGGCGGCCGATCCGGAGAGCAACCTGTTCAAGGAACGCCCGGACATGCTCCTGCTGGACCGGGACGGCAAGATGCAGAAGGTGACCTGGTGGAACGCCTGGACGCTCTGCCCGGCGTACCAGCCCACGGTGGACTACTTCGTCGCGCAGGTGAAGAGGTTCATCCGAGACTGGGGCTACGAGGGACTCAAGATCGACGGCCAGCACCTCAACGGCGTCACACCCTGCTACAACCCGGCGCACCGGCACGCCCGCCCCGAGGAGTCGACCGAGGGCCTGGCGCAGTTCTGGAAGGCGGTGTACGAGGCCGCGCACCGGGCGAACCGCGACGCGGTCGTCGAGCTCTGCCCCTGCGGCACCGCCTTCGCCTTCCACAACCTGCCCTACATCGACCAGTACCCGGGCTCCGACCCGACCTCGTCGTACCAGGTGCGGACCAAGGGCAAGACGATGAAGGCACTGATGGGCGAGGGCGCCAGCTATGCCGGCGACCATGTCGAACTGAGCGACGGCGGCGACGACTTCGCGTCGAGCTACGGCGTGGGCGCCGTCCTGTCGACCAAGTTCACCTACCCGACGGGCCCGGACGAGGAGAACGTGCTCACCCCGGAGAAGGATGCGCTCTGGCGTAAGTGGGTGAGCCTGTACCAGCGGCACATGCTGCCCGCCGGGGAGTACCGGGGCGACCTGTACGACATCGGGTTCGACAAGCCCGAGGCGCACGTGGTGACCAGGCGCGGGACCCTGCACTACGCCTTCTACGCCGACCAGTGGGACGGGACGGTCGAGTTGCGCGGCCTGGGCCGGGGGAGGTACCGGCTGACCGACCCCTTCAACGGCGTCTCGCTGGGCACCGTCGACGCCCGGCACAACACGGTGCGGCTGACCTTCGAGAAGTTCCAGCTCGTCGTGGCGGAGCCCGTCGGCTGACCGGGTCGCACCGTTGCGCCTGCCGAGCAGGGGCGCCGGCGGTGGGAGATCCGTTCGGGTCTCCCACCGCCGGCGCGGCGTTCTCCTGCTCAAGCGCCACGGGCCCCAGGCGCTGCGACAGCTCGCCCGATCACGCCGTCAGCGTTGCAGGGTCAGCAGGCCGGGCCGGTAGGGCAGCAGGCCGTAGTCGCCGCCGGAGTTGGGGGAACGCCCCTGGTAGAGCAGCTGTAGGTTGCAGGGATCCACCGTCATCGTCTGGTCCGCGTTGCTGCGGATCAGTTCGCCGTGACTGATGTCGTTGGTCCAGGTGGCGCCGCTGTTGGCCTTGCCGGCGAAGGGGTTGCCCTCGGTCGCGGCCTGCGGGGTCCAGGTGCCGCCCAGGCTGGTGGCGGTGAACGAGCGGAAGTACCGGCCCTGTGCGCCGATCGCCTCGACGAGCATCAGGTACCGGTTCTGGCCCTGGAGCTTGTAGACCTGGACGCCTTCGAAGAGGTTGTTCGTCGAGTCGGTCATGATCGTCGTGTAGTTCGAGCCGAAGCTGCCCGGGAAGTTCCCGATCGGCATGCTGGCCCGGTAGATCCGGCCGTTGTCCCCGGCGAAGAAGAGGTACATGTTCGTACCGTCACCGATGACCGCCTGGTCGATCGGTCCGGTGCCGGAGTTGGAGATGCTGCCGGTGAAGAGCGTCTGGGGTGCCGACCAGCTGTTCACGTTGGTGGGGTCGGTCGAGGTCCGGTAGGAGAAGGCGGGTCCACCCCACTGGTAGGCGAGCACCCAGACGTTGCGCGGGGCGAAGTAGAACAGCGACGGCGCGACAGCGGCGAACGGCATCGCGTTCTGGCTCGCCGACCCCATCTCGGACCAGTTCGTGAAGAGGCCGAAGTTCATCGAGCCCCACGTCGTTCCGGTGTCGTGCGTCGTCGCGTAGACCAGTTGCCTGCCGTTGTAGGGAGCATGGGTGAAGTCCTTCAGCGACACCCACCCCGACCTCGGCTGCGCCAGCGCCCCGGTCGACGACCACCGGTACGTCGACGGAAGGTTGCAGCTGCCCGTCGGCGGCGGCGTCGTCGGCGGCGTGGTGGGGGTGCCGCCGCCGTTGAGGCGTACCAGTTGCCACTGCTGGTTGGTGCCGTTCCAGTCGTCGTACTGGACGACGTTCCCGCCGTCGGCGGTCGAGGCGCCCTGCACCTCCACCACCCGGTTGCTGTTCCGGTTGATCAACCGGACGTAGCCGCCGTCGGAGTCGGCCAGCCGGAACTGCTGGTTGGCCCCGTTGCTGTCGGCCCACTGCACGATGTTGGCACCGTTGGCGGTCGACCAGTTGTAGACGTCCAGCACCTTGCCGGAGAGCCGGGACCGCAACCGGTAGTAGCCACCGCCGGAGTCCACGAACTGCCACTGCTGCTGGTTGCCGTCGTTCCGCGCCCACTGGGTGATCCGCGCGCCGTCGTTCGTGGCCAGGTTGTACACGTCCAGGGCCTTGCCGCTGTTCCGGTTGACCAGCACGTACCACGCGCTCGTGTCGACCGTCGCAGCCGACGCCGGAGCCGGACCGAACGCGACCGCCGCGGTAGCGACGAGGGCGGACACCACGGCGACGACGAGCCCGGACCGCCAGCGGCGTCGCGGGACGCGGACCGTACCCTGGCAGGCCGGTCCTGGAGCCGGCGTGACTGGTGGCGCCTGCGCCACGACATCCATAGTCTTTCTCCTTTGCCGGAACCACCCGGGCGCGGTACGCCACGCGTGGCGGTGGTGGGGTTCCTCGCATTCCCTGGACGGCACGGAAGCGTGGCTGACCGGCGACGCCGTCCGTCATTTCGGTGTGACGGCATGGGCGTCTTCATTGCCCGGCCACGCTTTCGCGCTCTCCTCCCGGGTGCGGAAACCGAACAGTGTTACCGCTAACATGACCGGCCGCATGGCCTCACGGGCATCAAGTGAGACATGGGAGAGCCGCTCAGGCGACGGATGTACGGCATATTGCCAGACTGTTTCGAGGTATTCAAGGGGTGAACATCAATGCGTGTACCGCAGCTGGCATCCGTACGACCGACGGCGCCCTACTTCGGAGAACCCGACGTTTACCGCGTTGGCTGATAACATCTTTCGGCACAGAGAATCGAATCGATGCGGGAAATCAAACCGCGAGTTCTTGTTATCGATGCCGGTGTCGGAAGGTCGCGACTCTCCCGACGCCCGGGGGTGGCGTTCACGTTGGCTCCGGGGCGAGCCGTCCGGACCGCTCGTCGTCACCGGGGCGGACGACGGCAGGTGCGTCCCGCTTCGATCACCTGGGAACACCCGCACCCGCGCCACCCACACCAGCGGTCAACTCGCCGACCTGCTCAACACCGCCGGCCTGACCACCGGCATGGGCAAGCCCTACACCGCCGCCAACATGGCGTCCCTGCGGCACGTCTACAAGATCCCCGGGCCCCGGACCGTCGCGGTCCACGACGGCGAAGTCAGCGTCAAACAGGCGGCCACCGAACTCGGCATCCCCGCCGACGCGGTCTACAACTGGCTGCGCCTCGGTCAGGTACCCGCCCGCCGCGGTCCCAGCGGACGCTGGTGCATCCCCTGGGACCCGGCCACCCGGGAGATCTACCGGCAGGATGAAGAAGGCGGAGGCGGATGAGCTTGACCTCGCCCCAAGGGAATGGCCCACGCTGGGCGGGTGAACGACGCGGAACTCATGCTGCCCGGCGAGTTCGGCGCAGCGACCCGGCTGTCGTCGAAGGCGCTGCGGCTCTACGCCGAGCAGGGCCTGCTGGTACCGGCCGGCATCGACCCGGCCACCGGCTACCGCCGCTACCACCGTGACCAGATCGCCCGCGGTCGGCTGATCGCACGGCTGCGCACCTTCGATCTGCCGCTGGCGCGCATCGCCACTCTGATCGAGCTGAGCCCAGAACGTCGCCAGGCCGAGCTGCGCGCATGGCTGGCCGCCCAGGAGGCTCAATTGCGGCGCCGGCGCGACCTGATCGAGGCCCTCGACGGTGCCGCCGCACCGATCACCGCCCCTCCGAGACTGCGAGTGAGGCCACCACGCAAGCTGTTGTGCCAGGAACGGCGCGTGCACATCGGCGAGCTGGACACCTTCGTCACCGACGCGCAGCAACGCATCCGCGCCCGGCTGCAGGCGACCGGCCTGCCGCACGACGGGCCGACCCTGGTGCACTTGCACGGATTCGTCACCCACGACGGCGACGGACCGGTCGAGGTCGCGGTGCCGTTCACCGGCTCCATCGAACCCGTCGACGACCTGCGGATCCGGCTGTCGCCGGCCGGCACCGACGTCTACCTGCCGGTCGCCGAAGCCGACGCCGGGTTCCCCGACATCCTGCGCGCCTACGAGACGTTGGAGGCGTGGATCGACGCGAACCACGTGCTCAGCCTTGCCAGCCCGGTCGAGATCCGGCCCGGCACCGACGGCGCGCTCCTCGACGTCACCTACCCCATCTCGACCAGCGAAAGAGGCTGAACCATGCATCCCTACATCGGTTCCGGGCCCTACTGCTACGCCAACTCGCTGGCCATGGCCCTGGGCCCCGCGGCGCCCTCCCCGTCGATCATCGAAGTGCTGACCGGCTCGCCGTTCGGTATGCACCTGCTCGGCGGGCGGGTGCCGCTGTTCGACCCGTACGGCTGGGACGACCGCGGTATCGACGACGCGATCGCGCTGCTCGGCTGGACCTGCCGACGGCAAAGCGCGGACGACAGCGAACAAGCCCTGGCCAACCTTGAGGAAGCGGTTAAGACCGGCCCCGTCCTGGCCGGACCGCTGGAGATGGGCCTGCTGCGTCACGTGCCCGGAATGACCGGGCCGATCGGGTCGGACCACTTCGTTGCTGTCCTGGAAGCCGACGACACGCTGGTCCGGTTCCACGATCCGTACGGCTGCCCCTACGCGACCCTGCCCACCAAGGACTTCCTGGCCGCATGGCGCGCCGACACGATCACCTTCTACCACGCTGAGCCGTACACGATGCGTGGCAACTTCCAGCGGGTCCGCGAGATCACCACCGAGGCAGCGCTGCGCGCGGCCCTGCCCGCAGCGGTCGCCTGGCTGCGCGGGCGCGACGACCTCACCGTGCCGCCCGGCACCATCAGCGGCGCCGCCGCCGTACACCGCCTCGCTGACCTGGTCACCGACGGACTTGACCCTGAGACGCACGATCACCTGACGCATTTCGCGATCCGGGTCGGCGCTCGACGGCTCACCAACGCCGCAACAGCGCTCACCAGCCTCGGCCGGGACGAACCCGCCGTAATCGCTACCCAGCAGGCCCGGCTGATCGGCAGCCTCCAGCACGACATCGTCGGCGGACACACGGAATCCGCCACCCGAACGTTGCGGCAGCTCGCTCCGACCTACGACCAACTGGCTGCCGTGCTCGGCTGACACCGCCATGCCCAGAGCGCCCAGCCGACGGTAACCTCCAATCACGACGGTCCGAGCTGTCGGTGGCCGCGGCGACCCTCCGCCTACCAGACAACCGATGCCGTTCGAATCCGAACAACAACCGCAGAGAAGGCAGTATGAAGCGCCCGTCGGCGAGGACGTCGACGCTCCAGCTCCGACTACCAGCGACGACCGCGCGCGTGCGGTGTCCGGGCCGCGGTGGTCACGTTCCGGAGCCCCGATACGCTGACGCGATGGACGTCGAGGCCCTCCGCTGCCGCCCGCTTCGGCGGCTGGCCGGACTACCAGGCCCGCTGTGGCTGACCTTCCATGTGCTGCTCTACCTCGGGGTGGGCGCGGTGGGCATCGCCCTGTGGGATGTCAGGTCCGGCGCGGCCCTCAGCCAAACCCTGGCTGCGATGCTCGTCGGGGTCCTGTGGTTCAGTCCGCTGGTGGTCTTCGTGAGCGTCGCGGCCACCTTCTGCCTGGGTGTGCTGCGCCTGCTGACCACCGCCCGCTGGTACTGGTTCAGGTTGGCCGCGGTGCTGCTCTTCGCGGTGCCGTTCCCGTTGTTGGTGCTGGGCGTCAACGGGCCGGAGACCGCGCTGCCGGTGGCCGCTGTCCAGTTGGCGACGGCGCTGCTCATCGTCCAGCCCAGGAGAGGGTCGGACGGCTGGGCGGACCGGGATCCCGTCATGCGGGACCATCACTGGTGACGGCTCCGGATCGCCGCAACCCACCTCAGCCGTGCCCGGGTCGGATCGTCGCTTTCACCCGGCTGGCCCGGGACTCCAGGTAGCGCTGTTCGGCGAGGCTGGCGGTGGCCTTCGCGGCACGCCGGTAGTGCTGGTACGCCCCGGCCGTGTCGCCGACCCGCTCCAGCAGATGCGCCCGTACGGACAACAGCCGGTGATTCCCGGCCATCCGTCCGTCACCGTCGAGTGTGGAGAGCAGGGCCAGTCCGGCCGACGGGCCCTCGATCTCGGCGAGCGCGATCGCCCGGTTGAGGGTCACCATCGGATTCGGTGCGATCCGTTCCAGGATCAGATAGAGGGCGTGCACCTGCCGCCAGTTCGTCTCCTCGGCGGTGGTCGCGTCGTCGTGGGTGGCGGCGATGGCGGCCTGTAGCTGATAGGGGCCCAGCGCCGGGCCGGCCAGCGACGCCTTGACCAGCTCGGTGCCCTCCTCGACGAGGGCACGGTCCCACTTCGTGCGGTCCTGCTCGTCCAGCGGCACCAGGTCACCGGTTGCGGTGGTCCGTGCTCTCCAGCGGGCGTGTGTCAGCAGCATCAGCGCGAGCAGCCCGGTCACCTCGTCGTCCCGGGGCAGCTGTGCGTGCACCAGTCTGGCCAGCCGGATCGCCTCGTGCGCGAGGTCGACG
The DNA here is from genome assembly GCF_003030345.1 of Plantactinospora sp. BC1. NCBI lineage: Bacteria > Bacillati > Actinomycetota > Actinomycetes > Micromonosporales > Micromonosporaceae > Plantactinospora > Plantactinospora sp. BC1. Next base: position 421,077 of record NZ_CP028158.1, read on the forward strand.
CGGTGCAGGTCGGCGCCCGAGGAGGCGGTGTACCCCTCGTTGAAGATCAGATAGAGCACCTGTAGGACGGCGCGTAGCCGCTCCTCCCGCTCCGCACCCTCCGGCAGCCGGAACGAGCTGCCGGCGGCCCTGATGCGTTGCTTGGCCCGGCTGATCCTGGCCGCCATCGTGGCCTCCGGCACCAGGAAGGCGCGGGCGACCTCGGCGGTGGTGAGGCCGCCGACCGCCCGCAGCGTCAGGGCGATCTGTGATGCCGGGGTCAGCGTCGGATGGCAGCACAGGAAGAGCAGGACGAGCGTGTCGTCGGTGTCCGGTACCTCCTCGGGCGCCGGTTCGACGGCGGCGGCCGACTCGCGCTCGCGGCGCGCGCGGTCGCTGCGCATCTCGTCGATGAGCCGCCGGGTCGCGACGGTCAGCAACCAGCCGCGCGGGTTGTCCGGAACTCCCTCGGCCGGCCACTGCACGGACGCGGCGAGGACGGCCTCCTGCACGGCGTCCTCACATCCTTCGAACTGGCCGTGCCGGCGCACCAACACGCCGAGGACCTGCGGCGTGAGTTCGCGCAGCAGGTCCTCGAACGCTCGTGCCGTCATGCCTCCAATTGTCCGTCGGCGAACATCACCTGCCGCACCTCGACCCCCAGGCCCTCGATCGCGCTGTCCGGGATCTGCGACGCCAGCTCGATCGCCCGCTCCCGGCTCTCGCAGTCGATCAGGTAGAAACCGCCCAGATACTCCTTGGACTCCACGAACGGTCCGTCGGTGACCACGGGCTGACCGTTCCGGACCGCCACCACGGCCGCCTGGGAGGGGTCGACCAGCGCCAGCGTGTTGATCAACTCTCCGGACTCCTTCAGCGCCTCGATGAACCTGCCGTGGCCGTCGCCGATCGCCGCCGTCTCCTCGTCGGTCAGCGCGTCCAGCACCGCCGGGTTGATATGCAGGCTGATCAGGAACTTCATCTCGTACTCCTCGTGGTTCGCGAGCCCGCTCCGGGCCCTTGCGCCGGTTGGTCGGAGCCGCCGCCGTCGGCTTGACATCCCGGACGACCTCCGGACGAGTTTTTCAGCGTCGCACCGTCCCGACCGCGAGGTCGCCCCCTTCCGGCACCCCCGCCGGACAGGATCCGAGGGATCCGGTCCAGCGATGTCAAGAAGCTCCCGACGGCTCCGACCGGCTGGCAAAGGTCGAGAGAACAGGAAGTTTCGGATATGCGAGTCAACCGGGGTGGTGGGGACTGACGATCCTGATGATGCCGACATTCCTCGTCGCGGTGGACCTGACGGCGCTGCTCCTCGCGCTGCCACGGCTGAGCGCCGACCTGGGCGCCACCAACATCCAACAGCTCTGGATCAGCGACAGTTACGGACTTCTGGCGGCGGGCCTGGTCATCACCATGGGTACTCTCGGTGACCGGATCGGTCGCCGACGGCTGCTCATGATCGGCGGAGCCGCCTTCGCGGTGCTGTCGGTCGTCGCCGCCTTCGCGGTCAGCCCGCTGATGCTGATCGTCGCGCGGGCACTGCTCGGCGTCGCCGGGGCGACCCTGGCCCCGTCCACCCTTGCCCTGATCATGAACATGTTCCGCGACGAAGGAGAGCGCGGCCGGGCCATCGCGATCTGGGCGTCCTGTCAGTTCACCGGGGGCGCGCTCGGTCCCGTACTCTCCGGGTTCCTGCTCCAGCACTTCTGGTGGGGCTCGGTCTTCCTGGCCGCCGTACCGGCGATGCTGCTGCTCCTGCTCGCCGGGCCGTTCCTGCTGCCGGAGTTCCGCGGTGACCGGGCCGGCCGGCTGGACCCGGTCAGCGTCGGGCTGTCGCTCGTGGCGGTGCTGCTGATGGTCTACGGCGTCAAGCAGTTGGCCGTCGAGAGCGTACCGGTGGTGCCCCTGGTGGCCCTGGTCGTCGGCGGGCTCACCGGGTTCCTCTTCGTACGCCGGCAACTGCGGCTGGCGGCGCCGCTGCTGGACCTGCGGCTGTTTCACCACCGACCCTTCACCGCGGTGATCGTCGCGCTGGTCTTCGCGGGCGTCGCGATGGCCGGTACCGGCCTGCTGGTGACCCAGTACCTCCAGAACGTGCTCGGCTTCTCGCCGGTCGCCTCGGCGTTGCTCTTCGCACCGATGGGCCTCGGCGTGGCGGTCGGCACCATGGCCGCACCGGCGCTGGCCCGCCGGACAGGGCGGCGGGCCGCGATCGCCGGTGGGCTGGTGGGGTCGGCCCTGGGCAGCCTGCTGCTGGTCGGCGTGCCCGGTGCGGGCGCGCTGTCGACAGTGATGATCGGCATCACCGTGCTGGCGCTGGGCACCGGTCCGCTGTTCGCGCTCGGCACCGGGCTGGTCGTCGGGTCCGTACCCCCGGAGCGCGCCGGTTCGGCGGCGTCGATGTCGGAGACCGGCAACTATCTCGGTGGATCGCTCGGCTTTGCCCTGCTGGGCGTGGTGGCCGCGGTGGTCTACGACAGCCGGATGGGCGGCACCTCCGACTCGCTGGCCGGCGCGGTCGCCGCCAGTCAGCACCTGCCCAGCGGCCAGGGCGCGGAACTGCTGCACAACGCGCGGGAGGCGTTCACCGTCAGCCTGCACGTCACCGGCCTCATCAGCGCGATCATCTTCGCCGGGCTCGCCGTCCTGATCCTGGCGATGCGTCCGGGGACCCGGAGCACCCCGGCCACGGTTCCCGAATACGAGACGACGCCCGCATAGCACCTCGCGGCAGCGCAGGGGCGGAGTTCGGCCAGACGGTTGGTCGGGGAGAGGGGACGTAGCTGACCTCGGCGGTCGGTGGCCGGCGCTTCCGGTCGGGGTGGTGCGCCGGGTGGGGACTGTGTGCGCAAAGGCGGCGTGGCGACTCTCCGAACATGGTACTAATTTCGACAGATTTGTCGGGAGAGACGGGGAGCGGTGTCGCAGGCTCGGTCGGGGTGGATCCTGCGCGGTCAGGAGACTCCCCGCCGGATCTCCTACCTGGAACTCCTCTTCGACCTGGGCCTCATCGTCGCACTCACCCGGCTCTCCGACCGCCTGACCGGCGCCCTCGGCTGGGACCACGTGCTGGAGACCCTGGTCCTGCTCGCCGCGATCTGGTGGGTCTGGACGGTCACCGCGTACACCACCGACTGGTACGACCCCGGCCTGCCGCTGGTGCAGTTGATCGTCATCGGTGTCCTCTTCGGCGGGCTACTGATGTCCCTCGCCGTCAGCAGCGCCTTCGAGGGACGCAACGGCGTCGCCTTCGCCGGGGCGTACGTGGGCCTGCACCTCTGCCGTGGGCTCATCCTGATCACCGCGCTGCGCGGCCACGCGCTGCGGATGCGGGCCATGCGGGTACTCGTCTGGTTCTGCGTGACCGGCGTGCTGTGGCTGGTCGGGGCGTTCCTGCCCAGTACCTGGCGGTTGGTCTTCTGGGCGGTCGCGATCACGACGGACTTCGCGGTCGGCTTCTTCGGCTATCCGCTGCCCCGGTTCGGCCGGTCGGGTGTCGAGGAACTCCGGGTCGGCGGCGAGCACCTGTCGGAACGGTACCGGCAGATGTTCATCGTCACCCTGGGCGAGATCATCCTGGTCGGGGTGCGGCAGTACGGCGACCCGCCCTTCGTTTCACTGAAGACGGCGGGCGTGGTCCTGCTCTTCGTGATGACCGTGACGATGTGGCGGATCTACATCGTCTACGTCGCCGAACACTTCGCCACCGGAATCGACCGGGCCACCAACCCCGGCCGGATCGCGCTGGTCGCCGCCTATGCGCACCTGGTCATGGTGGCCGGCGTCGTGCTGGTCGCCGCCGGTGGTGACATCGTCGCCAAGGACCCCACCGGGAGCGCCGATCCCACCCAACTCTCCGTCGTGGTCGCCGGGCCGGTGGTCTTCCTCGCCGGCCGCACCGTCTACGCGCTGGTGGTCTTCCGGGCGATGCTCTGGCGGCTGCCGATCGGCGTCGTCGCCCTGGTGCTGGCGGCGGTGTTGACCCGAGACTTGCCACCACTCGCGATGAACGCCGTCATCGCCGCCGGAATGATGGTGATCGCCTTCGTTCCGCACTTCGGCCGGCCGGTGTACCGCACCCACTGGAACATCTGTACCCGTTGGTGAACGGCCGGCACGGCGCGCAGCGTTCCGCACGTCCACACCTCGGGCCATTTAGTGAGGACCATCCATATTGACGTGTGACGTTGGTCGGCGACAGGATCTCGACACCACCACCAGCGTGATCCTCTGGAGGCGCCATGACCCGTCCCCGCCTGCGGCTCCTGCGCACAGCCACCCGGCTGGCCGCACTCGCCGTAGCCACCGCCGGCGTACTGCTCACCGTCGCCACACCCGCCAGCGCCGCCGTACCCACCGGCCGCTACGTCGCGCTGGGTGACTCGTACACCGCCGGTCCGCTGATCCCGACCCAGGTCGACCTGAACTGCCTCCGGTCCAACCGCAACTATCCGTCGCTGGTGGCCGCCTCCGCCGGATCGTCGTCGTTCGCCGACGTGAGCTGCTCCGGCGCCACCACGGAGGACATCCTGCAGGCTGGCAGCGGCCAGTTGGGCATCACGGTGCCACCGCAGCTCAGCGCGGTCACCGCGAACACGGCGCTGGTGACGGTACAGATCGGCGGCAACGACATCGGCTTCTCCGGCATCATCAGCGCCTGCGCGGAGGCGAGCCTCAGCAGTCCGCTCGGGTCGCCGTGCAAGAACCGGTACACCAGCGGAGGCACCGACCAGTTGCAGGCCCGGATCGCCGCTACCGCGCCGAAGGTGACCGCCGTGCTCCAGGCTGTCCGCCAGGCCGCGCCGAGCGCGCGGGTGGTGGTGCTCGGGTACCCGGCGATCGTGCCGGACAGCGGAAACGGCTGCTGGCCGGTGGTCCCGATCGCCTACCAGGACGTGCCGTACCTGCGCGGCATCGCCAAGTCGCTCAACGCGATGCTGGCCAACACCGCGACCGCGAACGGCGCCACCTACGCCGACGTCTACACCCCGTCGATCGGCCGTGACGCCTGCAAGAGCAGCGGGACCCGATGGGTCGAGGGTCTCGTGCCGCAGAACTCGGCCGCCCCCTTCCACCCGAACGCCCGTGGTGAGCAGGGCATGGCCACCGCCCTGCTCGCGACGCTGAACGGCTGACCACGCCCGCAATCGACGCACCGGCCGTCCCCCGGTGACACGCGCCGCCCGGCCGGCGTGGGTGGGTGGGCGGCCGGGTCGGCCCGGGTCGTCAGTACGGCAGTGCTGGCGACCCGAGCCGTGGGTTAGGTTCACCGCTGTCGGCCGTGCCGCCGATCCGTCCGGTGGGCGCCACCGACCGTGGTGACCTGCCGTGTCGCCGTCATCCGTCCGGCTGCCGGTCCTCGTCCTCGTCACCGGGAGTGGTCAGGCCCTGCTCGCCGAGGAAGGCCCACCACCTGTCTTCGGCGCCGATCTCGGCGTACCCGGGGCCGAAGACGTAGTAGCCGAGGAACGAGTCGAGGTCCGGCGCGACGTCGAGGAACAGTTCGCGCATGAACCACTCGTCGGTGGTCTCCGCCGGGAGGTACCAGACCGCGCCGGAATCGCGCCTGATGAGCAGCGGCTCGTCACTGAGTGTGCCGAAGACCAGCCACTCGGCGGGCTCGTCGGCGACACCGGTGAACTCGGGCATCTGTGCGATGTAGTACTGGATGTCGTCCAGGTGCGCGACCGAGGGCAGGTCGAACGCGCCGGCCAGCATTCCGTCGGCCGTCTCCAGCAGGTCCCGGACCGACCGCGGCAGATCGGCGGGGATCTCGTCGGCCGGGGCGCCCTGGTTGATCTGGGCCCAGGCCAGCGTCGCGGGCCGGTCCGCCTCCAGGTCGGCGCGCAGCTCCGCGATCAGCTCCCGCAGCTCGGGATTCACTCCGCTACCTCGATTCGGGTCGGTGGCCAGCGGGCCCGCTCCTGAGTCGACGGCAGATCCGTGGTGGCGATCCCGGTTCGTTCTGCCGCCGTAGCGGCTCCAGACTATTGACCAACCGCCGCCACGATCGCGTCGGAGGCGCCGGCACCAAGGTCGTACGCCACGGTGCGCCCGGCGGCCGGGGGGTGGCGGGCGTGGGGGCCGCGACAACCTCGGTCTGCGGGCCTTGATCCGGAAAGTGCCTGCTCAGTGATTGTTTCGGGCGGACAGTTTATTGATGAACGACGATGGATATAGGCATACTGTTGAGGCAGATTTTCCAAGGATTGGAGCGCCATGGGACAGATGAATCGGATGTCGGCTCGCGTCGGCAGGAGCGGTGCGCGCCTCGGTGGACAGCTCGTCGTGCTGGTGGCACTGCTTGTCGCGACGACCGGTGTCGGCACCGCGTCGGCGGCGACGCTGGCCAGTGACGACTTCGAGGACGGCAACGCCGCAGGCTGGACGACCACCGGCGGAACCTGGATCGTCACCCGGGAAGAGTCCAGGGTCCTGCGCCAGTCCAGCTTCGCGGCCAACGCGCTGGCCCGGACCGGCCAACCCGGGTGGCGGGACTACACCGTCGTGGCCGAGGTGCGGCCCGACTCGTTCAATGGAATGCCGGGCTTCGTGGGCATCGTGGCCCGGGCGCAGTCCACCACCACCTTCTACGCACTGGTGTTGCGCCCGAACAACACCGTCGCGTTGACCCGGACCGTCGAGGGCAGGTCGAGCACCCTCGCGTCCGCACCCATGACGGTCAGCACGGATCGCTCGTACACCCTGGCGCTGCGCACGGCCGGGCGAACCCTGACCGGGTCGGTCGGCGGCACCCGGCTCACCGCCTCCGACGGCTTCATCCTCACCGGGCCGGCCGGTCTGGTCACCACCTGGGCCACCGCCTCGTTCGACAACGTCTCGGTCGACACCGACACCGACACCCCGGCCCGCTAACCCTCCGGCCGTAGTCCGGCTGCCCGATCGCACGACCGGTGCGCTCGTACCGGGTGATCGTCGAGCCGCCCCGCCCGTCAGTACGGCGATCCTGGCACGTTGAGTTGGACCTGGTAGAGGCCGAAGTTGCCCCACGTACCGGAGGTGATGAACAGCGTTCGGCCATCGGCGCCGCCGAAGGCGGCGTTGGTGGTGTTCCGGCCTGCGGAGATCGTGCCCAGCTTCTCGCCGGTGGGCGCGAAGACGTGGATCCGCCCGTCGGTGTGAGAGGCCCAGTAGAGGTTGCCGGCGCAGTCCACCGTCGCGCCGTCCGGCCCGGCGATGCTCGCGAACGTGCTGCGCCGACCGGTGCTGCCGTCCGGCAGCAGGTCGTACCGGACGATGGTGTTTCCGGCGTTGGCGCCGACGTAGAGCGTCGTCTCGTCCGGCGAGAGCACGACGCCGTTGGGTTGGGCCAGGGTGCCGTCGACGAGGAACACCTCGCCGTTGCTCACCCGGAAGACCCCGGTCATCCCGCTCAGCTCGTCCGGCCGGTTGCCGCGTTGGAAGTTCGGGTCGGTGACGTAGACGGTGCCGTCGGAGCGGATGGTGAGGTCGTTCGGAGAGTTGAACCGTCGCCCCTGGAAGCCGCTCGCCAGGGTGCTCCGGCTTCGGTCGGAGAGCTGGTAGGACGACACGCTGCGCTGGTCGTGGGTGGCGGCGAGGATCCCGGTGCCGTCTCCGGTCACGGCCAGCCCGTTGCTGCCGGAGTTCTCCAGGAAGACGTCGAACGTGTTCGGCGGAGTGAACCGGCGGATCGTCGACGGCTGTACGTTCTCCGGACCCGTACCGCCGCGCATGTCGGAGAAGAGCAGTTGGCCCGCCCCGGCGACCCAGACCGGTCCCTCCAGGAAACTGAAAGCGCCGCCGATCCTGGTGGCGGCCATGCTGGCGGCGGGCAGCGGCGACGGGTAGGAGGCGCCCGGGGTGCAGGGGCCGGCGGTGCCGGTGCGGGCTCCGGCCCCCGCCGGGTCGCCGGTGAACGTGGTGGTGATGGTCAGGGCGGTCAGCAGCGCCAGGGCGCCGGCCAGGCCGGCCCGGGCAGATCGTCGGGGCATGGGTCGCTTCCAATCAGGGGTGGGACCTGCCGTCTCGTCAATCAACGCCTATCTATATCACCGTCTATCTATACCACGCCGTCCGACCCGGCGACGGACCCAGTGAGACCGCGCAGCGCCACCTTCGAGAACTTGCCCGTCGCCGTCTTGGGAATCTCGTCGACGACGACGAAGCGATCGGGGATCCACCACGAGGCGACCCGGCCGCGAAGGTACTCGCGGAGACCCGTCTCGTCGACGTCCACCCCACCCGCGAGTACGACGTACGCGCACGGCCGCTCTCCCCAGCGGTCGTCGACGACACCGATCACCGCCGCCTCCCGCACCGCCGGGTGCGCCATCAGCTCGTTCTCCAGGGTGACCGACGAGATCCACTCCCCGCCAGACTTGATCATGTCCTTGATGCGGTCGACGATACGTAGGTAGCCGAACTCGTCGAGCGTCGCGACGTCACCGGTGCGCAGCCAGCCGTCGTCGGTGAAGGACGACGTGCCCGGATCGGCACCGAAGTAGCTCGCCGCGACCGTCGGCCCGGCCACCTGGAGTTCGCCCGACGCGATGCCGTCCCGCGCGACGGGCCGACGCTCGGCGTCCACAATCCGGACGTCGACCAACGGCACCGTCGGCCCGGGCCGGCCGAGCACCCGTCGGCGTTCGTCGGCCGGCAGCGCGTCGTGCGCGGACGAGACCCGGCCGCACGCGACGAGCGGGCTCGTCTCGGTCATCCCCCAGGAACCTGTGATGGGTACGCCGATCGCCCGCTCCCACGCCTGGGACAGCGCGTCCGGCAGGGCGCTCCCGCCGCTGACCACCTTGCGCAGCGACGAGAGGTCGGCGGTACGCAGCAGCGGCTCCAGCCCGCGCCAGATCGCCGGTACGCCGGCAGCGAATGTCACCCGGTGCCGGGAGAGTCGCTGGATCAGCTCCGTCGGGGCCATCGCCGGACCCGGAAGCACGAGGTCGGCTCCGGCGAGCACCGCCGCGTAGGGCAGCCCCCAGGCGTTGACGTGGAACATCGGCACGATGGGCATGACGACGTCCCGCTCCGAGATGGCGAAGCTGTCGACGCCCAGCAGCAGCATCGCGTGCAGCACGAGGGAGCGGTGGCTGTAGAGCACGCCCCTCGGCCGCCCGGTCGTACCGGAGGTGTAGCAGAGGCTCGCGGCGTCGTCCTCGTCGACGCAGGGCAGCGGTGCCGGCTCGGGGCATCGGGCGAGTAGCGCCTCGTAGTCGACCACCCGCGGATCGGCGGGAACCGCCTCGTCGCCACCGTCGTCCATCACGACGATCCAGCGGACCGTCGCGATGGAGCGGACGGCGTCCCAGACCGTGCCGAGCAGCGACCGGTCGACGAAGACGACGTCGTCGGCCGCGTCGGACATGATGTGTACCAGGTCGCGGGCGAAGAGCCGGTGGTTGATCGTGTGGAGGACGCGGCCGGCCGACGGGACACCCAGATACAGCTCGACGTGGCGCTGGCTGTTCCAGCCGAAGGTGCCGACCCGGGCCGAGTTCGGGACCTCCAGGACGTCGAGCACGGCGGAGAGTCGCCGCGCACGGTCGATCACCTCGCCCCAGGTCGAGATCGTCTCGCCCGACGCGGTCGCCGTGACGACCCGCTTGTGCCGGAAACCCAGATCCGCCCGGCGCATCAACAGGCCGACGTCGAGCGACCTGTCCTGCATCAGTCCGCGCACGGTTCCTCCGTTTCTGCGAGGGTGCTCCTGCCGCTGTCCGGCGCCGGCCGTCCTCACCGGACGGTGGTCGACCCGAGCCGGACGTGCCGATCGTCGGCGTCCAGCACCAGGCTCGCCGGCCACTGGTCCCAGTGGCGACCGAGTCCCCGGTGCTGCGGTGATCCGTGGTGGACGAAGTTCCGGACGCTGGCGATCATCAGGTCCGACAGCCGCAGCCGGCCGGGCCGGTTCTGCTGGCTGAAGGCGTACGAGAACACGTTGCGGCCGAAGTTGCCGAAGACGAAGGGCAGATCGATCGCGTGCACGGCGCCGTACACCTCGTCGAACGGCGCGGGCTGCTGGTTCCAGTCGAACCGGTAGTGATAGAGCGACCGGTTCCCGCCGCGAGCCAGCGCATCGAGTGAATCCCGGTTGATGCCGGTGAAGACGGCCTCGGTGAGCGCCGCGGCAGCGTCGTTCCAGCCTCCGGGCTTCTCCACCGGCAGGTACTCGTCCCTGAGCAGATCGGAGGTGGTCAGCTCGCCGGGGTCGTCCGGGTCGAACAGGTACTGCATCGTGAACCGGTCGTAGTCGCTCGGCCTGTGTGCGCCGATGGTGCTGCCGAAGAGCTTCCCTTCCTCAAGGGTGTTCCCGGCCAGTACGGGCACGTCCCGACCGACCCCGGACCCGAGTACGGCGTACGGGTCCGCGGGGATCACGGTGCCGTCGGCGATGACCGCCGGTGTCGCGTCGAGCTGGTGCCTGACGAGCACCCGGACCAGTTCGTCGGCGGGAAGCGAACGGAGCAGCTCCATGCCGCTGCTGCCCGAGGAGGGGTGGTCGCTCTTCGCGGCCTGCATCACCCGGTCGGCGTAGGCCCGCGCGCTGGCCACGCTTCGGGTGCTCAGGCCGCCGCTGAGCGGGATGGCCTTGTCCACCATGCCGCGGGCCAGTGGGGAGACGAGCAGGGACCAGACGTTCACCGCACCCGCGGACTGGCCCATCACGCTGATGTTGCCGGGGTCGCCACCGAACCGCCGCGCGTTCTGGTCGACGAAGCGGAGCGCCTTGACGAGGTCGAGGGTGCCGAAGTTGCCGGAGGCCGACAGCGGGTCGTCGTGGCCCGCGCCTTCGGCGTTCAGCCAGCCGAAGATCCCCACCCGGTAGTTGACGGTGACGACCACGGCCTGGGCGCGCCTGGCCAGCTCGCGCCCGTCGTACATCGGATCCGCCGAGTAGCCGACGACGTTGCTTCCGCCGTGGATGAAGAACACGACGGGCAGGTCGCGCGCTGACGTGGACGGCCGGAACACGTTCAGCGTCAGGCAGTCCTCCTCGCCGACGGGCTGTTGCAGGCCGTCCCGGACCGCCAGGTCGTAGCGCGGCCCGTTCGGGGACGGGCTGAAGAAGCGTCCCGGCTGGGTGCATCCCGGCCCGTACTCCTGGGTGCGCCGGACGTCCACCCAGGACCGGTGGGTCTTCGGCGGTTGCCACCGGAGCCTGCCCACCGGCGGCTCGGCGTAGGGGATTCCCAGCCACGAGTACGTCCCGCTCGACCGGCCCTCGTTCAGTCCGACGATCGGGCCCAGCGTCGTTCGGACCTGGGTCGGGTTCGCTCCAGGGTGGAGAGCGTGCGCGGACGCACCGGCGGGTGGCGTGGCGGCCAGCACGGCGGTCGCAAGGACGACGCCGAGGATCGGCCGGAGCAGAGACGACCTGGTGCGACGACGCCCGGCCGGTTCGCGGGCGATGGCGGCCCCGGACGGCATAGCAGGCATTGGCACTGCCTCCTTGGTGTCAGCCTGGCACGCGGTGTCGCAATCCGCGTCTACATTGCCACCGCGTGCCATCACTGTTGCACGCGTCACTTATCCGGGGCAAGAGCCGGCCGGCTGCCGGACGTTTCCGCTGCCGACCCTTGCGGGCCCCTGTGACCCATGGCACAGTGTTGGCACTCAGTGCCGCCTAGGGGCGGCGTTGGCGGCACAGCGTGCTTAGGCAGGAGGTCCGCGATGAGCCAGGTGCGGCGAGTTCGGGGAAGACTGAGGCGATTCCATGCCGGACTGATCCTCGCCACCGTGTTGGCGAGCGCGACGGCGGTCCTCGGGACCGCGCCCGCCACCGCCACGGTGGGCGCGGCACCGAGCTGCGCCGAGTTGGCGGGAAGCGAGATCCCGGCGTCGGCAATCACGTTGCCGACCAGGGGTGGCCGGGTCGGGTCGGCATCCCTGGTGACCCAGACCGTGAGTGGCAAGACCATCGAGTACTGCACCGTCGGTGCGGCGCTCTTCCCGATCGACCCCTCCGCGCCGGACATCAGGCTACAGATCGCGATGCCGGTCGAGTGGAACCGCAACGCGATGATGTTCGGCGGCGGCGGATACAACGGAACGATTCCCGCCGTCACCCAGAACGTGCCGTTCGGGCGTGCCGATCAACCGACGCCGCTGGCCCGTGGGTACGTGACGTTCGGGAGCGACTCCGGCCACCAGGCGGGGCCCGCAGGGTCCCTGGACGGGTCCTTCGGGATGAACGACGAGGCACTTCGCAACTTCGCCGCCGGTGACGCGCTCAAGAAGACCCGCGATGCCGCGCTCTACCTCATCCGTCGTGGCTACGGTGTCGGACCCGGTCGGACGTACTTCGCGGGCGGCTCGACGGGCGGACGGGAGGCTCTCGTCGTCGCACAGCGCTGGCCGGACGCCTTCGACGGCGTCATCTCCGCCTACCCCGCCTGGAACAACACCGCCGAGATCCTGCACCTCGGCCACCTCGTGCAGGTGATGTCCCGCCCCGGCGCATTCCCCGGCCCCGAGAAGCAGACCCTCCTCTACGACAGCGTCATGGCGGCGTGCGACGGACGGGACGGCCTCGAGGACAGGATCATCTCGAACGCCGACGGCTGCGAACTCGACCCCCGCGTGCTCCGCTGCTCCAAGGGTGCCGATACCGGCCCGACCTGTCTCTCCGATCCGCAGATCGCCTCGGTGATCGCCGCCGCCGAGCCGTTCCGCTGGCCGTACCGGATCGCCAGCGGCGAGCGGTACTATCCCGGCTTCCCGCTGCTCTCGGGTGCCGACATGAGAACCCCGGTCCTCGGCTTCGGCACCTCCGCGCCCGCCAACCCGATGCCGACGACCAGCGGATACGGGGCGCAGTACTGGGACCAGTGGGTGAAGTACTTCCTGACCAGGGACGCCGGCCACGACCCCCTGGCTGTCGACCCTCGGCGACCCGGAAAGTGGCTTCCCCGGATCAGTCACCTCTCGACCATCCAGGACCGCAACGACTCGGACCTGCGTCCCTTCGCGCGCTCCGGCGGAAAACTGCTGCTCCTGCACGGTGCTGCCGACGAGCTGGTGTCGCACCGCTCGACGAACGACTACTACCGGCGGGTGCTCGGCACGGTAGGCACCCGGCAGACCCGGGAGTTCATGCGGTACTACCTGGTGCCAGGGGCGAACCACGCCAACGTCGGCGCGCCCGCGTTCGCCGCCAACTGGGACTCGCTCTCCGCCCTGGAGCGCTGGGTCGAGGCAGGACGGCCGCCGGTCAGGCCGGTGGCCACCGACGCCAGGAGTGGCAGGACCCGCCCGCTCTGCGAGTACCCGCGCTGGCCGAAGTACCGCTCGGGTGATCCCGACAGCGCCGAGAGCTTCGTGTGTGCGCGCTGACGTCACCTCGGTGCCGTCAGCCTGCCGGGGCGCAGCGACCAACCGCGGCACAGCGCCGCCCGAACCGTGTGACCGAGAAGGGACTGAGATGCCTCGACCGCCAGCGCAGCTCCCCGCCGGAGGGAGGGCAGCCGGGATGACGACGGGCTCGGCCGCTCTAGCCAGGAGGGAAGCCGGGTGACGACGAGCGATCGGATGGCGCTGCGCACCCGGTCCCTGACGAAGGTGTTCCGCGGCTTCCGGGCGGTGGACTCGGTGGACCTCGAGGTTCGCGAGGGCAGTGTGCACGCGCTGGTGGGCCCGAACGGTGCCGGCAAGACCACGCTGTTCAACCTGCTGACCGGATTCGTCTCCCCGACGTCCGGCGCGATCACGGTCTTCGACGAGGACGTCACCGGCCAACAGCCCGAGCAGGTCGCCCGCCGTGGCGTGGCCAGGTCGTTCCAGATCACCAGCCTCTTCGAGACACTGACGAGCCGGCAGCACGTGGAGCTGGCTCTCCAGGGGCTCACCAGCCAGGGATTCCGGTTCTGGCGGTCGGAGAAGCTGCTCGGCAGGAACCGCGCCCGGGTGGACGAGCTGCTCGCGCAGGTGGGGCTGATGCCGCTGGCGGAGAAGCCGGTCGGGCTGCTCGCCTACGGGCAGAAGCGCGCGCTGGAACTGGCGCTGGTGCTGGCGCTGGATCCACGGGTGATGCTCCTCGACGAGCCGACGGCCGGGATGGGGATCGAGGACGTCGACCGGACCATCGAGCTGGTCCGCCGCCTCGCGGCCGGTCGCACGGTGGTGTTCGTGGACCACAACATGCACGTGGTCGGCAGCCTGGCCGACCGGGTGACGGTGTTGCAGCAGGGCCGAATCCTGGCCGAGGGCGGCTACGACGAGGTCCGCAACGACGAACGGGTGATCACCGCGTACCTGGGCGAGGCCGACCATGCTTGAGGTGAACGGCCTGATGGCGTGGTACGGCGAGGCGCAGGCCCTGCACGGGGTGAGCGTACGGGTCGGAGAGGGCGAGGTCGTCACCCTGGTCGGGCGCAACGGCGCCGGAAAGACCACCCTGGTGCGGTGCCTGATCGGCCTGCACCGGCAGGTCGGCGGCAGCGTCTCCTTCCTCGGCCGCGACGTCACCCGCACGCCGGCCCACCAGCGGGCCCGCGCCGGGATGGGCTGGGTCCAGGACGACCGCGGCATCTACGCGAGCCTCAGCGTGGAGGAGAACCTGCTGCTTCCGCCCAGGGTCTCCGACCGGGCGTGGACGCTGGAGCGGGTCTACGAGACGTTCCCGGAACTCGCCGACCGCCGCAGGGCGCCCGGCACCACGCTGTCGGGTGGGGAGCAGCAGATGCTGGCCATCGCCCGGGCGCTCCGGACCGGTGCCCGGCTGATGCTGATGGACGAACCCTCCGAGGGCCTGGCCCCGGTGGTCGTGGCCCGGATCGGGACGATCATCCGCCAGATCAAGGCCACCGGCGCCGGTGTGCTGCTCATCGAGCAGAACGTCAAGTTCGCCGCCACCGTGGCCGACCGGCACTACCTGCTCAGCCAGGGCCGCGTCGTCGAGACCCTCGACAACTCCGAATTCCGGCGGCGCGAGGGCGAACTCCTCACCCATCTCGGCATCTGACCGGTCGGCGAGACGACGCGACACATCCGATACGACACGAGGAGGACCACCATGAGAAGCAAGCGGATTGGGGCCGGTGCCGCGGCGGTGACAGGGGTACTGCTCCTCGGCGCCTGCGGTGCCGGCGGCCCCGGGGGGTCGGACGGCGATTTCACCGACGGCAAGCTGGTGCTCGCGGTACTCAACGACCAGTCCGGCATCTACAAGGACGCGTCGGGGCCGAACAGCGTCAAGGCGGTCAGGATGGCGGTGGCCGACTACCAGAAGAAGTACGGCGACAGGGCGGTCGTCGACGAGATCGAGGTGACCTCGACCGACCACCAGAACAAGCCGGACATCGCCAACACCAAGGCGAAGGAGCTGTACGAGCGCGGGGGAGCGGACGTCATCCTCGACGTGCCGACCTCGTCGGCGGCGCTGGCCGTCGCCAACCAGGCGAAGAGCCACAAGAAGCTGTTCCTCGACGTCAGCGCGGCGACCACCGAACTGACCGGCGGGCAGTGCAACAAGTACACCTTCCAGTGGGCCTACAACACCTACATGCTCGCCAACGGCACCGGCACGACCGTCACCGAGAACGGCGGCAAGAACTGGCACATCATCTACCCGGACTACCAGTTCGGCCAGGACATGACCAAGTCCTTCACCGAGGCGATCAAGCGGGCCGGCGGCACCGTGCAGGGCACCATCCCGACGCCGTTCCCGAACGACAACTTCGCGACCTTCCTCACCAAGGCCGGCAGCACCAACCCCGACGTGATCGGCACGATGCAGGCCGGCGGTGACCTGATCAACGTGGTCAAGCAGTTCAACGAGTCGGGGCTGCGGGAGAGGGGCATCGACCTGGCCGTCGGGCTGATGCTGATCACCGACATCCACTCGCTCGGCGTCGACCAGTTCGCCGGCACGATGTTCACCGACGCCTGGTACTGGAACATGGACGCCGAGTCGCGCGCCTGGGCGGACCGGTTCCGCGACGAGACCGGGACCCGGCCGACCTTCGAACACGCCGGCAACTATTCCGCGGCGCTGCAGTATCTGGAGGCGGTCCAGGAGGCCGGCACCGACGACGCCGACGCGGTCGTCGGCAAGCTCGAGGGCAGACGAGTCAACGACGTCTTCCTGCGCAACGGCGAGATCCGCGCCAAGGACCACCTGGTCACCCACGACGCCTACCTGGCCCGGGTCAAGAAGCCGTCGGAGGTGAAGGAGGACTGGGACTACGAGGAGATCGTCACCACGATCCCGGCGGCGAAGGCATTCCCTCCGGCCGAGGCGTCCAACTGCTCGCTCTGAGCGGTGGTCGGAGTCCGTAGTCCGCAGACACCCGTCGGCGCCCAGCGTGAGCCCCGGGAAAGGAACCCATGAACGCAGTGCTGCAGTACGCCGTACAGGGCCTGGCGGCCGGCAGCTTCTACGCGCTGGCCGCCCTGGGACTGGCGATCATCTTCGGCGTCCTGGGCGTGGTGAACTTCGCCCACGGCGCGTTCTACATGCTCGGCGCGGTCGCCGCGGCCGTGCTGCTCGACACCCTCGGGCTCACGCTGTGGTGGGCGCTGCTGGCGGTACCGCTGCTGATGTTCGGCTTCGGCGTCGTGGTGGAGCGGCTGCTCGTGCAGTGGCTGCTCCGGCTCGACCCGCTCTACAACTTCCTGCTCACCTTCGGTCTCACGCTGGTCCTGGTGGAGGCCGTCAAGCAGCGGTACGGCGTCTCCGGGCTGCCGTACAAGCCTCCGGACGTACTGTCCGGACGCGTCGAGCTGGCCGGCGTCGTGCTGCCGCGCTACCAACTGTTCGTCTTCCTGTTCTCCGTGGCGATCTGTGTGCTCGTCTGGCTGCTGATGACGCGGACCAGGGTCGGCATGATCGTCCGGGCGGCGACCGAGAAGCCGGAGCTGGCCCGTGCCCTGGGCATCAACGTCGGCCGCTGGGTGACGCCGGTCTTCGGCTTCGGGGTCGCGCTCGCCGGGCTGGCCGGCGTGCTCGCCGCACCGTTCCGGGCGATCACCGCCGACATGGGCAACAACTTCGCGATCATCCTGTTCGCGGTCGTGGTGATCGGGGGACTCGGGTCGATCGTCGGCGCCGTGGTCGCGGGTTTCATGGTGGGCCTGGTGGAGGCGTTCGGGCAGGCGTACGCCCCCACGTTCGCGCAGATCCTGATCTTCGTCCTGATGGCGGTGATCATCCTGGTCCGCCCCGCCGGGCTGTTCGGACGCAAGGAGGCGACGGCATGACCCGGTCCGTGGTAACCGAGGCCCCGGTCACCGAGCCGCAGTCCGCCACCTCGGCGGGCAGCCCGAGACTGCGCTGGGTTCTGCTCGCCGTCGGCCTGGTGGCGGCGCTGGCGCTGCCGTGGTTCGTCTATCCGCCGGTGGCGATGGACATCGTCGCGATGGCGCTGTTCGCGATCGCCCTGGACATCCTGCTCGGCTACACCGGCCTGCTCTCCTTCGGACACGCGGCCTTCTGGGGCAGTTCGGCGTACGTGACCAGCCTGATCGCGACGCACCACGGCGTGCCGTTCCCGGTGGCCGTCGTCGGCGGCGCGCTGTTCGCGATGATTCTCGCCCTCCCCGCCGGATATCTGTCGGTGCGCCGCTCCGGGATCTACTTCGCGATGGTGACCCTCGCCTTCGCCCAGATGGTCTACTTCATCGGGTACCAGTGGAGCGGCCTGACCGGCGGCGAGAACGGGCTGCAGGGCGTACCCCGGAATTTCTTCGGGATCGAGCTGGTGGAGACCGATTCGTTCTACTTCTACTACGCGGCCCTGCCGATCCTCCTGCTCGGCATGTGGGTGGCCTGGCGGATCGTGCACTCGCCGTTCGGCCGGGTCCTGGTGTCGATCCGCGACAACACCCAACGGGCCCGGGCGCTCGGTTACGAGGTGGAGAAATACAAGGTCATCGCCTTCGTGCTCTCCGCCGGACTGACCGGGCTGGCCGGCGGTGTCTTCGCCATCAACCACGGTTTCGTCGCGCTGACCGAACTGCACTGGAGCACCTCCGGCGAGGTCGTGCTGATGACGGTGCTCGGCGGCATCGGCACGCTGTGGGGAGGAATCCTCGGCGCGTTCCTCTCCGTGATGCTCGCCGACTATCTCGCCTCGTCCGGCTTCGACGGTATCGATCTGGTCACCGGCTCGGTCTTCGTCCTCGTGGTGCTGCTGTTCCGGCGTGGGCTCTGGGGTACCGTTCGGTATCAATGGCTGGCCTGGCAGCAGCGCCGTACGTCGTCGCGCCGCACCTCGGCCGGTGCCGACCCGGCGGAGCGCGGGCCGTGAGCCGCTGCGGACGTCCCGCAGGGGTCACAGAGTTCGGCAAACCTCACGATGCGCGGGAACTGCACTTCGCGCAAGAGCAGATCAGGAGAGGGCACCTGTCGGTGACTTCGCGGAGAATACTCGAGACCAAGTACCGGATCTCGGAAACGGCGATGGCCCTGTTCCTGGAGGAGGGGTACGCGAATGTGACCGTCGAAGCCGTTGCGGAGGCGTCGAGCGTGTCCCGCCGCACCGTCTTCCGGCACTTCGAAAGCAAGGACGAACTCGCGTTTCCGGACCACACCGAACGCATCAGGCTGGTCGAGCGATGCCTCCTGGAGTCGGCCCCCGACACGGATCCGGTGGAGGCCGTCATCGCGGCCACGGGCGAGTCGTTGCGTGACTTCCTCAGTCGTCCCGAACTCGTCCTCCGGCGATTCAAACTGACGCGTGTCGTGCCCGAGTTGCGCAAGCGGGAGGTCATCGAGCACGAGCGGTACGTGGCGCTCACCCGTTCGTTCCTGCGCGACCACCTCCCGGCCGACGCTCCGCCTTTCCAGTCGATGGCCCTGGCGGCGCTGATCGACGCGATCCACCGCTCCGCGCTCGGAAACTGGGTACGCACCGGCGGCGCGACCGACGCCGTCGCCGAGTTGGAGGCGGGCATGGAGTGGGTCCGTCGGCTCATGGTCCACCAGTCGACCTTCTCGGCCTCCCCGCTGCTCCTCGCGTTGCTCCCGGACACGCCGCAGACCCGTCGCGTCCTGACCTCACTGAAGGACGCGGCGGAGGAACTGTTCTAGTCATGGCGGACAGGAGGATCTAGTTATGGCGGACAGGAGGAGGAGCCGGAGTTGCCGAACCTGACCTTCGACTTCGCGGGGAGAACCGCGATCGTGACCGGAGCGGCGCGCGGACTCGGGATCGAGTTCGCCCGCCTCTTCCACGAGTCCGGGGCGACGGTCTTCCTGGTCGACGCCGACGCCGAGGCGGTCGCGCTGGCGGCGGAGGAGCTGGGCGCCGTCGGCGTCGCTTGCGACGTCACCAGCACCGAGGCCGTCGAGGCCCTGGTGCGGAGGGTGGTCGCGGCCTCCGGTCGCCTGGACATCGTCGTCAACAACGCCGGCATCCTCCGGGACCGTCGACTGTGGAAGCTCTCCGACCAGGACTGGGCCGAGGTGCTGGACGTCCACCTCGGCGGCACCTTCCGGCTGACCCGCGCCGCGGTTCCGGTGTTCCGGGAGCAGCGCTACGGCCGGGTCATCAACGTGACCTCGTACACGGGGCTGCGCGGCAACATCGGGCAGGCGAACTATGGCGCGGCCAAGGCCGGGATCATCGGCTTCACCAAGACCGCGGCCAAGGAACTCGCGACGTTCGGGGTCACCGTCAACGCCATCTCGCCCAACGCCGAGACACGGATGATCGACTCGATTCCCGCGGAGAAGCGTCAGGAACTCGCCGCCGCCATCCCACTCGGCCGGTTCGCGGCGCCGAGCGAAATGGCCACCACCACGGCTTTCCTCGCCTCCGAGGAGGCCGGTTACATCACCGGAGTCATCCTTCCGGTGGACGGGGGAATCTCGATATGACCGGGCCGGATCAGCGGATAGTGATCGTCGACGGTGCCCGTACGCCGGTCGGCAGGTACGGCGGGGTGTTCAAGGACACCCCCGCGCACGAGTTGGGGGCCGTCGCCGCCAGGGCGGCGTTGACGCGCTCGGCGGTGCCGGCCGAGGCGGTCGAGGAGGTCGTGATGGGCTGCGTCGGCCAGGTCGGGCCGGACGCCTACAACGCGCGTCGGGTGGCCATCGCCGCCGGGCTTGCGCCGTCCACCCCCGCCTACACCGTCAACCGGCTGTGCGGGTCCGGACTCCAGGCCATCTGGTCGGCGGCGATGGAGATGCGCTGGAACGGCCTCGACTTCGCCCTCGCCGGCGGTGACGAATCCATGACCCGGATGCCCTTCTACGACTTCGGGGCGCGCGCCGGTTACCGACTCGGCGACCGAGTCCTGGTGGACGGCACGGTTCTGATGCTCACCGATCCGTTCCAGCACATCCAGATGGGGATCACGGCGGAGAACGTGGCCGGCCGCTACCGGGTCTCCCGCGCCGACCAGGACGAGTTCGCCGCCGAGTCCCAACGTCGCGCCGCGACCCCGGCGGCCCGGGCGGCGTTCGCCGAGGAGATCGTTCCGGTCACCACCGGGGGACGCCACGGCGCCGAGGTGACGACCGACGAGCACCCGAGGCCCGACACGACCGTGGCGGCGCTGGCCCGCCTCCGCCCGGCCTTCAGGGAGGGCGGCACGGTCACCGCCGGCAACGCCGCGGGCATCAACGACGGTGCCGCCGCCGTCGTGCTCGCCACCCGGTCCGCCGCCGCCGAACGTGGGCTGAAACCCCTGGTGGCCATCGAGGCGGTTGCCACCGGTGCGCTGGAGCCGGAGATCATGGGCTACGCCCCGGTGGTCGCGCTCCGCAAGCTTTTCGCGCAGACCGGCACGGCGCCCGACGACATCGACGCCATCGAGTGCAACGAGGCGTTCGCGGCCCAGGCGGTCGCCGTGATCCGCGACGCCGACCTCGATCCGGACCGGGTCAACCCCTACGGCGGCGCCATCGCGCTCGGCCACCCTGTCGGCGCGACCGGCGCCATCCTCGCCCTTAGGCTGGCCAAACATCTGGTACGCAACGACCTGGAGCTCGGCGTCGTCACCATGTGCATCGGTGGCGGGCAGGCGCTGGCCGCGCTCTTCCGGCGGGTCTGACCGGAGCAGGACGCGGTCCGTCGCGTTCTCGGTGCCGGGCCGGTGCCGGCTCAGCACCAGCCGTTGACCGGCCCGTTCACCCCGGTCCAGAGGTAGGCGTCGGAGACCCAGGCGCCGTCGCTGAGTCGGTTCCACAGCGATGTGGTGCCGTACCGGCCGGTGTGGGAGGTGCCGTTGGCGGAGCACGAGACGGTGACCGTGGCGCCGTCGCCCACCGATCCCAGCACCGAGTAGCCGGTGCCGGGCCCGGACCGCTTGGTCAGCGTGCCGCCGCCGTTGGCGTCGACCACCGCCTGGTTGAGGCCGAGCGCGCCGTGGTTGTAGAGGCCGCCTCCGACGCCAACCCAGGCCGACCCGTGCCGGGCGCCGCCCTGGTACGCCCCGGCGCCGTTGACGAACTCCCACTTGCCGATGCCGTGGCCGGCGATTCCCACGTACGCGCTGTTCTGCCGCAGTCCGAAGTGCACGTGCCGACCGGTCGCCGCCCCGCCGCAGGTCACGTCGGTCCCCGTGTTGCCGAGGTACGTGCCCTGGCTGACGGCGGCGCCGTTGACCGAGATGCTGCTCCACAGGTGATAGTAGTCGGTGGAGTAGCCCCGGTCGTGGATCACCCGGATCCACCCCGTGCACATGGTGTACGCCGTACCGGCCCGTGCCGCGCGGACCACCTGGTCACCGCCGGCCAGGTCGATGGAGCTGTACGGCGTCTCGTAGCCGCCCCAACCGTGCGGTCCGCTGGTCATCGTCCACGTCTGGCCGACCGCGAACGGCAGGGCCATCCCGGTCCGGTAGTCACCACCCGCGAACCTGGGGCTCGGGGTGCTGCCGAAGACGCTCTTCTCCTGGCTGTTCACCACGGGCGACTCGGCGGCCAGCTCGGTGAACCCGGCTTCACCGTCGAAGCTCACCCGCCACGTCCCGGCCTCGGCCCGGGCGATGAAGATCGCGCCGGTCGGGTGGACGTCCCGCTCGTGGGAGGTGAGAGCCACGGCGGTGCCGAAGGCCCACTGGCCGTGCCGGCGGGTGACGGTCACGCGGGTCTCGGAAGCGTCGGTGTGCTCCGCCGCCGCCGTGGCGCTGACCTGCCCGCGCAGCTTGGCGGCCACGGCGTCCTCGACGCTCGCCCCCAGCGGGTCCGGTGCGGGTCCGGCGTGGGCGGCAGTGCCCGTGATCAGGAGATTCGCCGCCAGCAGGGCCGGGGCGACCGCGGTCCATCGTCCGATCTGCACCACTGACGACCTCTTCCATCGAGGAACATCGCTCTGGGTAGTGCTGACGATAGGCAGCGCAGCGAAACTTGTCTACACTTCCTCGGCACGTTGGCGAAGGTAATCTTCAGACCGTCCCGGCCACCCGCCCCTGCCGGCCGGCGCGTCGGCGGTCCACCGTCGGTGATCTCGTCCACGACCGAACCACGGCTCACCGACGCCGGTAAGGTTGCCGCCGGGATGATGAAACGGGATGAAAGGGCAGCCGTGGGATCGGGGTTCGTCGAGGCCGTCGCTCGGCCGTGGCCGACGTCCGCGCTCACCCGTACCCCGGCAGGGTCGGGAGACCGGTCCCGGTCCTCCCGGACCCGACGCGTAGCGGTTGCGTGCCGACCGCGAGCAGGCGAGCGGACCGGTTCCGGTGCGCACCGGACGACGACCGGCACCACGAGGGGAGAGGGCGCCCCGTGAGCCAGCCGCCCGACGCGGTCCCGTTTCGCGTGCCCGGCCGTACCAGCCCGGCCGAGCTGCGCTACGTCTACCTGAACCTGCGGGACCATCCCCGGGGCCAGCTACAGCTGGCGGCCCTGGTCGCCGCCGGATTCGTGCCGTGCCTCGTGGTCGACGAGGACTCCCCGCTGGCCGAGGCCGGGCGTTCCGGCCAGCTCGCGGAACTCAGCCAGGTGGCGGGGTACGCCGAGCCGGAGCCCACCAGCGAGTTTTGCCGGCGGCACGGCATCGCCCACCGGACGGTCGCCGACCACAACGACGAGACGACCGTCGAGCTGCTGCGGACCGCCCGGGCCGACCTCGTCGCCCTCGGCGACACCCGGATCCTCAAACCGCACATCCTGACGCTGGCTCCGCACGGCATCGTCAACGTGCACCCCGGGTACCTGCCCGAGGTGCGGGGCAACCATCCGTATCTCTGGGCGATCATCCACGACCTGCCGCAGGGCGTCAGCGTGCACCTGATCGACGCCGAGGTGGACCGGGGACCGCTCCTGCGGACCCGGCGGGTGCCGATCCCGGACGGAATCGGCCTGCCGGACCTGGTCCACCTGCTCAACGAGGAGTGCGCGACGCTGCTGGTCGAGACGATGCGGCAGATCGTCGACGGTACGGCGACGCTGATCCCACAGCCCGGCGACGCGCGCCTGACGTTCCGGCAGGCGCGTCCGGAGATCCGTGAACTCGCCCGGACGATGTTGCGGGAACGCGCCACGGCGCCGGTCGCCGGGCGGTGATCACCCGGCGGCCCGGGTGGCCTCGGCCAGGATCGCCAGACCCTGGCCGAGTTCCTCGGTCGAGGCGGTCAACGGCGGCAGCAACTTGACCACCTCGGCGTCGGCGCCGGAGGTCTCCACCAGCAACCCCCGATCGAACGCCTCGGCCGCGACCTTCGACGCCCGTCCCGGCGAGGCGAAGACCACCCCGTGCACCAGCCCCCGGCCCCTGGTCGTGATCCCGGCCAACGGCTCGGTGAACTCCCGCAACGCGTCCGCCAGCCATTCGCCCTTGGCGCGTACCTGTTGGGCGAAGCTGTCGTCGGCCCAGTAGTGCCGCAACGTGGCGGCCGCCGCCGCGAAGGCGAGGTTGTTGCCACGGAAGGTGCCGTTGTGCTCGCCGGGCGCCCAGACGTCCAGGTCGGGACGGATCAGCGTGAGCGCCATCGGCAGCCCGTACCCGCTGATCGACTTGGCCAGGCAGACGATGTCCGGGACGATTCCCGCCGCCTCGAAGCTGAAGAACGTACCGGTCCGGCCGCATCCCATCTGGACGTCGTCCACGATCAGCAGCACCCCGTGGCGCCGGCACGACTCGGCCAGCGCCCGCAGCCACCGGGGCCGGGCGACATTCACCCCGCCTTCGCCCTGCACCGTCTCGACGATGACGGCCGCCGGCCGGTCCGGGCCGCTGCCGGTGTCCCGCAGCATCCGCTCGAACGCGGGCGGTCCGCCGCTCCCGACGTCGTCCCGGTCGTCGTCGTACGGGAGCACCGTGACGTTGCCGAGCGGCACGCCGGCCGCGTGGCGCTTGGCGGCGTTCCCGCTGACCGCCAGGGCGCCGAGCGTCATGCCGTGGAAGGCGTTGCCGAAACAGACGACGTCCTGCCGGCCGGTCACCTTGCGGGCCAGCTTGAGCGCCGCCTCGACCGCGTTGGTCCCGCCCGGGCCGGGCAACTGCACCCGGTAGTCCAGGTTGCGCGGCCGCAGGACCAGCTCGTGGAAGGTCCGCAGGAACTCGCGTTTGGCCACGGTGTCCATGTCCAGCCCGTGCACGATGCCGTCGCCGGCCAGGTAGTCCAGGACGACCCGCTTGAGGACCGGATTGTTGTGCCCGTAGTTGAGTGTCCCGGCGCCGGAGAAGAAATCGAGATAGGGCCGCCCGGACTCGCTGTAGATCCAGCTTCCGGCGGCCCGGTGGAACACCGTCGGCCACACCCGGCAGTAGCTGCGGACGTTCGACTCCAGCTCGGTCAAGGCGTTCATCGTGTCCCGTCCGGGGTGCCGGCTGAGCCGAGGGTGGTGGCCAGGGCGGAGGCGAGCTGCCCGACGGCCGGCTGGTCGATGATGGAGAAGTGGGTCGCCTCGACCCGGTCGATGCTCACGCCACCCCGGGTGAAGCG
The DNA here is from genome assembly GCF_003030345.1 of Plantactinospora sp. BC1. Lineage (NCBI taxonomy): Bacteria > Bacillati > Actinomycetota > Actinomycetes > Micromonosporales > Micromonosporaceae > Plantactinospora > Plantactinospora sp. BC1. The sequence goes on from NZ_CP028158.1 coordinate 445,884, forward strand.
GCCCCAGTCGGTGCGGGTGACCAGCCCCCGGTCCAGCGAGTCGCCCGCCCAGGTGACCCGGAGCGGCGCGTCGACGACCGGCGGCCGCCAGGCGCTGAAGAGCCACCGGTGCAGCGCGGCGACCACGGCACGGGCACCGAGCGCGTCCGCGTCCGGTGTGGTGGTGCCGGGCCAGAGCCGGGCAGCGGTGGCAGCGATCCACCGGCCGCTCTCCCGGGCGATCCCACGGCTGTCCTGACCCGCCAGGCGTACGGTCAACTCGCGCACGTCGTCCGGGCCGGCGGATGCGGCACCCGCCGGGGCGAGACTGGCGAGGACCGCCGCCGCCCCGGCGGGCCAGTCGGGGTCCGGGGCGCGCTGGGCCGTGACGGCTGCGACACCGGAGTCCCACAGCGTCACCGACCGCACGGTGACGTTGCGCCGCTCCAGGGCGGCGGCGGTCGCGTGGGCGAGGAGACCACCCAGCGACCACCCGGCCAGATGGCACCCGCGCCCGTCGAGGCTCCGCGCCACCTCGGCGGCGTACGTCTCGATCATCTGCTCCGGATCGGCCCACGTCGTGCCGTGGGTGACGTCGGTGTGACCGTCGAAGACCGCGTAGACCGCCCGGTCCGGCGGCAGGGCGTCGACCAGGTGGCGATAGACGAAGACGTCGCCGCCGAGCGGGTGCAGCAGCACGAGCGGGGTGTCGTCGGCGACGTCACGCAGCGCCAGCACGGTGCCTCGGACGGGCCCGGGAGTCGGGGCCGGATCCGGCGAGTCCGGCACCGCTCGGCCGGCGAGCCGGGCGGCCAGCAACCGGGGCGTCGGCGCGTCGACGAGATCGGCGTAGGTCATCGTGGCGCCCAGTTCGTGCCGTACCCGGGCCACCAGCCGGGCGGCGAGCAGGGAGTGACCGCCCTGGGAGAAGAAGTGGGCGTGCGCGTCGAGTTCCGTCGTCTCCAGCAGGTCCGACCACTGCCGACACAGCCAGGACTCGGTCGGTCCGGCCGGCGGTTCCGGCGCCTCGGCGCCGCCCGTGGCCGTCTGCTCCCCGGTCGCGGCGAGCGCTTCCAGCGCCCGGTGGTCGATCTTCCCGATGATCGTCACGGGCATGCGGTCTAGGAGGTGGATGCGGGCCGGAACCATGTAGCCGGGGAGGAAGGCCCGCAGGTGGTCGGCGAGGGTGGCGGCGCTCACCGGCGCGCTGACCGTGACGAAGGAGTGCAGCGCCGGTCCTCGCCGATCCTGGTGGTCCACCACGATGGTGACCGCCGACCGTACGGTCGGATGGGCCAGCAACCGGGCGGTGATCTCGCCGAGTTCGACCCGGTTACCCCTGATCTTGACCTGGCTGTCGAACCGCCCGAGGTACTCCACCACGCCGCCCTTGGCGATGCGCACCCGGTCTCCGCTGCGGTAGACCCGCAGCGGCGTCCCGCCCGGCCCCCACGGCCGGGTGGGGAAGGCCGCGGCGGTGAGATCGGGCCGGTTCAGATAGCCCGCGCCCACCCCGGCACCCGCGATGTGCAGCTCTCCGACCGCCCCGTCGGGCAGCAGCCGCCCCTGCGCATCGGCGACGAAGAGTGCCACCCCGGGCAGTTCCCGGCCGATGACCGGGCGCTCCACCGCCGGGACGACCTCCTGGAAGGTCGAGTTGACCGTGCACTCGGTGGGCCCGTACACGTTGAACACCCGCAGCTGAGCGGCGTCGGCGAGCGGTCGCCACATCGGGGCCGGCAGCGCCTCGCCGCCGGTGACGAGCCGGCGCAGCGCCAGGTCCGGACGGGTGAGCAGGCCCGCGTCGACGAGCAGTTGCAGGTGCGGGGGGATGCACTCGAAGAGCGTGATGCCGGTGCTGGCGACGTAGTCCAGCATCGCGTCGGGGTCGAGTCGGACCGCCGCCGGGATGATCACCAGGCTCGCGCCGCCGAGCAGGGCGAGGAGCTGCTGCACGCTCACGTCGAAGATCAACGGGGCGTTCAGGGAGGCCACCTCGTCGTGCCAGTCGTCGATCCCGTACGTCTCACGCAGCCCGGCCATGAAGTTCAGCATGTTGGCGTGGGTCGTGACGGCGGCCTTGGGCAGACCGGTCGTGCCCGAGGTGTAGATGGCATAGGCGATGTCGGCCGGATCGGTACGCCGGTCCCGGACAGCCTCCGGCCAGCCCTCGCCGACGACGAGGCGGGGATCGAGCACCTCGGCCCCGCAGGCGTCGAAGCCGGCCGGCCCGCACACGACGCCCAGCCCCGCGTCGGAGATCATGTGGCGTCGCCGGTCGGCCGGCAGGGCGGGATCGATGGGTACGTAGGCACCGCCGGCCAGCCAGATACCGAGCACCGCGACGATCGAGTGCACCGAACGATCGGCGATCACCCCGACGTACCGGCCGGGCCCGACCCCACGCAGCCCGGCGCCGACCCACTCCGCCCGGCGTACCAGTTCGGCGAAGCCGATCGACTCGTCGGCCGAGCGCACCGCGACCCGCCGGTCCCCGATCGCGGCCAGTCGACGGATCGCCTCGCTGGTGACCACGATGTCGTCGCGCGGCGGTCCGGCGGCGTGCCGCCGGCACTGCTCCTCGGCGGCCGGCGCGTCCAGCAGCGCCAGCGCCGACACCGGCTGCCCGTCGTCACGGGCGCCGTGGGTGACGACGGTGAAGACGGCCTGTACGAAGGCAGCCACCAGCGGCTCGTCGAACAGCGAGGTGTCGTACTCGACCAGCAGCCGCAGCCCGGCTCCGTCCCGCAGGAAGAAGAGTGCGAGGTCGAACTTGGCCCGCCTGTCGTCGAGGCTGTCGACCCGCGCCGACACGCCGCCCCAGAGCCGTACGTCGGACTCCGGGGCGTCCTGCAACTCCAGTGCGATCCGGAAGGGCGGACCGGTGCCCAGCGCCGCGACAACCCGGTCGAACGGCACGTCGTCGTGCGAGAGCGCGTCGCCGACGGTCCGGGCGGCACGGCTCACGGCCACCCGGAAACTCGGGTCGTCGCGAAGGTCGGTGAACAACGCCACCGTGTTGACGAAGAAGCCCAGAGCCGACTCGAACTCCGGCGCCTTGCGGTTGAGCGTCGTCGTGGCGAGCGCCACCGCCGGCTCCCCGCTGAACCGTTGCGCCACTGTCTGGACGGTCGCCTGGAGGACCGCGAACACGCTGACCGTCGGGTCGGCGGTGAACCCGGCGATCGCCGCGGCGGCCGGGGCCGGAACGGCGTAGCTGACGGTGGCGGCCCGGCCGCTGTGGGTCTGCCCCAGCGGTGCGGTGGCCAGCAGGGACGGCGGCGGTGCCGGCGGCAGGGCGCGTTGCCAGTAGTCGAGCTGCCGGGCGACCAGCTCGTCGGTGAGCCGGTCGTGCTGCCAGCGGGCGAAGGTCTGGTACTGGGTGGGCTGGTCCGCGGGATCCCAGGCGCCGCTCGCCGCGAAACCCTGGTACGCCTCGGTCAGCTCCCGCTCGAAGATCGCCATCGACCAGCCGTCGGTGGCGATGTGGTGCATGGCCAGCAGCAGCACGTGGTCGTCGTCGGCGAGCCGCGCCAGGCAGGCCCGCAGCGGTGCCTCGGTCCGCAGGTCGAACGGGCGGTGCAGGAACTCCCGGGCCGCCTCCCTGACGCCCGCGTCGCCGAGCCCCGCCGGCCAGCCGACCGTCTCGCCGAGCATCGGCTCGGGGTCCAGTACCAGTTGCCGGACCGTGTCGCCCGCGTCGACGAAGACGGTCCGCAGCACCTCGTGCCGCGCGACGAGCGCGGTCAGCGCCCGACCGAGCGCGTCGGTGTCGAGGGGCCCGCGCAGCCGGATCAGCCGGGAGACGTTGTAGGCGTTCGAGTCGCGGTCGAGTTCCTGGTCGATCCAGAGGCGCAGCTGGTTCGGAGCGATCGGGTCGAGCAGCTCGACCAGGCGTGCGAACTGGTTCTCGTCGAGGGTGGCGAGGAATGCCTCGGCCTGCGTCATGCTGGTGCGACTTCCGGATGGGGGCGGGCTGGACGTGGCGGGAACGGCCGCGCCGAGCCACCGGTCACAGATTGACCTATCTGCGACACCGCGAGCACGCCGGAGAGAGATAGTGTGAGATTTGTCTATGCGTACGTGACCGTCGTCTTTGGGTAGGGTCCAGGTTCGTGCCCGCTGCGGCGCCATACCCACAGAAGATCTTCGAGCTGTTGCGGGGGACGGGTTGAGGGTGACCGCGCGTGGTCGCTGGTTTCTGGGTGCGAGCTTCCTGTCGTCTCTGGGCGACGTGCTGGTCGTGACCGCGGTACCGTTCGGCGTCGGCTCGGAGACCGGGCGTATCCAGTTCAGCGTGGTGTTCTGGCTGGTGCCGGCTCTGGCCGTGCTCGTCGCCAGTTTCGCCGGAGGGCACCTCGCCCGGCGCGTCGGGACCGCGCGGCTCGACTACGCGATGCTGCTGCTCGGCATCGCCGCCGTCGAGGTCATGATCTCGCTGCTCACGCTCTGGCTCCGAGGAACCCTCGAAACACTGATCCTCTCGATCGTCTTCGTCGCGCTGTACGCCTTCGCGAAGGAGGGCATCCCCCGGCTGTTCTACCAGGTCGCCGTCTACCGGTACTTCGTGGACGGTGACGAGTACGGTCGTCTGGCCGGCATGAAGGCCGGCCTGGACATCGCCGCCGCCCTGGTGGCGACGGTGGTGGCGGCGGCCATCGTCGCCACCAACACCTGGCGCTACGCCTTCCTGTTCGACGCGGTCACCTTCGTCGTCCTGGCCGCCACGCTGTGGTTCGCCGGCCGTGACGCGGCGCCGGAGCGACCCGCGCCGACCGACGACACCGGCGAACCGGCCGCCGCACCCCGGGTCAGCCCCGCGCTGCGCACCGGCCTGATCGCCGTGCTGGTGGCCATTCCACTGTTCCACGGGGTCAACGCCGCGTTCGTCAACTACCTGCCGTTGCTCAACAAGGAATTCGGCGTGATGGCGGCCAGCACCAGCATCCTGCTCCTCGCGGTGCTGCGCCTGCCCGGCATGCTGCTCGGACTGGCCTACGACCGGGTGCGGCGCTGGGCCTCGCCCCGGACCTGGGCGACGGCGCTGCCGATCGTCTTCGTCGCGATGGCCGCCACCTACCTGATCCAGCCCAACGTCTGGTCGGTCTACGGGCTGCTCTTGCTCGGCGGCCTCAACATCGGCGTCTTCGGCCCCTCCGACGCCGTCATCCGCAACCAGATCCCCGGCCCGTACCTCATCGGCTTCAACGTCATCGTGCTGCGCTGGCTCGGCGTGTTCCAGGCGCTGGCCTGCGTGGGCGCGATGCTGGTCTTCACCTACGGCGGGATGAACACCGCCTGGCTCGGCGGCATCGTCGCCGCCGCCGTGATCGGTGGCCTGCTGCTGCCCCGGGTACACGCCCGGCACCCGGTGCTGGCCCGCACGGCCGACGAAGAGACCCGGGTGACGGTGTGAGCGCGCCCGCCGCCGACGGCGTGCGGCCCGTCGCGCGTACCGCCGACGGGTACCCGGTCTCCTTCGCCCAGGAAGGGTTGTTGCTCGCCGACCAACTCGCCGGCGGCGACCCGTCGTACAACATCCCCTGGTGCCTGCGCCTGGAGGGAAGCCTGGACGTCGCCGCCCTGACGACCGCCCTGCGGACGCTGGTCGGCCGCCACGAGGCACTCCGGACCAGCTACGAGTGGACCGGGACGAGCTTCCGGCAGGTGGTCGCGCACCCCGACGGCACGTTCCTGGACGTGCCGGTGACCGACGTGGACGGGGAGGCGACCGCGGAGCGGGAAGCCGTCGCCCTGCTGCGGGAGCCCTTCGACCTGACCGGCGGGCCGCCGCTGCGCGCCCGACTGCTGCGGGTCGCCGACGACGAGCACGTGCTGGTCTTCAGCGTGCACCACATCGCCTTCGACGGCTGGTCGCTGCGACTCTTCGGTGCGGAACTCGGCGAGGCGTACGCCGCCGCGCTCGCGGCACGGCCCCTGCGGCTGCCCGACCCCGGCCCGCAGTACGTGGACTACGCCGTATGGCAACGTAACCTGCCCGATCGTCATCTCGACGCGTCCCTGCGCTGGTGGCGCGAGCGGCTCGGCGGGGCCGCGACGGTCAACCTGCCCCTGGACCATCCGCGTGCACCGACCCCGCGACACCGTGGCGGCGTGCTGCCCTTCACCATTCCGGCGGCCGTTGCCGCAGACCTGCGGCGCCTCGCCCGGGCCGCCCGCACGAGCGACTACGTGGTCCTGCTCGCCGCGTTCCTGGTGCTGCTGCACCGCTACAGCGGCCAGACCGACCTGAGCGTCGGTACGCCGGTGGCCAACCGCGACGTGGACGGACTCGACGAGGTGGTGGGCTTCTTCGTCAACACGCTCGTGCTCCGCGTCGACCTCGCCGGCGACCCCAGCTTCACCGAGCTGGTCGACCGGGTACGGGCCGTCGTGACGGAGTCGATGCGCCATCAGGAGGCTCCGTTCGAGCGCGTGGTGGCCGAGGTGAACCCGCGACGCGATCCGAGCAGCACGCCGTTGTTCCAGGTGCTGTTCGGCATGGGACTGCCCGAGACGCCACCGGCCGCCTGGGCAGCCAGCGGACTGCGCGCCCGCCCGCTCGGCTGGACACATGGCCTGGTCAAGTTCGACCTGACGATCACGGTCAATCCCCGTCGCGACGGGTCCGTCGACGGACTGTGGCAGTACGACGCCGACCTGTTCGAGGCGTCGACCGCCCGGACGATGGCTGAGCAGTTCGTCCACCTGGCCACCGGGCTCGCCGACGACGCCACCGCACCGGTCAGCCGGACCCCTCTGCGAGGACCGGCGGAACCGGACCGTCCCGGCGCGGACGTCACCGCCGAGGACCTCGACGTGACCGTGCACGAGCTGATCCTCGCGCAGGCCCGCCGCACGCCGACGGCGGTGGCCGTCGCCCAGGGCGACGCACGGATCAGCTACCGGGAACTGGACCGACGCTCCGCCGCGCTGGCCGCCAGCTTCGAGGCCGGGCAGGAGATCATCGGTCTCTGCCTGCCCCGCTGCCCCGACAGCATCGTGGCGCTCCTCGGCATCCTGCGCAGCGGCGCCGCCTTCCTGCCCCTGGATCCGGAGCTACCGGCCGAACGGCTGCGACTCATGGTCGAGGACGCCGGTGTACGCACCGTGGTGGTGCACGACCCGGCGGTCGTGGCCGGTCTGGACGTCGAGACGATCACCCTGGACGCGCTGCCGGACGCGGCGCGGCCGGTCCCGGCGCCCGGCCGTGCCGACGGGTTGTGCTACGTCATCTACACCTCCGGCAGCACCGGGCGGCCGAAGGGCGTCGCGATCGAGCACCGCAGCCTGGTCCACTACGTCCGCAGCCTCGGCGAGGTGCTCGGCGCCGCCGGCATCGACCCGTCCGGGGCGAGCTTCGCGACCGTGTCGACGCTGGCGGCCGACCTGGGCCACACCAGCGTCTTCGGGGCGCTGCTCAACGGCGGATGCGTGCACGTCCTCGACTACGGCACCGTCACCGACCCGTACCGCTTCAGCTCCTACCTGGGGCAGTACCGGGTCGACATCCTCAAGATCGTGCCGACGCACTTCGACGCGCTGCGGCGCGGTGCCGCCACGCCCGAGGCGGTGACCCCCCGCCGGGCGCTGATCTTCGGTGGCGAGACCCTCACCACCCGGCTCGCCGAGGCGGTCGCCGCGCAGCCCGGGGCACCGGCCGTCTTCAACCACTACGGCCCGACCGAGACCTGTGTGGGCGCGCTGATGGGGCGGTTCACCGTGGACGGCGACGCCGCGGCCACCGTACCGATCGGTCGGCCCCTCGGCGCCACCCGGATCGCGGTCCTGGACCCGGCGGGCCGGCCGGTGCCGCCCGGGGCCACCGGCGTGCTGCACATCGGCGGACCGGGACTCGCCCGTGGCTATCTGGGGCGCCCCGACCTGACCGAACGGGCCTTCGTCGCCCTCCCCGACGGCCGCTACTACCGGACCGGCGACCAGGTCCGCGTCCGACCCGCCGGTGACCTGGAGTTCGTCGGACGCGCCGACGACCAGGTCAAGATCCGTGGGTACCGGGTGGAACCGGCCGAGGTGCAGGCCGTCCTGGACGGCATGCCGGGAGTCGCGCAGTGCGCGGTCCTGCCCGTCCGCTCCGGCGACGAGACGACCGCGCTCGCCGCCTACCTCGTGCCGACGCCGGGCACCGACGGCGAGGCCCTCGGCCCCCGCCTGGCCGACGCCCTGCGCGAGGTCCTGCCCGCCGTGCTGATCCCCGCCTTCTTCGTGGCGGTGCCGGAACTGCCCCGCACCCGCAACGGCAAGGTCGACCGCGCCCGGCTGCCCGTACCGCCCACCGACGCGGCGCCAGTTTCCACCGCCCCGGTGAGCCCCGAGGAGCAGAGCCTGCTCGCCGTCTGGACCGACCTGCTGGGCCGGCCGGTCACCGACCCCGACCAGGACTTCTTCGCCGCAGGCGGCAACTCCCTGCAACTCATGCGGCTCGTCGGCCGGATCAGGGACACCCTCGGCGTGACGCTCTCCGTGCGGGACTGCTTCACCGCCCCCTCCGTACGGGCGATGGCCGCCCGCCTCACCGCCACCGGAGCGCCGACCGGCCCGGCGCAGGTCGTCCGCACGGTCCCGCGCACACCGCACGGCCGCTACCCACTCTCGTTCGCCCAGGAACGGCTCTGGGTCCTCGACCGCATCACCGGGACGAGCACGGCCTACAACGTCCCCTGGTGCCTGCGGCTGCACGGCGAGCCGCGCATTCCGGACCTGCTCCGGGCGTTGCGCTCGGTCGTCGACCGGCACGAGGTGCTCCGCACCCGCTACGTGTCGACGCCCGACGGGCCACGTCAGGTGATCCAACCGCCCGGCGGCGCCTTTCCCGACCTGCCCGTCGTGCGGGTACGCGACGAGGCGGCCGCCGAGGAGGAGGCCCGGGAGTTCCTCCGGCGGCCCTTCCGGCTCGACGAGCAACCGCCGATCCGCGCCATGCTGCTGCGGCTCTCCGCCCGGGAGCACGTCCTGGTGGTGTGCGTCCACCACATCGCCGTCGACGGCTGGTCGGTCGGCATCCTCGACCGGCACCTGGCCCGGGCCTACCTGGACGCCCGCGAGGGCCGCCCGCTGGCCGGCGATCCGGCCGGCCACCAGTACGCCGACTACGCCCGCTGGCAGCGTGACCGCGACGCCGGGCAACTCGACGACTCGGTACGCTGGTGGAAGCGGCAGCTCACCGGGCTGCAACCCCTGCGGATGCCCTTCGACCGGCCGCGCCCCGCGGACGTCGACCGGCCGGCGCGCACCATCGCCTTCGACCTGCCGGCCGATGCCGCCCGGGCGCTCCGGCACGCCGCCCGCACCCACGGCACCAGTCCGTTCGTCGCCTGCCTCACGGTATTCCTGGTCCTGCTGCACCGCTACAGCGGACAACAGGACATCGCGGTCGGCACCCCGGTCGCCAACCGCGACCGGGCGGAGTTCGACGAGGTCGTCGGCTTCTTCGTCAACACGCTGGTGCTGCGGGCCACGGTCACCGGCGACGACACCTTCGGCACGCTGCTGGAGCGCGTCCACGGCGTACTCGCCGACGCGCTGACCCACCGGGACGCACCGTTTGAGCGGATCGTGACCGAGGTCAACCCGGTCCGTGACGTCGGGCGGACACCCCTGTTCCAGGTGATGTTCGGGATGGAGCTGCCCGGGGTCCGGGACTCCCGGTGGACCGCCGGTGACCTGCGGGCCGAGACCCTCCGGTGGAGCCACGAGACGGCCAAGTACGACCTCTCGGTCAGCGTCGAGGACCACCCGGACGGATCCCTCACCGGTACCTGGCAGTACGACACCGCCCTCGTCGGCGACGCGACCGCCTCGGCTATGGTCGGCCACTTCCGTCACCTGGCCGCGACCCTGGCCGGCGACCTCACCTGCCCGGTCGCCCGGGCCCGGATGCTCGACGACGTCGCGTGGGACCGGATGGTCCGAGCCGAGAACGACACCGGCACGTCCGTCCCCGACGCGCAGGCCAGCGTCGGGGAGTTGATCCTGCGAGCCGCCCGCTCCCACCCCGGGGCGCCGGCGCTGCGGCAGGGTCGCCGCGAGATCAGCTATCGGGAACTCGACGACTGGTCCGGCTCGGTCGCCGCCCAACTCCGCCCGGGACCGGGCCTCGTCGGCATCCTGATGCCGAGGGTGCCGGAGAACATCGTGGCCCTGCTCGCCGTCCTACGCGTCGGCGCCGCCTACGTCCCGCTGGATCCGACCCTGCCACCGGCGCGGCTGCGTTTCATCATCGAGGACGCGGGCATCGACACGCTGCTGCTCGACGCCCCGGACCTCGACCAGCGACTGCGTCCGGCGGTCGACGGCCTCGACGTACGCCTGGTCGACGTCCGCGCCGCGGCCGACGGGCCCAGGGCGGCGGTCAGCACGCCGGGTCCGGGCGGTGACGCGCTGTGCTACGTCATCTACACCTCCGGCACCACGGGTCGACCCAAGGGCGTCCTCGCCCACCACCGGGGCGTGCTGAACTACCTCTCCTGGGCCTGCCGGGAGTACGGCCTCACCGCCGGGTCCCGGGTCCTGCTGCACTCACCACTCACCTTCGACCTGAGCGTGACCACCACACTCGCCCCGCTGACCGTGGGCGCGGTGATCGAGATGACCGCGGGTGACGACCTCGACGGGCTGATCACCGCGCTGCGCGACACGGCGGCGCCGTACCAACTCGTCAAGCTGACCCCGGCCCACCTGCGGGTGCTCAACGTCGCCCTCGCCGCGGAGCTGGAACAGCGCACCCTCACCCGGTGCCTGGTGGTCGGGGGCGAGGCCCTGCCGTCGGAGCGGGTACGACCCTGGCGGCGATCCCGGGTGATCAACGAGTACGGCCCGACCGAGACCGTTGTCGGCTGCACCGCGCACGAGGTGACCGACGGCGACGGCGAGGGCGACGTGCCGATAGGTCGACCGATCGCCAACACCGCCAACCACGTACTGGACCGGTATCGGCAGCCGGCGCCGGTGGGGGTTCCCGGTGAGCTGTGGGTGGGCGGTATGGGCGTGACCCTCGGCTATCTCAACCGGCCCGGACTCACCGCCGAACGGTTCACTCCGGACCCGTTCGTCCCCGGCGCCCGCCTGTACCGCACCGGCGACCTGGCCGTACGGGACACCGACGGGCTACTGCACTACCTGGGCCGCACCGACGACCAGGTCAAGATTCGCGGGTACCGGGTCGAGCTGGCGGAGGTGGAGAACACCCTGCGGACGCTCCCCGGCGTGCTCGACGCGGCCGTCGTGCACGATCGGCACCGGGACGTCCTGCTGGGCTATGTGGTCGCCCCCGGGCAGGACACCGAGGACATCCCGGGCGCACTGCGGGCGATCCTGCCCGAATACATGGTGCCGGCCGGTGTCCAGGCGCTGCGCCGGCTGCCGTTGACCGCCAACGGCAAGCTCGACCGGGCCGCCCTGCCCCGTACCCCGTCGGTGGTCGCGCCCTCCGCGCCGGTGCCGGGCAACGCCGGCGCCGAGGAGATCGTCCTGCGGCTGTGGGCGGAGCTGCTCGGTCGCACCGACCTGGGCCGGCACGAGAACTTCTTCGACGTCGGCGGCCACTCGCTGCTGCTGGTCCAGCTGCATGCGCGGCTGACTCGCGCATTCCACACCGACGTCGCCCTGTTGGACCTGTTCCGCAATCCCACCGCTGCGGCGATGGCGGCGCTGATGCGCCCATCCTCGACACCGCAAGGGCCGGTGGCGGCGTCGGCGCCGCTGAACACCGACCGGCGGCAGGACCGGGCCAACGCGTTGAACAGTCTGCGCAGGAGAAGGAACGGCGCGTGAGCGAACTCGACATCGCGATCATCGGGATGGCCGGGCGATTCCCCGGGGCCGCCCACGTGCAGGAGCTGTGGCAGGCGGTCACCGAGGGCCGGGCCAGCGCGACCACCTTCACCCGCGACGAGTTGCTGGCCGCCGGGGTCCCGCCGGAGCTGGCCGACCAGCAGGGCTTCGCGCCGGTGCGGGGCGTACTCGCCGACGCCGACCGGTTCGACGCCGCGTTCTTCGGCTACTCGCCCCGGGAGGCCGAGTACATCGATCCGCAGCAACGGGTCTTCCTGGAGGTGGCCTGGAACGCCGTCGAGCACGCCGGCTACCGGCCCGACGGGTTCGTCAGGCCCGTCGGCGTCTTCGCCAGTTGCAGCCAGAACACGTACCTGGAGGCCGTCGGCGGCCGAGGCGGCGGCGACTGGACCGACGGGCTGCTCGTCGGGATCGGCAACCAGATCGACTTCCTGAGCACCCGGGTGTCGTACAAGCTCAACCTGACCGGTCCGAGCCTGACGGTGCAGACCGCCTGTTCCAGCTCGCTGGTCGCGATCCACCTGGCCGTGCAGAGCCTGCTCTCCGGCGAGTGCGACTTCGCGCTGGCCGGCGGGTCGGCGATCCGCTTCCCCCAGGTCGGCGGTCAACTGCACACCGACGGCGGCGTCTACTCACCGGACGGGCGGTGCATGGCGTACACCGTCGCGGCGCGGGGGGTCTTCAGCGGCAACGGTGCTGCCGTGGTCGTCCTCAGACGCCTCGACGACGCCCTTGCCGACGGCGACCACGTGCACGCGGTCATCAAGGCGTCGGCGGTCAACAACGACGGCCGGGAGAAGATCGGATTCAGCGCACCCAGCCAGGCAGGTCAGGCCGCAGCCATGCGGTCGGCGCTGGAACTGGCCGGGGTGGCACCGGGAGCCGTCGGCTACGTCGAGGGGCACGGCACCGGCACACCGCTGGGTGACCAGATCGAGATGGCCGCCCTGCGCAGCGTGCACGAGGTTCCGGGGCGCGGGGCGAGATCGTGCGCGGTGGGCTCGATCAAGAGCAATCTCGGGCACCTCGACGCGGCCGCCGGAGTCACCGGCCTGATCAAGGCCGCGCTGGCGGTCCGGGACGCGGTGATCCCGCCGCAACCGCACCCGGCCGAACCCAGCCCGGCGCTGGTCGACGGGGCGAGCCCGTTCTACCTGGCGACCGAGGCCGAGGCGTGGCCGACCCCCGGCGAGCGGGTCGCCGCCGTCAACTCGCTCGGGCTGGGCGGGACGAACGCGCACGTCGTCCTGGCCCAGCCGCCCGAGGCCCCGGCACAGCACACCGCGTCGACCGGCCTGGCCGGGTACTTCCTGGCGCCGGTGTCGGCCACCGGGGCGTCGGCACTGCAACGGCAACGACTCGCCGTCGCCGACGACCTCGACGCGGTGGACCACGGGCGTTTCCACCCGGCCGACGTCAGCGCGACGCTGCTCGCCGGCCGCAGCGTGCACCGGCACCGTGCGGTCGCGATCGGCCGGGACCTCGACGAGCTGACCCGGGCGCTGCGCGGGCCGGACCTGACGCACGACGAGGGCGACAGCACCGCCCAGGAGGTCGTGTTCATGTACTCCGGCGGCGGGACCCAGCACCTCGGGATGGCCCGGGAGCTGCTCGACACCGATCCCGTGTTCGCCGCCCACCTGGCCGAGTGCCGGTCCGTGTTCGCCGAGCGTACCGGTATCGACCTGGTCGACGACATCCTGCGGCGGGACGCCGACTTCACCGACCCGGTGATCGGGTTGGGCGCGACGTTCCTGCTACAGGTGGCGATGGCCCGCACCCTTGTCGAGCGCGGTGTACGCCCGCGCCGGCAGATCGGGCACAGCCTGGGTGAGTACACGGCGGCCGTGGTGGGCGGAAGTCTGTCGCTGCCCGACGCCGTCGGGCTCGTCGTGGCCCGTGCCGAGCTGCTGCGGGGTATCGAGGGCGGCATGCTCAGCGTCTACGCCTCGGAGGACGCCCTGCGCCGCTCGGGCGTCCTGCACCGGGTGTCACTGGCTGCGGTGAACGCTCCGGACATCTGCACGCTCTCCGGCTCGCGTCCCGCCATCGAGGAGGTGGCCGCCCAACTCGCCGCCCAGGGCGTGGAGTGCCGGATGGTGGCGATCGGCACCCCGGGACACTCCTCGCTGCTGGATCCGATCCTCGACCGGTTCGCCGAGGTCGTCCGCGGCGTCACGTTCAACGTGCCGGCCATCGGCTGGATCTCCAACCTCACCGGCATCGAGATCACCGAGGCCGACCTCGCCGATCCGGGCTACTGGGTGCGGCACCTGCGGCACACCATCCGCTTCACCGACGGGGTGACGACGCTCCTCGACGCCGGTATGGAGGTCTTCGTCGAGATCGGCCCCAGCCGGGTGCTGGGCGCCTTCGTCCGCGCGACGGCCGGTGGCCGCCGGGTGCGCACCGTGCCGACGATGCGTCACGCCGACGAGCCGGTCACCGAAGGCTTCGCGTTGGCCCGTTGCTTCGCCCAGCTCTTCGCCGCCGGGGTGACGGTGGACCCCGCGCTGCTCTACGGACGCCGGTGGCGGCGGGTACCGATGCGGGGGTACCGCTTCGCACGCACCCGACACTGGGCGGCGCCGGCACCGGCGTTGTCGTCCGGCACCGGCGTGCTGGCCGACCCGGACGCCTGGCTCACCGCACCGACCCTGGCCCGGCTACCCCGCCTGCGGCGGCGACCGCGGCTGGCGGGACGGTCGATCGTGCTCGTCGGGGCGGCATGGCCGGGCGCCGAGGGAGTGCGTCGGGCCGCCGCCGCGCGAGGTGGCACCGTGCTGACGCTCGGCGAGCTGGCGGAGTCGACCGGCCGGGACGGCGACGTCCAGCTGGTCGTCACACCGGGGACGGCCGCCGCCGAGGCGATGGCGGTGCTCGCCGCTGCCGTCGCGGCGGCCGGGAAGCGGCCGTACCCGTCGGTCACCGTCCTGACCGCCGGGGCCTTCGCGGTGGGCGACGAGCAGACCATCGGGTACGGGCCACGTGAGCTGATCGCCGCCGTGCGGGTGTTCGCGCAGGAGTACGCCGGGCTGCGGTGGCAGTGCGTCGACCTGGCCCCGGCCGGTGAGGACGCGGACGCCGTACTCGACGAGATCGCCGAACCGGCCGACCACACGATCCGGGTGGTCCGCGGAGCGCATCGCTGGCGGCAGCTGCTGACCGGTGGCGCCTGTGATCCGGTCCCCGCCGTCGGCACCGCCTTCCGGCAGGGCGGCAGCTATCTGTTCACCGGTGGCCTCGGCCGCTTCAGCCTGCACCTGGCCCACCACCTGTGCACCCGGTACCGGGCCCGGGTGGTCCTGGTGAGCCGTCGCGGCGCCGCCACCGGGCTCGATCCGTCGACCCGGGCGGCCTTCGACCGGCTCCGCGCCGACCACGCCGAGCGGGTCGAGATCGAGCGGTGCGACGTCACCGACGTCGCCGGCCTCACCGCGGTCGTCGACCGGCATCCCCGGATCGACGGCATCTTCCACGCCGCGGCCGCCACCGCCGGGGCCTCGATGCGGGTACTCTGCGACCGGCTCACCGACGGCGACTTCGCCGAGCAGGCCGCCGCCAAGCTCGGTGGCGCGGAGGCGCTAGCCCGGGCGATGACCGGCCGCGACTTCGACTTCTGCCTCTCCTTCTCCTCCAACGCGGTCTGGTTCGGTGGCCCGGGCCTGGCCGCCTATGCCGCCGGCAACGCGGTGTTGGAAGCGTTCGCCGAGCGGCGATGGTCGGCCGGGGACACCCGGTGGCTGACCGCGGCGTGGGACGGGTGGCGGCTGCCGGACGAGCCGCCCCCGGCCGTGCGGACCGCCCTGGACGCCCTCGCGCTGGCGCCCGGCGAATCCGTGGCGATGGTGGAGGCGATCGTCGCCGGTGCCCGTGGACCGGTGACGGTGGTGTCGAAGGCCGACGTGACCGAGCGGGCCGCCCGGTGGATCCGCGACAGCGCCTCGGCCTACGCGACGGCGGATCCGCCACCCGAGCCGGTGCCGGGCACCGGGACGCCGGTGATGTCGAGCGAGCCGCCCGCCGACGAGCTGGAGACGACGATCGCGGGGATCTGGCACGACGTGCTCGGCACCAGCGGGATCGGCCGGCACGACACCTTCTTCCACCTGGGCGGGCATTCGCTGATGGGACTGCGCATGCTGAGCCGGGTCAACGAGACCTTCCGGGTCGAGCTGCGCTACGTCAACCTGATGGAACTCGACACGGTCGCCAAGCTGGCCGACTGGGTCAGGCGGCAGAGAGCGGCCAAGGCCGATCCGGGCCCGCCGCCCGTACCCGTTCCGACGCGTAGCCGTACCCTTTCCGAACTACGCAGGCTGGTGACCGAAACCCCATGAGCCCTCTGCTTCGGTTGCGTACCCCACGCCTGCTCCTGCGCGATTTCGACCCGTCCGACGAGGCGGCGGTGCACGCCTTCGCCGGCGACCCGGTCGTCACCCGCTACACCGACTGGGGCCCCAACACCCCCGCCGAGAGTGCGGCGTTCGTGCGTGGCTGCGTGGCGCAGGCCGCCGACCCGCACCGCACGGCCTTCAACCTGGCGGCGGTGGCCGACGGCGTGCTCGTCGGATCGGTCGCCGTCTGGGTGGAGAACGTCACCCACCGCCGGGGCGAGATCGGCTTCGTCTTCCATCCCTCGGTCTGGAACCGGGGCTACGCCACCGAGGCGGCGCGGGAGCTGGTCCGGTTCGGCATCGCCGAACTGGGCCTGCACCGCATCTCCGCGACGTGCCATCCGGAGAACATCGGCTCGGCCCGCGTCCTCGGCAAGGCCGGCCTGCGCCAGGAGGGGCGGCTGCGCGACCACCTGCTCGCCCGCGGCCGCTGGCGGGACTCGTTGCTCTTCGCCGTCGTCGCACCGGGCGCGGACGAGGCCGCCTCCGGTCTCCGGTCGCAGGACGAGACGGCGTTTCGCTCTTCAGACCCTGCAACCGGGAGAACGCTGTGACAGCCAACCAGAGCAACGGCACGCTGGTCGATCTCTTCACCCGGTCCCGGCGACGTCACGGCCAACGGCCGGCCGTCGGGGACGGCACGACCACCCTCTGCTACGACGAACTCGACCACCGGTCGGACGCGGTGGCCGCGCTGTTGCGCAGCCACGGGGTGGGCACCGAGGACCGGGTGGGCGTCTGCCTGCCCCGCTCGGTCGACTTCGCCGTCGCGGTGCTGGGCATCCTGAAGGCTGGTGCGGCGTACGTCGCGGTGGATCCCCGCTATCCGGACGCCCGCCGGGGCCAGATGCTCGTCGGCAGCGGCGCCGACGTCGTCCTGGGTGACCCGTCCGCCCGGCCGGCCGGCGTCACGGCGACGTTCGTGTCGATCTCCGACTGGTCCGGCTTCGCGGGTCATGGCGTCGACCAGCCGCCGCTGCCGGAGAACGCCGCCAGTGTGCTCTTCACCTCCGGTTCCGCCGGGGAGCCGAAGGCGATCGTGCTCGAGCACCGCAACCTGGTCTCCTTCGCGACCAATCCGAGCCTGCCGCGGCTGGGCCCGGAGGACCGGACGGGACAGATCTCCAGCGTCTCCTTCGACGCCTTCCACTTCGAGATGTGGAACACCCTCGCCGCCGGTGCGCAGCTGGTGATCCTGCCGGCGGTCCCGGATCTGCTCGCGGCGGATTTCCAACGGCAGATGAAGAGGTACGGCATCACCGCCATGCTCGTGCCCACCATGGTGGTCAACCACGTGGTGCGGGAGGATCGCGAGGCGTTCGCCTCGTTGCGGGTCCTCGCCGTCGGCGGTGACGTGCTGCAACCGGCCGCCTGCCGGGCACTGCTGGAGAGCCGCTTCGACGGCGACCTCTACAACCTGTACGGTCCGGCCGAGATCACCACCGCCTGCACCGCGCACCTGGTCACCGAGGAGGACGTCGCCGCCGACGTCGTACCGATCGGCACGCCGCTCGCCGGCGTGACCGTACGGCTGCTCGGCCCCGGCCTCGACGAGGTGCCGGCGGGCGAACGCGGTGAGATCGTCGTCGGCGGACCCGGCCTGGCCCGTGGCTACCTCGGCCGCGCGGATCTGACGGCGGAGCGTTTCGTGACCGTCCAGATCGACGGCACACCGGTCCGGATGTACCGCACGGGCGACCTGGCGCGGCGGCGTGCGGACGGAACGCTGCTGTTCGTCGGCCGGGTCGACGACCAGGTGAAGATTCGCGGTTACCGCGTCGAACCCGGCGAGGTCGAGCAGGCACTGAGGCGGTACCCGGAGGTGCAGGACGCCGTGGTGCTCGCCGGTGGCGAGGGCGACGGCCGCACGCTCGTCGCCTTCGTGGCCCTCGCCGACGCCCTGAACGTCAAGGATCTGCGTGGTCGCGTCGAGCGCGATCTGCCGGACTACATGGTGCCGAGCCGCATCGTCATCCTCGACGAGATCCCCTTCACCCAGCACGGCAAGCGGGACGTCGTGGCGCTGCGCGCCGAACTCGAGCGTCAGGACGCCCGTGCCGAGGGCGTCGTGGCACCGCGGACCGAGACCGAACGGTACCTGGCGGCGCTCTGGGAGGAGCTGCTCAACATCGAGCAGGTGGGCCGCGACGACGACTTCTTCACCCTGGGCGGCCACTCCCTGCTCGCCTTCCGGATGAGCCGACGGATCAGCCGTGAACTCGACGTCCGGCTCCCGTTCAACGAGATCCTGGACAACGCCACCCTGAAGGACCTCGCCGGGGAACTCGACTCGGCGCGTACGGCCGGAGCCGTGCAGTGACCCGGGGGGCGGGCACCGTCGACCTCACCGATGTCGACGTGTTCGTCGCGGGTGGTCACCCGGCCGTCTTCGCGCACCTGCGCGCGCACGACCCGATCCATCTGAACCAGGGCGCCGACGGCAGCCGGTTCTGGGCACTGACCCGGTACGAGGACGTCCTGTGGGCGTACAGCAGCCACGAGCTGTTCGGCTCCACCCGGGGTGCCATCGTCGGCGGTTCGTTCCGCAGCGAGGAGGACACCTCGGCCGGGAAGATGCTGGTCTCCACCGACCTGCCCCGGCACCGGATGCTGAAGCAGATCATCCATCCCGCCATGTCGACCAGCGTCGCCAAGCGGGTCGCCGCCCGGGTGTCGGTGCTCCTGGACGACGCGCTGGCGCGGCTGCGCCGGAACGGGGGCGGCGACTTCGCCACCGAGGTGGCCACCGAACTCCCCGCTGGCGCGCTCATGGAGATCATGGGGTTGTCGCACGAGGAGGCGCACCATCTGATCGGCCTGACCCGACGCATGGTGGGCTACCGGGACGAGGTGTTCGTCGAGACCGGCGGGGACGAGCGGTTGCGTCTGGCCTGGTTGCAGGCGGAGATCTTCGAGTTCTTCACCGACGTGGTGGCCGCGCGCCGCCGTGACCCGGGCGAGGATCTGATCACGATGCTGCTGCACGGCACGGTCAACGGACGGAAGCTGACCGAGGAAGAGGTCTTCTACAACTGCATGAACGTCGCGGTCGGTGGCAACGAGACGTCGTCGTACACCGGGTGTACCGGTCTGCTGGCGTTGCTGGACCATCCCGATCAGTACGACCTGCTGCTGAGCCGGCCGGCGATCGGGAGCACGGTCGTCGACGAGATGCTCCGCTGGAGTTCGACCAACGCATACGTCCAGCGCGTCGTGCTGCGCGACGTCGAGCGCGGCGGTGTCACCTTCCGGGCGGGCGAGTCCGTGACGCTGTGGAACTACTCGGCCAACCGCGACGAGCGGGTCTTCGCCGACGGCGACCGGTTCGACGCGACCCGGTCCCCGAACCGGCACCTCTCCTACGGAGCGGGGCTGCACCGGTGCGTCGGCGCCCCGGTCGCGCAAGCCGAACTGTCGCTGCTCGTGGAGAAGATCGCCGCCCAGGGGCTGCGACTGAAGCTCGCCGGGGACGTCCGCAGGCTCCGGTCCAACTTCATCCTCGGCGTCACCAGCCTTCCCGTGGAACCCGTCTGAGGGCGCTCGTGCCTGACCCGACCGCCCCTCGCGGGGCCGTCCAACGATCCGAACGACACGCTCGGCCGAGGGGGATGTGTGGAACGTATCGCGGTGGTCTACGACGTGGGTGCTGCCACCCCGACCGAGATCCTGGGCAGTCTCGACGGCTTGGCGGAGCCGGTCTTCGTGCTGCCCGACTCCGAGCAGGGCAGTGAACTTGCCGAGCTGATCTCCGACTTCGCCGCGGTGACGACCTTCGACACCGTTCTCGACCACCGGCCGCGCGGCGTGCTCACCTTCAGCGACTACCAGCTGGAGCCGGCCGCGAATCTCGCCGAACGACTCGGCGTGCCATTCCACTCCCCGGAGGCCGCGCTCAACATCACCAGGAAGTTCCGGCAGCGGTCGATCCTCAACGAACGCGGGGTGGACCCCACCCCCACCACCCTGCTCACCAGCCTGGCGGCGGCGGCCGCAGTCGCCGGCCAGATCCCGCTTCCCGCCGTGCTGAAACCGAACCGGGGGTTCGGTGGCACGAACACCTATCTCGTCGAGTCGACGGAAGAACTGTTGACGCTCGCGGAGAGGCTGTTCGGCGCCGAGGAGGTCGCCCCGGACGACGGGTACGTCGCCGAGGGCCTGATCGCCGGCGTCGATGTCGCGCCTCCCTGGGGAAACTATGTCTCGGTGGAGTCCATGGTTCGGGGCGGCGAGATCAGCCACATCGGGATAACCGGAAAGCTGGCGCTGACGCCTCCCTTCCGGGAACAGGGCAGTTACCTGCCGGCCCGCACGGACGCGTTCGACGCGGACGCCGTACTCGCGCTGACCACGAACGCACTCACCGCACTCGGAGTCGGCGACTCGATCTGTCACACCGAGGTCAAGCTGACTCCGGACGGTCCCCGGATCATCGAGGTGAACGGCCGCCTCGGCCATCCCATCTACGACCTGTTCAAGCGGGCACACCGCGTCGACCTGATTCGGGTGGCGGCCCAGTTGGCGCTGGGGGAGCGGCCGGCGATCCGGCTCCACCCCAGCCGGGACGTCGTGTACCACTACTTCGGTTTGCCGCCGGTGGGCGCGTGGAAGCTGTCGGAGATCTCCGGGCTCGGGCAGTTGCGTGCGCGCGGCGAGGTGGAGCAGGTGTCGCTGCTCATCAAACCTCCGTCGTCACTCGATTGGCGACGCGGCTTCCAGGAGCGGATCTACACCTGCATCGGTCGTACCGACAACCACGCGGCGCTGGCGGATTTCGCCAGCCGGATCGACGACATCCTCGGCATCCGCTACCTGTAGATCACCGGCTCGCCGCTCGTGCGCGGATCGCTGCGGCCGGACGGCTCGGCTCCGGGGGAGGAGGCGGCGGCGGACATCGGGCGCCCGCGCCGCCGCTCAGGTGGCGAGGTCCCTGGCCAGGTACCCCGGAAGTCGGAGCAGTGCGAGCGCGACCAGGCCGGCGATGACGGCGGCTCCCGGATAGAGGTACAGCGACAGCCCGGCGCTCGCCGCCACGGCACCGCCCAGCCACCCGCCGACTGCCGCACCGAGGAAGGCGACTCCCCGGGACACTCCGGAGATCCGCCCGATCGCTTCCGCTCCGGCGACCTGCTGCCGCATCGCCCGCCAGCCGACGTTGAACACCGTGGCGCCGCAGGTCTCCAGGGCGAGCGCGCCGATCACCCAGCTGATGTGGGCGGGCCTTGCCATCAGCAGGCAGGCGACCATCGAGAGCAGCAGACCGATCGCGAGCGTGCCGGGATAGCCCAGCCGGCGCTGGAGGCGGGGCAGCGCCGCCACGACCAGCGAGAAGATCGCCGTCCCCGTCATGATCAATCCGACCGTCGGCGCCGGCACGTCGAACCGGTCGCGGAGCTGGAAGATCGCCACGATGTGCAGCGCTCCGACACAGACGTTCGTCGTCGTGCTCAGAAGCATGCCGAGCCGGATCGAGCGGGTCCGGAACGCCAGCCCGATTCCCTCGCCGATCTCGCGGAGCAGGTTGCGGGTCGTCGCCGGGCGCCGGGGCGCCGCCCGGGGCGCCAGTGGCGGCAGCGAGAGGAGCAGCAGCCCGGCGACCAGGAAACTGGCCGCGTCGAAGACGATCGCGCCGACCCCCGGGCCCAGGGTGACCAGCAGGCCGGCGAGGCCGGGCCCGACCACCGCGCAGACGATGCGGCTGACCTCCAGCCGGGAGTTGGCGCTGACCAGCCGCTCCGCCGGGACGATCCGCGGAATGCACGACTCGTACCCGGGCAGCAGGGCGGCGAGCAGACACGCCAGGAGCAGCGCGCTCACGGCGAGCGTCACGGGCCCGGCAGCACCGAAGTGCAGCATGGCCGCCAACACCAGCAGTGCCGCCGTCGCCGCCGCGGAGAGCGTGGCGAGCAGCCGGCGCTGGTCGAAGCGGTCCGCGAGCGCGCCGCCGAGGATGCCCAGGGCGATGTGCGGCACCATCGTCATGCCGAATGCGATCGACATGGCGCCGGCGGAGCGGGTGGTGGCGTACACGATCAGCGGCAGCGCGACGATGAACACCTCGTCGCCGAGCTGGCTGACCGTCTGCGCGGTCCAGAAGCGGATGAAGGTCCGGCCGGAAGGGAGCTTTCGGCCGGACTCTTCGTGAGTCACCACCGCATCGGTCGTCGGCGACATGGTTCCCTCTCCCGGGCAGGGTGCTACAGGCTGAAGTAGTCGACCTTCACCCGGGGGATGTAGTTCGAGATGTCCGAGTAGTACTGCACGATCTGGTCGTGGAACTGGTCGTACGAGTGCTTCAGGTCGTGCAGGTTGTTGACCACGACGTGTGCCTGCCTGCCGGGGATGTCGCCCAGGATCCGCGTGGCCTGACCGATCAGGCTGGCGTGCTCCGCCTGCACGTCGATGCCCATGTGCCGGATGACCGGGTCGACCGAGTCCTCGGGGAAGCCGGCCGCCACCGCCGCGCGGCGCATGCTCGCCGCCCCACCCTCGAAGTCGTCCGCCCGGGCCTCGAAGAGCGAGGTGCAGGCGATGTAGGAGAGGGTGTCCTGGCGGGCGATCTCGCACAGGTTGTTGACCAGCGACCAGGTGCCGATGATCGGGTGCGCGGACCTGACCTGCTCCTCGGGGACGCCCATCTGGACGAGACTGCCCAGCAGCATGCCGGCGTGGTTCCACTCGTCCACGAAGTACTCCGACAGCAGCGGCACCAGGCGCTCGTCCCGGCAGTGGGCGATCGCGGTGCTGATGTGCTTCGGCGCCGACTTGACGTAGTGGTAGGTCTCCAGGATCAGGCCGAGGAAGACCTCCGGCCGCAGGTCGCCGTGCTCAAGGTCGGCGAAGAGGTGGTGGAACCCGATCTGCCGGGCCCACATCTCGCAGCTCGCGTCGATCTGTGCGGCGAACACGTCGCCGGGAATATATTCGGTCGGGGTCTCCCGGCGCAGCAGACCGGCCTCGTGCAACGTGCTCACGATCTGTCGTACGGACGCCTCGTCGACGCCCGACAGTTTGGCGATCTCCGGAATGGTGTGCCGCCCGTCGAGATACCGCTTGACGGTCAGCAGCGCCGTACGGGTCCCCTCTTCCTCGCTGATCTCGAAGTGTTCCCGTCCGACGATCATCAGCATGGGCTGGTCGCTGGAGAGTTCACGGAATGTGCAGTGGCGCAGCCGAGGATAGTCCAACTCGGCCAGCGGGTCGATTATGTCGGGCTGGGGAATGACTGCGGTCATGGCGGTCTCCTTCTTCGTCGGTTCAGCAGGGTCTGCACGGGTCGGTGGGCCGCCGAAAAGCGAGCCCACCGACCCGTCCTGGCCTCAGCCGCAGCGGACGACCGCCGACAGCTTGGACTCCTGCTTGGGAGCCGCGACCTTCTTAAGGGAGATCTTCACCGACATGATGTGACACCTCCTTCTCCTGGACGAAGGGTCGGGGAGGTTCGGGTCCGATTCGGCTGATCCCCGATTGGCGCCGACTGAGGTGAGTCAAGCATGTCAATAGTGGGTAACGCAAGGGCAAATTTTTTGGACGGAGTCGCGCATGATATTGCCGCATTATTAATCCACAATGTGTCCGGGATTTCGTCCGGGATCACGCCACGCAAGCCGATCTCCACACACGTGGAATCCAGCATGAATTCGGCGCCGACCCCGCATACGAACAGGGGTCGGACACCGTGCCGGGCGGCCTCTCCGGCAGTTCGGGAATCAGCGGCGCACAACGCTTCCGCGCCTGCCGGATTTCTCCGTCCGGGGGCCGGGTGCCGGCCCTGGCTATGCCGTCGGCCGGCCCGGGGCGGAGAGCAGCGCGGCCACCCCGGGCAGCATCCGGGCGGCCGCGTCGCGGTACAACTCGGTCAGGACGTCGTCAGGCAGGTCGAGGCCGTACAGCGGGCCCGGGTCGACCGGGTCCAGCGGGGCGAACGCGTCGTCGTCGGTCTCCAGCACCCGGAACTGTTCCCGGTAGGTACCGGCGTCCTGGGCGCGGTCGCCGCCGAAGAGCACCCGACCGGCGAACTCCCGGAGGAAGCGCGCGGCGTGCCGCGGCTGCCGGGCCAGGACCCGATGCCGGGCGCCGAGCTCCACGTACAGGTTGGGATGCCGGCGCAGCGACGCGGCCAGCACGTCGAGCCGTTCGCCGTACCCGTCGAGATGGGCGGCGACGAGGCGCAGCCGGGGGAACCGGGTCAACACCCGGTCCCGCCGGGCGTGGACCTCCTGCTGGGACAGTCCGCCGGGGCGGCGACGCGACCACGGCGCCCGGTAGAGCCGCCGCAGCGCCTCGTTCCGGGCGTCCCACGGCCGGTACGTGGCGATGTCGTCGCCGCAGTGCACGATCACCGGTACACCCAGCTCGGCCGCCGCCGCCCAGAACGGGTCCAGCCGCAGGTCGTCGAGGTGGATCGGGTCCGCTGGCACCGGACCCACCCCGTGGTCGTCGACCCCGAAGCCCTTGTCGTGTGCCTCGTTCACCAGGACCGCACCGTGCCGCGTCACGTCCTCGTGGAGCCGTTCCGCGAGCAGGGCACCGCCGTTCGTCCGCCGGACCAGGGACCAGTCGACGGTGGCCGCGGCGAGGAACCGGCCCGGCGCCGCGGCGACGAATCGGCGTGCGGTATCCGCGGTGGTGTCCCCGCGGTCGGCGAAGCCGCCGGTGATCGCGACGGCGACGTTGACCGAGTTCATCAGGCGGACCCGCTCGGCCGCGTCCGCGTCGCCGAGCCCGAGGTGCGCGTGCACGTCGACCACCGGGAACCGGGCCGCCACCGGCTCGGAGCCGGGCACCTCCAGCAGCGGTTCGGGCCGGTAGTCGAAGATCGACACATCCGGCGGCGGGTCGAAGACCATGAGCCAGGCCCGCCCGTCGCCGGGAATCTCGATCTCCACCGAGCCGTCCTGCCAGCTCAGATGGCGCTTGCGCACCAGATCGGTCAGGCGCGTGTGCCGGTAGCCGGGCGCCTCCAGGGTGGCTGTGGCGCCGGCCTCGCCGTACACCGAGACGAGTCGGCTGTGCTCGTCGTACGGCTGCGTCTCGACCCGGCATCCGGCCGCCCGGAACACCGGCTTCTCCGCGCTCATACCGGCACCACCGGCCCCTCGGACATCCGGACTCGCAGCAGGTGACGCTCCGGATCCGCGAAGTGCTCCCGGGCGTGCACGGTCCGGTGGTTGTCCACGAGGAGCACCTCGTCGGCGGCGAGTCGGATCCGGGTGCGGTGGCTGTCCGCGCCGAGCCGCCGGGCGAACGCGTCGACCGCCTCCGTCACCGGGTGCGTCGGGCCCAGCCCGGCCCGCCGCAACCCCTCGGCGATCAGGTCCTCGCGGTACCGCACCAGCGGCTGGCCGGGACCGCCGAGCACCCGGACCGGCAGCAGCGTCCGGCCGTTCCACAACGGAACGTCGG
Organism: Plantactinospora sp. BC1; assembly: GCF_003030345.1. Taxonomy (NCBI): domain Bacteria; kingdom Bacillati; phylum Actinomycetota; class Actinomycetes; order Micromonosporales; family Micromonosporaceae; genus Plantactinospora; species Plantactinospora sp. BC1. The sequence continues at coordinate 471,476 of NZ_CP028158.1, forward strand.
TGCCGCGCAGCAGCTCCACCGCCGCCCGGGCACCGGGTTCGGCCGCCATCGCCTCGACCACCCGGCGCGCGTCGACCAGGACACTCGCCCCGCCGTCGCTGGCCGGCCGGACGCACCACAGCCCGAACCAGCGCTCGGGAGCGGGCGCGAACGTGGCGTCGGTGTGCAGGCACGCCTCGCCGGACGAGATGGAGACGTTCGCGGCCTGCTGTGCCGCCGGCAGGTCCGGCCGGGGCCGGACGTCCCACACCAGCAGGTTGGTGGTCTCGCCCACCGGGCTGGGCCGGCCGAAGAGCGCGCTCACCGCGACGACCGCCGCGTCCCGCTGGACGTCGGGGAAGGCGGCGAGCCCGGGTACCCCGACGAGCGCGTAACCGTCGTCGGTGAGGCGCTGGCGTATCCGGAGTACCGCGGCCGGCAGGCCGGGCACCTGCGCCAGCGCCGCGCGAGCCAGCCGTTCCTGCACGTCGGGACGGTGCAGGCGCCTGCCGCCGACCTCCGGCCACCCGGCCACCGCGTCCACGAGCGACTGTAGCGACAGGGAGAGTCCCTGCGTGACCGTCATGATCTGCTCCTCGCTGCGGGTGCGGCGTTCGGTATGTCGGTCGGTGGGTGCCGCGCCGTGCCGCACCCGGGCCAGGCGGCGCGGCGGTCAGACCAGAAAGTCGCCCGGCCAGCCGCCGATCGGATCCCGGGCGAAGCCGACCAGGGTGCCGACCACCCCGTCGACGTCGCACGGCAGGCAGGTGTAGCCGTGCTGGGCCAGCGGCGGCTCGCCGAGGTCGCCACTGAGCCGGTACACCGCGGAGGGGTGCGGTGGCGCCGAGGCGTCGGCCGCCGACCCGTCCAGGGCGGGCCCGTGGAGGTCGCCGACGCGGACGCCGCCGAGCCGGGTGCAGCTCTCCGGGTGGTCGTGCCCCCGCAGCACCTCGGCGGTGCGGCGCAGCCGGGCCGGGTCGGTGCCGACCAGGACGACGCAGTCGCCGGTGGCGGCCAGCACCCGGGCGGTCGTGACGGCGCGCACCTTCGCCACCGTGGCTACCCGCCCGGTGAGTACCACCAGGTCGTCCGGGCCGCAGCCGGCCACCGCCGCGCTGGCCGGCTCGTCGCCGGCGGTCAGGCCGGGCAGCTCCAGCAGCTCGGCGACGGTCGCGGTGCAGCGCCGCAGCACCGTCCGGTCGACGTCGTGGCCGTGCACCCGGACCGGCCGGCCGCAGAGCGCGAACGGCAGGGCCCGGCGGATGACGTGCACCGCGTGGCCGTGCCGGGGCAGCAGGGCGACCACCGTACCGTCGCCGGACCAGGCGGCGCCGGGGAGCGCTCCGGCGTCCGGCGCCGCCCCGGCGAGTGCGCGTCGGGCCGCCCAGCTCAGGGTCAGCGCCAGTTCCCGGGCGAGCACCGAGTCCCATGCCCCGGCCGGGATCCGTGGGTCGCGAAGCCCGGCCGCCGCCCCGGCGGGCACCCCGTCCCGCACCAGCGCGCGCAGCCGGCGGAGTGCGGCCGGGACCGGGCGGTGGCGTAGCGCCACCGCCCGGCCCACCTCGAAGCCCTCCGGCGACCGGTCAGGCGGTGACATGCCAACCGACGCGCTGGAGTACGGCCGCGTCACCATGCCGGTAGTGGCACCGTATCCCGTCGAGGAAGCTCCACGTCAGCTGCGGGACGAGCGCGGCGGCGGCGACCGTCTCGGCGTCGACGGTGTGCCGCTCGGCGAGCAGGCGCAGCAGCGTACGGGTGTCGTCGCCGTGCCCCAGCCGGGTGTCCTCGTCGTCGTGCCGGCGCATGGCCGACACCAGCCGCTCGCTCTCCGGCAGCTCCCGGGCCATCGTCTGGTAGAACCGCTCGTGCCGCTCGTGCACGCCGTTGTCGCCGGCGGAGAGCGACAGTTGCAGGTACGCCAGCGCCAGCACGTACGCCTTCCAGTTGCGCTGACCCAGTTCCCGCAGCGTGCCGATGAACGCCACCGTCGTCGGCAGCGGTCGGGCCGAGGCCACCGGCAGCGTGGCGTACCGGCCGCCCTGGGCCGCGTCGATGCCCCGCCGGAACATCTTGCCGTGGTTGAACTCCTCGATGAGGTGCTGCACCAGCTCGTTGCGGATCAGCGGGTCGGGGCAGGTGGAGATCGCGGCGCCGGCGTGCTGCCAGATGCCGGAGACGTAGTGGTAGTTCTCCGCCATCCAGCCGTAGACCAGGGGGTACGTGGGCCGCTCGGTCAGCTCACGCCACAGCTCGTGTCCATCGATGGCGCCGAGCCAGCTCTCCACCAGCTTCTCCAGGTCCAGCGCGGACCCGTTGCCGATCCAGCCGTTGCCGGCCCGACTGACGAAGTCGCGGGCCGCCACGGCCGGCGTGGTGCCGGATTCCGTGGTGCCGGGCTTCGTGGTCGTACCGCCCGGCCGGTCCGCCGCCTTCCCGCCGAAGGCGTACGCCAGCGCCAGCGACTGCCGCACCCCTGCGGCGCTGCTCTGCGGCCCGTGGGCGAAGGACTGGTACACCTCGGCGGGCCAGACCGGTAGGCCGTCCACCTCGCCGGCGTACACCCGGACGGTGGCGTCGGCGGGGAGGGTGAGGGCGGGCAGCGCGGCGACGACGTCGCCGGAGAGGCCGGTCTCGAACGTGTCCAGCCACCGCACGATCATCTCGGCGACCAGGGTGACGGAGTTGAGCCAGTCGGCGAGTTCCTCGACCGGGACGACCTTCGCCGCGTGCAGCGCCTTGCGCCAGTTCGACCCGTGGCCGAGACCGAGGTCCGTCTCCACGTGCTCGAAGATGGCGCGTACGGCCTCGTCGCTGAGCAGTCCCTCCGCGACGAGCATCTGGTGCCAGCCGGTGACCGCCGCGTTGTCCCCGGCGGTGTACTCCAGCAGGCCCGAGCAGATGCCGGCCGCCAACGGGCTGTATGCCGCCACCGTGCGCATCAGGTGGACCCACTCGACGGTCACCGGCGACGGCCGGGCTTCCCGGAGCAGTTCGCGGGGCACGCCGAGCGCGGCGAGCCCGTTCTCGAAGTACGTGTCGTGGTTGGCCTCCTCGACCACGTGGTGCGCCTGGAGCCGCACGAGGTCGCTCGGGCGCAGCGCGTCGGTGACGCCGCTGGCCATCCGGAACGGCGCCGCGGCCAGGTAGTGCCGCGACTCGATCAGGTACGCGAAGAGCGCGTGCCGGGCGGCGCCGTCGCGGAAGCGCTGCCAGACGGGGTGCCCGTAGACATACTCCAGACACGCCTGGTATTGAGCTTCGACGATGGGCTCGACTTCGGCGGCAGGCAGGCAACGGTCGGCCGGACCGAGCCCGAGTGGCCGGGCGGCCCGGGCGAACACCTCGGTGGACGCCTGAGCCAGCGACAACTCGACCCGGTCGAGCAGCAGCACGCGAGACTCGCTCCGAGCGCGTCCGGCGGCGAGGAAGGGCACGGTTCGACGAAGGCGGCTCATGGCATCCTCCAACTAGTGCGTGTGGTCGGTGATGTGCTCATCGGGTGGGACGACCGGGGCCGCGGACCACGGCCCCGGCCGTCGGGCGGTGGTTACTCCACCACCGCGGCGCGCAGGGCGGCCGCCGCCTCCTCGGCGCGCTCGGCAACCTCGGCGAGCTCCTGGAGCTCCTCAACGGTGAGCTGCTGGTCCATGTCGTACACCTCCTTCGAATTCGATGGGGGTCTGGATGACTCAGTGAACGGGATTCTTCACCCCGGGCCACCGGTGTTGTCAATATTGACCGCAAAAGATTCCGGCTGGCAAGAGAAAAGCGTGAGGAGACGGTGTGACGAACTTCACTTGACGGGCCGTTTATGATCGACGACGTTCGTTGAACAATGGCCTGGTCCGGCCGAATGAGCTATCTGGGTTGGGAGTTGTCAGGTGCAATTACAAGGCACGAAGAGTTGGCGCTTCCGGCTGCTTTGGTCGGGCCAGAGCGTGTCGGTGATCGGCGACGGCGCCGCAGCGCTCGCGATCCCGTTGTTGGTGCTGACCGTGACCGGTTCGGCGGTCGCCACCGCGCTGGCCGCAGCGGCACGCACCATCGCCTACCTGCTGTTCGGCCTCACCGCGGGCACCTTCGTGGATCGCTGGGACGTGCGGCGTACGATGATTTTCTGTGATGTCGTCCGAGCCGTCACCTTCCTTGTTCTGCCGATTGTCGCCACATTCAACGGCGGTATATGGATAGTTCCGCTGGCCGTTGCCGCCGCCTCGGCCGGCATATTCTTCGAAACCGCGCTCGCGGTCGCGGTGCAGGACAGTATCGCGCCGGAGCAGCTGACCGGAGCGAACGCGAAACTGGAATTCAGCAATCAGGTCGGGCTGCTGCTGGGGCCGGCCTCAATCGGCGTGGCGATCGCCACCATCGGTGTCGAAAAATGCCTCTGGCTGAATGCCGCGACGTTTGCGGTGTCCGTGGTGACCCTGGTTCCGCTGCGATTCCGGGACCGCCCGCCGGGGGAGCGGGAGACCGGCCGGCTCGGTGAGCGGCTGGCCGGGATCTGGCGGGAGACCAGGGCCGGTCTGCGCTACATCTGGGCCAACTCCCTCCTGGTCCGGCTGGTGTCGCTGCAAGCGGTGATCAACTTCGTGATCGCCGCCGAGACGCTGGTGGTCTTCCACGCCGACCGGGGGCTGCACGCCACGTCGATCTGGACCGGCGTGGTACTCGCGGCCGCCGGCCTGGGCGGCATCGTGGCCACCGGGCTCGCCGCCTGGTTCGCCGACCGCTTCTCCGCGCAGGCCCTGATCGCCTGGTCGGTGATCGCGCTGGGTGGTTCCCTGCTCGCGCTGGCGGGCTCGGCCAACCCGCTCCAGTTGGCGATCTCGAACGGGCTCCTCGGTGCGCTGTCGGTCTTCGCCTCGGTGCACATCCGCACGCTCCGGCAGCGCATCGTGCCGCGCGAGGTGCTGGGCCGGGTCACCGCGACCGCGCGGACGCTGGCCTTCGCCGCCAACCCGGTCGGTGCGGCGCTGTTCGGGCTGGTCGCGCAGGCGGCCGGCGGCAACGCCCGGTGGAGTTTCCTCGCCGCGACGGTGTTGAGCGTGGCGAGCGCGGCGGTGGCGTACCGAGGACTCCTCCGGCCGGCTCGTGAGTCTGCGGTCTCGCCGGTGCCCGGCGACGGCGAGTGATCGTGAGCGAGGCGGTTGGTCGAGAGTGTCCAGACGATCTGCATCGTTCCTCCTCAGCGCGCCTGACCCGCCGGACTACCTGCTCGTGATGCGACCGGGGCGACGGTATGCGCCCCGGTTATGCCGCTGATTTGCCGGCGATTTCCCGCCCGCCGTCGACCGTCCTTTAGTGATGCAGATCACACTACGATCAGTAGTGGGGCTCCGGGGGCGCGGGTGCGGCGGTGGGCGGTCGGGCACCCGGGCCCGCCTGGGGATGCCCGCGTAGTGACTCGGCGTCACCGGCTCGGCCTTTCCGGGTGGCGCAGTGTTGCCGACGGCTCTCGCAGCGTGCAACTATCGGTCCCGGCCAATGGCGGCACAGAGCCGAGAGTTGTAGCGATCGGCGGTGCTGCAGACGTGCCGCTTCGACGCGTACGGCAGCCGGACCCGGGTGAGGGTCTCACCGTTGTCTGGTCCTGCTGTCCGCGACTCCCGGTCCACAGTCGCCATTGGTACCGACAGCGGGGCGCAACGGGGGGATTTGCCAACCATGGGTCAGTCTGTCCAATTTCGAATACTCGGTCCTCTGGAAGTGGCCGTCGGCGGCAGACAGATCGCCGTCCCGCTCGGCCGGCAGCAGATCACCATGGCGATGCTGCTGCTTCACCCAGGCCAGGTGACCCCCGCCGACCGGATCGCCGAGGCGGTGTGGGAGGACCGGATGCCGGCCACCCCGGCGAACCAGATCGCGATCTGCATCCACGCGCTCCGCCGCAAGTTCAGCGCGGCCGGCGCCGACGAAAAGATCATCACCACTCGGGCCCCGGGCTACCTGCTGCGGCCGGCGCCCGGCAGCATCGACACCCACGTGGTGGAGGAGCATGCCGCCGCCGCCCGGAAAGCGCTCGCCGACGGTGCCGTGGAGGTGGCGGCGGAGCGGCTCCGGGCCGCACTCGCCGTCTGGCGTGGCCGCTGTCTGGCCGGCATCACCAGCCGCGTGCTACAACCCGAGATCATCAAGTGGGAGGAGCGCCGGCTCGCGCTGACCGAGGAGTACTTCCAGGCGGAGTTGCAGCTCGGACACCACGTCGACATCATCAGCCAGCTCCAGGCGTTCGTCGCCGAGCACCCGCTACGGGAAAAGGCGCGGGTCCGGCTGATGGTCGCGCTGTACCGGGCCGGGCGGCAGGCCGACGCGCTGAACGCGTTCCACGACGCCCGCCGGGTGCTCAAGGACGAACTGGGGCTGGACCCGGGTGCGGCACTCCAGGCGACGCACCGGGCGATCCTGCGCGGCGAGCTGTCGCCACCGGCCGGTGGACCGGGCCCGGAGATGGCCGACGAGGCACCGGAGCCGGCCAGGTCCGCCTCGGCGGCGGGGCGGACCGGTGGGGTGCGCGGCCCCGCCGCCGGGACCGGTGCCGGTGCGGCGACGCACCGGGTACCGACGGCGGACGAGCACGCCGACGACCTCCCGGCCGGAGGCGGCGAGCCCGTCCGGCGACCCGCGCCGGCTGCTCCGGACCTCGCCCCGGGCGGCGGTCCGGAGGCGCTCCCCGGCGGCGTCGAACCGGGCCGGTTGCTGGGTCCCGTCGCGATCCCGGACGTCCGCCCCGGATCGGCCGAACCGGTACGCCCGGAGACGGCCAGGGCCGGGCGGCACCCGGACATCCGGCCCCGGATGCTGCCCGCGGACATCGCCGACCTGACCGGCCGGCACGGCGAGGCGGAGGAGCTGGAACGGGCACTGACCCCCGACGACCGCGCCGTCCTGCCCATCGCGCTCGTCGCCGGCCGGGGCGGCGTCGGCAAGACGACGATCGCGATCCACGTGGCGCACCGGCTGAGCCCGGTCTTCCCCGACGGGCAGCTCTACGTCGACCTGCGCGGCGCCCACCAGCCCGCCGCCGACCCGCTGGAGGTGATCACCCGGTTCCTCCGGGAGTTGGGCGCCGACACCTCGACGATCCCGGACGGCCTGGAAGCGCGGGCCGCGCTCTACCGGAGCCTGCTCGCCGACCGGCGAGTGCTGCTGGTGCTCGACAACGCCGCGGACGAACGGCAGATCGAGCCGCTGCTGCCCGGCTCGCCGGGTTGCGCCGTCCTGATCACCAGCCGGTACCGTCTCACCTGCCTGGCCGGGGTGCGCCTGGTCGACCTGGCGGCGTTGGAGAGCGATCAGGCGATCCAGCTGCTGACCTGGATCGTGGGCGCGTCCCGGGTCGAGGTCGAGCCCCGGGCGGCCGAGGACCTCGCCCGGTTCTGCGGCGGGCTGCCACTGGCGGTACGGGTGATCGGCGCCCGCCTGGCGGCGAAGCCGCACTGGTCCCTGGCGCAGATGGTCACCCGGCTGGCCGACGAGAGCCGGCGGCTCGACGAGCTGGCGCACGGTTCGCTGGAGGTACGGGCCAGCCTGGCCCTGTCCTACCAGGCACTCGAACCGGCGGCGCGGCTGCTCTTCCGCCGGCTCGCCCTGCTCGACGTCGTGGACTTCGCGGCGTGGGTCGCCGCGCCGCTGCTGGAGTCGAGCATGCAGGAGGCGGAGGACCTGCTCGAACGGCTGGTCGACGCCCGCCTCGTCGACGTCTTCTGCCGGGACGCCACCGGCAACCTCCGGTACGGCTTCCACGACCTGGTCCGGCTCTACGCCCGGGAGCGCGTCGAGGAGGCGGAGTCCGCCGAGGAACGGACCGCGGCGGTCGGGCGGGTGTGCAGCGCGCTGCTGCACCTGACCGAGCAGGCGCATCGGCGGGTCTACGGCGGCGACTACGTCGTCGTGCACGGGCCGGCGCCGCGCTGGCGGCTGGACGAGCGGACGGTGCAGCGCCTCACCGAGGCCCCGCTGGCCTGGTACGACGCCGAGCGCCGGACGATCGTCTCCGCGGTCCGGCAGACGGCAGCGGCCGGGATGTCGGCGCTCTGCTGGGACCTCGCCGGCACCGCCCTGTCGATGTTCGGCGTGCGTAGCCACTACGACGAGTGGCGCGAGACGCACGAGGTCTCGCTCTTCGCGGCCCGCGCCGCGAACGACCGCTGCGGCGAGGCGGTACTCCTCACCGGGCTCGGCGACCTGTACGTGGTCCAGCAGCGCTACGAGCAGGCCGCCGAACGTCTCGGCGGCGCGCTGGAGATCTTCGACGAGATCGGCAACTGGCACGGGTACGGGCTCGCGCTGCGCAAGGTCGCGTACATCGACAGCGTCTACGGCCGTACCGACGAGGCCCTGCGCCGGTACGAGACGGCGTGCCGGCTGCTCCGCGAGGCCGGCGACCGGGGCGCACAGGCGCACGTGCTGCGCTGGACCAGTCAGATATACCTGGAGCGGGGCCAGCCGGAACGGGCTCGCCCGTACATGGAGGAGGCGCTCGCCGTCGCCGAGGGGAGCAACGGCCGGGCGCGGGCGCAGTCGCTCTACCTCTTCGGTGAACTGCACCTGGCAACGGGTGACCTGGAGACCGCGGACAAGACCTTCGACGAGGTACTGGCGCTGGTGCACCAGATCGGCGACCCGCGCGGACAGGCACACGCGCTGTACGGCAAGGGCCGGGTGAGCCTGAAGTTGGGCTTCCACCGGATCGCCGACAGCACGTTCCGGCAGGCGCTCGCGATCGCCCGGGAGGTGCCGGACCGGCTGGTCGAGGTGCAGACCCTGATCGCCCTGGGCGAGCTGCACACGATGAAGGGGGAGACCACCAGGGCGATCGGGCTGCTCACCGACGCGGTACGGGCCGCGCAGGAGATCCACTCGCTGGTCTGGTTGGCCCGGGGCCTCACCGCGCTCGCCGAGGTGCACTTCTCGGCCGGCGCGGAGTCGCTGGCCGAGCAGTGTCTGGCCGAGGCGGCTCGGCTCCGGGCGGAGTTCGGGGTCACCCGTGCCCGCACCGGGCCGCCGGCCGGCCGGGCACCGCTACGGATGGTCGTCGCCGGCCGGTCCGCCGGCAACGTGTCGTAGCGACGCCGGCTGCCGGCCGGCCTGGAACGCGCCGGGCGGCGGCGCCCGGTGGTGCCCGGCCGGCCGGGGCGTGCCGGGCGGGTACGCCGTCGCCGGGGCCGGTGTGGAGCCGCGGCGGCGCCCTGCCGAGGCGACGAAATCGACGGCAAATCGGCGCCGGTTAGCGTCCGGTGGAGCGGTGGCTCGACCGGGGCGATCGCGCCCTCACGGGAGGTGTTGGCATGGCACCGTCGGTTGTGGCGGACAAGCCGGCGACCGCCGGTGTCCTGGCCCCGACGATCCGGCTGATGCCGAGGCTGCACGGCCGCACCGGGCCGGAACAGGTGGCGATCGCCGAGCCGCTCGTCGTCACCGACGTCGCCGGCTGGCTACCCGCGGTGGGTCTGGTCGCCGGCGCCGGCCTGGAGCGGCTGCTCTCCGGCAAGGTACGTACGCTGCGGGTCCCCCTGCACGTGTCGGCGGTGCTGACCTGGAAGGCGTACACCTACTGGCTGACCCTGCCCGCGGTGGCCGGTTACCTGTCGTCGCGACGGGTGCCGGTGCTCTCCGCCGGCAACATGCTGGTCCGGGTGTCGCGCCGGGAGCCGTGGGTCGTCCTCGGCATGCGCAACCCGCTGGTGACCGTGCTCGCCACGGACCCGAGCGCCGGTGCCGGGGCGACGAGGGTGGTACCCGACGAGGCGGTGCTGCTGCGCACCATGCGGGAGGCGATCGTCGAACGGCACCTGCGCCCGCTGGCGCTGGCCGTCTGCGACCTCACCCGGATCGGCGAGCGGCCGCTCTGGGGTGGCCTGGCGAACGCGGTGGCCCGGCACGTGCAGCGCGCGCCCGGCCTTGCCGGTGAGGAGGCGCTCGCCACCGCCGGCACGCTGCTGCGCGCCCTCGGGGTGGAGGACCTGGTCCGGCTGGACCTGACCGGGACCGGCGCGCTGCGGGTACGCCGACGGACCTGCTGCATGGCGTTCACCGTGTCCGGGCTGGATCCGTGTGAGAGCTGCGCGTTGCGCTGGTCGCGGAGCGTCCAGCGGCCGCTCGACAGCCTGGGCGGATAGCCGCGGCCCGGACGGACAGCGAGGAGGTACTGATGTCAACGGCTGATGTTCCGCTGGCCCAACCCCGGCACGCCCTGCCGGAGGTGGTCGCCGCGCTGCGCGCGCTGCCCCCGAACTCCCGCCAGACCATCGTGGCGTACCTGTCCGACGGCGACTACCGGTTCGACGTCACGCTCGGCGTGGACAGCGCGGTGGTACGCGTCCACGCCACGCTCCGGGAGGACTGGGCCGCGGGTGGCACCTGGTGGACCAGCCGGGTCGTACGGGTGCGTGGCGCCTCGGCGGGCGACCTTGGGCACCGGGTCGGCGCTCAGGTCGCCGCCGAGGTGACGGCCCTGCGCGGGCGGTTCGCCCGGCTGCTGCGCGAGCACCGCGCCGAGGCGGCCGAGCCGCAGCGCGCCGAGGCGATCGAGTCGCACCGCGCCGGGGCGCCTGAGTCGCACCGCAACCAGCCGACCGGTCCGGGCCGGGTCGGCGCCGGCCGGACCGCCGCCGGGCAGGGCGGTGTGCCGCGGGCCGGGGAGCACGCCCCGGACCGGTCGGGGCATGCCCTCACCTGGGGGTAAATCAACCCGAAATCGGGATCACATCCGCCCGCCATACGTTCGGCGCGCTGGACCGCTTCGACCAGGAGTGGTCTCCCTGTGCGGTACGTGAATCGGGAGGATCCGATGCTACTGACGGCTGGCTCCGTGAGCGAATACATCGTGGAGGTCGAGGAGCGGGGCAGGATCTGGGACCTCGCCCAGGGAGTTGCGGTCGATCCGCTGCTGCACGAGGAACGGGTCCGGCGTTGCGCGGCCCAACTCCCGACCGGGCTGCGCAACGCCCTGGCGGAGTTCGGCGCCGGCGCCTCGGCCTCGGGCTTCCTGCTCATCCGGGGCCTGGAGATCGGTGAGTTGCCGCCGACGCCCGACGGGCACCAGGCGACGCCGCTGACGGCGCACGGCACGACCGGACTGCTCGCGATGGTGGCCGACGCGCTCGGCCGGCTGGTCGGGTACGCGGACGAGAAGAACGGCGCGCTCGTGCACGAGGTGCACCCGGTGCGCAACGAGGAGCACCGGATCGAGAACAGTGGTGCGGTCGCCTTCGACTTCCACACCGAGAACGTGCACCACCCGCTGCGCCCCGACTTCCTCGGCCTGCTCTGCCTGCGCCAGGACCACGAGGGCGTGGCGGCGACCCGGGTCGCCTCGGTGCGCGAGGCGTACCGGTTGCTGACCGAGGAGCAGATCGCGACGCTGCGGCGGTGCGAGTACACCAGTCTGTACCCGACGTCGTTCAGCCGGAACACGCCGGACCGGCCGCGCGCCGAGTCGGGGCCGCACCCGGTGCTCTTCGGCGGCGGGGACTCGTTGTTCATGCGGTACAACTCGCACAACACCCGGGCGACGAGCACCGCCGGCCGGCACGCCCTCGACGCCCTGGCCGTGGCGCTGGAGGAGGTCGCCCGCGACCTCGTCCTCGCGCCCGGTGAGATGGTGGTCCTCGACAACCACGTCGCCGCGCACGGTCGGTCGGCGTTCCGTCCCCGGTACGACGGTGCCGACCGGTGGCTGCGACGCTTCTACTCGCTGCGGGCGGTGCCGCGGTGGGCGGAGCAGATGAGCACCCATGCCCGGGTGCTGCCGTCGATGGACGCCATCGCCGGCGTGCTCTGAGCGCGCAGCGCGACACGAGCCGAACCAGAGGTGGACGAATGGACTTCGCGGACCTGGCCCTGCTGCTTCTGGTGGCGGCCGCGGCCGGCTGGGTGGACGCCGTCGTCGGGGGCGGCGGACTGCTCCAGATCCCCGCCCTGATGCTGGCGATGCCGAACCTGCCGGTGGCGGCGGCCCTCGGCACGAACAAGCTGGCCGCGATCACCGGTACGACCACGGCGGCGATCACCTTCGCGCGCCGTACCAAGCTCGACTGGCGCTTCCTGTCCGGGGCGGCGGGGCTGGCGGTCGTCTGCTCCGGACTCGGCGCGCTGTCGGCCTCCGAGGTGCCGGTCGGCTACTTCCGGCCGGTCGTGATGGTGATGCTGCTACTGGTGGCGGTCTTCGTGGTTACCCGACCCCAGTTCGGCACGGTGCAGCAGGACGCCGTGGTGACCCGGATGCGGCGGCTGGCCGCGCTGCTCCTGGCCGGGGTCGTCATCGGCTTCTACGACGGGGTGCTCGGGCCCGGCACCGGAACGTTCCTCATCTTCGCCTTCATCGGCCTGCTCCAGCAGGACTTCGTGCACGGCTCCGCGATGGCGAAGGTGGTCAACGCGGGGACGAACCTCGGTGCCCTGCTGGTCTTCGCGGCGCAGGGCCACGTGGTCTGGCTGGTGGGCCTGGCCATGGCGGTGCTGAACATCCTCGGCGCGCGGCTCGGCGCGGCCACCGCGCTCAAGCGCGGCTCCGGCTTCGTCCGGGTGGTTCTCCTGGTGGTGGTGACGGCCATGGTCGGCAAACTCGCGCTCGACCAGTGGTAGGGCCGGCTCGCCGCTGCCGGAACATCACCGCGAAATAGCCGCCAAATCCGTCTTCCCTACCGTCCGTATCACTCCGGACAAACGTCGCCGGCCGTGAACCGGCGGGTCAGGAAGGGACCGGTTGTGAGTGATCCACGGCATGCCGTCAGCGACCCCATCGAGCAGCTCAAGTTCCTCCGCGTCGAGGAGGTCCGCGACATCGCGGAGAGGTACGGAACGCCCGTCTTCGTCTACGACGAAGGCTCCATGGTCGCCGCGGCCCGGGGCCTGGCCGCACTCTCCAGTCCGTACGGCCTCACCGTCCGCTACTCGGTCAAGTCCTGCCCGACCCGGGCGGTGATCCGGATCTTCGACCGGCTCGGGCTCGACTTCGACACCAGCTCGGTCTGGGAGGCGCTCCGGGTGGTCGGTGCCGGCGTCCCGGCGGAGCGGATTCTGCTCACCGCCCAGGAGGCGGTCTTCGACGACCGCCTGCGGGGCCTGATCGAGGCCGGCCTCCGGTTCGACGCCGGCTCGCTGCGCCAGCTCGACCAGTACGGCCAGGCGTTCCCCGGCGGCGCCGTCTCGGTCCGGCTGAACCCGGGTTTCGGCTCCGGGCTGGTCAACCGGCTGACCAGCGGCGGCCCCAACTCCAGCTTCGGCATCTGGCACGAGGATCTGGGCGAGGTCAAGCGGCTGGTCGAGAGGCACAGCCTGCGCCTGGTGCGGCTGCACTCCCACATCGGGTCCGGGCACCACTGGGACGTGCTGATCAACGCCGCCCGCGCGCTGCTCGCCGCCGCCCGGCAGTTCCCGGACGTCGAGGTGATCGACCTCGGCGGGGGATACCGGGTCAAGAGCCTGCTCGGCGACCCGGAGTACGACCACCGGGAGTGGGCCGAGGTGCTCGGCGCCGACCTGCGGGCGTTCGCCGAGGAGACCGGCCGGCGGCTGCGGGTCGAGCTGGAGCCGGGTACGGCGATCATGGCCAACTCCGGCTCGCTGGTGACCCGCGTCGTCGACGTGGTCTCCACCGGCGCCGACGGGCACCGCTTCGTGAAGACCGATGGCGGCCTGACCGAGATCGTCCGCCCGTCCTACTACGGCGCGGTGCACCCGCTCGTCTCGGTGCCGGCCTCCGGCCCACTCCGCGACGACCGCGAGCGGTACTGCGTCGTCGGCCACTGCTGCATCGCCGGTGACCTGCTCACGCCCGCTCCCGGCTCGGTCGAGGAACTGGCGCCGGTGCCGCTGGCGCGGACCCAGCCCGGCGACCTGCTGGTCGTCGAGCGGGCCGGCGGCTACGCCTCCAGCATGTCGATGAAGAACTTCAACTCGTTCCCCGAGGCGCCCGAGGTGCTGCGGCGCACCGACGGCTCGGTCCACCTGATCCGGGAGCGCCAGACCCTGGACCAGATCATCGCGAACGAACGTGTCCCCGCCGGCCTCTGAGTATCCCGATGGCGGCGTGCGGCCACGATCTGGCGCTCCCGCCGACACACGCGGCAAGGAGATGCAATGACTGTCACCAGCACCATCCCGCTGCGGGACGACCAACTGGAGCGGCTCGACGCCGCGGAGAACGCGCTGCTGGCCCCGGTCCGGGGCGAGGACGCCCGGCGGGCGCTGTCCCGGGAGTACTTCGTCAAGAAGCCGGGACGGTTCGTCACGAAGTTCGTCTTCGCCTTCGCGTTGATCGTGGCCGGTTGGGTCGCGGTCGCGCTCGTCCAGCACTGGGCCGTCACCGTGGCGGCGGTCCTCGTGCTCGGCCTGATGTACGCGCACCTCGTCGAACTCCAGCACGAGTGCCTGCACGAGCACGCCTTCCAGCGGCGGATCTGGAACCGGATCTGCGGCGTGCTCTGCGGTCTGTTCATGCTCAGCTCGTTCTGGCACTACAAGCACGACCACCTGCGCCACCACGCCTTCCTCGGCACCCCGCAGAACCAGGAGTTCTTCAACTACCGCTTCCGCAACCTCGACCGCTGGTACGGGCTCGGCTTCGCACTGGCGGCGCTGCACCCCGGGCGGTACTGGACCACGCTGCGGGACATCGTCCGCTCCTGCCTCGGCCGGCCGATCCCCGGCATCGACCGGGCCCGTGACCTGCGCCGGATCCAGTACGAGTACCGGCTGATGGCGGTGCTGCTGGTCGCCGCGGTCGTCGCCACGGTGGTCACCGGCAGCCCGTACCTGCTGCTGGTCTGGCTGTTGCCGGCCATGCTGGTGGCGGAGCCGGCGCACTATCTGATCGAGATGCCGGAGCACTTCGGGCTGAACACCCAGTCCGACGACAACGTGCTGACCAACACCCGCACCATCAGGGCCTCGAAGTTCGCGCAGTGGTACACGAACTACAACAACCTGCACACGGCACACCACTATCACCAGGGGGTGCCGATGGCGCAGGCGCCGTCGCTGCACGCGCTCATCGAGCCACGGGTGGTGCCCGTCGAATCGTCGTACTGGCACTTCTACCGGCTGGTGATCACGGGCCGGATCACCAGCGTCCGCGCGGACGAGACCTGTATGACCCGCTGAGGCATCGACACCCAAGGAGGGACCACATGTCCGCGACTCCGTCCCAGGCGGTGGACGTCCAGGCCACGCCCGAGTACTCGACGAACGACTCGCCCGAGCCCACCGACCTGCCGCCGCTGGCGACCGCGCTGCCGCACACCGCCCGGCTGACGCCCGGCTTCGACGTCGACCGGCTGGTGGCCGACCTGGAGCGACTCGGCACCGCCGAGTGGAAGCAGCAGCAGCTCTACACCGAGTCCGGGCTCGGCGCCGTGGCCAACTTCGACTGGAAGGTGCTGTCGCTGTGCAGCATCGGCGGCGACCCGACCCGGACGGATCCGGGCGGGCCCGGGCTGGAGGGCTTCGGGTACACCGAGCGGCTGCAATCCACCCCGTACTTCGCCGAGATCCTCGCCGGGATCCCGGCACCGCTGCGGGCCGTCCGGCTCATGTCGCTCGGCCCGGGCGCCAGGACCCGGATACACCACGAGACGAAATACGGCTTTCCGTGGGGGACGCTGCGGCTGCACATCCCGATCACCACCTCGCCGGGAGCGATCCTGGCGTTCGGCGACGAGGTGTACCAGTGGCAGCCGGGCGAGTTCTGGTTCGGCAACTTCTGCCGCTCCCACATGGTGCGGAGCAGCGGTCCGGGCAACCGGGTGCACATGGTGATCGACACGTTGGTGACCCCGGAGTTGGTCGCGTTGTTCCCGGCGGACGTGCGCGCCATCCTCGACCGGCACGAGCCGCTGTTCGCCCGCCGTACCGTGCCGATCTGCTCCGCCGACCTCGGCGAGTACCGGTCGACGACGTTCGCCATGCCGGCGTCGTTCGCCAACTGGGAGGAGGCCGACGGCGAGTTCCTCCGCCCGCAGCCGACCGTTGCGGCGTCGGTCGACGTACGCGACTCCCGGCTGGTCCTGCTGGTCGACGACAAGCCGACCTTCGGCCTGGTGCACATCGGCGACGGCGAGTTCCGGTTCGCGGGTTGGAGCGACGAGCGGACGGTGCAGCTGGGGCCGTCCGGTCCGGCGGGCGGCGTGACCCTGCGTACCCGACAGGGCGGGGTGACCCGCGAGCTGACCGTCGCCGCGAGCCGTCCATGACGGTCGGCGCCGTCTCCGCCGACCGGCTCGGTGCGGTCTTCTCCGACCATCTCGGCGGGATACCGCCGGGGCGGTGGGACGGGTTGGCGGCCGGCCGGCTCTACTCGTCGCGGGACTGGCTCGCGCTCTGTGCCGGCGACGCCGGTGGCACCGCCGGCGCCGTCGGCGTGGAGTCGGTCGACGGACGGCTGGCCGCGCTGCCGGTCACCGCGATCACCGCCGAGGGGAACCCGTTCTACCGCTGGTCGGAGGCGCTGGCCGAGGCCGGCCTGCCGGCGCCGGCACCGGTCGGGATCCTCGCCGGCCAGCGTCGGGGGTACCAGACCCACCTGCTCGTCGAGACCGGCGAGCGGGCGGTACCGGCGGCCCGGGCCGAGGCCGCGGCCTCGCTGCTCGACCGGCTCGCCGAGCTGCCCGGTGCGGCGGCCCAGGCCGGGCTGCTGGGGGCGCGACCGCCGGAACACCCGCCCTGCGTCGCGATGTACCTCGACACGGCCGACGTGCTGGCCTTCCGGGCGGCCGGGGTCGGCACCCTACCGGTGCTGCTCCGGCCGGACGCCTGGATTGCGGTGCCGGCGGGGGGCTGGGACGCCTGGCTGGCGTCCCTGCCCTCGCCGCGCCGGGCCGAACTGGTCCGGCGGGAGAGCCGCCGGTTCGACCGCGCCGGCTACACCCTGCGGGAGACCTCGCTGCTGGAGAGCCACGCCGTCGCCGCCCGGCTGCTGGCCGGTACCGAGGCCCGGTACGGCCGGGCGACCACCGCCGCCGCACACGAGGCGTCGCTGCGCCGGCAGGCGACGATGATGGGACCGGCCGCCCGGGTGCTGCTCTGCCTGCGCGACGACGAGCCGGTCGGCTACGTCTGCTACTACCTGTGGGGCGACACGCTGTTCCTCAGGTCGGCCGGCTTCGACCACGCCCGGCTGGCCAACGCCGCCGAATACTTCAACCTGGTCTACTACCTGCCGGTCCGGATCGCGGCCGAGGCCGGGGCGCGACGGATCCACGCCGGCATCGAGGCGTTCGACGCGAAGGCGCTGCGCGGCGCCCGACTCTCTCCACTGTGGCTGCTGGACCTCTCCGCCGACAGCCCGCTGGCCGGCCGCGACGCGCAGATCCGGGCGTACAACGCCGGCCGGTCCCGGCAGCTGGTGGAGTCGTCGCGGGCGGTCGCCAAGTCCTGGCGCGGCGGCGTGTCCGGGGTACCCGAGGAGTTCGGGCTGCACGACGGTCTGGACGCCGGGCGGCCGGACCCGGAACCTGGGACGGAGGCGTCCGGTGACGCCGGTGCTCTCCGCTGACTTCGGCCGGTTGTGGGCCGCGCAGGCGGTGTCCCAGGTCGCGGCGAAGAGCGGTCTGCTCGTCCTGCCGCTGCTGGCGGTGCTGCTGCTGGACGCCTCGCCGGGCGAGGTCGGCCTGGTCAACGCCGCGCAGTACGCCCCGGTGTTCGTGGTGACGCTGCTGGCCGGCGCCTGGCTGGACGGGCGGGCCCGCCGGCCGGCCATGCTGGCCGCGCACCTCGGCCGGGCGCTCCTGCTCGGGCTCGCCGCGGTCATGGTGCTGGCCGATGCGGTGCACGTGTGGCTGCTCGCGGCGATCGCCCTCCAGGTGGGCTGCCTCACCGCGCTGGCCGACGTCGCCGCGCACACCTACCTGCCGACCCTGGTACCGGCCGCGTCGCTGCCGGCCGCGAACAGCCGGCTGGAGGCGACCTACTCGGTGACGCAGATCGCCGCGCCGGGGCTGGGCGGCATCGCCGTCGGCGCGGTCGGCGGCTCGACCCTGCTGGCGTCGCTCGGCGCGACGTACGCCGTCGCCGCGGCCTGCCTGTACCGGATCCGTCAGCCGGAGCCGCCGGCCGGGCCGACTCGCGGTGCCGGGGCGCTGCGCCGGATCCACGAGGGGGCCCGGTTCACCGCCGGGTCTCCGCCGCTGCGCAGCCTGATGGTCCAGGCCGCCTGGTTCAACCTCTTCGAACAGGTCATCCTCACGGTGTACCTGGTGCACGCCGTGCGGTTCCTGCACTTCTCGCCGGGGCTGCTGGGCGTGACGGTGGCCCTGGGCGCGGTGGGCGCGGTGTGCGGGTCGGCGCTGGCCCGGCGGATCGAGCGGCGGGTCGGCATCCGGGGCACCCTGGTCCGGGGCATGGCGGTCGCCTCCGCCGCGCCGCTGGCGATCCCGCTGACCGCCCTGCCGACCCCGGTCGCCGCCGCGCTCTGCACCGTGACGTTCCTGGCCTTCGGGTTCGGCCTGACCGTGTTCAACGTCTACAGCGTGTCGCTGCGCCAGCGGCTCGCCCCGGACCACCTGCTCGGCCGGGTCACCGCGACCTTCCGGTTCGTCACCTTCGGCACGATCTGGATCGGCGCGTTGGTCGGTGGCGTGGCCGCCGAACTGCTCGGCACCCGGCCGGCCATCGTGCTCGCCGCCGCCGCGCTGCTGCTCGGCTGGGTCCACTTCGCGATCGTCACCCGGCGGGTCGAACCGACCCTCTGGACGGTCGGCGAGCGGCTGGAGTGTGCGTCGTGAGCGCTGCCTCGGGCGTACCGGCCGTCATCCTGCTCGGCCGGCTGGCCACGCTGGCCCGGCACGCGCGGTTGATCCGCGAGGCGCGCCGCCGGGGGTACGCCCCGATCGCCGTCGTCGGCTACGCCGCGGACGCGGCGCGACTGGCCGTCGCCCGGGCCCGACCCGGGCACCCGCTCGCCGACCTGGCGGACGCGGTCGGGGTGCCCGACGCCGCCGTCGACACGGTGGTCGCCGCCGTGCAGCCGGTACTCCGTACCCGCCCGATCGCCGCGGTGCTCTCCACCGGCGAACCGTTCCTGGAACCGGCGGCCGTACTGGCGGAACTGCTCGACCTGCCCGGTCCGGGCTGGGCCGCGGCCCGGATCTGCCGGAACAAGCTGCTCCAGCGCACCCGCCTGCCGTGGATCTCGCCGCGCTGGCGGCCGGCGGCACCGCTCGACGTCGACGGGTTCGGCGGGGTCGGGTTCCCGGCGGTGGTGAAGCCGGCCGGCCGGTTCCAGAGTTCCGGGGTCCGGGCGGTACGCGACGCGGCCGAGCTGGCCGACGCGCTGGCAGCGCTGCCCGCCGGCGAGACCGTGCTGGTCGAGGAGCGGGTCGACGGGCGCGAGTACTCGGTGGAGGCCCTGGTCCGCGAGGGCCGGATCATCTGGTCCGGGGTCACCGGCAAGGAGACCAACGAAAACCACCGGGGCAGCTTCTTCACCGAGCTTTCGCACACCAGTCCGGCCTGCGGGCTGACCGGCCGGGAACACGAGGCGCTGCTCACCGCCAACGCGGAGGTGCTGCGCGGGGTGGACGTGCGCACCGCGATGACGCACGCGGAGTTCCGGCTGACCGACGACGGGCCGGTGCTGATGGAGGTGGCCGCGCGGGCGCCCGGCGACGGGATCACGCTGATGTGGGAGCTGGCCACCGGCGTACCGCTGGAACCGGTCCTGCTCGACCTGGCGCTCGGCGTCCCGACCGGGTATCCGGAGCCCCGCCGCCGGGTGCACCACCGGTACCTGCCGCATCCGCGCGGCCGGCTGCGGGACGTCGCCGCCGACGTCCCGGTGCACTGGCTGACCC
The DNA here is from genome assembly GCF_003030345.1 of Plantactinospora sp. BC1. Classification (NCBI taxonomy): domain Bacteria; kingdom Bacillati; phylum Actinomycetota; class Actinomycetes; order Micromonosporales; family Micromonosporaceae; genus Plantactinospora; species Plantactinospora sp. BC1. The sequence goes on from NZ_CP028158.1 coordinate 491,248, forward strand.
GCGACGACCGCTGGCCGGAACCCGAACCGTCCCCGGCGACGGCACCGCCGCGCTGTCACGCGGTGCTGGTCAGCCGACTCCCCGGTGACCTGCTCGGCGAGCAGAGCGACTCGACACAGCGCTCGGTGTCGGTGCTGGTCGACGCGCCGTTGGAGCAGAGCGTCGAGGCGGTGGCGGCGGCAGTCGCGGCCCGGGTACGGGTCGACGTGCAGTGACAACCGATCGGAGAGGAAACATGGCGAGAGCGTTCGTGATAGTCGACGTGCAGAACGACTTCTGCGAAGGGGGCACGTTCGCGGTGCCGGGCGGCACGCGGGTGGCCGGCGACATCACCCGGTACCTGGCCCGCGCCGCCGGGGACTACGCGGCCGTGGTGGCGATCGCGGACTTCCACTACCCGGAGACGGCCGGCGACCCGCCGCACTGCGTGCTCGGTACCCCGGGCCACGAGTTCCGGCCGGAGCTGGACCTGAGCCGGGTCTCGTCGGTCTTCGCGAAGGGTGGCGAGCGGGCCGCGTACAGCGCGTTCGAGGGCACCTGCGACGGCAGGTCCCTCGGCGACTGGCTGATCGACCGGGGCGTCCGAGAACTGGACGTGGCGGGCCTCGCGGCCGACCTGTGCATCCGGGCCACCGCACTGGACGCGGCCGGCAGGGGCTTCGGTACCCGGGTCTTCACCGACCTCGTCGCCGGGTTCGACCCGGACCGGGTCGCGTCCGCGTACGACGAGATGCGCGCCGCCGGCGTGACGCTGGTGAGCACCTCGGCGGCCCCGGCGGCGCGGTGGCCGCGGTGAGGCCACGCACCGCCCCGGCGACCCGGGCGGTCCACCCGCCCGACCCGCCCCCGGTACTCCAGCGCTCGCCGACGCCGCCGCTGCACCGGGCCACCTCGTACCTCTTCGAGTCCATGGCCGAGTCGCTGGACCTGCGCGCCGGCCGGCGCAGCGGGTACGTGTACGGCCGGATCGACAACCCGACCGCCGACGCCTTCGCCACCGCCGTCGCCGAGATGGAGGCCGTGAACGTCGCCGGCCCGGTCGAGGGGCAGGCGTTCAACTCGGGGATGGCGGCGATCACGGCGGTGATGCTGGCGGTCACCGGCGCGGGTGCGCACGTGGTGGCACCGCGCGACGCGTACGGCGGCACCTACGGGCTGCTGGACGGCGTGCTCTCCCGGTTCGGTCTGGCCGTCGACTTCGTCGACCCGACCGATCCGGAAGCCGTCCGCGCGGCGATCCGGCCGGAGACCCGGGTGGTGTTCGCGGAGACCCTGGCGAACCCGACGCTCGCGGTGCCGGAGCTGCCGGTACTGGCCGAACTGGCCCACGCGGCCGGCGCGCTCCTGGTGGTGGACTCCACCCTGGCCACCCCGGTGCTGTGCCGGCCGCTGGAGCACGGCGCCGACCTGGTCGTGCACTCCGCGACGAAGTACTTCGGCGGGCACAGCGACGCCGTCGGCGGGGTCGTGGTGGGCCGGCCCGAGCTGATCCGGGAGGTCCGGGCCGCCCGGGTGGCGACCGGCGGGGTGCTCGCGCCGGACCCGGCCTACCTGCTCCGGCGCGGGCTCAGCACCCTGCCGCTGCGGATGGCCCGGCAGTGCGCGACGGCGGCGACGATCGCCGACGCGATGACCAGGCACGACGCGGTCCTCCGGGTGGACTATCCCGGCCTCGGCACCCACCCCAGCCACGACCGGGCCAGTCGGCTCTTCGACGACGAGCGGTTCGGCGCGATCGTGACCCTCACCCTCCGAGGTGGCAAGGAGGCCGGTAGCGTCTTCCTCGACTCGCTCGGACTTGTCGCGATCGGCACCTCCCTCGGCGGCGTCAGCACGGTGGCGCAACACGTCGCGTCGACGACGCACCGCCAGTTGGATCCGCAGGCGCTGGCGGAGGCCGGCATCGGGGCCGGTACGGTGCGTCTCTCGATCGGCCTGGAGGACCCGGCCGACCTGGTCGCGGACCTGCACCGGGCGCTCTGGGCCATCCGAGGCTTTTGGAGGCTGTGATGAGTCACAATCCACTGCTGCTCCCCGCCGACCTGCCGGTGCCGCAGGACGACGGTGCCGCCGACCACCTGCCCGGCCTCCGGATGCCGGCGCTCGCCCTGCCAGCCACCGACGGTGCGGAGATGCGGGTCGACGTGGTACCGCCGGGCGCCACCCGACTGGTCCTGTACGCGTACCCCCGGACCGGCCGGCCCGGGGTGGAGCCGCCGCCGGGCTGGGACCTCATCCCCGGTGCGCGCGGCTGCACCCCGCAGTCGTGCGCCTTCCGGGACCACGCGGCGGAGCTGGGCTCGGCCGGTGCGGCGGTCGCCGGGCTGTCGACCCAGGACACCGGGTACCAGCGAGAGGCGGTGCAGCGGCTGCACCTGCCGTTCCCGTTGCTCAGCGACGTCCACCTGGCGTTGACCCGGGCGCTGCGCCTGCCGACGTTCGAGGTCGCCGGCGTCACCCTGCTGCGCCGGTTGACCCTCGTGGTCCGGGACGGCGTCGTCGAGCACGTCTTCTACCCGGTCTTCCCGCCGGACCGGCACGCCCGGGTCGTGCTCGACTGGCTCGCCGGGCACCCGGTGCGCTGAGGCGCCGGCTCGCGGTGCTGCCGGTTCGCGGTGCGGCCGGTTCGCGGTGCGGCCGGTTCGCGGTGCGGCCGGTTCGCGGTGCTGTCGGCTCGCGTGCGGCTGGTTGGTCGGGGCTCGCGCGGTCAGCACGGCCGGTTCGACCGGCCGTGCTGACCGGTGCCGGCCCTGGTCGCCGACGACGGCGCGGACGCGCGGCTTCTCGTGCTTCCCGGTGGCCCCGGTGCGGGTCGCCGGGAGGTCGCGGGATCCGATTGTGTCGGAATATCGCGGCGGAGATCCGCCCACGACCTGGGCAGTAGTGGAATTCTCGTCGCGTTCCGACGAGAATGCGAGGCGCCGCCCGAGGAGTCCGACGTTTCGGCCCGCGATGTCAATTGAATTCGCCGCCCACGGCAATGCCGTGGCGACCGCGCGAATTGGACCTCAGCTCCCTTGTCGACGCCACCCGGCGGGTGGGACGGGTGCCGCGCCCGCTGCCGGATCCCTTGCCACGGCTGGCCGAACCGCTTCCCGGAGTCCGGTCGGGGATTGACCGCGAAGCCCGTACCACAGGCTCGGCCGGACCGGCTCGAGTCGTGCCGGAACCCATATGACAGCATGGGCACATGAGGCGTATATCGGCGCGCGTCAGCGCCATTACCGAGTCGGCAACCCTCGCTGTCGATGCGCGGGCGAAGGCGATGAAGGCGGCCGGACGGCCGGTCATCCTCTTCGGTGTGGGTGAGCCGGACTTCCCGACCCCCGAATACATTGTCGAGGCGGCTCGACAGGCCTGCGGAAATCCCCGATTCCACCGGTACAGCCCCAGCGGAGGTCTGCCCGAACTGCGCGAGGCGGTGGCGGCGAAGACCCTGCGAGACTCCGGCTACCGGGTGGACCCGTCGCAGGTCCTGATCACCAATGGCGGGAAGCAGGCGGTGTACGAGGCATTCGCGACCCTGCTCGACCCGGGCGACGAGGTGCTGGTCGTCTCGCCGTACTGGACGACCTATCCGGAGGCGATCAGGCTCGCCGGTGGCGTCCAGGTGGACGTGGTGACCGACGAGACGAGCGGCTACCTGGCCACCGTCGAGCAGTTCGAGGCTGCCCGGACGCCCCGCACCAAGGCGCTGCTCTTCGTCTCGCCCTCCAACCCCACCGGGGCGGTCTACCCGCCCGAGCAGGTGGCCGCGATCGGACGGTGGGCGGCCGAGCACGGCCTGTGGGTGGTGACCGACGAGATCTACGAGCACCTGACCTACGGCGGTGTCACCGCGCCCAGCATCGCGACCACCGTGCCGGAGCTCGGCGACCGGGTCGTCGTCCTCAACGGCGTGGCGAAGACCTTCGCGATGACCGGATGGCGGGTCGGCTGGCTCATCGGGCCGAAAGACGTCGTCAAGGCCGCCACGAACCTGCAGTCGCACGCCACGTCCAACGTCACCAACGTCGCCCAGGCGGCGGCGCTCGCCGCGGTCTCCGGCGACCTGAGTGCCGTGGCCCAGATGCGTGCCGCCTTCGACCGCCGCCGCCGGACCATGGTGCAGATGCTCAACGGGATTCCCGGGATCGTCTGCCCCGAGCCGCAGGGCGCCTTCTACGTGTACCCGAGCGTGCGCGGCTTGCTCGGCCGTGAGATCGCGGGCCGCCGGCCGGCGAGCAGTGCCGAGCTGGCGGAGGTGCTGCTCGAGGAGGCGGAGATCGCGGTGGTGCCGGGCGAGGCGTTCGGTACCCCGGGCTACTTCCGCTTCTCCTACGCGCTCAGCGACGACGACCTGGCCGAGGGGCTGACCCGGCTCGCCAAGCTGGTCGCGTCGGCCTGATGCCCGTGCTGTCGTGATCGTCCGTGGACGCCAGCGGTGTCCGGCGTCGACGGACGATCACGTCAGGTTCGTACCACCTCGGCCAGCAGTGGACCGATGGTCGCGAGCGCCTCGACGTTCAGCAGACGGTGGTGGGTCGACGCCACGTCGTGCACCACGATCTCCCCGCTGACGTACGGGCGCCACGCCCCGGGATCGCGCTCGCCAGCGGCCTCGTCCGCCGCGGCGCGGAAGAAGACCAGGTCGCCGCGGTAGATCCGGCCCGAGACCGAGCCGGCGAGCGCCGAGTTCTCGGCGAACGCCCGGGCCAGGGCGGGTACGGCCCGCTCCGGCAGGTCCGCAAGCGCCCCGCCCGGGCGGCGGATCGCGGTCAGTACGTCCGCCGGTGCCGGTGCCGGCCCGACCCCGTCGTCGAGGCCGAGGGAGGCGAGCAGCCGGCGCAGGTTCTCCGGGTCGTCCGGATGCAGCGCGCCCGCTCTGCCGGGACGGGCCGGATAGCCGTCCAGCATCACGAGCGTGACGTGCTCGCCCTCCGCCTGTAGCCGGGTGGCGATCTCGTGCGCCACGCCGGCCCCGAACGACCAGCCGAGCAGGTGGTACGGCCCCCGGGGCCGGGCGGCGCGAATCTCCGCGAGATAGTCCTCGGCCATCGCGGCGAGCGAGGCCGGGGCGGCGTCGGGATCGGAGAGCCGGCGCGCCTGCAACCCGTAGACCGGAAGGTCCGGGGGCAGATGGCGCAGCAGGCCCGCGTACACCCAGGCGATGCCGGCCACCGGATGCACGCAGAAGAGCGCGTCCGGTGCCGTACCGGCCCGCAGCGGCAGCAGGACGGCGAGCGGATCGCCACCGGTCGGCGTCGCGCCGGATCGGTCACGGTCGCCGAGCCGCAGCGCCAGAGCGGCCGGGGTGGGGCTCTCGAACAGGGCCCGGATGCTCAGCTCGGCACCGAACTCGGCCCGAACCTGCGCGATCAGCTTGACGGCGAGCAGTGAGTGGCCGCCGAGGGAGAAGAAGTCCTCGCCGGGGCCGACGTGCGGGACCCCCAGCGCCTCGGCGAAGAGCTCTGCGATCCGCTCGCTGCGAGCGCTCCAGGAGGACTCCGCCGGGCACGGTGCGCCGTCGACGCTCGGCGGGATCCCGGCCGGCCCCCGAGGCGGCTGCGGAAGGAGCGCGGGCAGCCGGCGCGTGGGATCCTCGGCGGCGGCGTGCAGCACCCGCATGTACGCCGCCGCCAGGCCCTCGGCGGTGTCCCGGTCGAGCAGGTCGGTGGCGTATTCCAGCGTGCCGTGCAGCCCGGCCGGCGTGCCGTCCGCGGCCCATCGTTCCTGGAAGGAGTAGAACATGTCGAACTTGGCGCTGCGCCGGGTCACCCCGGTGCGGGAGACCGCCACCTCCGGCAGCTCCAGCGCCGCGTCCGCGGTGTTCTGGAGCAGGAGCATGACCTGGAACAACGGGTGGTGGGCCAGCGACCGCCTCGGGTTGACCAGCTCCACGACGCGGTCGAACGGGATGTCGTGGTGGCCGAACGCCGCCAGGTCGGTCTCCCGCACCCGGTCGAGCAGGGTGGTGAAGCGGGGATCCCCGCTGGTGTCGGTCCGCAGCACGAGCGTGTTGACGAAGAAACCGACGAGGTCGTCGAGCTCCTCGTCGACCCGTCCGGCCACCACCGAACCGATCGGCAGGTCCTCCCCGGCGCCGCAGCGGGTGAGCAGCGTGGCGAGGCCCGCGTGCAGGACCATGAAGAGGGTCACCCGGCCGGCACCGGCGAGTCCCAGCAGTCGGGCGTGCAGCTCGGCGTCGATCTCGATGTCGACGACGTCGCCGACGTGACTCGCCACGGCGGGTCGCGGCCGGTCGGCCGGCAGGGGCAGGATCTCGGGTACCCCGTGCAGCGTCCGGCGCCAGAAGGCCGCCTGCTCGGCCAGCACACTCGACGGGTCCTCCAGCGCACCGAGCAGGTCCCGCTGCCACAGCGTGTAGTCGGCGTACTGCACGGCGAGCGGAGCCCAGTCAGGTTCCCGGCCGGCGAGGTGCGCCGCGTAGGCCACCGACAGGTCGTGCAGCAGTGGACGCTCGGACCAGCCGTCGGTGGCGATGTGATGCGTCAGGAGCAGCAGTACGTGCCGTCCCGGCCCCACCGCGAACAGGGTCACCCGGATCGGCAGCTCGTGGCGCAGGTCGAAGACGTGCGCCGCCGCGTCCCTGAGGAGTTCGTCGAGTTCGGTCTCGGTGGTGGCGACGAGCGAGACCGGGACGCTGGCCTCCTCCGGCGCCAGCACCACCTGCTCCGGCTCGCCGTGCATCTCCCGGTAGACCGTGCGGAGGCTCTCGTGCCGGGCGACGACCGCACCGACACTCGCGGTCAGGGCCGCGGTGTCGAGCGGGCCCTCCAGCCGGAAGGCGAGGGGCAGATTGTAGGCCGCGCTCGGCCCGTCGATCGCGTCGAGCAGCCAGATCCGCCGCTGGGCGAACGACAGCGGCAGGTGCTCCGGGCGGGCAGCCGCGCGCAGCGCCGGGCGGTCTCCGGCGGCGGTGCTCGACGCGATCCGGCGCGCGAGTCCGGCGACCGTCGGCGCCTCGAACAGCGTCCGGATGCCCAGCTCCACGCCGAGCGCCGACCGGATCCGGCCGATCAGGCGGGCGCCGAGCAGGGAGTGACCGCCCAGCCGGAAGAAGTCGTCGTCCACACCGACCCGTGGCATGCCCAGCACCTCGGCGAAGAGTTCGGTGAGCAGCTCCTCGCGTGCGTCGCGCGGACCGCGGGCACCGACGACGGCGTGGCCCGGGGCGGGCAGCGCGGCCCGATCCAGTTTCCCGTTCGCGTTCAACGGGAACGCGTCCATCACGACGAAGGCCGAGGGCACCATGTAGTCGGGCAGCGTGCCGGCGACGTGCGCCCGCAGCTCCTCGACGGCCGGCGCCCGGCCGGGGGCCGCGCGGACGTACCCGACGATTCGCCGATCGTCCGGCCGGTCCCCGCGGACGGTCACCACCGCCTGGGCGACCTCCGGGCAGCGGGTCAGCACCGCCTCGATCTCGCCCAGCTCGATGCGGAAGCCGCGGACCTTCACCTGATGGTCGACGCGGCCCAGATAGACCAGGCCCTCGCCGGTCCATCGGACCAGGTCACCCGTCCGGTACATGCGGTCACCGGGCGCACCGTACGGATTGGCGACGAACCGTTCGGCCGTCAGTCCGAACCGCCCCAGATAGCCCCTGGCCAGGCCGGTACCCGCCAGGTACAGCTCGCCGACCACGCCGACGGGTACGGGCCGCAGCCGGCCGTCGAGCACGTACGCCTGGCAGTTCCGGATCGGCCGGCCGATCGGTGTCGTCCCCCCGACCTCACCCTCGGACGCCCACGAGGTGGCGTAGACGGTGTCCTCGGTCGGCCCGTACGCGTTGACCACCCGTACGGCCGAGAACGCCCGCTGGACCGCTGCGGCGGTGGCGCCGGTCAGCGCCTCGCCGGCCAGCACGACGGTCGGTGCCGAAACTTGCACCGATCCCGTCGCCACGAGCTGCGCCAGCGCCGAGGGCACCCCGCTGACCAGCGTCGGCCTGCCCAGCGGGGCGTCCGCGGCCGGCGGGCGCTCCGCCAGCGCCAGCGCGTCCCGGAGCACCTCGACGGCGCCGCCGCAGAGCAGCGGGCCGAACATCTCGAAGACGGAGACGTCGAAGTTGAGCGAGGTGCTGAACAGCACGTGCGCCAGCCGGTCCGGGCCGAACTCCTCGTGCGCCCAACGCGCGAGGTTCACCGCCGATTCGTGTGACACGAGCACCCCCTTGGGACGCCCGGTGGACCCCGACGTGTAGATGACGTACGCCGCGTTCTGCGGCGTCAGCCGGCTACGACGCTCCGCGTCGGTCAGGTCGTCGGCGGCCAGCGCCGCCACCGCCTCCACGGTCCCGGGGGCGTCGAGGACGATGTGGCGGGTCCCCGCGCAGACCGGTGGGAGCACACCGGCGGTTCCCGACTCGGCGATCACCGCGACCGGCGCCGCGTCACCGAGCATGTACGCGATCCGCTCCACGGGGTAGCCGGGTTCGACGGGCAGGTAGGCGGCGCCGGACTTCAGCACGGCCAGCAACGCGACCAGCATCCGCGTCGAGCGGGAGAGCGTGATCGCCACCAGGTCCTCGGGCCCGGCGCCGTGCTCGATCAGGTGCCGGGCCAGCCGGTTCGCCCGGCGGTCGAGTTCCGCGTAGCTGAGGATCCCGTCGTCGCCCAGCACCGCCGGGGCGTCGGGGCTGCGCCGCGCCTGCGCCTCGAACATCGCGGTGAGCGTGGTACGGGGCAGCGGAGCGGCGGTGTCGTTCCACGAGCGCAGCAGCTCGTGCTCGGCCGGGCCGAGCACCGGCAGCTCGTCGAGCGGGATGTCCGGCTCCCGCCCGACGGCGTCCAACACCCGTACCAGCGCGTCGGTCATCCGCTGTACGGTCGGACGGTCGAACAGGTCTACCGCGTACTCGACCTCCAGCGTCATCCCGGCCGGCGTGCCGTTGTCGTGTTGCTCGAAGAAGGCGACGAAGAGATCGAACTTCGCGTTGCCGGCGCTCATCGCCCGCACCGTGCACTCCAGCCCCGGTGCGCTGAAGTCCGCCCGGGCGTTGTTCTGCAACAGCAGCATCACCTGGAAGATGGGGTGCCGGCCCAGCGAGCGCGCCGGGTTGACGGCCTCCACCACCCGCTCGAACGGCACGTCCTGGTGGGAGTAGGCGGCCACGTCGACCTCCCGTACCCGGTCGACCAGCTGCCGGAAGGTCGGGTTCCCCGCCGTGTCGGTGCGCAGCACCACGGTGTTGACGAAGAACCCGACCAACTCGGTGAGCGCCTCGTCCGTCCGGCCGGCGACCGCGGAGCCGATCGGCAGGTCGGTGCCGGCGCCGAGCCGGGTCAGCAGGGCGGCCAGCGCGCTGTGCAGCACCATGAAGAGCGTCGATCCGGTACGCCGGGCCACGGTGAGCAGCCGGGCGTGCAGCGCGGGCGGGAGGTCGACGACGAGCATGCCGCCGCGGTGACTGGCCACCGCCGGACGGCTGCGGTCGGTGGGCAGGACCAGCTCCTCCGGCGCACCGGCGAGCGTGCGCCGCCAGAAGGCGAGCTGCGCGCTGACCAGGCTCTCCGGACTCTCCTCCCGGCCGAGCAGCCGGTCGTGCCAGAGCACGTAGTCGGCGTACTGCACGGGCATCGGCGACCAGGACGGCCGACGGTCGAGGGCGCGGGCGGTGTAGGCGGTGGCCAGGTCCCGCATCAGGGGCCGGACGGACCAGCCGTCGCTGGCGATGTGGTGCGGGACCACGAGCACCACGTGCCGGTCGGCGGTGACCCGGAGGACGGTGCAGCGGATCGGCAGCTCGGTGGTGAGGTCGAAGGGCTGCCGCGCCGCCTCGGCCAGACGCTGCTGCACATCGGCCCGCGAGGTGTCGACGACGTCGAACGGCAGCCGCGCCTCCGGCACCGCGAGCACCACCTGGTGCGGGTCGCCCTCCGAATCCGGATAGACGGTACGCAGGATCTCGTGGCGTTCCAGCAGGTCGGCGAAGGCGGTCCGGAGCGCGTCCACGTCCAGGGGACCGTCGATCGTGATCGTCTGTGGAATGTTGTACGTCGCGCTCGGCCCCTCCAGCTGCCGCAGGAACCACATCCGCCGCTGCGCGAAGGACAGCCCCAACGTCTCCGGCCGGCTCGACGGCAGCAGCGGCGGCCGGTCCAGGCTGGAGATCTCCTCCGGTAGCCGCGCCGCCAGCTCCGCCACGGTGGACGCCTCGAACAGCAGCCGGATGCTGATGGTCGTGCCGAAGGCGGTCCGGATCCGGCTGATCAGGCGCGCGGCCAGCAGCGAGTGGCCGCCGAGTTCGAAGAAGCCGACGTCGGCACCGACCCGGTCGACCTCAAGTACCTCGGCGAAGAGCGCGCAGAGCGTCCGTTCGGCGTCGGTGACCGGCTCCCGGCCGGCGTCGGCGCCGTAGACGGGGGCGGGCAGCGCCTGCCGGTCCAGCTTCCCGTTGGGGGTGCGCGGAAACTCGTCCAGCGGGATCACCACCGACGGCACCATGTAGTCGGGGAGGGTCCGTGCCACCTCGGCGCGCAGCGCGCCGGGGTCGATGTCCCGCCCCTGGACGTACGCGACCAGGTGGGTGCCGCCCGGCCCGTTGACGTCCGGCAGCACGACGACCTGGGCCACGCCCGGCGCGGCGGCGAACGCGGCCTGCACCTCCGCCGGCTCGACCCGGTACCCGCGCACCTTGACCTGGTGGTCCACCCGCCCGACCACCTCGAACAGGCCCTCGGCCGTGATCCGCCCGAGGTCGCCGCTGCGGTACATGCGTTCGCCCGGCGCCCCGAACGGGTCGGCCACGAAGCGTTCCGCCGTCAGGCCGGGCTGGTGCAGGTAGCCGTGCGCCAGGGCGACGCCGGTGAGGTAGAACTCGCCGACGACGCCGACCGGGACCGGGCGCAGCCACCGGTCCAGCAGGTACGCGCCCTTGTTCGCCAGCGGCCGGCCGACCGGCAGGGTACGCAGGTGCAGGTCCTCGGGGCGTACGGCGTGCCAGGTGGTGAAGCCGAGGTTCTCCGCCGGGCCGTAGACGTGTCGTACGCGCAGGTGGGGATAGAGCTGCATGATCTTCCTGACGTGCGGGGTGGACGCCGCCTCGCCGGCGCTGAACGCCACCCGTACCCCCTTGAAGGTGTGCGGGTACTCGTCGACGAGGAAGTTGAACAGGCTGCCGGAGAGCCGCACCATGGTGACGCCCCGGCCGGTCACCTCGTCCGCGATGACGGCCGGTTCTGCCTCCTGTGTCGGCAGCAGCACCGATCGGGCGCCGTGCAGGAGTGCCCCCCAGAGTTCGAGGCCCGAGGCGTCCCAGGAGGGCGGTGCCGCCTGTAGGAACACCTCCTCCGGCCCGAAGTCGGCGTACGTCTGACCGAGGTAGCTGCCGACGAGCGCGCGGTGCGGCGTGGCCACCCCCTTCGGCTGCCCGGTGGAGCCGGAGGTGAACATGACCCAGAGCAGGTCGTCGGGGCGTACCGGCAGGCGCAGGTCGTCGGCCGGCTGGGCGCTGATCGCCTCGGTGTCGAGGCAGATCGTGCCGGGATCACCGCCGCTGAGTCCCAGCCACTCCGACCGCCCGCTGGTGGTCAGCACGGCCCGGGCCCGCGCGGCGGAGAGGATCAGCCGGAGCCTGGCCGGCGGGAACGTCGGATCCAGGACCGTGAACGCCGCCCCGATCTTGGCGATCGCGAGCATCGCGGTCACCATCTCCGCGTTCCGGGGCAGGAGGATGCCGACTAGTGCGCCGCGAGCCACGCCTCGATCGCGCAGGTGGTGTGCCAGCCGGTTGGCCGCGGAGTTCAGCCCGGCGTACGTCGTCCACTCGTCACCGCAGATGATCGCCGTCGCGTCCGGGGTCCGCACCGCCCACTCTTCGAACAGCTCGTGCACGCACCGGTCGAGGGGCACCTCGACCGCGGTGTCGTTCATCTCCACCACCAGCCGGCGGTGCTCCGCCTCGGAGAGCCGGTCGAGCCGGCGGAGCAGCCGATCGGGTCGTTCGGCGACGTCCCGCAGGACGCGCGCGAGCACCGCGCCGAGCCGCCCGGCGGCGGCGAGGCCGACCGAGCCGGCCGCCAGCCGGATCGTCACGCCGGTGGCCGGCCCCGACGACACGCGGAGCACGATCGGCCACCCCTCGGGCACCGTCTCGACGTCCACCGCCAGGACCGTGTCGAAGAGAGGGGCGGTGGCGCCGTGCGGCGCGCGGGACTCGTCGGCGCGGGCGCGCACGAGCGAGTCGAGTGTCGCCTCCGGCCCGAGCCGGACCTGCGTCGGACGCACCTCGCCCCGCTCGTCGGCCACCCCGAAGAGCACCTCCGCCCGCCCCAGCAACTCGCCGAGGGTCACCGCCCAGGCGGCCCGGTAGACCGCCTCCGGCGAGGTCCCGGCTCCGGCCGCGACGGCGTGCAGCCGGGCGGCGACCCCGGCCGGGAGTTCCACCGGTACGTCCTCGGGAGCCTGCACCGACGCGCGGCCGTCGCCCTGTCCGCGCAGCTCGTCGACGAGCAGGGTGGGCTCGATGTCGGCGCTCGCGGGCACGGGCGCGGCCGACGCGGGCCTCTGGTCGTGCATCACCTGGTGGGACACGGGTCGAATCTCCGATCGGCGGTCGAACGGGTGCCGGTGCTGGCGGTGCTACCGGCTGCTCGCCGGCCGTAGGTCGGTCCAGTGCGTCTCGACGTAGCCGAGACAGTTCGCCCTGCCGTCCGGTCCGTGCACGACGGACCAGCCCGCCGGCACGTCGATGTCGGCCGGCCAGAGGCTGTGCTGGTCCTCGGGATTGCGGAGGACCAGGTAGGAACGGTCGGGGTCCTCGAACGGATTGGTCATCAGCGGCTCCCGTCCCTGCGGTGCCCGCTCATCCGCGCACCGTCCGCGCCGAACTCTCGGCGAACCACTCGGCCGGCACCGTCGCACCGTGGCCCGGTCCCTCGGGCAGCAGGACCCGGGCTCCCTCCCGGCGGGGGCCGCCGCGGACGTCGCCGTCGTCGAGTACCTCGTACGGGAAGTAGAAGTCCGAGCCGCTCACCAGATCGCCGGCGAGGCTGTACGCCTGCATGGCCGCGCCCACCCCGAGCCGTGTCTCGTTGAGTGATCCGCAGTAGACGGCCAGGCCGTGCCGCTGCGCGCTCTGGAACAGCTCGATCGTCTGCTTCGTACCTCCGCTGCGGCCGAACTTGACCGCCACGACGTCGCAGAGCCCCGCCCGGGCGACGGGTTCGAGGTCCTCGGCGGTGCTCACCCCCTCGTCCACGCTGATCGGCACGTCGAACCAGCCGCGCAGCCGGGCCAGCCGATCCAGCTGTCGGGCCCGGAACGGCTGCTCGCAGAACTCGACCCCGCTGTCCCGGGCCGTGCCGAGGATCGCCCGCAGGGCCGTCTCGGTACCGCGCTGGTTGTAGTCGAGGCGCAGCGCCGCGTCGGGGGCGGCGCGGCGGAGCGCCCGCAGGCGTTCGACGTCCTCGGCCGGCGACAGCGCTCCGACCTTGAGCTTGAAGATGCGGTAGCCGTCGTCGGCCCGCTCCCGGACCACCCGGTCGACGGAGGCCGGATCCGGCCGGGACACGGAGTAGGAGAGATCGATGGCGAAGCCGGGGTCACCGCCGAGGAGCGTGTGCACCGCCAGGCCGGTCGCCCGGCCGACGAGGTCGTGGATCGCCATGTCCAGCGCCGCCTTCGCCACCGCGTTGCCCGGCACCGCCGCGTCCATCGCCCGGGACGCCCCGGCGCGGTCGGTCGGGTCCCGGCCGATCAGGGCGGGGGCGAGGAGCCCGGTGACGATCTCGACGATGGCCTGCGGGGTCTGCTCGGAGAAGACGGACCAGGCCGACGCCTCCCCGTACCCGTGGTGGCCGGCGTCGTCGGTGACCTGGAGGAAGACCGACTCCTGCACGCCGTTGACGGGTTGCAGCCCGCGCATCTGCGTCTGGGTCAGCTTGATTTCCCGTACGACGGCCGAGATTGATGTGATCACTACGTCCCCTTCTCGTGAATGGTGTTCCGCGGGTCGGCCGTTCAGCAGGGCAGCGGTTCCGCCCCGTCCGACGGCGGGCCAATCGCGGCCAGCCGGTCACACTCGCGCTGGATGTGCGTCAGGGCCCGCAACAGGCCGTCGGAGGAGAGGCGGCGGCTCCGATCGCCACGGGTGACGATCGGCATCCGGCCGCCGTCGCTCCAGGCCAGCCGGCCGTCCGACTCGATGTAGCTGCGGCTCAGCCCGGCGTTGTCGGGATGTATGCAGAACGGGACGTCGAGGATCCCGCGCTCGAAGGCGGTCACGATGGCCCGGCCGACGTCGGCATCGAGGTCGAGCACCGTGTCGATCAACAGACGTGCCTCGGTGTGCACGGCGCTGTCCCGCCCGGAGTCGACCGCGACCGGCGGCCCGGCCCGCCGCGCCACCGCGGCCGCGTCGGTGAGCGCCGCCACGTTGTCCGCCACGGTGGGGATGCGGAACGCCTCCGCCTGCGTCTTCACCAGCAGACGGGCGACCCCGGTGCGCATCGCGAGTTCTGCGGCGCGGCGGCCGAGCAGCCGCGCGCCGCCGGGGGTACGCGGGTACGCGCCCATGTAGGTGTAGAGCACGATGTGCCAGTCGGCGCCGACCAGCAGCTCGGAGGCGATGCGGTGCAGGGCGAGGATCGCCTCCTCGTCCTGGGCGGGATTCGCCTGCTGGGTGTAGCTGACCGAGACGCTGTGCAGCCCCTCCTGGACGAAGAAGAGCGCCTCCAGGACCGTGATCGCTACCAGGAGGCCGGGTGGGCAGAGCTGGCCCATCATGCAGCCGCCGAAGCTCTCCAGGTGCGGCTGGACGCCGGCCCTCGACGCCGCGACGAGCAGCTCGCACGCCCGGCGCCAGCTGACCAGCGCGTCCCGCAACGGCACCCGGCCGTACGGCAGGCAGTACGAGGCGGGCCCGCCCTCCGTCGCCGAGAGCCCGGCGGCGATGGCCGCCTCGATGATCCGCTCTGGCCGGGCGGCGCCGTGCCGGACCTGGACGGGGAAGTCGGGACCGTGAATGCCGTGCAGCACCGCCCGGGTGGTGGCCGCCGAATGGGAGACGATCGGGTAGCCGTTCAGCGGGGCACCGTCGGCCAGCGCGCGCAGCGCCGCGTCGTGGTCGCCGACCCGGGTGTAGCTGTCCAGCGTCAGCGTGCCGACCGTCGCCCCGCCGACCTGCTTCGTCGCCAGCAGCCCGGCCCGCATCATCTCCGGGTCGCCGAAGCCCATCCGGGGCTGCACGACCAACCGGCCCGAGGCGCGGGCCTGGCGGACGTAGTCCCCGAACGACGAGGCGACCACCGGCGCCCGCTGCTGCTCCGCTGCGCCTGCCGACACCGTCAACCACCCACCGCCGAGGTACTGTGGTTCAGGTAGGTTTCCAGCTCCCGGGCCGATGCCTGGTCGTCGAAGACGGCCGTGAAACCGGCCTCCAGCAGGGCGCGGCTCTGGGCGGCGTCGGGTGACCCGTCGATGCCGAGTTTGCCGCCGATCACCACCGGTACCCCGGCCAGGGCGGGGTTGGCCCGGAGTTCCGAGATCAGCCGCAGCCCGTCGGTGTGCCCGTGGCCGTTCACGCTGCTGACCACGACAAGGTCCGGACGGTAGGTCGCCATCTCGCTCAGCACGGTGCCGGTCGGCACGCAGCAGCCGAGGTTGCGCACCCGGTGGCCCAGCTCCTCGATCAGCAACTGCAGGAAGACCAGGTTCCAGGTGTGTGCGTCGGAGGCCGTGCTGGTCAGCAGCACCCGCATCCGGCGGCCGTCCGGCGGGCCGGCCGGGCCCACCCGGTCGGGGGAGCTGGTGGCCGGCCGCACCGCGACGGTCATCGGCCGACCTCGAATTCCGTCTCCGCCCCCACCTCGTGGGCGAGTCGCCGCACCCCGGAGAAGTCCCGGACCAGCAGGGAGTTCCCGGGAAGCCGGCGGCAGTCCTCGACGATGTCGACCGCGTTCCTGATCCCGGCGTGCCGGATGACGATCGGCCACACGTCGAAGTCCTGCACGACGAACGCCTCCAGCGCCAGCGGGATGGCGCGGTTGAAGAACTCGCGCTGCCTGCGGTCGAGGTGCGCGTGCAGCTCCCTGCCGACCTCCACCATGACCGGGCCGTGCGCGGACTCGTCCCGCGCGTGCAGCCGGGTCACCAGCGAGTGCGCCGGCTGGATGGTCTCGTCCCGGGACATCAGCTCCAGGTACGCGTTCACGCTCACCTCGGCGACGGTCGCCCAGACGAACGTGAGCAGGTCCCGCTGCCAGGTCTCCGTGACGCGCTCGTGCTCGGCCAGCAGCCGCCGGTAGGTGACGGTGTGCGGGTAGTCCGGCTCCCGGTCGACGCGCCGCAACAGCCGGGTGTTGCGCATGGCGAGCATGTGCATGTAGGTGTGCCACGTCTCGTCGACGTGCGCCTGCTGGACCGTCTGCTGGATCTCGAAGCGGTCGATGCCGGGGTAGTCCCCGTGCACGATCTTGGCGAAGGTGGGGTTCGCGACGTACTCCTCGGCCGTGATGACCCGCTCGTTGTAGACCAGCCAGGCCAGGGTGAGTACCAACTGGCGCTGCTCGTCGGTGGCGTCGAGGAAGTCGGGGTGCTCGGCGAAGGGCAGGAACTGGACGGGATAGTCCGGCACCGTGTCGTCGTACTCGGCCCGGCCGTGCACGGCGTCGAGATCGGTACGTACGGTGGCCCGCCGTGGCCACGCCTCGGCGAGGCGTCGCAGCGTGCTCGGGCCGATGGAGTCCTCGCGGTCCAACAGGTCGGATACGGTGTTCATGTCGGTGTGATCCCTCGCTAAGACTGGTCTGCGGCACATTCCCGGACTGAGTCGGCGATCCGATCCAGTCCGGTGTGCAGGGTCGTCGGCTCGGTCGTGACCGGTGGCATCAGCTTGAGTACCTGTCCCCGTGCGCCGGAGGTCTCGGTCAGCACGCCTCGCTCGAACGCCCGGCGTGAGACCTCCGCGGCCACGCCCGGCCGCGCGAAGAACAGCCCGCGCATCAGGCCACGACCCCGCACCTCGGCGCCGAGTGCGGGATGACGGCCGGCGAGTTCGGTCAGCCGCGTGTCGAACTCGGCACAGAGGCTCTGGATCTCCTTCTCGAAGGCGGGATCCGCCCAGAGGCTCAGCGCGGCCGTGGCCGTGACGAAGGCGAGGTTGTTGCCCCGGAACGTTCCGGCGTGTGCGCCCGGCTCCAGCACGTCGAGTTCGGGACGGATCAGCGTCAGCGCCATCGGCAGCCCGAACCCGCTGATGGACTTGGCGAGGCAGACGAGGTCCGGCCTGATCCCGGCCTCCTCGAAGCTGAAGAACCGGCCGGTCCGCCCGCACCCGGCCTGGATGTCGTCGACGATCAGCAGGATGCCCCGGTCCCGCACCACCTGCTCCAGGCGGCGCAGCCACTCGCCGCCGGCTGCGGCCAGGCCCCCCTCGCCCTGCACCGTCTCCACCACGACGGCCGCGGGCGTCTCGACACCGCCGGCCGGATCGTCGAGGACCGCCTCCAGGTAGGCGATCGTGTCCATCGACCCGGCGAGGTAGCCCTCGTACGGCAGGTGGACGACGTCGCCGAGGGAGACGCCGCCGGCCGACCGCTTCGACAGGTTGCCGGAGGCGGCGAGTGCGCCGAGCGAGCCGCCGTGGAAGCCGTTGGTGAAGGCGACGATGTTCGACCGGCCGGTCGCGCGGCGGGCCACCTTGAACGCCGCTTCGACGGAGTTCGCCCCGGTCGGCCCGGTGAACTGGACGCGGTAGTCGAGGTGCCGTGGGGCGAGGATCACGTTCCGGAACGCGCTCAGGAACGCCGCCTTCGCGGGAGTGTGCAGGTCGAGGGTGTGCACCGGGCGGTCTTCGGCCAGGTACCCGAGCAGCGCCCGCTTCATCGTGGGGTGGTTGTGCCCGTAGTTGAGCGCTCCCGCCCCGGCCATGAAGTCGAGGTACTCCCGGCCGTGCTGGTCCCACATCCGGTCGCCGCGCGCCCGGGTGAAGATCGCTGGAAAACGCCGGCAGTAGGTACGGACGTTCGACTCCAGCTCCTCGAAGACGGTGGTCTCCACGATCTGTTCGTCGGCCCGTGGCGAATCGATCTGCAACTCATGTCCTCTCTGACGTCTGTGCCGACGGTGCCGACCGACTACCGGTGGGTCCGGCGGCTGCCCTCCACGACGCGGTCGCGGATGTTCCAGAGGCTGCGCCGGACGTACGTCCGTTGCAGCCACCGGTCCTTGCCGTCGTACCGGGCGGTGAACCGGGAGCGGGCGTGGATGCCCTTGCGGTTGTTGATGAGCAGCGCCTGGCCCGCCCGGAGGCTGACGATCTGGGCGACCTCGGGGTGGCGGGCGACCTTCTGCAGGGTGTCGAAGGCGGCGTCGGCCTCCGGCGTCAGCCGGCGCACCCCGTTGGCGGCCACGGCGATCTCGGGCGCCTCGGCCGGACCGGTGAGGAGCGGGACCGGTTCGGAGAGCACCTCGCGGCCCCCGGCGAACATCCGCGTGTAGCCGCCCGGCGCGTTGAGCTGGAACAGCGGGGACCGCAGCACCTCGATCGTCGTGTCGTCGAGGTGGTCGGTGAGGTCGCGCGCGTCGGCGTAGGCGGTCAGCGCCTCGCCGGCCAGGTCCGGGCGCAGGCAGTTCAGGACGAGGAAGTCGGGGTTGCTCACGTCGTACCGGCCGCCGGCGTCGTGCACGATGTCGTTGTGGAAGTTGAGGAACACGTCCGAACCCTGGCTGGTCTGGGTCTGGGCGCCGGCCGCCGTCGGGATGATGTCGTGGACCGCCCGGCCGTCCTTCTCGGTGAGGAAGGAGACCGGCTCACCGAGCAGGCCCGAGAGACCGAGCAGGACACCCTCCGCGACGTACGTGGACTTGCCGACGCACGGTCCGCCGTTGCTGGGCGTCGGCGGCAGATCGAGGTCGACCGGGAGGTTCTCCACCAGCGTCACGCCGGGGGTGTCGACGTGCCGCCCGAAGTCGAGGATCGCCTGTAGCGTCTCGGCGGGCAGGGTCGCGAACGCCTTGTGTGCCAGCGTCGTCACCCAGTCCATCTGGGGCTCCGGATTCGGTAATCCCTTCAAGTGCTCGAAGAGCGCGTCCCGACTTTCGTTGGACAGAGCGATGCGGGCGATTCCCTTGACGGGAGTCGTCTGAGTCAGCGTCATGCTGTCACTCCTTTTTGGGCAGGGTGAATCGCGACGGGATCGAAATGGTCGGCAGGCCGTAGCGTGCTCACCAATCGGCTTGCCAGCGATTGTTGCCCGCCGTATTCCACTGCTGCGGGTGAAATGTTTCAAGCGTCCGCGTGTGATGTGCGGTGATGCTCGCGCGTCACCATCGGGAACGACGCCGCAGACCGCGCGCCGCGAGTCCGGGCGCGGTTTTCCGACGCGTCACCGGGCGTTTGCTACGCCTGCTACGAGCCGTTCATATCATGTGGATGCGAAATCAGCGTCATCCCAACCCCCGTGGAAGCTCTGACAGTGGCAGCGACACGCACTCTGCGTGTGTGCTCTCGATGACCTCTCGGCGGCGACACTGGGCGCCGGGGTCGTCGGGATCTGGGCGGCAGTCCATGGCCCCGACCCGAACGTGACCGATCGTGGCACACTCGCTACGACTGTCGCAAGTGTCGAGTAAAGATGATCAGTCTTTTATCGGAATCACCGCCGCGTGACGATCACCGCCCCAGTGAGGTGATCTCAATCGGTACCGGAGTGTCCACGTGCGAACCTCAGGCTGGTGGGGGCCTGAGTTGGTGGTGGCCGACGTGCTCGGCCAGTGCGCGCGAGTTCTTCTCCGGTACGTCGGCCGGCGGCGCTCCGTATGATCAGCCTCTTCACGGCCCTACCACCGGGAACGGTTAACGACATTTACAACGGCAGATTAGGCTGTTTTAATTCTGTGTCGGCAGTGCCTGCCGGCCCGACCGTCGACCGGCAATGCAGGGGGTGTTGCCGTGCACGGGCCGTACGCTGCACCGGCGTGACGATGACGAGACCGCGGGGGAGGTCTTCCGATGGCGGACGTGCCGGTGTCGGTCGTGGAGCGGGCGAACCTGCGCGCCTTCTGGGCGGCTAGCACGGTCTCGGCCTTCGGGTCCCAGGTGAGTCTCCTCGCCCTGCCGCTGATCGCGCTCACCGTGCTGGACGTGGCGGGCTGGCAGCTCGGCGTGCTGGCGGCGCTGCAATACCTCCCCACCCTGTTGTTGAGCCTGCACGTCGGGTGGGCCATCGACCGGTGGCCCCTGCGCGGCAGCCTGATCACCGCCAACATCCTCTCCGGGGTCTTCGTCGCCGCGGTGCCGCTGCTGCACCTCGCGGGGCTGCTGAATCTCGGGGTGCTCTGCGTCATCGCCTTCGCGCTTGGCGTCAGCCGCCTCTTCCTGGAGATCGGAAACCAGTCGTACGCGCCGATGATCTTCGGGCAGGAGCGGCTGGTCGGGGCGGCCTCCCGGATCAACTCGGGGGCCTCGCTCGCCGAGACTGCCGGTCCGGGCCTCGCCGGCCTGCTGATCCAGGTGGTGCAGGCCCCCTTCGCGATGCTGCTCGACGGCCTCTCCTTCCTCGTCTCCGCCTTCTTCACCGCCACCACCAAAACCCTGCGCACCGTGACACCCGTGGAGCGGCCCCGGCGCTGGGTGCGGGCCGGGTTCGGCATCCTGTTCGGCGATCCACGGCTGATGACGCTGGCGGTGACCTCCGCCTGCTTCAACGTCTGCCTGCGGATCGCGGTGGTGGCGTTCACCGTCTACGCCGTCCGGGGGATCGGCCTGGGGCCGTTCGCGCTCGGTGTCGCCCTGGCGGTCGGTGGGGTGGGCGCGACGGCGGGCGCCGTCCTGGCCGGGCCGATCGCGCGCCGGATCGGTACCCTGCAGTCGATTTCCAAGGGCATCCTGCTGGCCTCCGTCGGCATGTTCCTGGTCCCCTGGGGCTTCGGGCCGGTGGCCGGCTTCGTCGTGGCCTGCGTGGGTCTGCTGCTGCAGTGGTTCGGCCTGGGCGTCTACAACGTGCACGTCATCGTGTACCGGCAGACGGCCGCACCGCCCGAGGCGCTCGGCGTCGTCAACGCCTGCTACAAGCTGATCTCGCATGGCAGCATCCCGATCGGCGCGCTGGTCGGCGGCGTGGGCAGCAGCGTCGTCGGTCCCCGGGTCACGCTCATCGGCGCGGGGCTGATCGCCATGGTGGGGGCGCTGGTCGCCGGAGCCAGGCTGGCCAGGTCCCGGCCGCCGGCCGGCGAACCCCGCGACGTGACACCGGCCGCCACCAGCACGAGCGGGCAGTAGCCTCGACGCCCTCGGTCCGGGCGGCGCAGGGGGAGGACCCGGCCCGCCGCGCCATCGACGTCCGTCGTGGACGAGGCCGTGCGCCGGAGCCGGCGATCCTGTCCGCCCCCGACCGTCGGTTGCGGCGCCGTCAGGTGGGTGAGGGGCTGCGGTCACGTCGCGCGGCGCAGCGCGAGGATCACGCGTGGCCGGGCGTCCGGGTAGGTCACGCCGTGCCGGGTCAGCGTCTCCGACACCGGACCGGTCAGCTCGTGCCGGAGCAGTGCCAGCAGGAGGTGACCGGTGCTGATCTCCCGGTGCCGCAGCCCGACCGTTTCGCGCAGGCACAGTTCGAGGACCGTGCGGGCCCGCGCGTCGAGCGGCCCGGTGAACCAGCCGCGCCGGTCGCGCCCCGCCGGCGGTTCGGGTTGCCGCAGGGATGCGGCGGGTCCGAACTCCTGCTCGATGCGCCGGAACACCTCGTCGACGTCGGCGTCGACGGCTCGGAGCGCGGAGATCTCCTCGTCGGTGAGTCGCCGCCGCGTGGTCGGCCGGGCCATCGCCGCCCGCAGCACGGCGGCGGTGACGCCGTACTCGGCCAGGATCCGGGCGCCGGTGCCGGGTGCGTCGTCGGCGAGACCGAGCAGCAGGTGTTCCGGGCCGGCCCTCGTCGCACCGGTCTCGGCCGCGATCCGGACGGCGGCGGAGACGGTACGACGTGCGTTCGTGGTGAACCGTTCGAACATGTTCCGCTCCCGCTCCCCGCTCGGCGGTCGGTCGGTACAGCCGTGCCCCGTACGGTTGTCAACCTAGGTTGACGGGGCGGGTCTGTCAACTCGGGTTGACAACACGTGGACCGGTCTGGCGGAGCAGCCGCTGGGAGGTAGGGCTAGGACCACCCCGTTCCGGGTGTCAGGAGGTGTGCCCCGACCGGCCCGTGCCCGCGACGATTCCAGGCATGACGACAGAGTTTTCCCGCCGGGGCGTGCTGGTCGCCGGTCTCGCCGTCGGTGCGACCACCGCTACCTCGCTGGCTGCCGGTACCTCGCTCGCCGCCACACCGGGCGCGGACCACGGCGGCGGGTCCGCCGCCACGGCTTCCGCCGGCACGGCCTTCACCTCCGCCACCGTGATCGACCCGGCGTCCGGGCGGGTCCGACCCGACACCACCGTGCTGGTGCGCGGCGACCGCATCGCCGAGGTCGGCCGGACCGGCCAGGTCCGGGTGCCGGCCGGCGCCGCCGTGGTCGACCTGCGCGGCAGGTTCCTGATCCCGGGACTCGCGGACATGCACACCCACGGGTACGCCGAGCAGATCGATCCCGCGCTCTGCGTGGCGAACGGGGTGACCACGGTCCGGGAGATGTCCGGCACGGCGGCGGTGCGCGACTGGCGGCACAGGATCGAGGCGGGCAGCCTGCTCGGCCCGCGCTACACGATCGGCAGCCGGATCATCGACGGGGCGCCGACGGTCTGGGACCCGACGATGCTCAGCGTGCTCTCGGTGGCCGACGCCGAGCAGGCCCGGCAGGCGGTCCGCCAGGTGGTGGCCGAGGGGGCCGACTTCGTGAAGGTCTACTCCCGGCTGTCGCCGCCGGCGTACCGGGCGATCGTCGCCGAGTGCCGCCGGCTCGGGGTCGAGTTCGCCGGGCACTGCCCGGACGAGGTACCGATCACCGAGGCGGCCACGCTCGGACAGGCGAGCGTCGAGCACATGTTCTGGACCGCCATCGACACCTCGGGGGAGGAGGAGCGGCTCCGGGCCAGGATCGCCCGGATCCGTCTGGAGACCGGTGACTACAGCGGCTGGTTCGCCGCGATCCACCCGGTCGAATGGAGCGCCGCACACAGCTACAGCCCGGCCAAGGCACGTCAGGTCTTCGCGCGACTGGCCGAACGCCGTACCCGTCAGGTCCCGACCCTCGTCATGCACCACGGGCTGGACAACGCGCGCACCCTCGACCTGTACGCCGACCCGCGCGCCCGCTACCTGCCCGCGCCGATGCTCGCTGGCCTGCAGTACGCCCTCGACGAGCTGTACCTCAAGGACCGCGCCCCGGCGGAGGACGGGCAGTGGGCGGCGATGTTCGGCCACCGGCTCCGGATGGTCGGCGAGCTGCACCGGGCCGGGGTACCGCTGATGGTCGGCACCGACGTCGGCACCTGCGGCACGTACCCGGGATTCTCGGTCCACGACGAGCTGGGCTACCTGGTCGAGGCGGGCCTGAGCCCGATGGCCGCGCTGCACGCCGCGACCGCCGAACCGGCGAGCTTCCTCGGCGCCCGCACCGGCCGGGTGGCCCGGAACTACGCCGCCGACCTGGTGGTGTTGGAGGCGAACCCGTTGGCGGCGATCGGCAACACCCGGCGGATCGCCGGGGTGGTGGTGCGGGGCCGCTACCTCGACCGGGCGGCGCTGGACGGGCTGCTGCGCGGGGTCGAGGAGGCGGCGGCCGCGATCTCCGCGTCGGCGCCGGGCGGCGCGGTGCCGGCGGTCGGCTGTCCGTGCCACGGCGCGGCACCGGCCGGGAAGGGGCGACGGGGGGCCTGAGGCATTGCCCAACCTCTAATGAGCGAGGGTGGGGCGCCGCACTCCGCGTCGAGCCCGGCGCAGCCCCGGCACCGGGTCGACTGGTACGCCGACAACGCCACCTTGCGGGCGGAGAGTTCGTTCCGGCCGACCGCCGGCTGGGCCTGACACCGCGGGCGAGTCGCACCTCCGGCGCCCCGACCGGCCGTCCCGGCGGCCCGGTCAGCTCCGGGCGGCCGGGGGAGCGGCGGTGCTCTGCCGGATCACCAGGGTCGGCTCGATCGGCGTGGTGCTGGAGAGCACCGGAAGCGGGCCGCCGACCCGGCCGGGGGTGTCGAGCAGTTGCAGCAGGGTCGCCATGCCGCGCCGGCCCACCTCGTCGAAGTCCTGCCGGACGGTGGTCAGCGGCGGCAACATGAACTCCGCCTCCGGAATGTCGTCGAAGGCCACCACGCTGATGTCGGCCGGCACCCGGACGCCCCGCTCGTGCAGGGCACGCAGCAGGCCGAGCGCCATCTGGTCGTTGGCGACGAAGACCGCGGTGACGTCCGGGTTGCCGGCCAGCGCGGTGCCGGCCGCGTACCCGGACCGGGCGCTCCAGTCGCCGGAGATGATCGGCGGTACGGCGGCGCCGGCCTCCTCCAGGCTCTGCCGCCAGCCGATGATCCGGTCACCCGCCTCCAGCCAGTCGCTCGGCCCGGAGACGTGCCACACGGTCCGGTGCCCGAGTTCGAGCAGGTGCTGGACGGCGAGCCGGGCCCCGGCCACCTGGTCCACCGAGACCGACGGCAGCCCGCTGTCCTGGCCGGCCTCGACCGCCACCGCCGCCATCCCCTGGGGGAGGCTGTGCAGCGCGGCGGCGGCGGCCATCTGCGGCGCGATGATGATCACGCCGTCCACACCCTGACCGTCCAGCGCCTCGACCGCGCTGAGTACGCCACGGCGGTCGACCTTCTCCAGGGTGACGATGCTGACCCCGTAACCGGCGGCCCGGGCGGCGCGCTCGATGCCGAGCAGCGTCGAGGCCGGGCCGAAGAGGATGGTGTCGAAGCTCACCACCCCGAGTACCCGGGAGCGGCGGCTGGCCAGGGCTCGGGCCATCGCGTTCGGCCGGTAGCTCAGCTCGGCCATCGCCCGGACCACCCGGTCCCGGGTCTCGGGCCGGACCCGTGGATGGCCGTTGATCACCCGGGAGACGGTCTGGTGCGACACCCCGGCGAGCCGGGCCACGTCGGTCATCACCGCCGGACGTCCGGTCCGCGACGGTGTGGTCACGTGGTTCTCCTCCGCCAGCACAATCCCGCTACCGCCTTCCACCCCCGCCGGCGACGCCGGACGCTCGATCCAGGTTAGCCCCCTCACCATGGTCGACGGTCGCGACGGCGCGCGTTCGACCAGGTTACGTTTCGGTTCATCGTCGGCGATCACTCCGGTTCCGCGCCGTCGTCGTCGACGGTCGTTCCGGTACCGCCTCGCTGGTCCGGTATGAGGCAACTGTTATGCGCCGATCGACGGGCCGGAGACCTAGATTAATGAGCATCGATCGAGGGCGTCGCTTCCTCGCCTTCCCCGCTCCCATAAGGAGTCGTCATGCTCAGACGCCACCTCCTCCGGGCCACGCTCGGCCTGCTCACCCTCGCCACCTCGCTGGTCGGGGTCGAGGTCGCCGCCGCGCCGGCCACCGCCGCGCCCGCGGTGCGTACGGTCTACTACGACGCGAGCCGGGCCGGGGAGTTCGGCACCAACTTCACCCAGGCCGCCCAGATCTGGAACAGCAGCGTCAGCAACGTGCGCCTGGTGGCCGGCACCCCGGCGACGGTGACGATCTACGTCGACAGCGGCTGGCCCCGGGCGTACGTCACCGGGCTCGGCTCCGGCCGGGTCTACATGGGCTGGCAGGCCGTGAACCAGGGGTACGACCGGACCAGGATCGCCACCCACGAACTCGGGCACATCCTCGGGCTGCCCGACCGGCGTACCGGACTCTGCTCGGATCTGATGTCCGGCAGCAGCGCCCCGGTCTCCTGCCGCAACGCGTACCCGAGTGCGGCCGAGGCGTCCCGGGTCGACGCGCTGTTCGCCGGCGGCCTCGCCCCCGCGTACGCCGGTGGCGCGGCGGCGACAGTGGCCGGCACGTACGTCTGGACCACCGGCTGAGCGTCGCGGGCCGCGCGGCGATCCGGCGCGGCCCGCCCGCGTCCACCTCCCGGTCCGGGCGGCTCGCCATGCCGCCCGGACCTTCCGGGCTCCGCCGGCACCCGGGTCCCTCCCGGCGGGCGGGCCGGTGCGGGCGCCGCGAGGGCCGGCCCGGGTGGACCGTGCGGCTGCTCCGCCGGGATCGGCCGCCGAGAGTGGACGGTGTGCCGGGCCGGTTCGTCGGTGGCCGACAGTAGGCTCGCCGACACCGGCGGGCCGCCCCCCACCGGTTGAGCCGATTGGTTACCTTGAAGCCGGTCGTCCAAGATCTGACCGGCTGGACCACGTCCGGACCGGCCGTTTCCCGTTGCGGTGTTGGGGAGGTTTCGGGTGGGTTCGCACGGGTCGGCGGTGGCTGTCACGCCAGGCCGGTTGGCCGTTCCGCCGCAACCCCGCCCACCGGACCTGATGCGCCGGATGACGACACCGTTGCGCCGCACACCCGGCCGGTTCACCGCGATCCTGGCCGGGGTGGTCGTGCTGGGGCTGCTCACCGGGGTGGTCGCCTTCGTCGGCGTACGGCAGCGCGCGGATCTGGTCCGGGGAGTGACCGCCCGCAGCGGTGAGCTGGCGGTGGCGGCGCAGAGCCTCTACCGTGCGCTCTCCGACGCCGACGCCACCGCCGCGAGCGCCTTCCTCTCCAACGGTCTCGAGCCGCCCGCGCTGCGCGACCGCTACCAGCGCGACCTGGCCGACGCGGCCTCCGCGCTCACCGTCGTCTCGGCAGCGGTCTCGGACGACAGCCGGGGTGCCGCGGCGGTCGCCCGGATCACCGCCCGCCTTCCGGTCTACAGCGGGCTGGTGGAGACCGCCCGGACCTACAACCGGCAGGGTCTGCCGCTCGGCGTCGCCTATCTCCAGGAAGCCTCCGGCCTGATGCGTGACGAGCTGCTGCCCGCCGCCCAGGAGCTCTACGCGACGGCCTCGACCGAGCTGGACGAGGCGCGGGACCGGGCGGCCGGCTTCCCCTGGGTGGCGGTACTGCTCGCCGTACTCACCCTGGCGGCACTGGTGCTGACGCAGATCCACCTGACCCGGCGGACCAACCGGCTGCTCAACGTGGGTCTGCTGGTCGCCACGGGTGCGACCGTACTGCTGGTGGCCTGGCTGACCGGCTCGGCACTGGTCGCGGCGGGGAACCTGCGGGACAGCCGGGACTCCGGCTCGGCCCAGGTCAACCTGCTCGCCGAGGCGCGGATCGCCGGGTTGCAGGCCCGCGCCGACGAGGCGCTGACCCTGGTCGCCCGGGGCAACGGCGCGGCCTTCGAGGAGAACCACGGCGTCCTGATGGAGCGACTCGCCGGGGCCGACGGCTCGGGCGGGCTGCTGGCGCAGGCTCGGGCGGCGGCGCCGGACGACACCACCCGACAGGCGGTCGAGGCGGCGATCGCCCGGAGCAGGGAATGGTCGGCGGCGCACCGCAACGTGCGGGCCCTCGACGACAGTGGCGAGTACGCCAAGGCGGTGGCCGCGACGGTCGGCACCGGCGAGCAGACCACGGCCGCCATCTTCAACAGGTTCGACGAGGCGCTCGCGCTGGCCATCACCCACAACGGAGACCGGTTCGAACGTGAGGCGGTCAGCGCCGGCCGGGCCCTCACCGGCGTCGACATCGGTATCGTCGGACTGAGCCTCCTCCTGCTGGTCGGGGCCGCGGTGGGCATGCAGCAGCGGATTGCGGAGTATCGATGAGACATCGGCATCTCGCCGGCCGGGTCCTTGCCGGCGTCCTCGTGGCGGTGGCCACGGTGGGTCTCGCCGCCTGCGGCACCGACGAGCAGGCGCTGCCCGACAACCGGATGGTGGCCGACCCGCCCCGGCCGGTCGGGATGCAGGATCCGGCGGTCATCCCCACCGGCCCGGCGGCCTCGTCCGGCTCGTGCAACCCCCGGGCCAGCCTGCGGCCGTCCGGCGCGCTGCCCCGTCCCCGACAGATGCCCTCCGGCAGCGCCATGGACAAGATCGTCCAGCGTGGACGGCTGATCGTCGGGGTCGACCAGAACAACTACCAGTTCGGGTTCCGGGATCCGCTGACCGGCCAGCTCACCGGCTTCGACGTCGACATCGCCCGGGAGATCGCCCGGGGCCTCTTCGGCGATCCGGGCCGGATCCAGTTCCGGGCGATCAGCTCGGCCGACCGGATCAAGGTGGTCAAGGACGGCACCGTCGACATGGTGGTCCGGACCATGACGATGAACTGCGAACGGTGGCAGGAGGTCAGCTTCTCCACCGAATACTTCACCGCGGGCCAGCGCGTCCTGGTCACCCGTGGCTCCGGGGTGAAGAGCATCGACGACCTGCGCGGCAAGAAGGTCTGCGCGGCGGCCGGCAGCACCTCGATCCGGAACATCGCGGAGAAGGGCACCGCACCGGTCTCGGTGGTCAACTGGACGGACTGTCTCGTGCTGCTCCAACAGAACCAGGTCGTCGCGGTCTCGACCGACGACAGCATCCTGGTCGGGCTCGCCGCCCAGGACCCGAACACCGAGGTCGTCGGCCCGCGGTTCAGCGACGAGCCGTACGGGGTGGCGATCTCCCGCGAGGCGCCTGAGCTGGTCCGGTTCGTCAACGGCGTACTCGCCAAGATCCGCCTCGACGGCACCTGGACCCGGCTGTACACCCGATGGTTGACGTCGCTGGGCCCGGCGCCGGCGCCGCCGGTCGCGCGTTACCGGGACTAGCGTGTCTCGTGGACCTTCCAGTGCGGTGGCGGGGCACCGCCGGGCACCCGGCGGCGCCGGCCGGCAGCACGGGATCCGGTCAGCCCCGCCGATGAGCGTGCCGCCGCCGTCACCGATGGGCCGGGCCGAGGTCGACCGGGTGCTCGGCGCGCTCGGTGCGGCGCTCGACCGGGCCTCGGCCGCGATGTACGCCCTGGACAGCCGCCCCGAGCTGGCCCTGCTGCGGGACACCCGGCCGACCGGCGAGACCGCCCGGGTCGCCGCCGACGTGCGCGCCCGGACCGCTGCGCTCTGGTCGCAGTTCGCCGCCTTCGGGGTGCTGCTCGACCAGGCCCGCGCGGTACGCGCCCGGCGGTCCCGGCCCGGCGACCCCGAGCTGCGGGAACTCGGTGCACTGCTCACCTCCCCGGCCGTCGCGCTCGACGCGGACGGAACGGTGCTGGACGACCCGGCAGGCGCGGCGGCGCACCGGATCGCCTTACCCGAGCTGGCCCGGCGGATCGAGGCGGAGGCCGCCGCGCTGGCCGGCACGCTCGACGCGCTGGCGGCCGCACGGGCCCGGCTCGCCGGCTGGTTCGGCCAGCTCACCGACGGCCTGCACCGGCTGCGGGCAGAGGTCGTCGAGCTGAGCGGGTCGGTACGGCCCGACGAGCCGGCGGGTACCGGCGCTCCGGCCGGACCCGGTGCCGCCCCGGCCGTCGGCGCGCGGGCCGGCGTCGCGGCGGCGGGATCGGGTACCGCCGAGGTGCCGCGCGACGAACTCGAACGGCTCGGCCGGGCGGTCGAGGAGGCGTACCGGAGCGCGCTCGCCGACCCGCTCGGCGCGGCCGGGTCCGGGTCGACCGCGACAGTCCTGCGGGACCGGCTGCGGCGGTTGGCGGCCGAACTCGCCGCCCTGACCGGTCGAGTCGCCGAGTTGACCGAGGTACGCGACGGCTATCCCGGGCGTACCGCACGGCTGGCGGCCGAACTGGACGAACTCGGTACGGCCGTCGCCGAAACCGCCCGGACGTACGCGCTGGCACGCACCAAGATCGCCAACTCGGCCCTGCCCGACCCGACCCCGGATCCGACCCCGGCGCTGCGTGCCCAGTTCGCCCAGCTCGGTCAGGTGCACCGGGAGCGGCGGTGGAGCCGGGTCGGCACGGAACTGGCCGCGCTCGAACGGGGCGTGGCGGACGCCCGGCGCCGGACGGCCGAGTCGCACGAGGCGGCGGACGGGCTGCTGCGGCGGCGTGCCGAACTGCGGGGCCGGCTCGACGCGTACCGGGCCAAGGCGGGGCGGCTCGGCCTGATCGAGCACACCGCACTCTCCGCCCGCTACCGGCAGGCCCGCGACCTGCTCTACACCAGCCCGTGTGATCTGTCGGCGGCGACCCGGGCCGTGGTCGCGTACCAGCGTCACCTCAACGATCTCGCCGAGCGCCCGGCGCCCGGCGCGAAGGGAGCCGTTCCATGAGCACCCGCTGCCTGCGACCCGGTTGCCCCGGCTCCTACCTCCCCGACGGCTACTGCGACGAGTGCGGTCGGCGGGCACCGGCCGCCGGGTCGACGACGGGGCCGGAGAGCACCGGCGGCGCGACGGGTACCGGCCCGGTAGCCGCCTCGACGGGTACCGGCCCGATCGGGACCTCGACGGGTACCGGTCCGGTCGGGACCTCGACCGGTACCGGACGGGGCGCGGCGCCGACCGGGACGGGCCGGGCGTCGGTACCGACCGGAACCGGCCGGGCGTCGGTGCCGGCCGCCGCCGTCGGTGTCGGCCCGGGCGTCGGCCCGGGCGGCCGCGCCATCGCCGGACACGGCTCGGTGCCGGGACAGCCAGCGGGGCCGACCGGGCACGCCGCGCTCTCCACCGGTCAGCGCCCGGGACCGGCCTCGACGGGCCAGGGCCCGGCGCAGGCCGGCTCGCCGGGCCCGGCGTCGACCGGGCAGGGCTTGGCGTCCGGGCAGGGCTTGGCGTCTGGGCAGGGCTTGGCGTCTGGGCAGGGCTTGGCGTCGACGGGGCAGGGTCCGGCGTCGACCGGCCAGGGACCGGCGTCCACCGGCACCGGGTGGGGCTCGACGCCGAGCGGGATCGGCACCGTGCCGAGCCGGGGCACCTCGAACTCCGGCTCGCGGAGTTCCACCCGGTCCCGCAGCGCGTCCCGGGGTGGTCTCGGCGCCGGCCTGGTCGACATCGCCCGGGTACCGCTGCGCGACCCGGCCACCGCCGTGATGGCCGAGCCGAAGGTCGCCGAGTCGCGACGGTTCTGCGTGAGCTGCGAGAAGCCGGTGGGGCGGGGCCGGGAGGACCGCCCGGGTCGGGCCGAGGGCTTCTGCCCGCACTGCGGCACCCAGTTCTCCTTCGTACCCCGGCTCGGCCCGGGCGACGTGATCAATCGACGGTACGAGATCCTCGGGGCGCTCGCGTACGGCGGACTGGGTTGGATCTACCTCGCCCGGGACCGCAACGTCAGTGACACCGTCAGCGACCGCTGGGTGGTACTCAAGGGACTGATCAACACCTCGGACGAGGACGCGATGGCGTCGGCCGTGGCGGAGCGTCGCTTCCTGGTCGAGCTGGACCACCCCAACATTGTCAAGATCCACGATTTCGTGGAGCACCCCGACCCACGCACCGGGATCCCGGTCGGCTACATCGTGATGGAGTACGTCGGCGGCCAGTCACTGCGGGACATGCTGCTGGCCCGGCGCCGGGACACCGGCCAACGCGCCCTGCCGCTGCCCGAGGTGATCGCCTACGGGGTGGAGATCCTGCCCGCCCTCGACTACCTGCACGACCGCAACCTGCTCTTCTGCGACTTCAAGCCGGACAACGTCATCCACGCCGAGGAGCAGCTCAAACTCATCGACCTCGGCGCGGTACGCCACGTCGACGACAGCACCAGCGCGATCTTCGGCACCCCCGGTTACCAGGCGCCGGAGGTCGGCACGCTCGGCCCCTCGGTCGCCTCGGACATCTACACCGTCGGGCGGGCGCTGGCCGTACTCAGCCTCGACTTCCGCGGCTTCTCGACCACGTACGCCAACCGGCTGCCGGAGCCGGCCGACACGCCGCTGTTCACCGCCGAGATGTCGTACCACCGGCTGCTGCGCCGGGCCACCCACCCCGATCCGGACCGGCGCTTCCAGAGCGCCGGGGAGATGAGCGAGCAACTCCTCGGCGTACTGCGCGAGGTGCTCTCCGCCGCCGACGGCGTACCCCGGCCGGCGGTGTCCCGGCAGTTCACCCCGGAGCGGCGCGCCTTCGGTACCGAGGCCGGCGAGGTCGGCCGGGCGGTCGCCGGACGGGCCTGGGGCGCCGGAGGTGGCGTACCACCCGGTGCGATCGCCCCGGCGCCGCCGGTGGTCGCCGCGGCACTGCCGCTGCCGCAGGTCGACGTCCTCGATCCCGGTGCCGGCTTCCTCGCCTCGCTCGGCGCGACCGACCCGGCGGAACTGGTCCGGCAGCTCACCGCCGCACCGGTCCGCAGCGTGGAGGTGGCGCTGCGGCTGGCCAGGGCCCGGATCGAGGGCGGAGACCTGGCGGGAGCGGCCGCGGACCTGGACCGGCTGGCCGCGGCCGACCCGTTCGACTGGCGCGTCGACTGGTACCGGGGCCTGGCGGCGCTGACCGCGAACCGCCCCGCCGAGGCGCGGGTCGCCTTCGACGCGGTCTACGACGTCCTGCCGGGCGAACCGGCGGCCCGGCTCGCGCTGGCGGTCAGCGCGGAGTGCACCGGCGACCGGGAGATGGCGACCCGGCTCTACGACCGGGTCTGGCGGGTGGACCACGGCTATCTGAGCGCCGCGTTCGGGCTGGCCCGGATCCGGTTCCTGGTCGGCGACCGGGCGGGCGCGCTCGCCGTACTCGACCAGGTGCCGGACAGTTCGAGTCAGCACGTGGCGGCGCAGGTCGCCGCCGTCCGGGCCAGTCTGCCCGGGTTGACGGCGGGCACCACCGGCCCGGACGACCTGCTGCGGGCGTCCGCCCGGCTGGAGCGGCTCGGCCTGGACGTGGAGCGGCAGACCCGGCTCACCATCGAGGTGCTGGAGGTGGCCCTGGCCTGGGTACGGAACCGGTCGACGGCCGCCTCCGGGGCGCGTCTGCTGGGGCACGAACTCTCCGAACGCGGGCTGCGGTTGGGGCTGGAACGGGCGTACCGGACGCTGGCCCAGCTCTCCCGCGATCCCGAGCTGCGGATCGCGCTGGTCGACCACGCGAACGCCGTCCGGCCGAGGACGCTGGTGTGACCGGCGTCGGAGCCGGCGCTGCCGGCAGCATGCCGAAACCGTGTCCCGAGCACGGCGCCCCGGACGACCCGGCGCACCGCTACTGCGAGGAGTGCGGTCGGGAATTGGAGCGCGTTCCGTTCGGGGAGGCGGCTGGCGCCTCCGGCCGGGCGGCCCCGGTGATCGGCTCGGTCGCTCCGGTCGGTCCGGTCGCTCCGGTCGCTCCGGTCGGGACGTCCTGGTCGACCGCCACGCCCGCGACCGGGCGGTCCGACGCATCCGGCTGGGCCGAGGCGTCCGGCTCGGTCGAGTTGCCCGAGTCCACCGAGCTGCTGAGGCTGGCCGAGATGTCCGGGCCGACCGCGCTGTCCCGGCTGGAGGCGCTGGCCGGACCGACCGGATCGTCCGGTCCTACCGGATCTCCTGGTTCGACTGCGCCCCCGGGTTCGACTGCGCCCCCGGATTCGACTGCGACCCCTGGTTCGGCGACGACGAGCTGGAGCAGCCAGCCCGGCCCGGCGCCGGCCGCGCCACCCGGTACGGCGGGCTGGGGTCCGCCCGGGCATCCCGGCGTACCGGCCGGAGCCGGCAACCGGGCCGGCTACCCGCCGCCGGCCGCGTCGCCCGGTTGGACGGGTCACCCCGCACCGCCCGCCCCGCCCGGCTGGACCGGCTCGGTCCCGCCGCCCCGGCCACCCGTGGCAGCCGGTGCTCCGCCCGCCGCAGTTGCACCGCCTGGCGCAGTCGTACCGCCCGGTGCACCACCCGCAGTCGTGCCGCCCGGTGCTCCGCGTGGCGCAGTCGCGCCGCCCGGTGCTCCTTACGTGGTGCCGCCGGTAGCCGGCGGTCCGTTCGGGGCGCCACCGGTTCCGGCCGGTACCAGCGGCACCTCACCCGGTCCGGGCGCGGCCGGCAGGTCGGCCAATCCGGGCGACGCACCTGTCCCACCGGGTCCCTGGCTCTCGTCACGCGCGGTCGGCCAGCCCTGCCCGAGCTGCGGTACCCCGCCCTCCGGCCACTCCGGCCACTGTGACCACTGTGGACGGCGGGCGTCCGTCGGCCGGGACCGTGCGGACCTGGACCTGGGGGCCGTCGCCGCCGTCACCGACCGGGCCCGGCGGCGCCGCAACGAGGACGCGGTCACCGTCGGGCGGCTCGGCCAGACCATCGCCGCGGTGGTCTGCGACGGGGTCTCCACCTCGCTCCGGGCCGATCTCGCCGCGCACGCGGCCGCAGAGGCGGGGCTCGCCGCGATGCTCTCCGCGCTCGGGAACGGTACCGCCGCGCCCGACGCCATGGTCGCCGCCGGTCGGGCCGCGGCCGTGGCTGCCCGGGCGACCGCGGTGCAGGACGACGGACAGGTGCCGTCCAGTTGCACCTTCGTGGCGGCCGCCGTCACCGCCGGCTCGGTCACCGTCGGTTGGATCGGTGACAGCCGGGCGTACTGGCTCGGTCCGGACGGTGCCGTGCACGAGGCGGTCTGCCTGACCGTGGACGACTCGGTGGTCGGCCAGATCCGGGCCGGGCGGCCGGTACCGCCCGGCGCCGAGCAGGACCCGACCTCCAAGGCGTTGATCCGGTGGCTCGGCGCGGACTCCGGCGACGCCGACCCGCAGGTGGTGACGTTCCAGCCGGCCCGGCCGGGCAGACTGGTCATCTGCTCGGACGGGCTCTCGCACTACCTGCCGAACGCGAGGGCGTTGGCGGCCCGGGTACCGGGGCCGGGCGGTGCCACGCCGATCGCGATCGCCCGGGACCTGACCCGGTTCGCGGCCGAGGCCGGCGGACACGACAACATCGCCGTGGCCGTACTGCCGTTTCCGCCCGCCGCCGGATCGGGGGAGGCAGGCAGGTGAGCGCGGTACCGCACTTCGTCGCCGAGGTCGACCACAACGAGTACCTGCCGGCAGGTGGCCAGGTGGTGGACGCGATCCTGACCGTGACCGCGTCCGGTCCCGACCTGCGCAACCCGGCGACCGTTCCGACGGCGGCGCAGGTGATCATGGTGGACACCTCGGGTTCGATGTCGATGCCGCCGACGAAGCTCGCCGAGGCGAAACGGGCCACGGCGGTAGCCATCGACACCCTGCGCGACGGTGTGGCCTTCGCGGTGGTCTCCGGAACCGCGGTCGCCCGGATGGTCTACCCGGTACAGCCGGGGATGGTGCCGGCCAACGCCCAGACCAGGGCGGCGGCGAAGGCGGCGGTGGCCGGGCTGCGGGCCGACGGCGGTACCGCCATCGGCCGCTGGCT
This sequence comes from Plantactinospora sp. BC1, assembly GCF_003030345.1. NCBI lineage: Bacteria > Bacillati > Actinomycetota > Actinomycetes > Micromonosporales > Micromonosporaceae > Plantactinospora > Plantactinospora sp. BC1. Next base: position 526,325 of record NZ_CP028158.1, read on the forward strand.
GGACCTGGCCAACTGGCTGTTCGCCAGCTATCCGACCGAGGTACGACACGCGATCCTGCTCACCGACGGACGCAACGAGCACGAGCAACCCGAAGACCTGCGCCGGATGCTCGCCGTCTGCGAGGGGCGGTTCGTCTGCGACAGCCGGGGCATCGGCAGCGGCTGGGTGGCCAGCGAGCTGCGCGCCATCGCCTCGGCCCTGCTCGGCACGGCCGACGGGCTGGAACACCCGGCGCAGTTGCCGGCCGCGTTCCAGGCGATGACGGCGTCCGCGATGGGCAAGCGGGTGGCAGACGTCGCGCTGCGGATCTGGAGTCCGGCCGGCGCGACGGTACGGATGGTCAAGCAGGTCTTCCCACACGTCGAGGAACTCACCGCACGGCGTGCGACGGTCAGCGCCCGGATCGGGGACTATCCGACCGGCGCATGGGGAGCGGAGACGCGCGAATACCACCTGTCCGTGACCCTCGAACCCGACTCGGTCGGCGAGGAGGTGCTGGCCGCCCGGGTCAGCCTGGTCAGCGCCGGTCAGGTGTTGACAGAACGGCTGATCCTGGCCAGGTGGACCGACGACACGGCGCTCTCCACCCGGATCAGCCCGCAGGTGGCGCACTACACCGGGCAGGCCGAACTCGCCGCCGCGATCCAGGAGGGGCTGCGGGCCCGGGAGGCCGGCGACCTGGAGACCGCGACCGCCCGACTGGGTCGGGCCGTGCAACTGGCCGCCGAGTCGGGACACGACGAGACCGCGATGCTGCTCGGCCGGGTGGTCGAGGTCGTCGACGCGCCGACCGGCACGGTACGGCTCAAGCGGCAGGTAGCCGCGCTGGACGCCGAGCTGACCGACGTACGGTCGGTGAAGACGGTGCGGGTGAAGAAGGAGCAGGGATGAGGCCGTGACGGCAGCCACCTGCTCCCGGGGACACGTCTCGTCCACGATGGACTACTGCGACGTCTGCGGCGTACCGATGTCACGTGGTTCCGCCGCGCCGGTCGGCGAGGGCGCCGAAGCCGCGCGCCCGGCGTCGGCGGTCGGCGTACCGGCGGGGCAGGGGAGCGGCGCGGCGTCGGCGAGTGGTGGGGCGGAACCGGCCGGGCAGCCCGCTCCGGCCGCCGCACCGTGCCCCCACTGCGGTACACCGAGAGCGGGGCGGTTCTGCGAGGAGGACGGCTACGACTTCCTGCTGGCCCCGCCCGCCGAGGGCGTCGATCCGGACGCGTCCGGTCCGGTCCGGGCCCGAGCCGAACCGGGCACCGGCGGTCCGGTCGGATCCGGCGACGGCAGCCCGGCGTCCGGGCAGGGAACCGCCTGGCTGCTGGTGGTGGACGCCGACCCCGGATACTTCGACCTGGTCACGTCCTTCGGCGGTACGGACGCCGCAAGCCTGACCTTTCCCCGCTTCGTCGTGCCTCGCGGGTTCACCCTGGAACCCCGGCAGTTGCTGATCGGTCGGCGTAGCCGGTCTCGGGGCGTGCAGCCGGACATCGACCTGGTCGGGCCGCCGGAGGATCCCGGAGTCTCCCACCTGCACGCACTGCTGCTCCCGCAGCCGGGCGGCTGGGCGGTGGTGGACCTGGGTTCCGCCAACGGCACGTACCTCAACGATCCGTCGACGCCGCCGATCGTGGCCAACACCGCGGTCCCGCTGGGCGACGGCGACCGCGTCTACCTCGGTGCCTGGACCCGCCTGACGATCCGAGCCGATCGCTGACCGGCCGCATCACCCGCGTGCCGACCAACTCCGGCCGCCCGGCGAGCAGCTCCGCGGGCCAGCCGACAATCGAGGCCGGCACCGCCGCTGCCGCGGGTACGTCGCTCAGGCCGATGCCCGCTCCTGGTTCTGCCGCCAGGTCCGGACCCAGCTCTGTGCGGTGTGCCGAGGAACTCCGTAGTGGTCGGCCACGGCGGTGACGGTACCGGCCTGGTTGAACACCTGCGCGAGGTCGTCCGGGGCCCGCCGGTAGGAACGGCTCGCCGTCGGAGTCGCGGCGGTGGCCGGGCTGGGGGCGCGTCGCCGGCCGGTCGTCCGGGTGGTGGCGGTGTCCGGGGCGCTCTTCGCCGCCCGGCCGTTGGCGCGCTTGGCGGTGGTCGTGACGGCGGTCGCCGGAGCCTTCCTGGCCGGGGTCGCCTTCCCGGCCGGGGTCGCCTTCCGGCCTGTGGTCGCCTTCCGGCCTGCCGTTGCCGTACCGGAGCCGGCGGCGGTCCGCCCCTTCACACCGGTACGCCCATCGGTCGCGGCCCTGCCCACAGCCGTGCCGCCGCTCTTGGCCGTGCTGGCGCGCTTGGTGGCACTGCTGGTCTTGGTGGCACTGCTGGTCTTGGCGGGGCCGCTGCTCTTGGCGGGGCTGGTCCGCTTGGCGGTGCCGGTCGCCTTGCCGGCACGACTCCTGGTGGGAGTCTCCTTCGCCGTGGAGCCTCGGCTCGACGGGCTCTTCCTGGCGGTACTCCGGGTCGGCGCCGCCTTCCTGACGGCGCCGCGCGTACCCGCCGCCCGGTAACCGTCCGCCGGCTCGACCTCCCCGGTGGTCGCCGCCTTGGCCGGGGCGACGGCGAGCGCGCCTGCCGAACGCTCCACGGTGGACAGCCCCGACCCCGACGCGTCCGCACCCGACTCGCCAGACGACGAGTCCAACGACAACGAGTCCGACGACAACGAGTCCGACGACGACGAGGGGACCGGCAATGACTGGTCCGTCGCCGCCGAGCTTGACGAGGAGGCTTCGGGTGACACGGCTTGCGGTGCGGCGCCGATCGGTGTGACCGCCTCGGCGGGGCCGGAGTCGGAGGATGCCAACGGGGTCGGCGCAGCAGGGGCGGTCGGAGCCGCACCGGCCGGCATCACGGCGCGGAGCAACTGGTCGACGTCGACCGTGGGCAGTTCGCCAGCGGTGAGTCCACCGCCCTCACCGGCCCGTACGAGCAACTCGGTGATCCGGGTGGTGCCCCCGGTGACCTCCACCCGCAACGTCGTGGTCGCCCGCGTCCCGTCGTCCGGGGAAATCGTAATTGTGTAGGCACTCACCGGGACCCAGCCTCCAATAACCACGCCACTCGCCACCGTCGCGCTCCCGGCCCCGTCAACGGTCACGTCGGTACGACTCTTCCGATGTCGGCGGCCAAGCTACCTCCCGGTAGGGCGGTTGGCCAAGTCCGGTGCGGGGTGAGGTGCTGCCAGGACCGGTCCGGGTCGGCCCCAGCAATCGACGTACCGGGGTGGCCTATCTAGGATAAGTCGTCAATGTTCCCCCCATCGACAATCTCTTTTCCCCCGTAGTCAGCCGTTCTCGGTACGGCCCGCCCCGACCATTCCGACAACCCCCGGAATGCGCCGCATCGTCCGATGCGGACAGTGCTCCGCCCCGAACGCCGCGACAACCGGTCCGGGGGCGGCCAGCGCGGCGTCGGGCGCCGACCCACGAGGACCGGTCGAGAGGAGCAACTCCATGCCATCAGCAGGTCCCGTGAGGATTCTCGGGGCGTACGCGCTGGGCCTGGCCCTGGTCGCGGCACCGTTACCGGCCCGCGCCGCCCCGGCCGCGCCGCCGCCGGGCATCGTCGTGCAGGACGGCATGACCCAGCCGGTCTTCTCCCTCGCCGACGCCATCGAGGAACGGGTGTGGGTCGAGACCCCGCTCGACACCGACCACGACGGCCGGCGTGACCGGGTGGTGGTCGACATCTCCCGGCCCCGGGAGACCGACACCTCGGCGCTGCGGGTGCCGGTGATCCTGGAACACTCGCCGTACCGGAAGGACACCTGGGGCGACGTACCCTATCCGAGCGTCCTCGTCGACGACCTGCCGCAGAACTCGTCGACCGGCACGTCCGCCCGGCGGGCCGAGCAGCCCGGCGTCCTGCGGGCGCAGGCGAAGGCGAACCTGCCCGGCCAGCTCGACGACTACTACGTGCCGCGTGGCTACGCGGTGGTGCTGGGGCAGAGCGTCGGCACCGGCGACTCCGACGGCTGCCCGACCACCGGTGACTCGGCCGAGACGCTGGGCACCAAGGCGATCATCGACTGGCTGGGCGGGCGGGCCAGGGCGTACGACGCCAGCGGCGCACCGGTACGGGCCGGCTGGACCACCGGGGCGGTCGGGATGACCGGCGTCTCCTACAACGGCACCCTGCCGAACATGGTGGCGACGACCGGCGTCGAAGGGCTCAAGACCATCGTCCCGGTCGCCGCGATCAGCAACTGGTACGACTACTACCGGGCGAACGGCCTGGTGGTGGCGCCCGGCGGATACCAGGGTGAGGACGCCGACATCCTCACCATGTACACCGCCGGGCGGGCTCGTTCCGAGGGGACCTGTGCCGACGAGATCGCCGAGATCGCCGAGGAACAGGACCGGGTCACCGGCGACTACACCAGGTTCTGGCGGGAGCGGGACTATCTGCCCGGTGCGCGCAAGGTCCGGGCCAGCGTCTTCGTCGTACACGGGCTCAACGACTGGAACGTGAAGACCGGGCAGTTCGCCGACTGGTGGGACCAGCTCGACCGGTACGGCGTGCCGCGCAAGCTCTGGCTGCACCAGGGCGGTCACGGCGGACCGGGCAGCGCCGCCACGGTGACGCTGCCGGACGGGCGGTCGTGGACCTACAAGCAGACCGAGAACCGCTGGTTCGACTACTGGCTGTGGGGCGTCGACAACGACATCATGGCCGAGCCGAGGGCGGTGTTGCAGCGCGAGGACCGGGTCTACACGACGTACCGGGACTGGCCGGACCCGGCCACCCGAGAGGTGTCGCTCGGGCTCTCGGCGAGCGACGCCACCGCGCCGGGCCGGCTGGTCGAACACGGCGGGCGGGGCCGCACCCTGCAGAGCATGGTCGACTCGGGGCGGACGATCACCCCGGCCGAACTGGTGGCGGGACCGGATGCCGCCAACCCGAACCGGCTCGTCTACACCTCCCCGGCACTGGGTCGGGACGTCCGGATCTCGGGGCGGCCGGAGCTGCGGGTACGGCTCTCCGTCGACAACCGGACGGCCGCGAACCTGACCGGCTACCTGGTCGACTACGGTCCGGTCGGCTCGACCGACGCGCCGGTGGTGGTCAGCCGGGGCTGGCTGGACCCGCAGAACCGCATTAGCGAGGCGCACGGCCGGCCACTCCGGCCGGGGCGCCTGGCGGACTACCGCTGGACGATGGAGCCGAAGGACTACGTGTTCCGCTCCGGGCACCGGCTCGGTCTGGTGATCTTCTCCAGTGACCAGGACTACACGCTGCTGCCGCTGCCCGGTACCCGGTTGACGGTGCTGCCGGCGTCGAGCACCCTGACCCTGCCGGTGGTGGGCGGCCGGGGCGCGCTCGACTTCTGAGCGCGCCGCCGCAGGGCGCAGGACCGGCCCGGAACAGATCACGGGCCCCGGACGCCGTTGGCGTCCGGGGCCCGTCGGCCGGGGCGGACGTACCCCGGGCGGGTCGGAACAGGTCAGGACCGGCGGGTCAGAACTTGACGTCCACCAGGTCGACCACGAAGACGAGGGTGGCGCCCGGCTTGATCCGGTTGCCGACACCCTGGTTGCCGTAGCCGAGCTGCGGTGGGATCACCAGCTTGCGCCGGCCGCCGACCCGCATCCCGAGTACGCCCCGGTCCCAACCCTCGATGACCTTGCCGCCACCGACGGGGAAGCTGAACGGCGAGCCGCGGTTCCACGACGAGTCGAACTCGTCGCCGGTGTCGAACGAGACGCCGACGTAGTGCACCACGGCCCATTGGCCCGGCTGGACCTCCTGGCCCGTGCCGATCGTAATGTCCTCGATGACAAGGTCTGGCGGCGGCGGACCGTCGACCAGACCCACGGTGGGCTTTTCCATCCGGGTACCTTAACGCCGGCCCGGGATCGTGATCACTTCCCCGCCGGGAGTGTCGCGGCAGGTGAGCGCCACAACCGGCGCCGTGGTGCGGATCGGCGGCCCGTGGCCGGGCGGGAACAACGGCCTGTCTCGATGTCCGCGGGCTCCTCGACCGGGCTCCGATCGGTACGCTGAGGATCTGGAAACCGGTGCGGACACCGGGCTCGCCGGTACGGGCTGGCCGGTACGGGTGGCCGGGCGAGCCGGGGTGGCGAAGACACCGAGCTGGCGGAGTGTGACGGTGACACGACCGGACTGGGCGCCCGACGACATCGATACCGACCGGCCCAGCGCCTCGCGGATCTACGACGTGTGGCTCGGCGGATCGCACAACTTCGAGGTCGACCGGGAGATCGCCCGGAAGACCGTGCTGGCCTGGCCCGACGCGGTCCGCTACGCCCGGGCCAACCGCGCCTTCCTCGGTCGGGCGGTACGGTTCCTCGCCGCGCAGGGCGTCCGGCAGTTCCTGGACATCGGCTCCGGCATCCCGACCGCGAACAACGTGCACGAGGTCGCCCGACAGTTCGACCCGGAGGCCCGGGTGGTCTACGTGGACATCGATCCGGTCGCGGTGGCACACAGTCGGGCCATCCTGGCCGGCGACGACCGTACCGCCGTACTCCAGGCAGACCTGCGGCGGCCGCAGGACATCCTCGACCAGGTCCGCGACGGCGGCCTGCTCGACCTGGCCCGACCGACCGCGCTGCTGCTGGTCGCGCTGCTGCACTTCGTACCCGACTCCGACGACCCGCACGGGGCGATCGCGCGGTTGACCGAGGGGATGCCGTCGGGCAGCTACCTGGTGGTGACCCAGGGCGCGCACGGGGCCAGCGAGGAGTCCGACGAGGAGATCAAGGAACTCTACCGGCGTACTCCGACGCCGCTGACCGCCCGGGACCGGGCCGAGACCGAGCGGTTCTTCACCGGCTTCGAACTGGTGGAGCCGGGCCTGGTGAACCTGCCGGACTGGCGTCCGGATCCGTCCGAGACGGTCGACGACCGCTACCGGGGCGCCCTCGTCTACGCCGGAGTGGGACGCAAGCGGTGACCCGGCCCGCCGGTGCGGTGGTTCGGCCGGCCCGGTGAACCGGACTTACCGCACCGGACGGGTGTCGCACCGGACGGGTGTCGGCGGGGCGGGTGTCGGCGGGACGGATGGCACCCGGGCGGGTGCCGGCGGGGCGGAAAAACTGGTTGATGCGGTCCCGACCTGCTGAGCTAGGGTGGGCGGGTGTCCGGCACCTTCCACGCCCTGATCCGCGGGTCCCTGACCGGGACGTGCACCGCCGACTGGGCGCCCCAGCTCCTGATCCGCCCTCGGGCCGGCCGCTCCGCCCTGGTCGGCTGAGCGCGGGAGCACCTGGGTTCGATCGCCGACGCCGCTGACGCGGCGCCGTCGAACGCCGGTCCCATCCTTTTGCGGTTTGTGACGTGCCGCGACGCCGTCGGCGTCCGTGTCGTCCTGTGCCGCCGTTTGCGTGTGGTGCGCTGTCCAGGGTCATCCGAGTCCTGATCACTTCCGGACAGGTCGTGGCGATCGCGCCCGCCTGCCCACAAACCGGCCCGGAGCGTCCGGGCGGGAGGACACGGCTGTGCCGCACCATCATCCGAATCGAGAGAACCGTCCGCACGCCCACCGGACGAACCCGCCGACCCACCGGCAACCCGACCGGCCCGCCCGACCGGCGGTGCCGCGTACCGGGCAGGACCGGTCGCGCCGGGTTCTCGGGCAGAACTTCCTCCGCGACGAGCGGACCATCGGGCAGATCGTCGCGTCGGCCCGCCCGGACCCGACCGGGCTGATCCTGGAGGTCGGCGCGGGGCAGGGGGCGCTGACCAGGGAGCTGGTTCGGCGGTGTCGCCGGGTCGTCGCGTACGAGATCGACCCGGCGCTGGTCGCCCGGCTCGGCGAGGAGTTCCGCGCCGAGCCGGGACTCCGGCTCGTACACGGAGACTTCGTCGCCGCCGTGCCGCCGACCGAGCCGTTCGCGGTGGTCGGCAACATCCCGTACGCCTCGACGAGCCGGATCGTCGACTGGTGCCTGGACGCCCCGCGGCTGACCAGCGCCACCCTGGTCACCCAGCTCGAGTACGCCCGGAAGCGCTGCGGCGACTACGGCCGGTGGACGCTGCGGACCGTGCAGACCTGGCCGTGGATGAACTGGCGGCTGGCCGGCCGGATCCCCCGGGAGCGGTTCCGGCCGATGCCCCGGGTGGACTCCGGCATCCTGCGCCTGGAGCGCCGGGCGGTGGGCCTGCTGCCGGGACGTCAGCTCGCCGCCTACGAACGGTTCGTCGCGCTCGGCTTCGGCGGGGTGGGCGGCTCGCTGCGGGCCTCGTTGCACCGTGGCTACCCGGCCCGCCAGGTCGACGCCGCGCTGCGGGCCAACCGGGTGCCGGCCGACATCCTCGTCGGGTACGTCTGGCCGGAGCAGTGGATCTCCCTCTTCCAGGCGATCCATTCGAGCCGACGGTGAGGTGACGCGTAGGACGACGACGTACTCCGGTCGGCCCGGCGCTGTCGCGGCGCCGGCCGCCGGACCCGGCGCGGTGGCGACCCGCGCGGTGGGCGACCCGCGCGGTGCCTACCCGCAGTGCCGGCCCGCCGTCGGGTCCGTCAGTCGAGGCAGCGTACGTGCACGGCGATGTGCTGGGGTTCGGCGCCGACATCCCGGTGCAGCACCTCGAGTTCCACCCGGTGCCGGTCGGTGGAGACGGGGTCGTCGGCCGCACCGGCGAGGCAGCTCGGATAGCTGCCCTCGCCGTGCAGCGTGCCGCCCGCGTCCTGCCAGCCGTCGGCGATCACGGTGTAGACGGTGTCACCGTGCAGCGGGTCGGGCACGGCGCCGTCCCGTTCGAGGACGAACAGCCTGGTCCGGTCGTTCGACCAGGTCACCGTGCCGGTGACCAGCTCCGACCGGGCGGTGTGCGGGTCGTCGGCGAGCTTCGTCGCGCTGACACCGATCAGCACTCCGATCGTGACGAGGACCAGCGGGAGCGCGACCCGGACGAGGGCCCGGCGCGGCCGAGGGGCCACGACACCGCGCACCGGATCGGCGGAAGCTGCTGCCATGCGAGCAAGGTACGCGACCGGCGCGGGACCGTGCGGTCGTCGGGTGCGGCGGAGGTGACGACGGTGAGGCGTCCACCGGGGGTACGGCCCGGGGCGGCGCGACCACGGCCGCCGCGCCTCCACCGGCGCTCGACGGGTCAGTAGGTGATGAAGCCGTACAGGGCCAGGTGGTTCGACCTGGTACCGGCCACCGTGTGGTCGACCGCCGACGGCTGCACACTGCCCCGGACGAAGAGATAATCGATCTTGCTGGAGCCGCTGGTGGCCCTGGAACCGTAGCCGGTCATGCCGTAACCGCTCAACGTCGACGCCGGGATGCCGGTCCGGTTCGCGTCGATGCCGACCACCCGAATCGTCGAGGCGTTCATCAGGCTGGTGGCGTCCGCCCCGATGTGGATGCCGGTGCCACCGATGCCGGTGTAGCCGGCCCCGGCGCAGGCGTTCTGCCGGTTCTCCTGCGGCAGGTGCATGGTGGCGGCGAAGACGGTGGTGCCGGTCGCCTTGATGGTGAACCTCGCCGCGATGGCGCTGGTCCGCTTCCACTTGTGGTAGTCGGTGCTGTCCGGGTCGCTGTTCGGCGGCTTGTAGAGCGTGCACCCGGCACCGTTCGCGTACGCCGTCCCGGGCCGCAGCCAGCCGGCACTCCAGTATTTCGAGACGTCGCCGGAGGCGAGGCTCAGGGTCCGGGTGTTGTAGAGGATGCCGTTGGTCTGCTTCTTCTTCAGGTCACCGAGCGACTGGGAGCTGCACTTGTGGGTGCTGCCCCACGGCTCCGGGTCGCTCCAGGCCACGATCGCCCGGTAGGTGCCGGCCGGATAGCCGAACTTGGCCGAGAGCTGGTCCGCGTACGCCTCCGCCTGCCCGGTGCCCCGGACCTGCTGCACGATCAGCAGGTCCGGTGCCGCCACACCGGCGGTACCCGTCCGGCCGCTGTCGTCGACGAGGATCGAGGTGAGATGGTCCGGACCGGAGATCCGGGTGCAGGTGCCGTCGGCGTTGTTCACCACGAGGTTCTCGATGTTGTTGTTGTAGACCCGCAGCACCCGCTCCGCCGCCACGGCGCCGTCACCGGCCGCCATCCGGGTGTCGCCGGCCGTGGGCCGGGTGTCGCCGTCGTGCGCCGACGCGTCCCCCGTCGGGATCGCGACCAGCGCGACGGCCGTGAGCAGGGTGGCGGCGGTCCGGGGCGACCGACGTGCGGCGGTGGCCATGGCGGGCTCCTGTCCGGGTGGCGTTCCGACGGGGTACCGGCGCGCACCGGTGGCCGGGACTCTACCGCGACCGCACCGTCCTCAGGGGAGCGTGCCGACCCCGCCGGGACGGTGTGGCGGCGCCGATTGACCGTCCCGTCGGGCTATCCGCCGCCCCCGGCCCCGGAGGCGTGCGCCGGATTCAGGCCGAGCCCGTCGAGCGCGTGGGCGAGGCGGGCGTTCTCGGCCCGGAGGAAGTCGCCGAATCCCGCGCCGTCGAGGTACGCGTCGGTCCAGCCGTACTTGGTCAGCACCGTCCGCCACTGTGCCGAGGCGTGCAACCGGGCGACCATCTCGCGCATGGCCGCCACGTCCCCGCCGTCCAGTCCGGGCGGCGCGACGATGCCCCGCCAGTTGGTGAAGACGACGTCGACACCGCGCTCCCGCAGGGTCGGCGCCTCGGTGCCGGCGAGCCGGAACTCGCTGGTGACGGCGAGTACCCGGAGCTGGCCGGAGGCGATCTGGTCGGCGTACTCGCTGCGGCCGGAGACGCCGAAGTCGACCTGGTGGTCGAGGATCGCGGCGAGCAGGTCGCCGCCCCCGTCGAACTGCCGGTAGCTCACCTGTCGGGGCGGGATGCCGACCGCCTCCGCGATCAGCATCGGGGCGAGATGGTCCGGCCCACCGGCGGACGAGCCGCCGCCCACCGGTACGGCCGCCGGGTCGGCCCGCCAGGCCGTGATCAGCCCGTCGATGTCCCGGTACGGCGAGTCCCGGGTCACCACCACGATCGCCGGCTCCTCGATGAGCCGGGCGATCGGCGTGGTGTCCTGGAGCGTGAACCGGGCCCCGGAGGCGTACTGGCTGCCGACCACGCCGAGCCCCATCAGCATCATCAGGTCCGGGTTGCCCCGCTCGTAGCCGAGCCGTCGGAGCCCGACGACGCCACCGCCGCCGGGCAGGTTGAAGACCTCCACCGCCCGGGCGATCCCGGCGTCGGCCAGGGACTTGGCGGCGGTGCGCGCGGTCACGTCGTAGCCGCTCCCCGGTGGGTTCGGGACGAGCAGGCGCAATTCGGCGGCGCCGTCCGCGAGGCGCCCCGCGCAGCCGGAGACGACGATCAGCACGACCGCGAGACCAGCGGCGACCGAGCCGGCCAGCCGCCTCGCCACCGGACACCTCGTCGCCGGATACCTCGCCACCGCACACCTCCGCACCGGATACCTCGTCGTCCGACCCCTCGTACCGTCCATCCGCCGATCCTGGCCGCCCGACGCCCGGTTGTCACCACCCGTGACGGGTCCGGTCCGCCGGTTGACGTCGGGGCTGGTCAGGTGAGAACTTCCCGGTTGCCCGGCGCCGCGACCGGGTGTCGTCGCGGGGCAGGCGACCGTGCCGGTACCGGACCGGCGCGACGAACCGGACGAGGAGGAGCGATGCGGCAGCGGATGTCCCTGGCCGGTCAGTTCCTGCTGTTGCAGCTCGGCATCGTCCTGCTGGTCGTCTGCACGGTGGCGGCCGTCTCGATCACCGAGTCCGACGCGGCGTTCCGCCGGGACGAGGGCTCCCGGCTGCGCTCGGTGGGGGAGAACGCGGCGATCAACCGGACCGTACGGATGGGGATCGGCGACCCGCACGGCCAGGAGGCGCTGGCGGCGGTGGCGGAGAGCGCGCGGGCGGTCTCCGGCGCGACGTACGTGCTGATCGCCGACGCCACCGGCAAGCTGGTCACCGGCCCGGACGCCGGATCGCCGATGGTGCTCGGCAGCAGCGACGGCCTCACCGGCCGGTCCTGGGTCGGCGTGGTCGACGACGGCTCCAAGGCGCTGGTCGCGCACGTGCCGGTCCTCGACGAGCGGGACGGCCGCTTCCTCGGCCTGATCGTGGTCGGCCAGACCTATCCGACGCTGCCTGAGCAGCTCGCGGCCGGCCTCACCAACCTGCTCACCTATCTGCTGCTCGGCGGGGTGCTCGGGGTGGCCGGGTCGCTGCTGCTGGCCCGGCGGGTGAAGCGACAGACGCTGGGGCTGGAGCCGCGCGAGATCACCGGTCTGGTCGAGCACCGGGAGGCGATGCTGCACGGCATCAAGGAGGGCGTGCTCGGCACCGACACCGCCGACCGGGTGACCCTGGTCAACGACGAGGCGGTCCGGCTGCTCGGGCTGGCCGCGCTGCCGGTCGGCCGGTCGCTGCACGCCGAGCCGATGGAGCCCCGGCTGCGGGACGTACTCACCGGCAGGGTCACCGGGGTCGACCAGATCGTCCTGAGCGACGACCGGGTACTGGTGCTCAACCGCCGGCCGGTGCTGGTCCGGGGGCGCCGGGTCGGCTCGGTCACCACGCTGCGGGACCGGACCGAGCTGACGGCGCTCCGCCGTGAGCTGGACGCGAGCCGGCAGACCACCGAGGCACTGCGGGCGCAGGCACACGAGTTCTCCAACCGGCTGCACACGATCGCCGGGCTGATCGAACTCGGCGAGCACGACGAGGTGATCCGGTACGTCAACCGGGCCAGTCAGGTGCACGAGAAGCTGAACCGGGACGTCACCGAGCTGGTCCGGGATCCGGCGCTGGCCGCGCTGCTGATCGCCAAGGCCAGTCTCGCCGCCGAGCAGGGTGTCCGGCTGGGGGTCTCGCCGGAGTCGGATCTGCCGGCGGTCGACGAGCAGCTCGCCGCCGATCTGGTCACGGTGGTCGGCAACCTGGTCGACAACGCGCTGGACGCGGCCGGCTCCGGTGGCCGGGTGGAGGTCGTCCTCGCCCGGGTCGACACCGAGGTCGTGGTCCGGGTCGGCGACTCCGGTCCGGGGGTACCGCCGGAGCGGGTCGAGGAGGTCTTCCGGCAGGGTTACAGCACCAAGGACCCGGCCCGGGGGCACCACGGGCTGGGGCTGGCACTGGTCCGGCTGATCTGCCAGCGCCGGGGCGGCAGCGTCGAGGTCGACGGCGCATCGTTCCGGGCCCGGCTGCCGCTGCCCGCCACCGGCCGGGCCCGGCTGCCACTGGCCGCCGCCGGCCGGGACCCGGCTCGGCCCGCCGCCGGCCGGGATCCGGCTCGGCCCGCCGCCGGCCGGCATCCGGTCCCGTCGGTCACCGGTGCGGATCCGGTCCCGTCGGTCGACGAGCCGGCCGGGGACACCGCGCCGCCGGCCGGCAGCCCGGTCCGGGACGGCGCGCTGCCCGGGAGGGCGCCGACATGATCCGGGTACTGGTGGTGGACGACGACTTCATGGTCGCCCGGGTGCAGCGGGGCTTCGTCGAGCGGACGCCCGGCTTCACCGTCGTCGGGGTGGCGCACACCGGCGCGGAAGCGCTCGACGCGGTGCACCGGCTCCGCCCCGACCTGGTACTGCTCGACATCTACCTGCCGGATCTCTCCGGGCTGGAGGTGCTGCGTCGGCTGCGCGAGGGCGAGGTGGTGGTGGACGTACTCGCGGTGACGGCGGCCCGGGACGTCGACACGATCCGGACCGCCCTGCGCGGCGGGGTCGTGCACTATCTGATCAAGCCGTTCGGCTCGGACGCGCTGCGCGACCGGCTGGAGCGGTACGCCGCCGCCCAGCAGCGGCTGGCCGGATCCGGAGAGGTCGGCCAGGAGGACGTCGACCGGCTCTTCGTCGCGCTCCGGCCGGCCCCGGTCGAGTTGCCGAAGGGCCTGACCCAGCCGACCGCCGACCTGGTCGCCACGGCACTGCGGTCGACCGACGGCGATCTCTCCGCCACGGAGTGCGCCGATCGGGTCGGGCTGTCCCGGGTCAGCACCCGCCGCTACCTGGAGCACTTCGTCGGGGCCGGCAAGGCCGGGGTGAGCCTGCGGTACGGCTCCGCCGGCCGACCGGAGCGCCGCTACCGGTGGACCGGCGGAACCTGACCGACCCTGCCGGCCACCGGAACCCGCCGGGGGGCCTGCCCGGCCGGCGGAACCTGACCGGGCGTGCCTAGTCGTCCTCGCCGAAGGTGAGCCGCCGTGCCGTGGCGGGCCGGCCGCGCAGCCGGGCGACGATCCGGGGCAGGAACGGCACCAGCACCGCCAGCACGACCAGTCCGAGGAGTACGGCGGTGAGTGGCCGGGTGACGAAGACGCTCAGGTCCCCGTTGGAGAGCACCAGCGTGCGACGGAACTGCAACTCCATCATCGGACCGAGGATGGCACCGAGAATCACCGGTGCGATCGGGAACTCGAAGTGCCGCATGAAGAACCCGACCACCCCGATCCCGTACGCGATCAGCACCTGGGTCACACTGCTGGTGGCCGCGTAGACGCCGAGGGTGGCGAAGACCAGAATACCGGCGTAGAGGATCGGCCGGGGGATCTGGAGCACCTTCACCCAGAGCCGAATCAGCGGCAGGTTCAGCGCCAGCAGCAGTACGTTGCCGACGTAGAGCGAGGCGATCAGCGCCCAGACCAGTTCCGGGGACTTGTCGAAGAGCTGCGGTCCCGGCTGCACGTTGAAGATCTGGAACGCCGCCAGCATCACCGCCGCGGTCGCCGAGGTGGGGATGCCGAGGGTGAGCAGCGGGACGAGTACCCCGGAGAAGGCCGCGTTGTTCGCCGCCTCCGGCCCGGCGACCCCCTCGATCGCCCCCTTGCCGAACTCGGCCCGGTTCTTCGCCCGGCGCCGCTCGTAGGTGTAGGAGAGGAAGGTCGGGATGTCGGCGCCGCCGGACGGCAGGGCGCCGAACGGGAAGCCGACGGCGGTGCCGCGCAGCCAGGGTCGCCACGACCGGGCCCAGTCCCGCCGGCTCAGCCAGCCGAAGCCGCCCCGGGCCGGTTCGAGCGGGGTGACCCGGTCGGGGAGTTGTCCCAGCCGGCTCGCGACGTAGAGCGTCTCGCCGATGGCGAAGAGGCCGACGATGATCACCACGACGTCGATGCCGTCGAGCAGTTCCAGGGTGCCGAAGCTGAACCGGGCCTGCCCGGTGAGTTCGTCGAGCCCGACCAGGCCGAGCAGGAGGCCGAGGCAGAGCGAGATGAGGCCACGGACCAGCGAGCGGCCGACCAGGGCGGTGACCGCGACCATCGCCAGCAGGGCCAGCGCGAAGTAGTCCGCCGCGCGGAACTCGACGGCGAGCGCGGCCACCGGCTTGGCGAAGAGGGTGAGCAGCAGCGTCGAGATGGTGCCGGCGACGAACGAGCCGATCGCCGCCGTCGCCAGCGCCGCCCTGGCCCGGCCGCGCCGGGCCATCTGGTACCCCTCGATCGCGGTCGCCACCGAGGCGGACTCGCCCGGGGTGTTCAACAGGATCGACGTGGTCGAGCCGCCGTACATGGCGCCGTAGTAGATGCCGGCGAACATGATGAACGTGCCGATCGGGTCGTCCAGGTTGAACGTGACCGGCAGCAGCAGGGCGATGGTCAGGGCCGGGCCGATCCCGGGCAGTACCCCGACGAAGGTGCCGAGCGTGACGCCGATCGCCGCGTAGAGCAGGTACTGCGGTTCGAGGACGGTGCCGAAGCCGCCGAGCAGGTCGCCGAAGACGTTCACAGCGGCAACACCCCGGCCGGCAGCGCGATGTCGAGTCCCCGGGTGAAGCCGTAGTAGACGCCGACGACGAGCGGCACCGCGACCGCGACGTCGCGGATCCAGCGCCGGCTGCCGAGGATCCGGGCGCACGCCACGAAGAAGAGCGCCGAGGCGAGTACGAAGCCGGCCGGGTCGAGCAGCAGCACATAGCCGAGCAGTGCCACGCAGAGCAGGGCCGGGGAGAGCCAGCGTACGGGCGGCGCCGGCTCTTCCACCGGCCCGGCGGTGGAGGTGTCGGCGTCGTCGGTGGAGCTGTTGGGATCGTCGGTGGAGCTGGTCGGATCGGTGGGGGAGTGGGCCGGGTCGTCGGCGCCGGGTGGCTCGGCGGGGGACGGCGTCCGGAACTGGCCGACCAGGTACCAGCCGGCCAGCACCACCCAGCCGCTCGTCACCACCAGTGGGGCCAGCCACGGTCCGGCGACCGAGTAGTCGCCGTCGGCGGCCCGGTACGCCGTCCAGAGCAGGAACAGCCCGCCGGCCAGCAGTACGGAGCCGAGGATCCGGGCTCCCCGGCGGGTCGGTACGGGGGCGGCCGGCTCGACCACCCCCGTCCGGTTCGGCGACTCCGAGGGCATCAGCCGGCCAGTCCGATCTCGGTGAGCACGTCGGTGATCCGCTTGCTCTCCTGCGCGAAGAACGCCTCCGCCTCCGCACCGCTGCGGTAGAAGTCGTCCCACTTCTGCGCGGCCAGGGTCTGCTTCCACTGCTCCGAGGCGTGCAGCCTGTCGACGAGTTCGATGATGGCGGCCCGCTCGCCGTCCTTGATCCCCGGTGCGGCGACGAGTCCGCGCCAGTTCATCAGCTCGACGTCGTACCCGGATTCCTTGATCGTCGGGGTGGGCTTGCCGGCGCCGACGTCGATGGCGGTGGCGCCGGAGACGGCGAGGGCGCGGACCTGGCCGCCGCCGACCAGGTCGGCGTACTCGCTGGCGCCGGAGACGGCCGCGGTCAGGTCGCCGGAGAGCAGCGCGGCCTTCGACTCGCCGCCGCCGGAGTAGGCGACGTACTTCATCGCCTTCGGGTCCGCGCCGGCCGCCTTGGCGAGCAGCCCGACGAGGATCTGGTCGGTGCCACCGGCGGAGCCGCCACCCCAGTTGATCGACCCGGGATTCGCCTTGGCGTCGGCCATCAACTGTTGCAGGGTGGTGTACTTCGAGTTCGCCGGTACGACGATGACCTCCTGCTCGGCGGTGAGCGTGGCGATCGGGGTGGTCTGCCCGAGGTTCACCGGGGACTTGTTGGTCAGCACGCCGCCGATCATCACCAGGCCGGTCACCATGAGGTGGTGCGCGTCGCCCCTGTTCTTGGTGACCAACTGGGACAGTCCGAGCGTGCCGCCCGCACCGGTCACGTTGGTCACCTCGACCGATTCGGTGACCAGCTTGCCGTCGGTCAGCGTCTTCTGCAGGGCCCGGGCGGTGCTGTCCCAGCCTCCACCGGGTGCGGCCGGCGCCATCAACTGGATCGTCCGGGTCGGATACTTCACGGCCGAGGCGTCGCCGCCCCCGGCGCCGTTCTGGCCACAGCCGGCTGCCGCGAGTGCGATCAGCGGTACGCAGGCGAGTGCCGCGACCCGCCGCCGGCCGCCCGTACCCGAGCCGGGGGCGCCGGGCGGGCGGGAGCCGCCCCGGAGCCGGCCGGGCGCGTTCCGAAGGTCTGTCATCGGTCTCTCCTCGACGGACGAAGCTGTTGCCGCAGCGTTACCGCTGGGTTGCGTAGATGGTTCCGTCCGAGGTGACGGCCGTCACGGTTACGGTCATGGAGTTCGTTGTGGTCTTTGTGGTCACCGGCCCGCGCGCTGCGGAGCGCCGGCCCGGTTGGCGGCGCCTAGCGGTCGGCGTCGATATCTGGTAGGAATTCTTCAAACATCGCGGCTGCGGGTAAGGATTTCTCCAGGAGGCTCGGATGAAGAGAACCGTGGCGGGCCTGACCGGCCTCGCCGCCGTGGTCGCCGGCTCGACGATGGCGGTCCTGCCGGCCCGGGCCGGCCTCGTCGACGACCCGGCCGGGCCGGAGCGCAGCCGCACGGTGAGCTACCAGGGCTACCGGGTCACCGTGCCGCAGAGCTGGCAGGTCGTCGACCTCGCCGCCCGGCCGCACGCCTGCGTCCGGTTCGACCGCCCGGCCGTCTACCTCGGCCGTCCGGGCGACCAGGCCGAGTGCCCCGCCCGACTCGTCGGGCGGACCGCCGGGCTGCTGCTCGAACCGGTCGACGCCGACTCGGCGCAGCGGCTGCCGACCGCTGCCGCCACCACCGCGCCCGGCGCGGCGACCGTCGCCGCGCCGCCGTCCCGGGACGACGCGATCCAGATCGCGGTCCGGGACGCGGGCGTACTCGTCACGGCCGTGCACACCCCGCTGACCGAGGGCCTCGTCCGACGGATTCTGGCCGGCGCGACCCTCGGACCGGACGCGGTACCGCTGTCGCCGTCCGCCCTCGGGGCGCTGACCCGACCCGCCACCCCGGTCGCCCCACTGGCGGCGGCCGGCCCGCAACCCGGCACCTTCCTCGGCCGGGGCTTCGACACCTGCACCGCGCCGTCCCAGTCCACGATGAACACCTGGCGGGCCAGCTCGCCGTACCGGGCCGTCGGGATCTACATCAGCGGGGCCAGCCGCTCCTGTGCCCAGCCCAACCTGACGGCGACCTGGGTGACCAACCAGACGAACAACGGTTGGCGCCTGATCCCCATCGAACTCGACCGCCAGGCCCCCTGCGGCACCCGGACGCCGAAGATGTCCGCCGACCCGGCCACGGCACGTTCCCAGGGCGCCAGCCGGGCGACCAGCGCGGTGAACGCCGCACAGGCCCTCGGCATCCTCGCCGGCAGCACGATCTACAACGACATCGAGCACTACCCGTCGAACGCGTCGTGCCGGGCCGCCGTGCTGTCGTACCTCTCCGGCTGGACGGAACGGCTGCACGCCCTCGGCTACCTCTCCGGGATGTACTCCAGCGGCTCGTCCGGGGTCGCGGACCTGTGCGGCGCGTACAACGACCCGGCCTACACCCGGGTGGACCAGCTCTGGTTCGCCTGGTGGAACGACGCGGCGAACGTCGACGCCGGCCCGTACTGCCCGGCGGAGTACTACGCGAACCACCAACGGCTGCACCAGTACACCGGTGACGTCTACGAAACCTGGGGCGGGGTGCAGATCAAGATCGACCGCAACTACCTCGACGTCTCGACCGACGGGGGTGGTGGCCAGCCGCCCGCCTGGAGCAGCATCGTCGACAACGGTACCGCCGGCCGGTTCACCGCGAGCGCCAGCTGGGGCACGTCCGCCTACTCGGGCCAGCGGTACGGCGCCGACTACCGCTTCGCCGACCCGGTGGCGGCCAGCGACGTCGCCTGGTACCGGGTGAACGTGCCGGAGACCGCCAGTTACGAGGTCTCGGTCTGGTACGCGGCCAACCCCGACTACAACGACTCCACGCCGTTCATCGTCGCCACCACCGGCGGCAACCAGACGGTACGGGTGAACCAGCGCCTCACCGGTGGCCAGTGGGTGTCACTCGGCGTCTTCGCGCTGGCCGCCGGTGACGCGGACCGGGTGGGCGTGAGCCGGTGGACCGGCGGTACCGGCTACGTCATCGCCGACGCGGTCCGGGTCACCCGGGTCTGAGCCGCCGGCCGGCGACTCCGGTCAGGGGCGCTCGCCCACGCCGGTGCCGGCCTCGGCGAGCCGGCCACCGGTGAGCCGGGGCGTCAGCGGTGCGGTCGGCATCCCGGCGGTGCTGCGCAGTCCGTGCAGGAACTCCTCGATCGCCTCCCGGGCGCTGTGTCGTGGTGTCCAGCCGAGTTCGGTCCTGGCCCGGGTGATGTCCATGATCGGCACTCGGAGCACCGCGTCGAGCAGGTGCGGGGAGGCCGGCACCAGGTGCAGGTGCCAGGCGAGCGCGAGCGCGGCGCGGACCGGCCCGGAGGGCAGCCGTACCCGCCGGGCCCGCAGGATGTCGGCGAGCAGCCGGCCGTCGACGACCGGCTCGGCGGCCACGTTGAAGGCGCCGCGCACGTCGCGCAGCACCGCCAGCCGGTACGCCTCGGCGGCGTCCGCCGAGTGCAGGGCCTGGAACCGCAGGCCGGGCAGGTCGGGGAGGAGCGGTACGGTCCCCGGCCGCACCAGCCGGCCCGGCAGCAGCGGGCCGGTGAAGAGTCGACGTTGCTGGCTGGCGGACTCGCGCTTGAAGATGAACCCGGGCCGCAGTCGTACCACCCGCATCTGCGGGTGCCGGTGCTCGAAGGCGTCGAGGGCACGCTCCAGGTACGCCTTCTCCCGGGTGTACCCGGCGATCGGCCAGCCGTCGGTCGGCCAGCTCTCGTCCACCGGCCGGTCCTTCGGCCCCGGCGAGTACGCGCCGACCGACGAGGCGTAGACCAGTGCCGGTACGCCGGCCCGGGCCGCCGCGGCGAAGACCCGGCGCCCGCCGACGACGTTGACCCGCCAGGTGGTCAGCGGCCGGTGGGTGGGTTGGAAGAGCCAGGCGAGGTGCACCACGACGTCGGCACCGTCGAAGACCTCGACGAGGTCGGCGCTGACGATGTCCGCCTCGGCCCACTCGGTCTTCG
This sequence comes from Plantactinospora sp. BC1, assembly GCF_003030345.1. Classification (NCBI taxonomy): domain Bacteria; kingdom Bacillati; phylum Actinomycetota; class Actinomycetes; order Micromonosporales; family Micromonosporaceae; genus Plantactinospora; species Plantactinospora sp. BC1. The sequence continues at coordinate 546,544 of NZ_CP028158.1, forward strand.
GGGGCCGCCACCGGGGTGGCCGGCGGGCCACTCCGACGATCGTGCCGACCGCCGGGTCCCGGCCGAGCGCCTCGACGAGACTCGTTCCGACGTTGCCGGTCGCGCCGACCACCACCACCCGCAGGCCGGAACCGGTGCCACCCCCCGCCGCCGTCACCGGTCGGTCCCGTCGTGCCGCTCGCTTGCGCCGGGCCGGTGGTCCGGGACGGTCTGGTCGTGCCGGTCGGTTGGGCCGTCGGCGGCCACCCGAACGCTCATGGCGACAGCCGTTCCCGCCGATCGCCGCGCCAAACGTCGATCACGCCGACAAATCCGGGTACCCGCTGTCCCGCCGGTGTCCGGCCGCCGGCCGGGCCCCCGTCCAGGCCGCCGGTGCGACCTACGTCTACCTGCGTCAACCAAATCCCGACGGGGCCGCCCGGCACGCGTTGACAGTACCGACCCGGCCAGTAACATAGACGTAAATCAATCGATGGTGATACGCCGGCATCCCCGCCGGGGTTCCGCCCGGCCGCTCCGGCGACCGGTGCGGCTCGCGCTCGCCGCCGGGCGGGCGAATCCCGGTCCCCGCCGTCCAGCACACCGCCTGCCGGGGTCCACGTTCCCCGTCGATTCACCCACCATCGTTCGGAGGACCAGCAATGCGCCTACATCGTCCCCGGTCCCGGCTGTGGTCAGCCGTGACCGTGGCAGCCGTGGCCGCCGCCAGCGGTACGGCCATCACCATCGCCGGGCCCGCGGTGGCCGCCGCCGGTTGCGGCGTCACCTACACGGTCGGCTCCCAATGGCAGGGCGGCTTCACCGCGACGGTCACCGTGAACAACGTCGGGGACCCGATCAGTTCCTGGACGCTCACCTGGAGCTACGACGCCGGCCAGCGGATCACCCAGGCCTGGAACGCCACCGCGACGCAGAGCGGCAGTCAGGTCACCGTCCGCAACGCCACCTACAACGGCAGCATTGCCACCGGAGCCAGCGTCTCGTTCGGCTTCAACGGGTCCTGGAACGGGAGCAACCCGGCGCCGACCAGCTTCGCGGTGAATGGCACCACCTGCACCGGAGCCCCTGGTCCCAACCCGACGACCGGGCCGACGACCCAGCCGACGAACCCGCCGACGACCCAGCCCAGCACGCCGCCGAGCACGGCACCGCCCGGCAACCCGACCTGGGGCAGCGCGCTGCCCCCGGCGAGCGCCGAGCGGAGCCGGGCGTACGAGCTGATCTCCACGGCCAACGAGAAGGGGTACCTGCCGAGGTCCGGCGAGTGCTCCGTCGACATCCACGCCCGCTACTGGACGTACGGCCCCGACGGGAAGGTCTATCCGACCTGGCACCCGACCCGGGACCCCAGTGGTTGCAACTTCGGTCACGAACACGGCGACGACCCCCGGCCGTCCGACCTCTACAGCACGGTGGGCTGGCCGGCCTTCGGCTACACCAGCGAGGTGATGCTGGACAGCATGCCTGAGCACAGTCACCGGCACGAGGACCACGTCGGGCACAAGGTCCTGACGGTCAACAACGTCAACGTGATCCAGGGTGACAACGGCACCAGCTTCTTCCCGCCGCAGGGCACCACGATCGCGACCTGCGACACCCTGCTCAAGTTCCACCAGGGCACCCACTCGCCGGACGCGTTCAGCAACAACGTCCACGAGCTGCTCTTCAACCAGCGCTGCACCGCGAGCAACGGTGGCCAGGTCACCGAGGCGCGGTACAACGCGATGATCCCGCTCGGCCGGGCCGGGGGATTCAGCCCCAGCGAATGCCCGGGCTTCGGCGGTGCGTTCATCAACGTCGCGCCCGCGGTACCGGCGGACTCGCCGTCGGACACCCGCTCGCTGGGTCGGCTGATCACCGAGCCGGGCTGCGTGCAGGCGATCCGGGAGGGCCGTACCCACAACGACCCGCTCTATCCCAACCCGGTGCCGTTCACCGTCTCCGACATGGACGACTTCTGGTTCTCCGACTTCCAGGTGACGGGTTCCGGGCTGAACTTCCGGCTCGCGCCGCTGTTCTACGTGGTCAACCCGTCGCGCTACTACGACCCGACCAAGCCGAACAACCTGGGCCGGATCGTGGACCTGTGCTACACCAACCTCGCCGGTGGTGACTACTGCGCCCAGGCGCGCCAGGCCGGGCAGAACCTCGCCTGGGACGACCCGCGCTCGCCGTTCAAGGGCACCCTGCGGGAGTTCCGGCCGGGCACCTTCCAGGTGCAGAACAGCAGCGGCTCGACCACGGTCTACACCGACGTGTACGGCCGCAACGCCTCCAGCACACCGTTCACCGGCTCCATCCGGCAGTACTTCTCCGGTAACCAGTCCTCCACCATGTACGTCCGTGGTGCTACCAGGGACTGGGCCGCCAACGGGGTGCACGCCCCGAACTGACGGCAGCGACCGGTGGTCCGGGCCCGCGGCGGATCCGTCCGTCGCGGGCCCGGCCCGCACCGACCGGCGGTCCGGTCAGGACTGCCGGATCGCCTCGCCGGCTATCTCGATCCGTACGCTCCTGCCGACCAGTACCCCGCCGCTCTCCAGGGCCACGTTCCAGACCAGCCCGTACTCCTCGCGTTCGATCTCGGTCGAGGCGCTGAACCCGAAGATGTCCTGGCCGTACGGGTCGCGCCGGGCGCCACCGAACTCGACCTGGAGGTCGACGGGTCGGGTGATCCCCTTGATGGTCAGCTCTCCGGTGAGCACGAACCGGCCCGACGTCTTCTCGACCTGTTCCGGTACGGCGACCTCGCTGCGCCGGCCCGGGCGCTGGCTCCGTAACCGGGCCCAGTAGAAGATCGAGTCGTTGCGGTCCGGCCGCCACCTGATCCCGGTACTGCGGTACTCGAGCGTGGGGTACCGCGCCACGTCGAGGAAGTCGGGGCTGCTCAGGTGGGCGTCCCGGTCGGCGTTGCCGGTACCGATGCTGGCCGATCTGATCGTCGCGGTCACCGAGGAGGACAACGGATCCGGCTCGACGAGGATCTGCGCGGTCGCCTCGCCGAACTCACCGCGTACCGGGCTCACCATCATGTGCCGGGCGAGGAAGCCGACCCGCTTGTGCGCGGGGTCGAGGAGATATGTCCCGGGCGCCGGAATCGTCATGCCCTGCCAGGAGCGTGTGGCGGAACCGGTCATGCTGGTACTTTCCCCCCGGACGGCTGCTGTGCGGCGCGGTGATCTTTCCGCTAACCGATTCCACAGAGTAGTCAGAGGGCCGACGAGGCATCCCTGACCTGGGCGGCGTCCGTGACGATCATCACCTTCAGTAGCCGACGCGGCTGGCGGGCGTCGGTCAACCCTCGGTCCCCAGCCGCGCGGCTGGCGGGCGTCGGTCAACCCTCGGTCCCCAGCCGGGGCACGACCGGCCGGAACGGCGTCGGGGCGCCCGGGTCACCGGCACGGCGCGACCGGTATGCGGGCACCCCCACACAGGTGAAGAGCAGCGCCGCGAGGTCGGCCGGCTCGCCGAGCAGCCCGGGCACCTCCGCGTCGACGAAGGTCATGCCGCTGGCGCTGGCGCCGAGGGCGTACGCCGCGAGGTGCAGGCGTCCCTCCACCAGGCCGGCGGCCAACTGCGCGTCGCGGTAGCCCCGGTCGTCCAGCCCGGCCAGCGGCGTCGCCGCGACGACGACGTAGGCCGCGTCCGCGGCGAGGCTCTGGTCGAGGCAGACCTGCAGCAGTTCGGCGCGGTGGTCACCGGCGCGCACCGGATGCGCCAGCTCCGGCCACCGGTAGATCCCCGGGGCCAGCCCGTCGACGCCGTGCACGGCCACCCAGTGCGGCACCCGCACGCCGCGCAGTGCCGCCCGCAGCGGCCAGTCCAGCAACGCGCGGGGCAGCGTGCGGCGCCGGTCCATCCGGCGCTGCGAGCCGCGCCGCCGGACCACCTCGTCCACGGACTCCGCCGCCGGCACGTCCGGCAGTTCGGGCCCCTCCGGCCAGGCCGGTCCGAGGTCGTCGCACTCGCCCGCACGCTGCGCGGCGGTGCAGAGCGGCAGCTCGACCGGCGGCAGTTCACCGGTGGCGGCCGGCCCGGTGGGTGCCACCGCCGGCTCGCCGTCACCGAGGCGGAGCAGCGCCAGCGGGTATTCGTGGGTCCCGTCGGCGCCGACCAGCGTCCGAAGCCGGGCGTCCGGAAACCGGCTGTGCAGGCGCGGTCGCAGCCCGGCGCTCGCCGCCGCCGCGTGCAGTTGCGAGAGCAGGGTGCCGGCGTCCCAGTAGAGGTGCCGCCAGCCCCGCTCGGCGTAGCGCCAGCCCGTCCGCCACGGCACACCGGTGACGACCAGGGTGGTGGCGGCGCCGTCGGCGGGCGGGCCGACCCGCACCAGGGCGTGCCGCTGCCCGTCGTACCAGTGGACTCCGTCGGGGACGCCGGCCACTCCCCGGGTACTGGCGTAGAGCTCCAGCGGAAAGCGCCCGCCCGCCGACCCGGCGGCGCGGAACGGCAGCACGATCCCGTCGCGCTCGGCGACCCGGACCACCCCGGCGCCGAGGAAGAGCACCCGGCCCAGCTGCGCGGCGTCCAGCGGCCGTGCCGGAGCCCGCTGCCCGGCCAGTACGGCGGTCGCGGAGACGCCCGGATCCGGCAGCTCACGTGGCAGCGGTACGACCGGCAGCCCGTGGTACGCCTTCATCGGCGGCGGCCGGGTGCCGGAATCGTTCGGTACGAGGTCGTGCCGGACCCGCGGATCGTCGACCGGCACGTCCCACTGCCGATCCGGCGCGTACGACGTCAGCCGGTGCAGCAGCCCGGCGCCCGATTCCAGATCCACCGACCCATCCTCGCAGGTCCGGTCGTCGGTGGACCGGTGCCTACCGGGCGGCCCGGCCCTGGACCGTGGCCCGGGACCGGGCTCACGCCTCGGGGCTGACGGTGTCGACGGCGACGCAGGGCCGCACCTCCACCTCGCCGACGACCACCCGGACTCCGGGGGTCGCCGGGACGGGCCGCTGCGGTTCGAGCCGGGCGACGAGCGCCGCGCGCAGCCCCGCCAGATCCTCCGGACGATGGCGCCCGTCCAGGCGACCGGGGCGGAGCGCCGTGCGGAGGGACTGGCGCAGATCCGACAAGCCGCGCCGGTGACGTGCCCGGACCACCTCGACCGGGTCGACGACCGTGCAGTGGAAGATCACCGTTATCGGGAACTCCCATCCGGCCTCGGCACTGCGTACCCGGTCGGAGGTGTAGATCGACACGTCGCGGCGGATGTCGACGACGGTGGCGGCGACCGCCCGACCGGCCCGCGCCGGATCGAGCGGGCCCGGCAGGTACTCCTCGCCGAGCTGGTAGACCAGGATCTCGTGCCGCCCGGCGACCAGCGGATGCCGGCGCTGGCGCAGGGCGTTCGGCCGGAACCGGGGCCAGAGTTCCCGGTGCGCGACGATCGGATAGTGGCGGCTCGCCATCTCAAACCTCCCACTCCGGTGACTCAGTACTGCAACGCCGTCGCCACGTCCCGCCCGATCCGTTCGACCGCCGCGAGGTCGAGCCCGTAGAGCACGTAGCGACCGTGCCGTTCCACCCGCACCAGTCCCAGGTCGCGCAGCACCCGCAGGTGCCGGGAGACCTGGGGGCGGGTCATCGACAGCCGGTCCGCCAGGTCGGCGGTGGTCATCGACTGCCGGGCGATCAGCCGGCACAGCCGGACCCGGCGTGGATCGGTGAGCGCCAGCAGGCGACTGCGGGCCAGGGTGACCCCGACGTCCGGCGCCTCCACCGGGAAGTGCACCACCGGCGGCAGTCCCGGCTCGTTCTTCACCAGCAGGTGCGGGGCGCCGTGCCGGGTGGGGATGAGCAGGACCGGGGTACGGGACGGGCTGATCACCGCGTGGTGCACCTTGTCGAAGACGACCCGGGACGGCCCGGTCGACGGGGTGGCCAGGCGGGCGGTGGAGGGGCTGAGCGCGATCAGGGCGGCCGCCGGACCCTCGTCGGCCAGCCGCTGCCGCAACCGGTGCGCGGCCCGGGCGAGGATCGGCTCCGTCCGCGCCCAGAGGTCGGCGAAGTAGACCCGGTGGCACAGGTCGAGGAAGTCGAGCAGGTCGGCCCGGAGCGCCTCGGGGTCGCGCAGCAGATCCTCGGCCAGACCCAGGTGCGGCTCCGGCAGCCGGGCGGCGGCCTGCCGCAGCGCGCCGGCCTGGGCCGGGTCGTGCAGTACCCGGCCGAAGTCGAAGCCGTGGTAGCCGCTGGCGCAGGTGAACGCCGTGAGTTCGGCGAACCGGTGCAGTGGGATCCCGGTCAGCGCGGCGGACGGTGCGGTCGTGCCGAGCCCCGGATAGAAGGCCCGCCAGCGCAGCGCCGTCCACAGTGGTGCGAAGCGCAGCAACCCGGCCCGGAAGGCGGGTGGTGCGGTCCGGGAGACCTCGGCCGCCCAGGTCGCGTGCTCGGGGTGGTGACGGTGACCGGTCAGCACGTGCAGGCTGGCCGCCAGCTCCGCCAGTGGCGACACGACGACGGGAAATCGGTCGGGGCCCACCCCCGCGAGGAGGATCACAACCGACATGACGCCGAGTGTATGGTCGGCACCTCGTCACACCCGTACCTCGGACTGCGCCGCGAACTCCGCCCGCGCCGCCGCCAGCAGGTCCGGCCGGGTGAGCAGTTCGGCGACCACCCGGGCCAGTCCGGTCGCCGCGACCTCGGTGCGGTCGTGCGCGAGGGGCGTCGCCGCCGCCTCGCGCATCGCCGCCGAGTGGCTCGGCGTGCCGGGCTCGGCGATCTGGACGTACGGGTGGATGACCGGCAGCAGCCCGGAGAGGTTGCCGATGTCGGAGGAGCCCGCCGGCCCGTCCGGCTCACCGGGCAGGATCTGCACCCCGAGGGCCCGTACCGCCGCACCGAACCGCTCGGCGAGCACCATGTTGTTGCGGCGTTCGGCGTACATCGGGCCGGTTTCCCGGAGCGCCGCCGCCGTTCCGGTGGCCAGCGCCGCCCCGTCGGCCGCAGCCCGGACCCGGTCGACCAGCGCCTCGACCGAGGCTGCCGTCCGGTCCCGGACGTAGAGGTCCACGGCGGCGTACGCGGGTACGACGTTCGGGGCCGCTCCGCCGTCGGCGACGATGCCGTGCAGCCGTACGGTGGGCGGCACGAACTGGCGCATCGCGTCGACCGCCTGGAGGAAGAGTTGGGCTCCGGCCAGCGCACTGCGGCCCAGCCAGGGGGAGACCGAGGCGTGTGCGCTGGTGCCGGTGAAGGTGATCCGCAGGTGCGCGGCGGCCAGTCCGGGGCGGGCGGTCAGCGAGCGGTCGCCGGGATGGAACATCACCGCCGCGTCGACGCCGTCGAAGACCCCCGCCTCGATCAGCCGGATCTTGCCGGCGCCGCCCATCTCCTCGGCGGGGGTACCGAGCACGGCGACGGTGCCCGGATGGTCGGGCAGCGTCCGGACGACCGCGATCGCCGCCGCGGCGGCACCGGCCGCGATGAGGTTGTGGCCGCAGCCGTGCCCCAGGCCGGGCAGTGCGTCGTACTCCGCGAGTACCGCGACGTACGGTCCGGGCCGGCTCCCCTCGTGTACGGCCGCGAACGCCGTCTCCATCCCGCCCAGCGGCGCCCGCACCGTGAAACCCGACTCGGCGAGCCAGCCGGTCAGCAGCTTCCGGGCGTGGAACTCGGTGAACTTCAGCTCGGGGCGGGCGTGGATGGCCAGGCTGACCGCCTCCATCCGGGGCCGGAGCGCGGCGACGGCGGTGCGAAGGACCTCCAGCGCCGGGGTGGCGGTGGACGTGGTGGACATGGCGACTCCCGTGGTAGGCGGCGATCGGTGTGCCGACGCGCCTCGGCGGAGGCCGTGCGTCGTCAGGTACTCCGAGACTGCGGCCGTCCGGAGCGCGGTGGCGGCGGATTGCCGCGGCCGAGGTAACCGTCGCCCGCTGACCGCTGGGACCGCCCGGGCGGCCCGCCGGCCGGTGGCGCGAAGCCGTTCCGTCCGGCGGGCCGCACACTCAGCTCCGGGTGATCCGCACGTCGTCGAGCGCCGCCTCGACCAGGCTGGCGCTGCCGGCGTCGGCGGCCTCCACCACGATCCGGACGCTCTGCCCGGCGAAGGCCGAGATGTTCGCGCTCGCGGTCTGCCAGGCGGCGGCCCGGTTGGCGGCGGTGCCGGCGACGTCGAGCACCGTGCCGGTGCTGCTGCCGACGATCCGCACCCGCAGGTGGTCGACGCTGCTCGCGTTGTTCAGGTGCGCCAGATACCAGGAGAAGTCGAGTGTCAGCGTGCCGCCGGTCGGCAGGCTGATCGGCGGTGACTGGACGCTGGTCACGCCACCGTCCACGTCGTGGTCTCCGGCGGCGCTGCCGGCGAGCGCTCCGGTCACCAGGTCGAAGCTGCCGCTGACGGTGGTGCCGAGCTGGGTCGCCACCCCCGAACTGGTGGCCGCCGGATCGGCCCGGACCCACTGGCCGGCGGTCGCGGTGTCGGTACCGGCGGGGTCGACGGTCCAGCCGGTCGCCGTCTCGAAGGTGTCGGCGTAGACCGTACTGCCCGGTGGTGCCGGCGTACCGGCGAGCGTCCAGACGGTGTGCGCGATCGCGTCGGCGTTCCGGTCGAGCGCGGTGTCGTTGATGTTGCTCGTGGTGTCGCAGGCCCGGTGGTAGCACGGATCGAAGGCGGCACCGGCCGTACCGCCCCAGAGGGTGGCCTGGCTGCTCGACTTGATCCCCTCGGCGCCGGTGAAGGTGCCGCCGGCCGGGATGCCCACCCGGATGAACGGCCCGTAGTCGCTGCGGCCGTCGAAGTCGGTGCCCCGGGTCGGCACCCCGATCGAGGTGAAGTACCCCTGGATCGTCTGCTCGATCAGGGCCGACCCGGCCGGTCCGGGGCCGGAGCCGACGCCGTCGGAGTTGTCGCCGTCGTAGACGAAGTAGCCGGCGTTCGGCGAGCCGACCATGTCGAAGTTCAGATACTCGCCGATCCGGGCCCGCTCGGCGCTCGGCAGGTTGTCGACGTAGTACTGCGAGCCGCGCAGCCCCAGCTCCTCCGCACCCCACCAGGCGAACCGCAGGTGCTTCCGCGCGGCCAGCCCGGTCCGGGCGACCGCCAGCGCCACCTCCAGGATCGCCGCCGAGCCGGAGGCGTTGTCGTTGATGCCCGGACCGGCGGCCACGCTGTCCAGGTGTGCCCCGGTCATCAGGACGTCCTCGGGATCGCCGCCCGGCCAGTCCGCGATCAGGTTGTATCCGGTGGCGCCGTTGTAGCTGAACGACTGCACCGCCGTGCGATAGCCGACGGCGTCGAGTTGGGCCCTGACGTGGTTGACCGAGGCGAGGTAGCCGGGGCGGCCGTGCGCCCGGTTGCCGCCGTTGGCGGTGGCGATGGACTGGAACTGGGCCAGGTGTGCCTTCACGTTGGCCAGCGGGATGTCCGGCGCGGCGAGCAGCCGGACCCGCTCGGCGGCCGAGCCGGGTGCTCCGGCTCCGGCCGGGCCGGCCCCGGCGGGTACGAGCACGCTGACGGCGGCCAGTACGGCGCCGGTGAGGCAGTGCAGCAGACGACGGTTCACATGTCCTCCCAGGGTCACCGGATCGGTCCACCCGGGCGCCGCCGATCGGCGGTGACCGGGTGGCGGACGCCGTCGTCGCCGCCCCGGTCCGGGCCGGCCGTCACATCGACGACTTTCATCCGCGATCAGCAGCGTGGCGATCCGGAGGCGCGGCGGCAATAGCCGGGAGTTCGATTCCCCGCCTGCCCCGAATTGGGGCGACTCACCCGACATCACCATCCGACATCACCAGCCGACCGGTCCGGCCACGCCGGCTGTCGAGGGCCGGGGAGCTTTCCGACAGTGCCGTTCAGGCGACAGAACAACATGAACGTCCCTCGATACCTTCGGTGCGGCACTCGAGAGCCGGTCCTGATTTGCCTCGCATCAGATGGGACATCCATGCGACTACGACCATCTCTTCGGACCACCACCGCGACGATCGCCATCCTGACCGCCACCGTCCTGTCGTCGACGCTGACGGCGGCGGGCGCCACGGCCGCCCCGGCGGCGGATCCCGCCGGGGTCAGCTCGACCTCGGTCCGGCTCAGCCCGGAGGCCGCCGCGCTGGGCAGCACTCCGGAGACCGCACTCGCCCGGTTCTGGACGAAGGAGCGCATCGCCGCAGCCAAGCCGGCCGACAACGGCGTCTCGCTCGCCGAACTCCGCAAGACCGCGCAGAGTTCCGTACTCGGTGAGACCGTCGTGGCGGGACTGCCGCCGCGCGCCGCCGCGACCGGCCTCGACGGGCAGGCCGGGACCGGCTCGGCCAAGGCGGCCCGGGGCGACGCGTCCGTGCTGGCCGGCCCGACCGGCACCTCCTGGCCGTGGCGGCACGACTTCGTCTCGCTGACCAACGGCAAGGTGCTCTACCAGCACAACGGCGGGCTCTGGCACTGCTCGGGCGTGGTCGTCAGCACCGAGGCCCGCAACACCGTCTTCACCGCGGGACACTGCGTGCACGAGGGCTCCGGCGGTGTCTGGCAGAACACCAACTGGACCTTCATCCCGGACTACTACTACGGCGACCGGCCGCTCGGCACCTGGACCGCCCGGGAACTCTGGTCGCTGAACGGCTGGATCAACGACGGCGACCGGGCGTACGACGTCGGGGTCGCGGTGATGCACCTGAACGCCGGGCGCCGGCTCGCCGACGTCACGGGCAGCCAGGGCATCCGGATCAACGGGCCGACCACCCCGTCGGTGTGGCACTTCGGGTTCCCGCTGAACTCCCCGTTCGACGGCGAGGACCTGATCACCTGCGACGGTCCGACGTCGCGTCGGTACGTCATCACCGGCGACCTGAAGCTGGCCTGCACCATCCAGGGCGGTGGCAGCGGTGGCGCCTGGCTGGCCGACTTCAACGGCGACTCGGGCTACACGATCAGCGTCAACAGCTACCACGTCGGCAACGACCTGACGCAGATCTACGGACCCTACTTCGGTGACGGGGTGTCGAACCTCTACGCAGCGGTGCGTAACCTTAGCTGATGCGTTCCGTACGCCGCCGGGTTGTCGCCATGGTCGTCCTCTCGACCGTGGCGGCAACACCGGCGGCGTGTGCGGGTGCGGACCCGGGCGGTGACCCGGCCTCGCCCCGGGTGGTTCCGGCGCTGAGCCTCACCCTCGAACGCAGCCCGGGGCCCGCCGACCGCGAACTGCGGATCCGGGTGGCGATGTCGGCGCTGGCCGACGGCATCGACCGGGTCGAGCAGCGCCGCGACGGCGACCGGTTGGGCCTGCTGGTCTGGGTACGGGAACGGGCGGCCGGTCCGGCCGAGGCGGTGCCGAACTCGGCGCGGGTCGAGAGCACCGCCGTACCGCTCGACGAGCCGGTCGGTACCGCCCGGGTGGTCGACCTCTCCACCCGGCCACCGCGACCGGTCCCGGTGGTTCCGGCCCCCTGACCCGGGCGATGAGAGCCGCCCGGCCGGCGGTCGTGACCGGCGGGACCCGGTTGACATTTGTCACGGGCCCGACCGGGTGCGCCGCACGGAAACCGGTGAGCGGTGGCACTGCCGCCGGCCGGCCACGGCCCGAACAATCGAGACATGAACCAGACCATGACGGCCACCGACCCCGGGTCCGGGGCGCTGGACCGGGAGACCGTCGTCCAGGTCGACGACCTACGGCGACGGTACGGCGGAAGTGGCGGCTTCGAGGCGGTGCGCGGGATCTCCTTCTCGGTCGGCCAGGGCGAGCTGTTCGCGCTGCTCGGCACCAACGGTGCGGGCAAGACCTCCACACTGGAACTCGTCGAGGGACTGGACCGGCCCAGCGGCGGCACGGTCCGGGTCTTCGGGCGGGACCCCTACCGGGACCGGGCGGCGGTACGGCCCCGCACCGGCGTGATGCTCCAGGAGGGCGGCTTCCCCGCCGACCTGACCGTGACGGAGACCGCCCGGATGTGGGCCGGTACGCTGCCCGACCCGCAACCCGTCGACCGGGTACTGGAACTGGTGGACCTGCGCCACCGGGCGCGTACCCAGGTCAAGGCGCTCTCCGGCGGCGAGCGGCGCCGGCTCGACCTCGCCATGGCGATCCTCGGCCGGCCGGACGTGCTCTTCCTCGACGAGCCGACCACCGGGCTGGATCCGGAGAGCCGGCACAACACCTGGCAGTTGGTCCGGGCGCTGCTCGTCGACGGCCTCACGGTACTGCTCACCACGCACTACCTCGCGGAGGCGGCGGAACTCGCCGACCGGCTGGCGATCATGCACCGGGGACGGATCGTCACCGCCGGTACCGTCGCCGAGGTGGTGGCCGCCTACCCGGCCCGGATCAGCTTCGTACTCCCGGACGGGCTCGACCGCGCTGAGCTGCCGGCGCTGCCCGGCGCCCAGCCGCCGCCGGCCGGTGCGCCGGCCGCCGGTGCCGGCGGCCGGCTGACCCTCTACACCGACGCGCTGCAACCCGCGCTGACCACGCTGCTGGGCTGGGCCAACGGGCGCGGCCTCGAACTGGCCGGACTGGACGCCCGGTCCGCGTCCCTGGAGGAGGCGTTCCTCGCGGTGGCGCACTCCGAGGAACCCGTCGAGGAGGAGATCCGATGACCGCATCGACGCAGGCGACCGGCGGTGGTGGCCTTCTCCGGCGGCTCGGGCTCGGCCGGGTGAGCCTGCGCCGGATCGGCGCGCTCGGCCGGGCCGAGATGATCCTGCTGCTGCGCAACAAGACCGCCACGACCACCGCGCTGCTGCTGCCGCTGGGCACGGTGGCGCTCTTCTCGACCTTCATCGACGGTGCCGGGCACGTCTCCACCGGGGCGATGCTCGCCACCACCATGTTCGGCTTCGTCCTGCTCTACGTCGTCTACTACAACCTGGTCACCACCTACGTGGCGCGGCGCGAGGAGCGGGTGCTCAAACGGCTGCGGACCGGGGTGGTCACCGACGCCGAGATCCTGGTCGGCGCGGCGGTGCCGGCCCTGGCGCTGGCCCTGGTCCAGCTGCTGCTCACCGTCGTCGCGGCCACGGTCTTCTTCGGCCTGCCGGTACCGGTCAACCTGCCGCTGCTGCTCGTCGCGGTGCTGGCCGGCTGTGCCATCTTCGTACTGCTCGCCGCCGCGTCGTCGGGCTTCACCAGGACGGTGGAGACCGCACAGATCACCACGCTGCCGGTACTGGTGCTGTCGATGATCGGTTCCGGGTTCACCGGCCCGGTGGAATCGCTGCCGGACGGGATCGCGGCGGTGTTCCAGATGCTGCCGCTGACTCCGGTGCTCGAACTGGTCCGGCTCGGCTGGGTCGGCACCACCGGAACGGACGCGCCGCGCGACTTCGTCGGCGTACTGGCCGAGGCGGGGCGACCGGCGCTGATCATACTGGTGTGGCTGGCTGCGGGTGTCTCGGCGACCCGCCACTGGTTCCGCTGGGACACGCGACACTAGTCGACGGAGGACAGGGAGGTCCCGGGATGCGTGAGCTGATCGGCTGGTGGACCAGACGTGGCCAGCCCGAGCGGTTCGACCTGGTGACCCGGGCCACCCTCTACGTGGTGTTGGTGACCGAGCCGATCGCGCTCCTCAACGCGACCGGGGACGCGTGGCCACTGGCCGGCCGCGTCGTGGTGCTCGGGCTCGGTACCGCGCACATGGTGCTCTGCCTGCTCGCCGTACGGGCCGGGGTCGAGCACTTCCTCGGCCGTCGGGAACGTCCCACCCGGCTGGTGCTGGCGACCGGCGGCCTGACCCTGGTCACCATCGTCGCCGCCGAGGCCACCAACGCGCTGACGCGGCACCAGGCCGACTCCGCCGGCTGGACGCTGCCGGTGACGGTACTCGTCTCGTGCTACTTCCTCGGCACGCTCTGCACCGTGACCCCGCCCCGGTACGCCTTCGTCGGCGCCGTCGGACTGGCCGGTCTCATCCTGCTGGTGGGGCTGCTCGACGGGGCGCCGGCCGCTCTGCTGTTCTCGTCGGTCTGGATGCTCCTCTTCGGCTTCGTCGTGCTGCTCTCCACCTTCCGGTGCTCGCTCTGGATGCTCGGGGTGCTCTGGGAACTGGAACGGTCCCGGGGCAACCAGGTCCGGCTGGCGGTCGCCGAGGAGCGGCTGCGGTTCGCCCGGGACCTGCACGACGTACTCGGCCGGAACCTCTCGGTGGTGGCGTTGAAGAGCGAGCTGGCCGCGCAGTTGGCGAAGCGGGACCGGCCCCGGGCCGTGGAGGAGATGCTGGAGGTGCGCCGGATCGCCCAGGACTCGCTGACCGAGGTACGCGAGGTCGTCCGGGGCTACCGCTCCGTCGACCTGGACGCGGAACTGGCCGGCGCCCGCGCCGTGCTCACCTCGGCGGGCGTGCGGTGCCGGGTGCTGGGGGAGGGGCGCGACCTGAGCCCGCAGGCGCAGAGCGCGCTCGGGTGGGTGGTCCGGGAGGCCACCACCAACGTACTGCGGCACAGCGAGGCGCTGACCTGCACCGTCTCGCTGCGGCGGGAGCGATCGGCAGCCGAGCCGGACGCTGCCGGGGCCACCGGCGGCGCCAACGCCGGACACCTCGCCGATCCGTCCGACGGCGCGCGGGTGGTCACGCTGGTGATGGAGAACGACGGGGCACGTCCGGGCGGCCCGCCCGTGTTCGGCAACGGCCTGCTCGGGCTCACCGAACGGCTGGCGCCGCTCGGGGGTCGGGTGACCGCCAGCCGACCCGGCCCGGAGCGGTTCCGGCTCACCGCGCAGCTGCCGCTGGCCGCGGCGGCCCCGTCGACCGTCTCCCCGTCGGCCGTCTCCCCGTCGACGGTCGGCGCGTCGTCCGTCTCCCCGTCGACGGTCTGCCCGTCGACCGACGAGGCGCAGGTTGTCTCGCCGTCGACCGCCGGGGCGCAGGGCGTTTTCCCGGTGGGCGGCGGGGCGCCGTCGGGTGCGGTGACCGGCTCCGTCCCGAGCCGGCGGGACCGATCGTGACCGGCCGGCCGGGACCGCCGCAGCCGGAGCCGATCCGGATCCTGCTCGCCGAGGACGAGCACCTGATCCGTGGGGCGCTGACCGCGCTGCTCGGGCTGCACGACGACCTGGTGGTGATCGGCGAGGCCGCTACCGGTACCCAGGCGTTGTCGCTGGCCCGGGCACTGCGGCCCGACGTGGCCCTGCTCGACATGCAGATGCCGGAGCTGGACGGCATCGCGGTCGCCGAGGCGATCCGGGCCGAGGTGCCGGGCTGCCAGACGATGATCGTCACCAGCCATGGCCGGCCCGGTCACCTGAAGCGGGCCCTCTCGGTGGGGGTACGGGGGTTCCTGCCGAAGACGGTCTCCGCCGAGGTGCTCGCCGACGTGGTCCGCAGCGTTCACGGCGGCGGCCGGTACGTCGATCCGCAGTTGGCCGCCGAGGCGATCAGCGCCGGGGACAGCCCGTTCACGCCCCGCGAGTCCGACGTGCTGGAGTTGGCGGCGGACGGCGCGCCGATCGAGGAGATCGCCCAGCGCATCTCGCTCTCGCCGGGGACGGTGCGCAACTACCTCTCCTCGGCGGCCGGCAAGGTCGGTGCGGCCAATCGGCACGAGGCGGTCGCCATCGCCCGCAGGTACGGCTGGCTCTGAACCCCGGCCCCGGGTCGGCGCGTCCCGGCGCGGCGCCCGAGTTCGCCCGACGGCCGGGGTGTGCCACCGCTCAGCGGGCCCAGGGCAGCTCCCGGGGCTGGGGATCGTCCGGGACGGTGGCGGTCCCGCCGGCCGGCATGCAGACCAGCGCCTCGGCCGGCTCGGCGCCGGCCCGGATCTGTCGGGCCACCCCGGCGGGCAGGATCGCCGCCTGGCCGGCGCCGATTACCCGGGTCTGGCCGTCCACGGTGACGGTGAAGGACCCGGCCAGCGGCATCCAGACCTGCTCACGGTCGACCGCGTGCACCGGCCCGGCGCCGTCCGGCGCCATCCGGACCCGCCAGGTGGCCAGCTCGGCGCTGCCCTGGCTGGGGGTGGCCAGCCCGGACATCGTGCCACCCGGGGTACGCGTCGTCCGGCTCTCGCTCTCGGTCACCACGACCACGTCCGCTCCTCGGATCACGTCGTCTCCTCGCTAGTCAAGTTGCTTTACTCAGATCACGAGTAAAGCAACTTGACTCGCCCGTGTCAAGATGGGGCGGTGACCACAGACGACCCACTGGCCCGTACCGAGCTGACCTTCCTGCTCGGGATGGGTTTCCAACTGGTGCTCGCCGAGTTCGTTCGGCGGGTGGCCGAGGCCGGCTACCCGGACCTGCGCCCGGTGCACGGACTGGCGTTCCAGGCGTTGCGCGGCGGGGGTGCCACCGGCACCGAGCTGGCGGAGCGGCTCGGTGTGACCAAGCAGGCCGCCGGGCAACTCGTCGACGAACTGGAACGGCGGGGTTACCTGCGCCGCGAGCCGCACCCGAGCGGTGGGCGGCGTCGGCTGATCGTGCTGACCGATCGGGCCACCGAACACCTCGCGGTCGCCGGCCGGGTACTGCACACCCTGGAGGCCGAGCTGGTCGCCGGAATCGGCGCCGACGGCCTCGCCGCGCTGCGTACCGAGCTGAGCCGGCTGGTACGGCACCTGGCCGGCGACGAGCCACCGCCGCTGCGCCCACTCTGGTAGCGGCGGCGACCACCGCTCCGGGCGGGGCACCGGATGCGCGGGAGGCGCACACCCTATCGCACTAACACTATAGATAATTAGGATGTACGGCGTGCTGGAGTTCTACCTGGATCGTCACGCCGGAATCCCGACCTATCTGCAACTGGTGCAACAGGTCACCCACGCCCTGCGGGTCGGTGCGTTGCATCCCGGTGACCGGCTGCCCACCGTCAAGGAGGCGTCGGCGCAACTCGCCATCAACCCGAACACGGTGCTCAAGGCGTACCGCGAATTGGAGCGCGGCGGGTTGGTCGAGGCACATCCCGGCCGGGGCACCTTCGTCCGCTCCGGGGTCGCGGTGGCCGCGGTGCCCGACCACCCGGTGCTGCGCGACCAGCTCGCGGCCTGGGTCGACCGGGCGCGGGCGGCCGGGCTGACCGCCGACGACGTGCTGGCCCTGGTCAGCACGGCGGTACGCCGCGGCTATCCGGAACGGACCGAGCCAGCGGCCTGACGCCGGAGCCGCCCCGCGCGATGCCGTCGGGCGGCTCAGTGCACCCGGACCGGGCTGGCGGCGTCGATCCGGGCGGTCACCTCCAGCCGGCGCGGGGCCAGCCCGGAGGTGGTCCGGAACCGCTCGACCGCCGTCGTCACATGGTCCCGGACGGCGGTCATCCCGGCCCGGGAGTTGAGCTGCAACTCGATCCAGAGTTCCGGCCGGGGTGCGGTGCCGGCCAGCGTGACCGACGCCCGGCGGACCTGCGGATCCCGGGCGAGGTCGCGTTCGAGGCCCCGGGCCAGCCGGGCGCCCCGGACCCGGGTGGCGCCGGGCAGCGCCGGGCCGGCGGCCGCGGTCTGGCCGGTGACGGACCGCAGGTCGAGGTCGCCGAGCACCGGGTAGCGACGGGCCCGGAGTACCCGACCGAGCAGCTTCGAGCCGAGCCAGGCGAAGAGGAGCCCGAGTACGCCGAGGATGACCAGGCCCCACGGGTCGATGCCGCGCCAGGTGCGCAGCAGTCCCGACCAGAGCAGCGGTGCCTCGTTGTCGACTCCGGCCAGGTGCCCGAGGCTGGCGATCAGCCCCACCACGCCGATGGCGGTGAGCACGAGCCCGACCACCGTCCAGAGCACCCGGATGGCGCTGTTCGTCATGCCGGCTCCCCGCGTCGCCGCATCAGCCCTCCACCCGGGCTACCTCGGTTCGTGGCCGGCTGCCCGACCGGACCATCTGCACGTCGACGTGGTCCTGGGACGAGGCACCCAGATTCTCCAGTTCGCGCCGGACCGTGAACTCCACCGCCAGCCGGACCGAGGCGTCGCCGGTCGCCCGGATCCGGGTCCGCCAGCCGAGGCCCTCGCGGCGGACCCGGGCGCTCGCCGACTCGACTCCGGGTACCGAGTTCGCGGCCGTCGCCAACTGCCGTTCCACCGACCGGCGTTGCAGGTGCCAGCCGTCGGCGAACCGGGCCGGTAGCCGCTCGGGCTTCCAGCGGACCAACTGTCCCCACAGGATCAGCAGTCCGACCACACCGGCGGCGATGATCCCGGTCCGCACCCAGGGATCCGCCAGCCGGGTACCGGTCAGGGTGCGGTACCAGTCCGTCCGGTCGATCACCACCGAGCCACGGTCCAGGGCCACCGCGAAGACCTCCACGATCAGCAGCAGTCCACCGCCCAGCAGCGCGCAGCCGAGCAGCAGGGTGGCGAGCCGGTTGACCAGGCGCATCGGTCAGCTCCCGTCCACCGGTACCGGCAGGTCGATGTCGTCGACCACCACCTCCACCGAGGGGCGCTGCCCGAAGTCGGCCAGTACGGCGCGGACCGCCCGCTGGATCTGTTCGGCCACCGGGGCGATCGGGACCGGAGCGACCTCGACGTGCACCTCGACCGGGTTCCCGAGCCGGATACCGACGATCTTGCCGCCGGGGAAGAGGGTGGCCACCTCCACGCCGGTGCCGGCGGTCAGTCCGGACACTCCGGGGACGGCGAGTACGGCGTCCCGGACTCTCCCGGCGACCGTGGCCAGATCGGCGACCGTGGCCAGTTCCGCGACGGCGGCCGGGCCGCTGACAGTGGTCGGGCGGGTCGGCGTGCCCCGGTCGGCGGTCGTGACCCGGGTGGCGTCGGAAGCAGCGGCGTCGGAAGCGTTCGCGTCGGAAGCCGCGTCGGTGGCCGCCCGGCTGGTCATCGGGCCCGCTGCTGGGGGTCGTCGCCGTCGCCGTCCTGGTCACCCTCGACGAAGACGTCGTCGACGTTGATGTTCACCTCGACGACCCGGAGGCCGGTCATCGCCTGCACCCGCTCGACGACGTTGCGGCGTACCGCCTCGGAGACGTCGACGATGCTCTGGCCGTAGAAGGTGACGATGTCCAGGTCGACCGCTGCCTCGCGCTCGCCGACCTCGACCGAGACGCCCTGCCGGATGGTCTCGCTGCCGCCCGGGACGAGGCCGCGGAGCTGCCCGACCCGCCGGGCCAGCCCGGCACCCATCGAATGCACGCCCGGAATCTCCCGGGCCGCGAATCCGGCGATCTTGGCGACCACGCCCTCCGCGATGCGGGTCTTGCCGGCCTCGGTGCTCAACTCGGCCCGGGGCGGTCCGCCGCCGTCCGGGCTGGCCACCGGTCCCGGCGCGGCGGCCTGCTTCCGGTTGTCGTTCCTGGTGGCGGTCTTGCTGTCAGCCATCGCCTCTCCTCATCTCCTGCCGCTGCTCGGTGGATATCCGGGTGCCCGGCACCCGCTCAGCGCCTGCGGGAGGCGGTTGCCCGGTCGGCGAGTCCGGCGACGTTGAGGTCACCGTCGATCACCCGTACGGCGAGCCACCCGACCAGGCCGGCGAGCACGGCCCCGGCCGCCGCTCCGAAGCCGGCGACGGCCCACACCGCCGCGATGAGGAAACCGGCGACGAAACCGAACTGTTGGCGTGACATGGGGTTCCTCCCCGGCTGGTGCGGCGTGCGGCAGGTCGCAGTGGCTTACACATTTGGCGGAGAAGTCGAACCCGGCCGGGCGGAGGAGATGTGTGATCTGCGTCACTCCGGCTCTTGCGATCATGCTTGCCCGTGTCGCCGGTACCGTGGCCGGGGTGCGGCTCACCAAGTACACCCATGCCTGCGTACGGCTCGAACACGACGGCGCCGTCCTCGTCATCGACCCCGGCTCCTGGAGCGAACCGGCGGCGCTGCGCGGTGCCGACGCGGTACTCGTCACGCACGAGCACACCGACCACATCGACGTACTGCGGCTGGCCGGCCTCGGTGTCCCCGTCTACGCGCCGGCCGGGGCGAACATCCCCGACCTCGACGTGCACCCCGTCGCGCCCGGGCAGGAGTTCACCGCCGCCGGCCTCCGGGTACGCGCCTTCGGCGGCCGGCACGCCACCATCTACGGCGGGAAGCCGGACTGCCCGAACCTCGGGTACCTCGTCGAGGGGCGGGTCTACCACCCCGGCGACTCGGTGCACCGGCCGGAGGTGCCGGTGGAGACGCTGCTCGTGCCGGTGCAGGGATCGTGGCTGAAGACCGCCGAGGCGATCGACTTCGTCCGGGACGTCGCACCCGAGCGGGCGTACGGCATCCACGACGCGCAGGTCAACGAGCGGGGATTGCAGAGCGTGCACGGGTGGCTAGCCGAGGAGGCCGGCGACTGCTACCGCTGGCTCACCCCGGGCCAGACGGCCTGACGCATCCCCCGCCACTCCCTCGATGACGGCCAACCGACGGCCGGTCGACGACCGCGCGTCGGTGATTCCGCACTCCGTAGCCGTCAACCGCTGCGGCCGGGGCCGGCCGGGCTGCCGGGCCGTTCGGTCCAACTGTCCACGATCGCCGCGACCAGCGCGACGAGTACGAATGCGATGGTGGCCAGCAGGGCGTCCCGGAAGGCCCGCGACCAGCCGCCGTGGGTGGCGGCCAGGGTGCTGAAGAAGATCGCGCCGACTCCGGCGATGCCGGCGGCGGCGCCGATCCGCTGGCCGGTCTGCAACATCCCGGCCGCGCTGCCGGCCTGGCCGACCGGCACCTCGGAGAGCGTCAGGTTCTGGTTGGGGGTGATCACCAGGCCGCTGCCGAGCCCGGCGACGAGCAGCGGCAGGGCGGTCGCCAGCGGCGCGCCGTGCCCCGGCACGAAGTGCAGGGCCAGGATCACCCCGCCGAGCCCGACCGCGACGGTGGCCAGGCCGATCGCGACCAGCGGCCGGCCGAACCGGTTGACGATCCGGCCGCCGACTCCCGCCGTGAGCGCCGAGCCGAGCGCGAACGGCGTGATCGCCAGGCCGGCCTCCAGCGCGCTGTACCGCAGGCCGCTCTGGAGATAGAGGGTGAAGAGGAAGAAGACCGCGACGAAGCCGCCGAAGTAGAGCAGCCCGATCAGGGTGCCGAGCGAGTACGACCGGAGCCGGAACAGCGCCAGGTCGAAGAGGGGTTCGCGGTGGCGCCGGTACCGCAGTTCCCAGCCGACGAAGCCGAGCAGCACCAGCAGACCACCGGGGATCAGCAGCCACTTGAGCGGCCCGTGCCACTGCTGCCGTTGCACCAGCGGCAGCAGCAACAGGACGACACCGGCGCCGAGCAGCAGTACGCCGACCGGGTCGAGGCCCTTGCGGCTGGCCCGGCGCCCGGGACCGGTCGGCAGCAGCCGCCAGGCGAAGAGGATCGTGGCGATGCCGACCGGCACGTTGACGAAGAAGACCAGTCGCCAGCCGAGGTGCTGGCCGCCGAGTTCGATCAGGGCGCCGCCGAGCAGCGGGCCGACGGCGGTGGAGATGCCGATGGTGGCGCCGAGCATCCCGAACGGGCGACCCCGGTCCGCACCCCGGTAGAGCTGCTGGATCAGCCCGATCACCTGCGGGTTCACCAGTCCGGCCGCCGCGCCCTGGAGCAGCCGGGCACCGATCAGCCAGGCCGGCGACTCGGCCAGCCCGGCCGCCGCACTGGTCAGGGTGAACAGCGCGAGGCCGAGCATGAAGACGTTGCGTCGGCCCCGGATGTCGCCGAACCGGCCGGCGGGTACCAGCATCAGCCCGAAGGTCAGCGCATACCCGGAGAGGATCCATTGGAGATCGCTCGGGTCGGCGTGGATGGCCTGGTCGATCGAGGGGATCGCGACGTTCACGATGCTGACGTCGAGCAGCGTCATGAACGCGGCGACCAGTCCGATGGTCAGGATCTGCCTGCGCCGCCGGGCGGCGGTCCGCTCGTCGAGCCCGGCCAGTGGATCCGGTTCCGGTTCGTCCGGGCCGCCCGGCCCGGATCGACCGGCACGACCCGGTGGATTGCCTTCTGCCGCGCTCAATCGGGCCTCGCTGACTGTGCCGCGTCCGGGTGCGGGCCCCGAACGGTGACCGCCGGGGACAGACTATCGCAAATCACTCCGAACGCCTGGTCAGCGACGTGCCGGCCGGGTCGTCGCCCCGCCGCTCAGGCGAGCTGCTGGGAGCACCAACGCGGGCCGAAGTCCAGACCCTCCAACGGGGAGTCCTCGCGGTGCAGCAGGTTCTTCTCGCCGAGCACGTGCAGCGGCGTCGTCAACTGGTCCGGCGGCAGGCCGACCTCTTCCGCGATGGCCTCCGGGAACGGTACCTGTCCCCGGGCCTCCAGGGTGGTGACCGCCTGGTACACCCGCTGTTCGATGTCGGTGAGATGCAGCTGTTGCATGGTGACCTCCTCGCCCGCGCACAGCGCGCGGGCAGTTCGCGAGGCGGCGATTACCCACCGAGACGGCGTTGATGCACCGGGTAGTGGATCCGCCACCGATCGTCGACCGGCGTCCCGTTCCCGGCGCCGCCCGGCCGGTCACCTAGGCTGCTACCCGTGACCTGGGACGTCGCCGTGATCGGGGCCGGACCGGCCGGGCTCTCCGCCGCGTTCGCCGCCGCGCGGGCCGGAGCCCGGACGGTGGTGCTGGAGAAGTCCGAGCATCCGCGCTACAAGACCTGCGGCGGCGGGCTGATCGGCACCTCGTTGGCGGCCGCCGAGGCGCGGATCGAGGTACCCGCCGACGACCGGGTGGACCGGGTGACCTTCACCGCCGACGGGCGGCGGGAGTTCACCCGCCGGCACCGGCCGGGGCAACTGCTCACGATGGTGCGGCGGGAGGAGTTCGACGACCGGCTGCGGGGCGCCGCCGTCGGCGCGGGCGCCGAGATCCGGCAACGGGTCGCGGTGCGCGGGGTCGAGCAGGACCCGGAGGGCGTACGCGTCCGGCTCGCCGACGGCACCGAACTGCGCGCCCGTACGGCGGTCGGCGCCGACGGCTCTGCCGGGGTGACCGCCCGCCAGGTCGGGGTGCGGTACTCGCAGGTCGACCTCGGGCTGGAGCTGGAGATCCCCGTCCCCGCCCCGCTCCAGCAGCGTTGGCGGGGCCGGCTGCTGCTCGACTGGGGACCGCTGCCCGGGTCGTACGCCTGGGTCTTCCCCAAGGGCGACCGGTTGACGGTCGGGGTGATCGCGGCCCGGGGCGAGGGGGAGCGGACCCGGCGTTACCTGCGGGGGTTCGTCGAGCGGCTGGGCCTGGCCGGCCTGGAGCCGGCGCACGACTCCGGGCACCTGACCCGGTGTCGCGCCGACGACTCCCCGCTGCGGCACGGCCGGGTGCTGGTCGCCGGGGACGCGGCCGGCCTGCTGGAGCCGTGGACCCGGGAGGGGATCAGCTTCGCGCTGCGCTCCGGGACGCTCGCCGGCACCGCCGCGGCCGGTGGTGACCTCGACGGGTACGTCCGGGCGGTGCACGACCAGCTCGTCCCGCCGATGCGGGCCGGGCACCGGATCCTCGACGCCTTCTCCCGGCATCCCGGCATCTTCCACACCGCCCTGGCCACCCCGCCCGGCTGGCGGATGTTCACCGCCTTCTGCCGGGGCGAGACCAGCTTCGACCGCACCCTGGAGCGTCGCCGGGTACGCGCCGCACTGGCCCTGCTCGGCTAGTTGCAGTGCTCACGCGCGTTGTCGACGGCGTGTCGGCCTGATCCAGGCAGAGGGTGCTGACGCCCGTACCTACCGGAGGCCGCTACGGCCCACCGGGCGTGGCGAGGTGGTGGAACAGGTCACGTGCCGCTCGGCCACTGTCTTTGATCAACTGCGGTAGGTGCTCGGCGATCTCCTCGGGCTGCCGGCCCGCGATGTGTCGGTTCCAGCGGTTTATCAGCTGCTGTAGCTGTTCCGGGACGTCGCGGCCCTTGAGCAGGGTGACCCACAGGCGCGACATCTGGGCCGAGAGCTGGTCGAAGGTCGACCGCAACCAGCGGTTCGCGCTCGCGACGGCCAGGAGCTGGAAGACGCGCATCGACAGCTCGGAGAAGCGCAGGACCGCTTCCAACCGGTACTCACCGTCGGTGTCGGGCGGGGACCACTCGGCCAGCAGCCGGGCAAGCTCTCGGGCCTCGGCGTCGGACAGGCGCTCCAGGCCCAGTCGGACAAGCTCGGGGCCGATGAGATCCCACGCCTCGACCAGCTCCGACACTCGCTGGGCGTCGAGGGGGCTCACGACGTACCCGGCCCGGGGCAGCGTGATGATCAGCCCCTCGCGGTCCAGCCGGGCGAGCGCCCGACGAATCGGCGTCAGGCCGTACGGGGTCGAGCTGGCCAGTCCCCGCTCGGTGAGCGACGACCCCGGCGGAAGCTCACAGGCCACGATGCGGGTACGCAGCGCCGCGTAGGCCTGCTGCGTGAGCGATGCCTCTCCCGTCGCACCCTGGTCGGTCACAAGAGGAAACCCTAGCTCCGCCCGCCACTGCGAATCCCAGGAGACATCGCACACTCTCCGCGAACCGGACTTGACCACCCGGGCCACCGAGAGACATGCTGGGCTGAAATTTCAGGCAGCTCAGAAGGGGACTGCCGGTCTCGGAGCTCCTCGGGGCCCGGTGGAACAGAGGGGATCTCAGCAGGATGAAGGCATTCGTGCTCGCGTTCGGGACGCGTGGCGACGTACAGCCGTTCGTCGCCCTGGGACGCGCGCTCTCCGACGCCGGCCACGAGGTACTGGTGGCCGGGCCGGCGTGTTACCAGTCGCTCGCCGCTGCCGGCGGCGTTCCGTTCGCGCCCGTCGACGACCGGTGGAACCGGCTCACCGACGAGCCCCACATCCAGGAGGCGCTCGCGACGAACTACCGAGGGCCGAAGGCGAAACGGACAGCCCTCGAGGTGGTACGCCGGACCCGGCAGTACATCGCCGCCGCGCTCGACGACATCGCCGCAGCCGTTCCCGCCGGAACCGACGTCGTCGTGCACCACACCATGCTCCCCGGCCAGCACCTCGCCGAGGCCCTCGGCGTCCCCTCGGTCCCGGTGGCACTACAGCCGAACTGGGTGCCGACCGGCGCCTTTCCGTGCCCGATGTGGGCCCCGCCGTGGCTGCCCCGATCCTTCAACCGGCTGAGCTACCGACCGGCCGCGCTCGCTCCTCAGTTGCTCCTCGGAGCGGTGGGGAAGCACTGGCGGGCACGACTCGGGCTGAGGTCTCGGCGTGGGTCCGGCGATCCGTTCCGCCGCCCCGACGGAGGCCCCGCCTTCGTACTGCAGGCGTTCAGTCGGCACGTCCTGCCGCAGCCGGCGGACTGGCCCGGGTACGCGCCCGTCACGGGATACTGGACCCTCGCCAGCGAGGACCGGGGCCCGTCGCCCGCCCTGGCCAGGTTCCTCGACGGCGGAGCACCGCCGATCTACGTCGGCTTCGGCAGCATGCGAGGCCAGAACCCCGAGGCGATCGGCGAGATGGTCCAACGGATGGTCCAGGCGACCGGAGAGCGAGCCGTTGTCGCCACCGGCGGCGGCGGGATCGCGATGGCCGCCTCGGACAGCGACCTCGTCCACGTCGTCGACGACGCTCCGCACGACTGGCTCTTCCCCCGCACCGCGGCGATCATCCACCACGGCGGAGCGGGAACGACGGCCGCCGCGCTGCTCGCCGGACGCCCACAGGTGATCTGCCCCTTCACCGGTGACCAGCCGTTCTGGTCCGAGCGGATGCGATCCATCGGCGTTGCCCCGGACCCGATCCCACAGCGGCAGATCACCGCCGAACGCCTCATCAGGGCGGTCGAGGCGACCAGATCCGACACGGCGATGCCCCGGAGGGCCGCCGAAATGGGCGAGCTGGTGCGCTCCGAAGGCGGTACACGTCGTGCAGTCGAACTCCTACTCGAACTCACGGCCCACCAGGCCTGAACCCGACGCCCCCTGGTGTGCCGGTCACCCGCCGACGGTGCCCGCCCGGTCGGGCCGGTACGGCGTGAAGCGGCGCAGCCGCAGCGAGTTGCCGACGACGAAGACCGAGGAGAAGGCCATCGCCGCACCCGCGATCATCGGGTTGAGCATCCCGATCGCGGCCAGCGGCAGCGCGGCGACGTTGTAGGCGAACGCCCAGAACAGGTTGCCCCGGATCACCCGTAGCGTGGCCCGGGACAGCCGGATCGCGTCGACGGCGGCGGTCAGGTCACCGCGTACCAGGGTCAGGTCGGCGGCCTCGATCGCGACGTCCGTACCCGTGCCCATGGCCAGCCCCAGGTCCGCCTGGGCGAGCGCGGCGGCGTCGTTGACGCCGTCGCCGACCATCGCCACCACCCGGCCCTCGGCCTGGAGTCGCCTGACCACGTCGAGCTTCTCGGCCGGCAGCACCTCGGCGATCACCTCGTCGATGCCGACCTCGGCGGCGACCGACCGGGCGACCGCGGTGTTGTCGCCGGTGAGCAGGATCGGGGTGAGGCCGAGCCGGCGCAGTCCGGCGACCGCCTCGCGGCTGGTCGGCTTGATCGCGTCGGCCACCACCAGCGCCCCCCGGACCCGGCCGTCCCAACCGGCCAGCACCACGGTCCGGCCGGCGGCCTCGGCGTCCGCGACCGCCGCGCCGAGCGCGGCGGGCAACTCCAGGTCGCGGTCGGCCAGCAGGCGGGCCCGGCCCACCGTGACCGCACGGCCGTCGACGGTACCGGTCACGCCCAGCCCCTCGACGTTGGCGAACCCGTCGACCTCCGGATGCGGCCCGGTCCGGTCGGCGGCGGCACCGGCGACCGCGCGGGCGATCGGGTGCTCGGAGGCGTTCTCCAGCGCGCCGGCCAGCCGGAGCAGTTCGTCCGGGTCCTGGCCGTCGGCGGGGAGAATCTCGGCCAGCGTCATCCGGCCGGTGGTGACCGTGCCGGTCTTGTCCAGCACCACGGTCTGCACCCGACGGGTCGACTCCAGCATCTCGGGACCCTTGATCAGGATGCCGAGCTGGGCACCCCGGCCGGTGCCGACCAGCAGCGCCGTGGGGGTGGCGAGCCCGAGGGCGCAGGGGCAGGCGATGATCAGCACCGCGACGGCGGCGGTGAAGGCCGCCGTGACGCCGTCCTCGGAACCGAGCCAGAAGCCGAGAGTGGCGACGGCGAGGGCGATCACGATCGGTACGAAGACCCCGGAGATCCGGTCCGCCAGGCGCTGCACCTGGGCCTTGCCGGCCTGTGCCCGCTCGACCAGGGTCGCCATCTGGGCGAGCTGGGTCTCCGAGCCGACCCGGGTGGCCCGGACGACGAGCCGGCCACCGGCGTTGACGGTCGCCCCGACCACCTGGTCGCCCGGACCGACCTCCACCGGTACCGACTCGCCGGTGAGCATGCTGGCGTCGACCGCGGAGGAGCCGTCCTCCACCACGCCGTCGGTGGCGATCTTCTCGCCGGGCCGGACCACGAAGCGGTCACCGACGGCGAGCCGGTCGACCGGGATCCGGGTCTCGACGCCGTCGCGGCGCACCGTGACCTCCTTGGCGCCGAGTTCGAGCAGCGCCCGCAGCGCGGCACCGGCCCGGCGCTTCGACCGGACCTCGAAGTAGCGGCCGGCGAGGATGAAGAGGGTGACCCCGGCCGCCGTCTCCAGGTAGATGTTGCCGGCCCCGTCGCTTCGTCCGATGTCGAGGCTGAACGGGTGCGTCATGCCGGGCGTACCGGCGGTGCCGAGGAAGAGCGCCCAGACCGACCAGCCGAACGCGGCGAGCGTACCGAGCGAGATCAGGGTGTCCATGGTGGCGGCGCCGTGCCGGAGGTTGATCCAGGCGGCCCGGTGGAACGGCAGCCCGCCGTACCCGACGACCGGGGCGGCGAGGGTCAGCGAGAGCCACTGCCAGTAGTCGAACTGCCAGGCCGGCACCATCGCCAGCACGATCACCGGTACGGTCAGCACCAGCGACACCAGCAGCCGGGTACGCAGCGTCCGCAGCTCGTCGACGGGCGCCTCCCGCTCCGGCCCGGACTCGTCGACCGGCCGGGGCGGCGGTGGCAGCGCGGCGGTGTAGCCCGTCTTCTCCACCGTGGCGATGAGTTCGTCCGGGGTACGGGTGTCGTCGAAGGTGACCGTCGCCTTCTCGGTGGCGTAGTTGACCGTGGCGGTCACCCCGTCCAGCCGGTTGAGTTTCTTCTCGATCCGGTTGGCGCAGGAGGCGCAGGTCATCCCGCCGATCTTCAGTTCGATCCGGTTGGGTGCCATCGGTGGTCGTCCGGCGGCCGGTGCCATTGCTGCCTCCTGGGCTAGTTGTGTCCGTGTCCGGGCTCGCCGTGACCGGACTCGTCCGCTCCCGGGGTGGCCGTCGGCGCCGGCTGCCCGGGTGTGGCGCCGCCGCCCGGGGTACCGGTCGGCGACGGCTCGGCCGGCGTTCCGGCGGAGAGGGTGAACTCGGCGGTGCGGACGGTGCCGCCGTGCTGGAAGTCGAGATAGAGCCGGTAGCTGCCGGCCGATGGCACGTCGGCGTAGAAGGTGATCTCGGGACCGGACGCTGTCCGGCCGTCGCCCGGCTCGCCGTCCGGGTGCACGTGCAGGTAGGCCAGGTCGCCCTGGCGGAGCGCGACCAGGTGGCCGTACGCGCCGAGGTAGGGCTCCAGGTCGGTGACGGGTCGCCCGTCGCGGCTGACGGTCAGGGTCAGTTCGCTGGTCTGTCCCGGCGTCAGGGCGCCGTCGAGGCGTACCCGGTATCCGTCGACCTCGGCGGTCGGTGCCGGTGCCGGCAGCGGCCGGGGCCGGAAGTCGCCGGCCACCGCGACGTCGAGCCCGAGGGTGAGTGCCGCCGCGCCGCTGGGCTTGAAGTCGGCGAACGCGCGCCAGCTGCCGGGACCGGTGAGCGGCGAGGCGACCCGCCAGGTGCCGTCGGCCGACATCTCCGGGTGCACGTGCCGGAAGCCGGAGAGGTCCCGACGGGCGACGATCAGGTGCATCCGCTTGTCGTGTTCGACGTCGTAGCCGGTCACCGGGTGCCCGTCCGGCCCGATGATCCGGAACGCGAACTCGCCGGCCGGGGCGGGTACGCCGGTCAGCGTGTAGCCCCGGTCGGAGACGAGCAGCCCACCGGGTAGCCGTGGTGCGCCGGTCGTCCCGGCGTCGGTGCCGTGCCCGGTCGAGTGGGCCGAACCGGTCGAGTCGGTGGAGTCGGCGGTGCGTACGGGGCCGGTGAGCTGACCGACCCCGTACGCCGCGCCGAACACTGTCGCGAGCCCGAGCGCGAAGGCGCTCAACTTCGTCGCGGTGTTCATCGTGCTACCTGGTTTCTGCTCTTCGGGCGTGGTCAGTCTTCCGGCGTGGTCAGGAGGTGACGAGTTCGTAGCCGGCCTCGTCGACGGCGGCGCGGAGCCGCTCGGTCTCCACCGGGCCGTCGCTGGTGACGGTGACCGCGCCGGAGGTCACGTCGACGCTCACCTCGGTCACCCCCGGGATCGCGCCGACCTCGGTGCTGACGGCGTTGGCGCAGTGTCCGCAGGTCATGCCCTTGACCTGGTAGCTCTCGGTGATCATTGCTGTTCTCCCTTTCCTGCCCCACCCTATACCCTAGGGGGGTATGCGACGCGCGGTTTACCCCTCAGGGGTATCCGTACTCCTGGACCGTAGCATACCCCTGGGGGGTTAGCTATGCTTGTGGCATGACGACACCCGCCGAGACCCCGACCCGCGGCTACACCGCCAGCAAGGATCAGCTGCTCGCCCGGCTGCGTCGGGTCGAGGGGCAGGTGCGCGGGATCGAGCGGATGGTCGAGGACGACCGCTACTGCATCGACGTGCTGACCCAGATCTCCGCCATCCAGGCCGCGCTGGACAAGGTCGCGCTCGGGCTGCTCGACGGGCACGCCCGGCACTGCATGCACGAGGGCGCCGCCGAGGGGCGGGCCGACGAGATGGCCACCGAGATGATGGCCGCCGTCGGGCGCCTGATGAAGCGCGGCTGATCAGCCGCGGTTGATCAAGCGCGGCTGATGGGGCGCGGCTGATCCGGTCAGCCCTGGGCCGGGTCGACCCGGCCCTCCGGCGCCGGGGTCGGGAAGAGGTCGACCTGGCCGCCGAGCCGCACGTCCCCGCCCAGGTGGGCCGGCGCCGGCCGGTCGGTGGCCGGCAGCCTCGAGTACCGCCGGCCGGAGCCCTCCCGGTCGGGTCGGGAGGTGACCCGGAACGGCACCAACGCGATCGGGGCCGGCGGCGGCTCGAACCTGCGGTCGCCCCAGCGCAGCCAGACGGCGATCCGGCCGGCCTCCGCCTCCAGCCTGAGCTTCTCGACCGAACGCTGCCGGTCGGAGTGGTCGACCTCGACCACCACCGGTGCGCCGTCCGGCCGCGCGCACCCGACGTCCACTATGGAATGCCGGTGCTCGTACGGCGGCGGCAGCGGCATCACGCTGGCGGCCCGCCGGTACACCCGCCAGCCCTGGGCCATCGCCCAGGCCGCCACCGAGTCGATCAGCAGCACGGTGACCTCGTCACTCGTCTGGTCGGTGAACGTCAGCCGGCCCAGCCAACCGGTCAGCGCGGCGCCGATCCGGGCGCCCTCCTCGGCCTGGTCCACGATCCGACCGTACCGCCTCGACGTCACCGCGCGGCGACCGTGCTGACGTCACGACGCGGGTTTGCCGGCTGACGTCACGACGCGGGTTTGCCCTTCTCGGCCGTGGCGGTGATCGTGGCGCCACGGCGGCGCGGTGCCCTGGGGGAGCGAGGCAGCGCCGGAGGCCGACCGAGCGGGGTGTTCGGGCCGCGCGACCGTCAGGTGACCGCCGGCAGGACGACCCGCTCCAGCAGCGTCACCGGGGTGCGCCACTGGTCCGGGGCGTTGTAGTTGCCGGCGGTGACCGCCACGGTGAGGTCCAGGTCGGGCAGCACGAAGAGGCGTTGGCCACCGTTGCCGCTGCCGGAGACCATTCGGTGGCCCGAGACGGTCTCGACATACCACTGGTATCCGTACCCGGCGCCCCAGGTGGTCTCCAGGCGGGGGCGGAGCATCTCGTCGATCCAGCCGGCGGGGACGAGCTGCCGGCCCTGCCACGCCCCTCCGCCGAGTACCAGCTCGCCGATCCTGGCCAGCGCGCGCGGCGTGAGCCGGAGACCGGAGGCGGCCGAGGCCACCCCGTCCGGACCCCTCATCCACTCGATGTCGTGGATCTCCAGCGGTGTGAACAGGGCCGCCCGGCCATACTCCGTCAGCGACCGCCCGGTCCCGTCGGCGATGAGCCGGCCGAGCAGCGCCGCCGCGCCTCCGCAGTAGTGCCAGCGGAGACCGGGTGGCTCGACGACCGGCCGCTCCAACACGTACCGGTACCGGTCCGGCGCCAGCTCCATGGCGATCTCGGCGTTGTCCGGATCGTCGTACGGCAGATCCTCGCGCCACTGCAGCCCGAGCGACATCGTCAGCGCGTGCTCGACGGTGAGCCGGGCCCGGGCCGGATCGGCCGCCAGGTCGGGATATTCCGGGAACTGTCCCAGCAGCGGCGCCGTGACCTCGGGAACCAGGCCGTCACCGAGGGCGATGCCGTAGAGCAGCGCGGTGACGCTCTTGCTGATCGACCGGACGTCGTGCAGCGTCTCCGGCCCGAACTCGACGACGCCGAGCGAGGTGCCCCAGGCGAAGTCCTCGCCCGTGCCGTAGTACTCCAGCAGGGTCTCACCGCCCCGGACCGCCACGGCCGCGTGCAGGCCCTCGAGCGCGCCCTCCCGGAGCGGCTCGGCCAGCCGGTCGTGCGGCTCCGTCACCGGGCACCTCCCTGGCGGAGCGGCGTCGCGCGCACGGTCCGGTGCGGCCTCGGCCGGCGACGACGTCCGTCGGGGTGGGTGGGGAGAGTCACGCCGCCGAACGTTACCGGACTCCGCGCCGGCCCGCGGGCCACCGACCGGCTACCCGAACCCGGCCGGACGCCCGATCGCTCCGATGTGGACGGTGCGCTGCCTCCTCGGCGGGTGCCGGTTCGGGTGGGAGCGGCTCGGCGTCGGGCGAGTCCGGCGCACCGGGCCGTCGGAGAGCACCGGGTGGCCCGGCGGCGCGGTGGACCGGACCGCGCCGCCCGGCCCGCCACAGGTGGACCGGGAGGTAACCGAGCCCGGCGAGGCCGACCAGCACGTAGAGGTTGCTGTAGAGCAGGCCCCAGCCCCGGAAGTGCAGGTCCCAGCCGTGCAGGCCGGCGAGCACCCAGCCGGTGCCGCCGACGAAGACGAGCCAGGCCAGGCCGGCGGCGGCGAGCCCGAGCCGGCTGCGCGCCCGCCGGGAGCGTACGGCCAGCAGCGCCAGCGCGGGTACGCACCAGACCCAGTGGTGGTGCCACGAGACGGGGGAGACCAGCACACCGGTCGTGGCGCAGGCGAGGACGCCGAGCAACTGCTCCCCGACCCGGGCGCAGTACGCCGCGACCGCCATCCCGAGCGCGGCGACGGATACGGCCAGCACGAGCCAGCCGGTCCCCGGCTCGGCGGAGTCGGTCAGCCGGGTCAGCGCACCGGCCAGCGACTGGTTCAGGATCGTCCGGGGATCGGCGGTGACCCGGGCGGTGTCGAAGAGCGCGCCCGTCCAGAACCGTACCGAGTCCTCCGGCCGCCAGGCGAACCCGAGCGCCACCGTGCCGGCGAAACCGGCGAGCGCGGTACCGGCGGCCCGGAACCGGCCGGTGACCAGCAGGTACACCACGAAGACCAGCGGAGTGAGCTTGATCCCGGCGGCGATTCCCACTCCGAGGCCGGACCAGCGCCGCCGGGGGTCGCCGGTCAGGTCGAGCAGTACGAGCAGCATCAGGAAGAGCCCGACCTGTCCGGCCTGGAGGTGCCCGGAGACCGGGAACATCGGCAGCGCGACAGCCGCGCCGGCCAACGTCGCCAGCGCCCGCCGCTCGGCCGGCACGCCCGCCGCCCGGAGTGTCACCCGGAGCGCCGCCAGCAGTGCGAGGACCGAGGCGAGGGTCCAGAGCCCGACGGCGACGGGCACGCCGAGCGGTACGAGCGGCTGGAACAGCAGGGCGGCGAATGGCGGATAGGTGAAGCCGAGCGCGATTCCGTCCGTACCCCGATGGGTTGCCTGGTAGAGGGCGCCGTCGGCGGAGGCGGCGGCGGAGGCCCCCGAGTGGTACGTCGCCAGGTCCCCCCAGAAGCTCCCGGTCGCCTGCTGCACGGCCACCGCGGCGGCGGCGACCAGCAGGGGGAGCACGACCAGACCGACCCTCGGGTACGCCGGGCGGCGCGGCGGCGAAGGCCGGACCTCGGCCGCGTCGGCGCCCAGATAGGTGCTGGTCACGGCGCTCCTCCGCATCCACCGAGCCGGTCGTCCGGATCCGGGGCCGGGCAGCGGTAAGGAGAAAAGTAACGATCTCTCCTCTACCGTTCCTGGACCGAACCTCGATCACGCGCGGTTCCGGCCGCGAAGCGCGGACTGCTCCGCGTTCCGCCGGTGGAGCGCGTCGGGCCACCGAGTGGCGTCGGCGGCGGGCGCGGGTGGTCGGGAGTGGACTCGCGCCTCGGGACCGGTCGGAGGTGTTGTGCCGGACTCTCCGACTCGGCTAGACAGATCACATGACGGAATCACCCGGAGCTGAGCACCCACTGCCACGGATCGTCGACCGGCAGACCTGGCAGGCGCGGATCGACGAACTCCGGGTCAAGGAGAAGGCGCACACCAGGGCCGGGGACGCCCTGGCCGCCGAACGCCGTCGGCTGCCGATGGTCGAGGTCGATCCGCAGACTCCGCTGCTCGGAGCCGACGGTCCGACACCATTGATCGACATCTTCGGCGGCCGGTCCCAACTGATTGCCTACTTCCAGATGTGGCACACCGGTCGACCTGCGGCCGAGCAGTGCGAGGGCTGCACCTTCTCCACCACCCACATCGACGAGTTGTCCTACCTGCACTCCCGGGACGTCAGCTATGCCACCCTCTGCCAGGGGCCGTACGAGGAGAGTTCGCGCTATCGCGACTTCATGGGCTGGACGATCCCCTGGTACTCGGTGCCGTCCGAGTCGGTGGACCGGTTGGTCGCGAACCGGCACTTCGGCATTCTGGTCAGCTATCTCCGGGACGACGACAGGGTCTACGAGACCTACTGGACCACCGGTCGCGGCAACGAGGTGATGGCACCGTCGTACGGGCTGCTGGATCTGACCGTCTACGGCCGGCAGGAGTTCTGGGAGGACTCGCCGGAGGGTTGGCCGCAGCGGTGGGACGCCCGGGGCGGCCAGTTCCGGCTGGACGGCCGACCGACCGCGCAGTGGTCCCGGATCGGGGCCGGGCGCGACGACGACCTCGGCACCTCGGCCGATGCCCGGCACCAGCCGCACCAGCACTGAGTACGCGTCGAGAGCTGGCAGTCGTTCCCGCCGGGCAACGGCGGGCGGGGGAGTGTGCGGACGCCGCCGTGTTATCGTCCGCATAGACCTCTGTCGATGAATATGTGTTGACGGAGCATCCTGCTGGCCAGATTTACCGTGGCCGACACCTCCCACCACCCGCAGGAGAGGAAAGCTCAGGTGATCATCCGTCCAGGTCGTTTCAGAATCCGTTCGACGGTCGTGGCGGTGGCGGTCGCGGCCCTCGCGGTCGGTGGAGCGGTGACCGTGGTGACCCAGACCACGACCCCCGCCCTCGCTGCCGCCGCACCGGTGGAAGACGAGGGCGCCGACTGTTCGGTGTCGCTTCCCGGCTCGCTGACCGCCAACTCCCGGCTCCCCGACCCGTTCCGAAGGCTCGACGGCTCGCGCATCTCCAGCAGGGCAGACTGGCGGTGCCAACGCGCACAGCTCAAGGAGATGGTCGAGCGTTACGTCTACGGCGACAAGCCGGCCAAACCGGCGACGGTGACGGGTACGGTCTCCAGCAGCAGCATCACGGTGAACGTGTCGCACAACGGCAGGAGTTCCAGCTTCTCGGCCAGTGTCCAACTGCCCAGCGGTACCGGCCCCTTCCCGGCGGTCGTCGTGCTGGGCGGCTTCGGTGCCGACACGGCCGCCATCCGAGCCGCGGGTGCCGCCGTCATCAACTACGACCCCTACCTGGTCGGTCGGGAGGGGACGCCCCGGAACAACAAGCAGGGCGCCTTCTACAGCATCTACGGCAACACGAGCAGTACCGGCCTGCTGGCCGCCTGGTCGTGGGGCGTGAGCCGGATCATCGACGTCATCGAGTCCTCCGGCGGCAACACCCTGCGGGCCGACGCGATGGGCGTCACGGGCTGCTCCCGGTTCGGAAAGGGCGCCTTCGCCGTCGGCGCCCTCGACCAGCGCATCGCGCTCACCATGCCGATCGAGTCCGGCAGTGCCGGTGTTCCCATCTTCCGTGGCATCCCGGGGGAGGGCGCCCAGAGCCTGAGCAGCGCCTACGGCGAACAGCCGTGGCTCGGCGACGGTTTCGGCTCCTTCACCGGCAGCCCGAACAACCTTCCGGTCGACACCCACGAGATCGTCGCGATGGTCGCCCCGCGAGGACTCTTCATCATGGACAACCCGCACATCGCCAACCTGGGCCCCAGGTCCGCGAGCGTGGCGGCCCTGGGCGGAGCGCAGGTCTACCAGGCCCTCGGTGCCGGCGACAACATCACGTACTGGTCGGACGTCCAGGACGGCAGCCACTGCGCGAACCGGTCCGAATGGCGGACCCCGCTCCAGCAGCACATCCAGAAGTTCCTGCTCAAGACGGGCAACGCCCCGGGCACGATGCGGATCGCCAGCAAGGCGGCCGGCAACCTGGCGCAATGGCGGGACTGGCAGACGCCGACCCTCACCGACGGCCCGAACACTCCGCCGCCGACCGGCCCCACACCGACGACTCCGCCCGCGACCACCCCGCCGCCGACCACCCCGCCGCCGACCGGTGACAGCTGCACCGCGTCGATCACCCCCGGCACGGTGTGGGGTGACCGGTACAACACCTCGGTGACCGTCAGCGGGGCCAGTGCCTGGACCGTCGTCGTGAACATCACCGCGCCGCAGAGGGTCTCGACCACCTGGAGCGGCACCTTCAGCTGGGACAGCAGCGGAAGCGTGATGACCGTACGGTCCAACGGCAGCGGCAACACGTTCGGCTTCACCACCATGACGAACGGGAACAGCTCGGCCCGACCACAGATCAGATCCTGCACCGCCGGCTGACCGCCGCCGGCCGACAGCAACCCACCACCGGCCGTGCGTGGCGACCCCGGTCACCACGCACGGCCACGATTCCAGCGGGAGCCGCACCTCACGATCCGCGCGGTCACCCTGCCGGCATCCGTGGCCCGTCCGGCGCGGCATCGGCGACAGAACCGCTGACGAGCACTCCCGGCGTCGGAGGGGCGCTCCCGGCGGCGTCAGCGATGCAGGGTGGGCCGGTAGACGAGCTGCTGGGTGCGGCCGTCGAGCGTCCGGCTCTCGATCAGTTCGAGGTCGAAGTCGGCCGCACCCTGGAAGATCGGCTCCGTCCCGGTCCGACCGGTGATCACCGGGAAGATCGTCACCTGGACGCGGTCGACCAGACCGGCGGCCATCAGCGCCCGGTTCATCGACAGGCTGCCGTGCGATCGCAGCGGCACCTCGGATTCCTTCTTCAGCCGGGCGACGACGTCGACGGCGTCACCGCGCGCGACGGTCGCGTCCGGCCAGTCGAGGGGTCCCTCCAGGGTGCGCGACACCACCGTCGCCGGAAGGTTCCGCATCCGGGTGACCCAGGGGTCCCGTACCTCGGACTCCTCGGTGCTCGCGGCCAGCATCCGAGCGAACACCCGGTACGTCTCGGCCCCGAAGACCATCCGCTGCTCCTCGCTGTACTGGGCGAGGCGGTGGTCGAGCAGCTCGGGACCCTGCTTACCCCAGTAGCCGCCCCAGTTGCCGCTGGTGGTGCCGAAGCCGTCGAGGCTGGCGAAGACGTCGAAGGTGTAGCTGGCGGTCATGATGGTCTCCTGGTGCGGCTGAGTTCGGTCTGACGGGTTTGCAGGAAGGCCCGCTCGGTCTCGTTGGTGGCCAGTGCCATGGCCTCGTCGTAGGCGGCTCGGGCCTCCGCCTCGCGTCCGAGCCGGGCCAGCAGTTCGGCCCGGGTGGCCGGCAGCCGGTGGTAGCCCGGAAGGTCGAGGTCCTCCAACGCGGCGAGGGCCACCGCCGGTCCGTGCACCTCGGCGACGGCGACCGCACGGTTGAGCGCGACGACCGGGGTCGGCACGAGCGCGAGGAGCTGGTCGTAGAGTGCCAGGACCTGCCGCCAGTCGGTGCTGGCGCCGTCGGTGTGCACCGCGCTGATCGCGGCCTGGATCTGGTACGGGCCGGGCCGGTTGCGCCGCAGGCAACGGCGGACCAGGTCGTGACCCTCGGCGATGAGCGCCCGGTTCCACAGCGACCGGTCCTGGTCGGCCAGCAGCACCAGTTCGCCGGTCGGGTCGAGCCGGGCCGGGCGGCGCGCCTCGGTCAACAACAGCAGGGCGAGCAGGCCGAGGACCTCCGGCTCGTCCGGCATCAACGCGGCGAGTTCACGGGCGAGCCGGATCGCCTCGGCGCACAGGTCCGTTCTGATCAGCGGTCCGGCGGTGGACGCGTAGCCCTCGTTGAACATCAGGTAGAGCACGGTGAGTACGGGCGGCAGCCGGTCCGGCAGCTCGTGTTCGGCGGGTACCCGGTAGGGGATGCCGGCGTCCCGGATCTTCTTCTTGGCGCGCACGATCCGCTGGGCGACCGTCGCCTCCTGGATCAGGTAGGCCCGGGCGATCTCCGGTACTTCGAGGCCGCCGAGCAGGCGGAGCGTGAGGGCGGTCCGGGCGTCCGGGGCGAGCGCCGGGTGACAACAGGTGAAGATGAGTCGCAACTGGTCGTCTTTCACCGGTCCCACCTCCTGGGGTTCGTCCTGTTGGTGCAGCAGCAGGGCCTGGGCGTACCGGGCCTCGCGGGTCGATTCCCGGCGGAGCCGGTCGACGGCCCGGTTCCGGGCGGTGGTGACGATCCAGGCGCCCGGGTTCGGTGGCGGGGTCTGCCACTTCTGCACCGCTGTGGTGAAGGCGTCCTGGACCGCCTCCTCGGCGAGGTTGATGTCACCGAGGAGGCGGGCCAGGGTGGCGACGCAGCGGCCGTACTCCGCGCGGTAGATGCTCGCCAGGTCCATGTCGGCTGACCGGCCCCGTTCAGGCCTGGGACAGGTCGTCGAAGGGGCGTACCTCGACCGGCCCGCAGGCCGCCGCGCACTTCTCGGCCCAGGCCAGCGCCTGGTCCAGATCCGCACACTTGATGACCCAGAATCCGGCGATGTGCTCCTTCGTCTCGGCGAACGGCCCGTCGCTCATCGTGGTGGTGCCGTTCTCGACCCGTACGACGGTGGCGCTCTCCGGCGACCGGAGTCCTCCGGCGAAGACCCAGGCGCCCGCGGCCTGGAGTTCGTCGTTGATCCGGTCGGTTTCCCTGAACATGGTCTGCATCTCCTCGTCGGTCGGCGTCGGTGCGCCCTCGACGAAATGCACGGACAGCAGGTACTGCTTCATGACGGTCCTCCGGTAGCTCGTTAGGTGGATGGCGACAGGTCAGGCGGCCAGGCGGCGCGCCACGGCGGGGATCACGATCGCGGCCGCGACCAGGTGGGTGAGCATCAGCAGCGCCTTGGTGGCCACCCCGGCGTCGACGATCACGTCCGGCACCAGCGACAGGACGGTCAACACCACCGTGGTGCGGACGAACGTGCGCCGCGGACGCCGGGCGAAACGGGACAGCAGCGCGGCCATGACCACGCCGATCAGCGAGAAGACGGCGGTCAGCATGCCGAACCCGCTGACCGGGATCGGGGCGCCGCTCATATCGAGGCTGATCCCGGCCGCATGCCCGGCGGCCGCGACGGCCATGGTGGCGGCGCTCGCGGCGACCGTGGCGATGACGCCGGTGCGGATCACCGTACCGACGGTCGAGGTGGTGGCGCGGGTCGGGTTGACAGTGCTGGTCATCGTGCCCTCCAGTGGCGGTGGACCGGCTCCGTGCCGGCCTCTCACCAGGGCTACGAAAAGGATCAAGCCCAATCGACAGGCCGCCCCAGATCTTTTCGAAGAAATTCGAGTCCGGCGTCCGTCAGGGCGATATCGGGCAATAACGGACGGTCCCACGATAGGCCGCCGACGACCCGGCCACGACCAGCCGCGCGGCGGTCGTGGCCGGCTCGACCCTGCGCGACCCGGTCGGTCAGGGCAGGATCTCGACGTACCCGTCGGCCCCGTGCACCCGGATCCGCTGCCCGTCCCGGATGAGCCGGGTCGCGTCGACCACACCCACGACGGCCGGCAGGCCGTACTCCCGGGCGATCACCGCGCCGTGGGTCATCAGGCCGCCCACCTCGGTCACCAGGCCCGTGATCGCGACGAACAGGGGCGACCAGCTCGGATCGGTGTAGGCCGTGACCAGGATGTCACCGGCCTCGAGGTCGGCCTGCGCCAGGTCGAGGATGACCCGGGCCCGCCCCTCGACGGTCCCGGTGGAAACCGGCAGGCCGACCAGGGCACCGGCCGGCACGTCGTCGCGCCGGTACGTCCCGACGACCGCCTCGCCGTCCGAGGTGAGCACCCGGGGCGGCGTGAGCGCCTGGTACGACCGGAACGCCTCCCTGCGCTGCTCGATGAGCCGCTCGTCCACTCGATTCGCGCGCACGACGTCGTGCAGTTCCTGGAACGTGAGATAGAAGATGTCCTCCGGCGCGCTGAGCACGTCGGCCCGCACGAGGCGCTCCGCCTCGGCCAGCAACGCCTGCTTGTAGACGAAGTAGCGGCTGACGATGCCGTACTTCGGGTACTCCCGGTACCCGATGAAGGTCCGGACCCGGTCGATCATCCGCTTCGTCTCGTCGGCCTTCCGCGCCCCGTCCGGCAGGTCCCGCAAGCGTGCGAGTACCTCCTGTTCCTTCTGCTGTGCCGCCCGCCGCCCGTGCTCGAAGCGCCGCCCGGCGGCGCCCGGCTCGAAGTTGCGGACGTTGTCGAGGATCAGCGGCACGAGGGTGCTGGGGCGTTCTCTCCAGCGCGGCCGGGTGATGTCGATCTCGCCGACGCAGCGCATGCCGTAACGGTCGAGGTACGCCTCGATGGCGTCCCGCGCCTCGTTCCCACCCGCGAGCTTCGGCAGCTCGTCCAGGAAACCCTCGTCCTCGACGCCCTGGAGGAACGCGACCACCTCCGGGTACGGGCGGATCACGTCGGCGACGTCGAGCAGCGCCAGCCCCATCTCCGAGGTGACGTTGTTGGGAGCGGAGAGGGTCAGGGTGTCGGCCGCGTTCTTCTCGCCCAGCCACTCCTGCAACCGGTCGTTGAGCCACCAGGTGGCCTCCATGCCCGCCATGATCGCCTGCATGCTCAGCGGATCGCCGAGAACCCGCTTGTGATCCTGGAACGCCTCCAGCAGGAAGTCGAAGAGCGCGGCTCCGCTCTTCGTGCGGATCTCGTGCCGCAGCGCGGCGATGGACGCCTCGCTCCGCTCGATCAGCTCGGTGACGATGGCCGGATCGGTCTCGATCGGGGCGGGCGCGCCGCCGGCCGGCGGTCCGGCGGGCTCCGCCTCCGGGACGGGCGGGAGGAAGTCGTCGCGGTCGAGGACGGTCTCCAGTGCGTCCCTGGTCAACGGATCGGCTCGCTGCATGGCTTCCAGGATGCCGGCGCGGCTGGCGGCCGAGCCGAGCCTCGGGGTGACGTCGACGAACAGCCGCCCGCCGGCCTCGTGCATCGGTGCCATCGCCGTCAGCTGCCACATCGAGTACCCCAGGGGCCTCATCGGGTCGGTCATCATCTGCTGGTGGCCGACCGAGAGGTAGACGCGGTTCTGCGCGTCCGGGGCCGCGGGGATGGGAAACAGCGTGGTGATCGGCCGGCTCTGGACGATCTGGAAGTCCTCGTCGACCAGGCACCATTCGATGTCCTGCGGGCGGCCGAAGTGCGCCTCGATCCGCCGCCCGAGCCGTACGAGCCGCACCACCTGCGCATCCGTCAGCGCCGGCTGCTCCTGCCGCTGCGGGTCGATCGTCACCTCCTCGGTACCGCCCGCCGGCAGGGCGTGCACGGCACGCTTCTTCGCCGCGATCACCCGCTCGACGATCTCGCCGTCGCGCACCTTGAAGACGTCCGGGT
Source organism: Plantactinospora sp. BC1 (assembly GCF_003030345.1). Classification (NCBI taxonomy): domain Bacteria; kingdom Bacillati; phylum Actinomycetota; class Actinomycetes; order Micromonosporales; family Micromonosporaceae; genus Plantactinospora; species Plantactinospora sp. BC1. The sequence continues at coordinate 587,347 of NZ_CP028158.1, forward strand.
TCACCAGGCCGGAGACCAGGGCCTCGCCGAGGCCGAAGCTGGCGTCCACGGTGGCGACCCTCCGGTTGCCGGTGACGGGGTCGGCCGTGAAGAGGATGCCCGCCGTGCGCGGGAAGACCATCCGCTGTACGACCACGGCCATCGTGACCGTACGGTGGTCGACGCCGTTGCGCTGCCGGTAGGTCACCGCCCGCTCGGTGAACAACGATGCCCAGCACCGGCTGACGTGCTGGAGGATCGCGGCCGGCCCCACGACGTTCAGGTACGTGTCCTGCTGACCGGCGAAGGAGGCCGTCGGCAGGTCCTCGGCCGTCGCGCTGGATCGGACGGCGTAGGCCGCTTCCGGGCCGAACCGGGCGAGGGCGCGGGTGATCGCAGTCGCGAGATCATCGGGGATGGCGATTCCCTCGATGGTCCGGCGGATCTCCGCGCTGAGCGTACGGATCGTCTCCCGATCGTCCGGCTTCGACCGGGAGAGCCGATCGAGCCGATCGCCGATCGAGGGCGCCTCCGCCATGATCCGCCGGAAGGCATCCGTCGTCACACAGAAGCCGGCCGGCACCCGGACACCCTCGATCCGGGAGAGCTCGCCCAGGTGCGCGCCCTTGCCACCGACGGTCGCGACCCGCGTCGCGTCAACCTCTCGAAGATCCACAACGTACTGCTCGGTCACCGCGACACCTCCGAGGCGGCCGTGCCGCGCCGCACCGCACCGGCCGACCGGAGCACCGACGAGTCGGCGGGGCGTACCGCCGGTTCGACGGCACCGCGTCTGCTGAACTTCGTTGACAACACCCGCACCTCGGGCCCCCATTTCCGCAGGTTGTGGCTCGGCCGACGATTCTGCGCCAGGACCCGGGTCTTGCCGCAAGCCCCCCGGTGCGGTATACGTTAAGAGTGGCAGGGAGAGATCTCCCTGCCATCGTTGCTTTCTCGTCCCGTTCTTTGCTGGCCCGATCCTCTCGTTGCGGCCCGTTCTTCTGCCCGCCCGTCGCACCCGACAATCTTCTGTCGGTCCCCCTGTCGGGTCGGTCGGTCAGGGACGCAGCAGTGTCTTGATCGCGCGGCGTTCGGTCATCGCCCGGTAGACCACCCCACCGTCGGCCGCCTCGACCTCGGCTTCGAAGCCATGCCGCTACCCGCCGACCCCGGGCTGACGATCACCGCCTACAGCGTCCAGCCCGGCACCCCGACCCACGAAGCCCTCCCGCCTGCTGGCGAGCTGCGAAGCGAGTCCCGCCGATGCCCGTACCGCCCCGGCAAACCCTGACACGCTCTCCTCCGGCTGACCACGGTTCGGCCGGAACGGCGGTCGGCTGTGGAGGTCGCGGAGGACCTGACCGGTGTCGTCCTGGCTACGCCAGGCGTGCCGCGTAGACGCGTACCGGTAGCCCCGACCGGGAGGTGGTGGCCCGTTCGAAGCGCAGGCCGATCTTCTCGGCGACCCGTTGCGACGGCGTGTTGTCGGGATGGACTATCGCGATGAGCCGTTCGACGCCCAACCGGTCGCGGGCATGGTCGCGGCAGGCGATCGCGGCCTCCGTGGCGTATCCGTGACCCTGTAGATCACCCCGGACGTGGTAGCCCACCTCGATGTCGATCGTCCCGTCGATCTCCTGCGGCGTCAGACCGCAGTCGCCGACGAACTCGCCGGTCTCCCGCAACCTGAGGGTCCACAGACCGAAGCCCTCCCGCTGGTACAGGTCCTGGTTCCACCTGATCCAGCCCAGCGCCTCGGCGCGATCCTTCGCACGCGGGTAGTACCGCATCACGTCCGCGTCACCGAGCAGCGCGGCCATGTCGTCGAGGTCGTCGACCGTCATCTCGGCGAACGCCAGCCGTTCGGTGTCCGCGGGCGTACGCCGACCCAGGTCCACGGAGCCTCCTCGCCACCGGGGCGGGCCCGCCACCGGCTGTCCCCGGAAACCTAAGGTACGGCATCGGGTGCCGGCGTCACTCCTGCGCGACCGGGCCCCGGTCCATCTCGTCCCGGAAGGTGTTCCCGGGGTCGGCATTGCGGTGCCGGAAGATCTCCTCCATCGCGGCGAGCCCGCCCACGAGCAGGATCAGCAGCCCGAGGGCGGCGATGGCGGGGAGGAGTGCCATCAGCGGCAACAGGCTGAAGCAGGCGACGGCCACGCCGAGCCGCCGCCAGGCGATCTTCCGGTCGATCCGCCAGTGTGTGTAGGTGAAGGTGCCCAGGAAGAGGGCACAGCCGCCGACGAGCCGGGTCATCTCGCTGTCGGTCAGCAACTCGGCCGGGGCCATCACGACGTCGGCCAGGCCGTCGGCGATCGCGATGATTGCCAGGCTGAACAGCAGGTGGCAGTAGATCAGGATCGCCCGCCGCAGCCGCGCCTGCTCCTGGCCCCCGGACCGCTCCAGCGCGGACCGGAAGGCGTGCACGCCGTAGCCGAAGTACGTCCACCAGAGGGCCGCGATCAGGGCGTACCCGGCCGCCATGGCCAGCAGCCGGGTGGCCGTCAGCGGCTGCTCGACGGCCGCCGCCCCGAGCCGGATCACCGACTCGCCGAGTACGAGAATGATCAACAGTCCGTAGCGGTGCGCGTAGTGCCGTGGCTGCACCCGGACCAGCTGTACCGTCCGGGCGGCCAACCACGGGCTCAACACGTCGAGGGCGGCGGCGACCGCCCAGAGCACGATCCGGGTCGTGCCCTGGGAGAGCGCACCGGCCAGCAGCAACGGGGCAGTCGCCACGACCACCCCGTGCGGGCTGAGGAAGAAGGCCCGCCAGCGGGGGAGATTGCGCAGCGAGACGACGCCGAGCAGGATCCGGGCGCCCAGCGCGGCGCCGACGAAGAGCAGACCACGGTCGCCGTACGCCTCGGGAACGGTCATCGCCAGCAGCACGCTGGCGAAGCCGAGCGTGAGTATCACGATCCGGCCGGACACCATGCTGACGTTCTGCTGGTCGGTGTAGAGACCGGCGCCGCCCCAGATCCAGTAGACCGACACGAAGAGGATCAGGGCCTTGCCGACACCCGCCCAGGTGTGGTCGTCGTGCAGTACGTGCGAGAACTGGGTGAGCGCGAAGACGAAGGCCAGATCGAAGAAGAGTTCCTCCCACGTCACACCCTTGTCGCTCGGCTGCTCAGGAGGGCACCGGCACACCATATCGGGACGGTGGGCACGGAGAATCCGGTTCGGCCGGGCGGGCTCGCCGGGGTGGCCCGGTCAGGGCCGGCCGGCGGTGAACAGCAGCGGGGTGTCGACCCCCTGCCCGGCGGCCAGGTCGGCGAGGAAGCCGGCCAGCCAGCCGAGCGTGTCGAGCGACCACTCGGCGAGCGTGCCGTGGAAGGTCACCCGGTGCCGGGGCGGGCCGTTCCAGAGAGCGTCGTCGAACGGCGGTGCCGTCGCCAGCGGGTCATGATCGACCAGCGAGGACGACTCGCACGCGAAGACGTCCTGGTCCAGCCGGCCGATCCGCTCCCGGATCAGCGGTGCCGCCGAGGTGATGGCCGGGGCCCGGCCGCCGTCCAGGCTGACCCGGACCGGCGTACGCGACCCCGGGTCAGCGGCGCCGAACCAGCCGGCCGTGCGCAGCGACGGCATCCCGGCGTACTCCGGGGGCGACGACGCGGGGTCGAGGCCCTGTACGGGCAGCAGCACCTGCACCGCCCGCAGATCCAGGGTGCCGAGCCGGGCGAGCACGTCGCCGGCGCAGCGCAGGAAGGGCTGCACCGGCAGCGGCCGGTCGACCGGCAGCGGCTCGACCCCCACCTGGAACCAGCCGACCAGGGACGAGCCGGGGAGGGCGAGCGGGTGCTCCTGCCCGGCGTCGTTCATGCCCCACAGGCCCGGTGCGCCGGTCCTCCGCTCCCGGGGGCCGGCGTCGGTGATCTGGACGACCCCGCCGACGTCGTCGAGCCAGCCCATCGCGAGCGACCGGTCGTAGAACAGCGCGTACGCGTCCCGGGTGTCGTCCGGGTCCCGCCACGGATGCGGCGTCAACCCGCCGTAGAGCGCCGCGAACATGGTGCCGACCGGCGAGCGGGCACCCGGTGCCAGCCCGGGACGGGCCTCGGTGCTGTCGTCGGTCATCCGCGCTCCGCCGGCCGTCGAGGCACCGGGTTCGGGCGCCAGCCGGACGACCCGACGGCGCGAAAGCCGGGCCGGCGCGGTGGCTTCGAGGTCGACGGCAAGGGTCCTCCTGTCCCGGGCGCGGGTGTCCTGGAACATCGCCGCGACGGCCGCGACGGTCGAACCTGGTTGCCCGGGGGCCGGCCGATCGGCGATGCTGCCGCAAGTCTGCCCCTCGATCAGGAGAGCTGTCTTGCCCGTTGTGAAGATGCACGAGGATGAGATCGACATCTCGGCGGAGATGGTCGCCCGGCTGGTCGCCGGGCAGTTCCCCGAGTGGGCGGATCTGCCCGTGCGTCCGGTGGCCGCCTCCGGCACCGTCAACGCGCTGTTCCGGCTCGGCCCGGAGCTGGTGGTGCGGCTGTGCCGGGTGCCGTGGGCGGCCGGCGAGGAGGCCGAGGAGCACCGCTGGCTGCGGCGGTTGGCGCCGTACCTGCCGGTCGCCGTGCCGGCACCGCTGGCGGTGGGGCAGCCCGCCGAGGGGTACCCGTGGACCTGGTCGGTGCTGCGCTGGCTGCCCGGCACCAACCCGGTGCCCGGCCGGCTCACCGCGGCTGAGGAACTCGCCGCCGACCTGGCCGGCTTCGTCCGCGCGTTCCGCTCCGTCCCGCTGCCGGACGGGCCGGCGGCGCACCGGGGTGGGCCGTTGGCCGCACTGGACGTGCCGACCCGGGACGCCATCGCCCGGTTGGCGGGGAGCGTCGACCCGGAGGCGGCCACCGCCGCCTGGGACGACGCCCTGGGCGCGCCCGACTGGGCGGGCCCGCCCACCTGGGTACACGCCGACCTGATGCCGGGCAACCTGCTCACCGTCGACGGGCGGCTCAGCGCGGTGATCGACTTCGCCACGGTGGGCGTCGGCGACCCGGCCTGCGACCTGATCGTCGCCTGGAACCTGCTGCCCGCCGGCGTCCGGGACGCGTTCCGGGCGGCGGTCGACGTCGACGACGCCACCTGGCGGCGGGCCCGGGGCCGGGCGCTGTCGATCGCGCTCATCGCGCTGCCCTACTACCGGGACCGGGCACCCGGGTACGCGGCCGAGGCCCGGCACACGATCGAAGAGGTTCTGGGCGACCTCGACTCCGGTCCGGGCCCCCCATGAGACGCTCGGATCCCTAGCCGGATCGGCCGGGCGAACTATCCGGATCCACCCTGCGTCTTGCGTCCGTTGTGAGAGGGTTTGCCCTGTGGGGCCCGCTGTTTCACCGCGACGCCCCGCGTCAGCATTCGACGTCGACGGGGGCCGACACATGCGGTGGCTGGTCACAGGGGCGGCAATGGTCGCCGGTGGATACGTCGCCCGGCGGCTGTTCGGCAGGTCGGAGGAGGGCGACGGGCAGTGGCCACAGCGCCTGGTCGGCCGCCGGAAACGGCGCTGGCACGTCGCCACGGTCAACCGCCCGGTCGACAGGATCGGCGCGGACGGCCAGCTGCCCGAGCCGTTGACCGGGCTCGGCGACGCGGTGGAGATCCAGCTCCGGCCGGCGGCCGGCGACCGGGGTACCGAGATCGCGGTGCGGCTCAGGGACGGCGCCCGGCTCCCCGCCGTCGACGTCGTGCGGCGGGCGATGGGCCGCGACCCCGAGCAGGCGATCCGGGCGGCGCTGCGGGAGGCGAAGCAGCTCATCGAGACCAGCGAGGTGCTGCACCCCGACCATCCGCCGACCACCGAGACGACCCCGCTGAACAAGCCACTTCAGGTGGTCACCCGACACGGGCGCCGGGAGGGCCGGCTGTGAAGGCACTCGTCTGGGAAGGGGCCAACGAACTCGCCGTACGCCAGGTGCCGGACCCGCAGCTCCGCAACGACCAGGACGCCATCGTACGGGTGCGCCGGACCGTGACCTGCGGCTCCGACCTGCACCTGCTCGGCGGGTACGTGCCGTTCATGGAGCGCGGCGACGTGATCGGGCACGAGTTCCTCGGTGAGATCGTCGAGGTCGGTTCGCAGGTGCGCCGGCACCGGGTCGGCGACCGGGTGGTGGTCTGCTCCTTCGTCTCCTGCGGCAAGTGCTGGTACTGCCAGCAGCAGCAGTACTCGCTCTGCGACAACGGGAACACCAACCCCGCGATCACCGAGAACGTCTGGGGGTTCGCCCCCGGCGGCTGCTACGGGTACTCACACGCGCTCGGCGGCTTCGCCGGCAGCCACGCCGAGTACATCCGGGTGCCCTACGCCGACCAGGGCGCCTTCGCCGTCCCCGAGGGGGTGACCGACGAGCGGGCCGTCTTCGCCTCCGACTCCGCCCCGACCGGCTGGATGGGCGCCGACCTCGGCGGCGTGCGACCCGGCGACGTCGTGGCGATCTGGGGCGCCGGAGCGGTCGGGCAGATGGCGGCCCGCGCCGCGACCCTGCTCGGCGCCGACCGGGTCATCGTGATCGACCGGCTGAGCGACCGGCTGGAGATGGCGGAGCGGCACCTCGGCGTGGAGACGCTCGACTACGAGCGGCAGGACATCGGCGGGGAACTGCTGGAACGCAGCGGCGGCCGGGGACCGGACGTCTGCATCGAGGCGGTCGGCATGGAGTCGCACAGCGGTGGTCCGCAGCTCTGGTACGACCAGGTGAAGCAGCAGCTGCGGATCGAGACCGACCGCCCGGTGGCGGCCCGGGAGGCGATCTACCACTGCCGCAAGGGTGGCAGCGTCTTCGTCCTGGGCGTCTTCGCCGGAATGGTGGACAAGTTCCCGCTCGGCGCGCTGATGAACAAGGGGCTGACCCTGCGCGGCGCGCAGCAGCACGGCCAGCGGTACATCCCGATGCTTTTGGAACGGATGGCCCGGGACGAGCTGGTCACCGAGCACCTGGCGACGCACACCATGCCGCTGGACCAGGCGCCGCGCGGTTACGACATGTTCAAGCAGAAGCTCGACGGTTGTGTACGGGTCGTCTTCGAACCCGCCGGCTGAGCTGCCCGGGCTCGCCGCCGGCAGCTCCGTACGCCGGGACCCGGCGCCGGGCCGGGACCCGGCGCCGGAGCCGCTCCCGCCCTGCCACTGCGTTCTTCGATGGGATGAGCCGCGATGCGGAAACGGGTAACCACCGAACCCGGACAGGACCCCGGACGGCTGATCCTGGCCCCCGCCCGCTCGGGCGGATATCCCGGGCCGGTCCGGGAGGCGGTGCGGGGCAGCCAACTCATCCGCCTGCTGGGCACCACCGACGCCAAACAGATCGGGCTGCTCTATCTGACGACGTCGTTCGGCTTCTTCATCGCGGCGGGGATCGAGGCGCTGCTGATGCGGGCCGAGCTGGCGCGCCCGGGAATGCAGTTCCTCTCGCCGGAGCAGTACAACCAGCTCTTCACCTCGCACGGCACGATCATGATGCTGCTCTTCGCCACCCCGCTGGCGTTCGCCTTCGGCAACTACCTGGTGCCGTTGCAGATCGGTGCCCCGGACGTGTCGTTCCCCCGGCTCAACGCGCTGGCGTACTGGCTGTATCTCTTCGGTGGCCTGATGGTGCTCGGCGCCTTCCTCATGCCCGGCGGGGGGCCCGACTTCGGCTGGACCGCGTACCCGACGTTGAGCCTCTACCAGCACACTCCGGGAGCCGGCGGCAACCTCTGGGTGGTCGGCCTGGTGCTCTCCGGACTGGGCACCATCCTCGGCTCGGTCAACCTGATCACCACCACCCTGACCCTGCGGGCGCCGGGCATGACGATGTTCCGGATGCCGCTCTTCACCTGGGCGATGCTGATCACCGCGCTGATGGCGGTCGTCGTCTTCCCGCTGCTGGCGGCGACGCTGCTGGCCCTGCTCGCCGACCGGGTACTCGGCTCGCACGTCTACGCCGCCGAGACCGGCGGACCGATCCTCTACCAGCATCTGTTCTGGTATTTCGGCCATCCCGAGGTCTACATCGTGGCGCTGCCGTTCTTCGGCATCATCAGCGAGATCATCCCGGTCTTCAGCCGCAAGCCGCTGTTCGGCTACAAGACCATGGTTCTCGCCATCGTCGTCATCTTCCTCTACTCGATGACCGTCTGGGCGCACCACATGTTCGCCACCGGTCAGGTACTGCTGCCGTTCTTCTCGGCGTTCACGTTCATCATCGCCGTACCGACCGGGATCAAGTTCTTCAACTGGATCGGCACGATGTGGAAGGGGCAGTTGACCTTCGAGACGCCGATGCTCTTCTCGATCGGGTTCCTGGTCACCTTCCTCTTCGGCGGGTTGACCGGGGTGCTGCTGGCCAGCCCGCCGGCGGATTTCCACACCCACGACAGCTACTTCGTCGTCGGCCACTTCCACTACGTACTCTTCGGCACGATCGTCTTCGCCGCCTTCGCCGGGGTCTACTTCTGGTTCCCGAAGATGACCGGCCGGCTCCTCGACGAGCGTCTCGGCCGGGTGCACTTCTGGACGATGTTCGTGGGGTTCCACGTCACGTTCCTGGTGCACCACTGGCTGGGTAACGAGGGGATGCCCCGCCGGTACGCCGACTATCTGCCGACCGACGGCTTCACCACGCTGCACACCGTCTCCACCATCGGCTCGTTCATCCTGGGCGCCTCCACGCTCTTCTTCATCTACAACGTCTGGAAGTCGTGGCGGTTCGGCCGGCTGGTCGGTGTCGACGACCCCTGGGGCTTCGGCAACAGCCTGGAGTGGGCGACCACCTCCCCGCCGCCGCTGCGCAACTTCGACCGGATGCCGCAGATCCGGTCGGAGCGGCCCGCCTTCGACGCGAAGTACGGCCCGCTCGTCGCCGACCTCGGCCGGGACCTGCCACAACGGGCCGCCGAGCCGCCGCAGCGGATCCGGGACGAGATGCACCGCGAGCGCAGCACGCCCGAGCCGCCGACGGTGCAAGGCGCGGAGGGTGCCCGGGAGACGGTCGGGCACTATCCGCCGGAGCAGTCCGGCGCCCGGCCGGTGGAGGTACCCGATCCGGAGCAGGTCCGCCGGCCGAGCTTCGAGCAGACCGAGGAGGCGACCGAGAACCCGTTCGACGCCGACCGCACCGGACCGAGTTCGAAACGGTGGCGGGACCCCGGCGGCGACGAGGAGGGCGACGACGAGGCGCGGTAGCTGGTTTTGTCGTACCCGGCCGCCAGGATGCGGGCGGACGACGAGACCAGGGAGTGACTGATGATCGGAAAGCTGGAGATGGTGGTGCTCGACGCGCCCGACATCGAGAGGCTTGCCGCGTTCTACCGGGGGCTGGCCGGGTGGGTGGCGTCGGGCGTCGACGACGACTGGATCACGCTCGACACGCCCGACGGTTGGCAGGTCGGCCTGCAACTGGCGCCGGACCACCAACCGCCGCGCTGGCCCGGCCAGGAGCGGCCGCAGCAGGCCCATCTCGACCTGCGGGTGCCGGACCTCGACGCCGCACTCGACCGGGCTGTCGGGCTCGGCGGGACGCTGCTGGCCAAGAACGAGGCGTGGTACACGGTGGCCGACCCGGCGGGGCATCCCTTCGACCTCTGCCTGAAGGCGGACAACCCCGACACCACCCTGATGGGCGTGATGCTGGACTGCCCGGACGCAAAGGTGCTCAGCGCCTTCTACGCCGAGTTGCTCGGCAAGCCGGTCACCTACGAGGGCGACGGCATGGCGATGGTCGGCAACGACGGCGAGCAGCCGGTGCTGTTCCAGCAGGTGGCCGACTACAGCCCGCCGCGCTGGCCGGATCCGGCACACCCGCAGCAGTTCCACCTCGACGTGGTCGTCGAGGACTTCGACGTCGCCGAGCCGGCGGTGCTCGCCCTGGGCGCAACCCGGCAGCCCGGTGGCGGCAGGACGTTCCGGGTCTACACCGACCCGGCCGACAAGCCGTTCTGCCTGACCCGTTCCGAGACGCCGTAGTCGCCCGAGATGCCGTAGTCGGCCGGGCCGTCGTAGTCGCCCCGAGCGCCGTAGTGGGCCGGGACGTCGTAGTCCCCCCGGGGAGACGGGAGCCGCCTTTCCCCCCGGGGGAGGCGGCCGCCGTCGCAGGAACGTCGTAGCCGCCCGCCGGTCCCGTGCCGGCGGGCGGCATCGACGGGGCTGAAGTCGGTCTGAAGCCGGTCGGCGCTACGTTCTCGCCAGCGGAACCCATCCGAACAGGAGGATCCCTGATGAGAACCCGAGTGTTGGCGGCCGTGCTGACGGCGTCGCTCGTCGCGGTGTTCGCCGCCGCGCCCCAGGCGTCCGCGGCGACTCCCGCGCCCCGGACGGCGGCCGACTGCGAGCGCGGCGCGAACGGTTTCCGCGACATCCCGGACACGCTGCGCGGCACCCAGGCGGTCGCGCCGGTGACGCTGCCCGGCGGCCCCGTCGTCCGCCTCTACTACGGTACGGTCGCCGGGGCGCAGCGCGGCTGGGCGATGATCGACGGAGGCACCTACGCCCGCGACCGGGTCTGGCTGAACTGGAGTGTCGACGGCGGCGCGAACATCCACGTGCAGTGCGGTCCGTTCCTCGTCGACGCCACCGGCCGCACCAAGACCAGCGCGGCGAAGACCACCAGCAGCAACCCCAGCTACCGGTTCCAGGCCTGCGGCCAGTCCTTCCCGTACGCCACACCGTTCCAGTGCACCGCCTGGTGGTGACCGGGTGCCCCGGTGACCAGCCGACGACCGGTGCCCGGCGTCACGGTGCCCGGAGCGGCCGGGACGGACGGAACGGCGGGCCGGCTCAGCCGTCCGGGGTGAAGAGGCCCTGGATCCCGACGATGATGGCGATGAGGCCGAAGACCGCGAGTAGCAGGCCGACCCCGGTCGCCGCGCCGTCCGCCCCGGTCCGCGGCGCCTGCCGGCCGGTCAACCTGTCCCAGAGCAGGGCGAGGCCGACGCCGATCCCGACCACCTCGAAGTGGAACGGGCGCGGCCCGGAGACCAGGTGGACGATGAGGTAATAGCCGCCCGCCACCAGGGCGACGATCCCGACGACCCAGCCGAACGGCGCGACCCGGGCGGCGAAGCGACCGAGGTCGTCGCCGACCCGGGGCAGCCGGCGCAGGAGTGCGACGGCGAGCAGGAAACCGCCGAGGATGTTGGCGAGATCGAGCAGCAAGGCCATGATCACGGGACGGTCTCCTCCACCGGCGCCACGAACGCGAACCCACGCATGTCGATCGAGAGCATAGTGAGGTCCGGCCCGTCCCGCCCGGTGGCCGACCGCTCCGGGCGGGACGGGTGACGGCGGTCGGCCCGCGAGGCGACGCCGCCGGCGTACTCAGCTACCGGGGCGGGGGAACGCCACCGGGCTGCGGTGCCCGGCGCGGTCGACGGCGCGTACGCCGAAGAAGACGTTGTCCTTGGACAGGTCGATGGTGGCCGTGGTGACGTCGCCGACCGGGATCACGTGGGTCCACTCCGGCGCCGTGGTCTCCCGCCACACGATCTCGTAACCGGCCAGGTCCGGCTCGGTGCCCCGGGTCCAGCGCAGCTCGGTGTCGTTGGTCAGGTTCGTGGTGACGATGGTGACGCCCTTCGGCGTACCGGGGGCCTGGGCCAGGGACCAGAGTGCCGCCGCGTTCACCTTGGCGACCCGGGTGATGTACTCGAAGTCGCAGAACTCCGGCAGGTCGCCGTACTGCTTGCCGTCGACCACCCGGACGTCCTGGTGCTGGTGCGCGAAGTCCTCGTTCGGCTCGGTGAACCGGCCGGCCGGGTAGCCCTGCTCCAGGAAGGAGATGTGGTCGCTGCCGCGCAGGTAGCGGTCCCGGCGGTAGATCACCCGGACCCGCATCCCGGTGCTGTCGTTGTCCGCCACGTCGCTGACGTACCGGGCGAGTTGCCGGCTCGGCGAGTCGTTCTCGCCGCCGACGGAGCGCCGGGTGTTCGCCTCGGCCGGCGTCTCGGCCGTCGGCACGCCCTCGGCGAAGAGCCGGACCGTACGCCGGTCCCGGGTGCCGTCGTCCGCCGTCGAGCTGCCGACGATGTCGTCGCTGAACATGCCCTGTACGTCGGCGCCGGCCGCCCGGTACTGCCGGGCCATGTACCCCGAGCCGTAGAGGCCCTGCTCCTCGCCGGCCACCGCCGCGAAGACGATGGTGGCCTCGCTGCGCCGGGTCGCCATGATCCGGGCGAGTTCCATCGCCACCGCCACCCCGGAGGCGTCGTCGTCGGCGCCCGGCGCGTCGCTGGTGGCGTCCATGACGTCGGTGCAGCGCGAGTCGTAGTGGCCGGTGACGACGTAGATCCGCTCCGGCGAGGTCTCCCCGCGCAGCGTGGCGACCACGTTGGTGATCCGGGTCGGCACCGGGATCCGGGAGGCCGGCTCCTGGACGTACGACTGGAGTTCCACAGTCATCCGCCCACCGGACCGGGCGGCGTAACCCCGCATCTGCTCGTAGATCCAGTCCCGGGCGGCCCCGATGCCCCGGACCGGGTCGTCCTGGCTGGAGAGGGTGTGCCGGGTACCGAACTCGGCGAGCCGGCGGACGATCGCCTCGATCCGTCGCTGGTCGATCTCCCGGAGCAGCTCCCGCAGCTCCCGGTCGGGTGACTGGGGCCGGATCGGCCGACCGGGCCCGGACGAGCCGCCGCCGGTGGTGGCGGAGGCGGCCGAACCGGTGGCGAGCGGCGCGGCGACCGTTGCGGCGGCCGCGGTGACGGTGGCGGCGGACAGGAACGTACGGCGGCTCGGCTTCGTGGGCCCGTCGCCTCGGGAGTCCTGGGATGTCATGCCAGGCATCGTCATCAATGCGAGCCGGGACTGTCAACGGGCATGATCGTCTTTCTTCGCCCGGTTTGCCGCCGTCCGGACCCGTCCCGCCCGCTCGGGCCCGGTCCGCCGGGTACGCCCACCGGTGGGTTTGCCCGGCCGATGCCCGGGAACGGGCGTTCTCATGACCAAACCGCGCGTTGTGATCGTCGGGGCCGGGTTCGCCGGCTACCACGCGGCGAAGAGCCTGTCCCGGATCGCCAACGGCCGGGCCGAGGTCGTGCTGCTGAACCCGACCGACTTCTTCCTCTACCTGCCGCTGCTGCCCGAGGTGGCGGCCGGGATCCTGGAGCCGAGCCGGGTCTCGGTCTCCCTCGCCGGCACCCTCAACGGGGTCCGGGTGGTGATCGGCGAGGCGCAGCACATCGACCTGGCGGCGAAGCGGGTCGACTACACCGGCGCCGAGGGCGACCCCGGGCAGCTCGACTACGACCGACTGATCATCTCGGTCGGCAGCGTCAACAAGCTGCTGCCGATCCCCGGGGTCACCGAGCACGCGCACGGGTTCCGGGGCCTGCCGGAGGCGCTCTTCCTGCACGACCACGTGGTCAGCCAGGTCGAGCTGGCCGAGGCGACCGACGACGAGGCGGAGCGGGACGCCCGGAGCACCTTCGTGGTGGTCGGCGCCGGCTACACCGGGACCGAGGTGGCCGCGCACGGTCAGCTCTTCACCGACGCGCTCGCCGCCCAGCATCCGCGGCTCGGCGTACGGCCGCGCTGGATGCTGCTCGACCTCGCCGAGCGGGTACTGCCGGAACTCGACCGGCGGATGTCGGAGACCGCCCGCCGGGTGCTCGACGCGCGGGGCGTGGACGTCCGGATGGGCACCACCGTCTCGGAGGCGACGGCCGACGGGGTACGACTCAGCGACGGCGAGTACGTCCCGACCCGCTCGCTGATCTGGTGTGTCGGCGTCCGCCCCGACCCGCTCGTGGCCGACCTGGGACTGCCGACCGAGAAGGGACGGCTGGTGGTGGACGAGTTCCTGAACGTGCCCGGCTTCCCCGACGTCTACGCCTGTGGGGACGCCGCCGCCGTACCCGACCTGACCCGGCCGGGCGAGGTGACGGCGATGACCGCCCAGCACGCCCAGCGGCAGGGCAAACTGGCCGCGCACAACGTCGCCGCCTCGTACGGGCAGGGCAAGCGGCGGCCGTACCGGCACCACGACCTCGGGTTCGTGGTGGATCTCGGTGGCACCGACGCGGCCGCGAACCCGGTGCACGTGCCGCTCTCCGGGCTGCCCGCCAAGGCGGTTACCCGGGGCTACCACCTGATCGCGCTGCCGGCGAACCGGGCCCGGGTCAGCGCCGACTGGCTGCTGGACGCGGCCTTCACCCGCCAGGCGATCCAACTCGGGCTGGTGCCGGCGCACGCCGTACCGCTGGAGAGCGCCTCCCCGGAGCTGCCGGCCCGCCGCTGACCCTGCCGGCCCGCGCCGTCAACGCGCTCGCGGCCCGCCGTCAACGCGCGCGGCCTGCCGTCAACGCGTGCGCGGTCTGCCGTCAGCGTGCGCGGCGTGTCGTCGACGCTGCCGGCCCGCCACCGTCGAGGGTGGCGGGCCGGCGGACGCCGTGGCGGCTCACGGACCGAAGCGGGGCCCTGGGGCCCGTTCCGGCGGGGCGGCCATCCCGGCGCCGACCTCGTCGATCGCGTCGTCGATCTGGTGCGCGAGCGTCACGTCCAGCGCGGTCACCGCGTCCAGCGAACGGGTCCGGACGGTGAGCACCGCCGACTGTGGTGACTCGCGGCCGATGGTCGGCCCCCGCCCGGTCTCCGGCCGCAGCCGGGCCAGCCGGCCCAGCACCCGGTCCAGGTTCTCCGGCGGCAGCTCGATGGTGCGGGTCAGCCCGCGCCGGTCGCCGGACCAGTAGGGGAGGGTCGCCAGCGCGTCCCGGAGTTCGTCGTCGGTCAGCGCGGCGGTGGCCCCGGCCGGGTCGACCAGCCCGCCGCCGGCCGGTGGTGGACCGAGCAGCTCCCGCAGCTCCGGCGGCAGGTGCAACGAGTCGATCAGCCCGCCGTCCTGTGCGGCGAGCGCGCTCAACGTCGCCTGCGCCTGGTACCGGGCCTGCTCCGGGCTGCGATGGGTCGACCGGGCCACCTCGTCGAGGAAGCCGGCCAGGTCGCGGCGCCGGTCGCCGGCAGCCATCGCGCCGTCGTCGTGCAACTGGTTCGGTACGGCGTCGAGCAGCCGCTGCCGGTCTGCGGTGTCCAGCGCCCGGGCCAGTGCCGCCACGGTGGCTCCGGCGGCGGCGCGGGCCTGTTCGAAGTCGACGCCGGCCCGGCGCCCGATGTCGGAGACGAGATCCCGGTACGCGATCACCGGCACCTCGGCGGTGGTCGTGCCGACCAGCTCGTCGGGGGCCGGCATGGGGCGCTCGGCCGGTGCCGGCGGCGCAGTGGTCGGACCGCCGCGCTCGGTGCTCGGCTTGCGCGCACCGGCCGGTGGCGGACCGTCCCGACGGCTCCGGTCGAGGCTGGTGAGCTGCCTGTCCGCGCCGAAGGTCGCGCCAACCTCGCTCGGCCGCCGGCCCCGCTGACGGGCCTGCCGGGCCAGGGTACGGCGCCGCTGGTTGTCGCCCTCCATCTGCTTCCCGCTCATGCCGTCTCCTCGCTGCGCTCGTCGTCGTGAGCCCCGAGTCGTACCGGACGTACCGGCCGATCCGGGTCCACCTCGGCTCGCTCCGCGTCTCGCCACCACCGGGCGGGGCCGGCCGCCGCGTGCGCCGGCCGACCGTACGCCCCGCGGTGCGACCAACCGCCTTCCCGACCGGGCATCGACGAAACCCGGTTGGATCCGGCCGCCGGCTCCCGGCAACTCATCCGGCCGGGGTGAGGGGAACTCACCCGACCGACGCCGATGATCGGGCTGCCCGGGACCCACGTCTTCGGCCCGGGACGCGCAGGTACCGCCGGAGGAGGCCACCGTGAAGAGGATCGTCGAGATCGTCCCCGCCCGGCCCGGTTGGTACGCCCGCTGGCGGCTCGCCCCGGACACCACCCGTTGCTATCCGGTGTCGCTCTGGGCGCTGCTGGAGGAGACCGACGAGGGCGGTCGAGAGGTGATCGGGGTGGACGCCGTCGGCCAGTGGCCCGGCTCCGAGGAGAACGAGACGGGCGGCGAGTTCGTCCGCTACCTCTTCCAGCCGCCCGACAGCGGTGCGCCGGAGGACGCCGCCCGGCCGGACGAGCTGGGCATCGAGCCGACCCGTCAGCCGGCCCGGCTGAAAGCCGTCTGAACCGTCCCCTGAACTACCGTCTGAACTCGGCTGAACCGGCCCGCACCGCCGCCTGAACCGGCCCGAGTTGTCGTCCGAGCCTTGCCCGAACTGCCGGCTGAACCGCCGTCCGAGCGTCGGTCAGGGCAGTTCGAGTGGTTCGGGTGCGTGCGGTGCCGGGAAGGCGAGGTCGAGTTCGGCGAGGTCCTCTTCGCCGAGGATCAGCTCCATCGCTGCCCGGTTCTCCCGGACGTGCTTCGGACTGCTCGCCTCGGTCACCGTGCAGACCCCGTCCTGACCGAGCAGCCAGGCCAGCGCCACCTGCCCGGGAGTCGCGCCGTGCCGCCGTGCCACCCGGGCCAGTACCGGGTGCCCGAGCATCGGCTCCCGCTCCGGTGGTGGGTACGCCATCACCGGCAGGCCGGCGGCGCGACAGCGGGGCAGCAGATCCCGCTCGACGTCCCGCCGGACGAGGTCGTACGGGATCTGGTCGATCTCCACTGCGGTACCGCCCGGGATGGCGGCCAGTTCCACCACGTCCGGTACGTCGAAGTCGCGTACGCCCCAGTGCCGGATCAGGCCCTGGGTGATGAGGCTGGTGAACGCCTCGACCGTCTCCGGCAGCGGCGCGTCGCCCCGCTGGTGCAGCAGGTACAGGTCGATCCGGTCGGTGCCGAGCCGCTCCAGGCTGCGGGCGCAGGCGTCGGCGGTCCCGGTGAGCCCCGCGTGCTCGGCGGAGACCTTGCTGACCAGGAAGACTTCCTCGCGCCGGTCGCCGAGCGCCTCCCGGACCAGTTCCTCCGCGCGGCCGTCGGCGTACGCCTCGGCGGTGTCGATCAGGGTGAGGCCGGCGTCCACCCCGGCGCGGAGGGCGGCGATCTCGTCGTCGCGCCGCCGTGGGTCCTCCGCCATGCCCCGGGTGCTCTGACCGAACGCCGGGATCGCCTCGCCGGAGGGGAGTGTCACCGTCGGGATGCTCCGATCCGCCATGCCTCCGCTCCCTCCTGACCAGGCCGTATTCGGCTGCCCGCCGGTGCGCGCCTTCCCCCGGCCGTGCACGGCAAACCGCGCTCGCAGGGCGGTGGACGGGGGAGGCGAGGGCCGGGCCATCGCACCGGTAGCCTCTGGCCACACCGGTCCTCGATGTAGATCTAGTCGATGCGTATACTTGCCTGACTGCAAGTATTGGCTGTTGAGCGTACGGAGGCGGGTGTGGTTTTCTCCGTCAGGCATGTGGTGCACTCGAAGCTGGTGCGCCTCCACCTGGGGGGTGAACTGGACATAACCACCGCGCCGAGGCTCAGCGCGGAGATCGACCAGTTGGTCGACGACGGGCACCGCCGCCTGCTCGTCGACCTCGCGGAACTCACCTTCTGCGACTCCAGTGGTCTGGCGGCGTTCGTCCGGGGAGACGACCGGGCAGGTGCCCGGGGCGGCTGGCTCCGGCTGACCGGTGCCACGGGGCGCGTCGAGCGGGTATTGCGGATCAGTGGCCTGGACGACTTGCTCCGTTATGACCAGGAACAGCATGACCCGGCCGCATTGCGCGACCGTTGATCGGTTAGAGTTCGCACGCCGCGTCGACGGTCGACGACTGCCGGCGACCAGACCATCGGCTCGCGGCGCGGGCCGCCGCCCCTAGAATTTCGACGACCAGAGACAGGTATGCCGTGGACGCAGCCGAGTCGAACCCCGTACGCATTCTGGTCGTCGACGACGACCCGGGCGACGTCTTGATGATCGAGGAGGCGCTGGCCAACTCGGAGGTACCCAAGTCGATCGACGTGGTCAGCGACGGCCAGGAGGCGATGGAGTTCCTGCACCAGGAGGGGCGGCACCGGGACGCGCCCCGGCCGGACATGATCCTGCTGGACCTGAACATGCCCCGGATGGACGGTCGGCAGGTGCTCAACAAGGTCAAGAGCGACGACAACCTGCGGACGATCCCGATCGTCGTCCTGACCACGTCCAACGCCGACACCGACATCCTCGGCAGCTACAACCTGCGGGCCAACGCGTACGTCACCAAGCCGATCGACCTCGACGACTTCAACGACGTCATCCGGCGGATCGACGAGTTCTTCGGGCAGATCGTGGTGCTGCCGAAACACCGCTGACCGGCCCGCAGGCCCAACGTCTTCCGGAGCGGACCCGGGCCGATCACCCGGCCGCCCCCGAGGAGGCCGCCTACCGCGCGACCCTTCTTCGATCATGGACTACCGGCGGCGTGCGTCGCCTTGTTACCGTCGGCGCCCAGCGGGATCGAGAGGAGCACGGGCGTTGAACGGGGCAACGGCATACCTGGTGGCGGCGGCGGGTCTGCTGATCGCGGCGGCGGGCGTACTGGTGGCGGTGGTCGCGCTGCGTACCGCCCGGAAGCGGGCCGCCCGACCGGCCGGAACACCGGTACGCGATCCGTTCCGGAGCGTCGACGACGACGCCGACGCGCTGCGCGGCGATCCGCGTACCCTCAAGCCCGGTGACCTGGTGGAGATCCGGCACACCTCCTACGGGGTTCGCGGCACCCTCCGGTTCCGGGAGGGCGCCTGGGGCTGGGCGGAGCACCTGCTCGACGACGCGCACGGCAGCAAGGTCTGGCTCTCGGTCGAGGAGGACCCGGACCTGGAACTGGTGCTCTGGACCGCGCTGCCGGACGTCGACGTCACCCCGGGCCCGGCCGAGCTGGAGGTCGCCGGCCGGCGCTACCGGCGGGACGAGTCGGGGCGGGCCACCTTCACCTCGGCGGGCAGCACCGGACTCGACCCGACCGGCACGGTCCGCTACCACGACTACGTCGCCGCCGACGGCTCCCCGCTCTCCTTCGAGGCGTACGGCGACAGCGAGCGCTGGGAGGTCGGCACCGGTGAACGGCTGCACCGGGCCGAGGTGCTGATCTATCCACAGGCGACGGGCGCCGACGACCCGACGACGGGACGGATCGGCTGAGCGATGCTGGTCACCCTGCACACCGCGTACGAGGACACCACCGCCGCCGAGCTGAGCCACGCGCTGGACACCCCGGAACAACCCGCGCTCCATCTGCTCGACCTCGGTCTGGCACACCTGGGCCGGCCCGGCACCCGGCTCCAGCTCCGGCTGCTCGGCGCCTCCCACCAGGTGGTGCTGGAAGGTCCCGCTGGCAACCTGATCGAGACGGTGGCCTGCCTGCCCGGTCGACGCCCCGAACTGCCGGCGACGCTGGCCGACCCGGCCACCGGCTACCGGTTCACCGCCCGGGTGCGGCGGCTGGCGGCGGCGGAGATGTCGGCCCGGGCGGCCCGGCTGCGCCGCGATCTCGCCGACGACCCGTACGCCCTGGTCGGGGTCTTTCCCGGCGGCCCGGACGCGATCACGGCGCTGCGGGTGGCGCGCCGGGCGGACCCGGGCGGTGACGGGACCGGCGGGATCGGTTGGCGCACCTGGCACGCGTACCCGCAGAGCGGGGAACTGGTCGAGACGGAAACGGTGGTGACGGCGGTATGACGTACCGCAGGTGGTTCCTGGTCGGTGGCGCGTTCGCCCTGGTGGGCGCCCTGGTCGCCGGCTTCGCCATCTTCTACGGCAACTTCTCCCCGCGCGGCTACGTGCAGGACCGGTACGCGCGGGCGGCGGCCCAGGACATCGGCCGGGACGCGACCGCGTACCGCTCGGACAAGTCGCCGAGCGTCGTCGCCGACGAGATCACCGGGGCGTGGCGGCCGGCCGACCGGTACGTCGACGCCAGCGGCGTCTACCTGCGCTACGACGAGGACTCGGTGGTGATCCTGCCGCTGGCCGGCGGCTCGCTGATCCTGCTGGAGCGCATGGTCACCGCCTATCCCCGCTACTCCAGCACGGTCGGCAACGCCTGGGGCTGGGGGCGCGGCAGTTCGGTCCGGGGCGGCGGTCCCGGTGCCGGCAAGTGACCCCTCCGGCCTCCGCCCCGACCCACCACCACCCGCTTCGCCCACCACCACCCCCTCCTCATCCCTCCGGAGCCTGATGTGTTGACGACCCTCGCCACCGACCTGCTGGCCACCCTCGCCTACGGGGTGGTCGGGCTCGTGCTGATGGCGGTCGGCTACGTGGTGGTCGACATGGCCACCCCGGGCCGGCTGCACGACCTGATCTGGGCCGACCGCAACCGCAACGCCGCGCTGCTGCTCGCCTCCAACCTGGCCGGGGTGGGCATCGTCGTCACCACCGCGATCGTGGTCAGCCACGACGACTTCGTCGAGGGGATCGTGAGCACCGCCGTGTACGGGCTGCTCGGTCTGCTGATCATGGGCGCGGCGTTCCTCCTGCTCGACCTGGCCACCCCGGGGCGGCTCGGCGAGATCCTGGTCGACCCGGAGCCGCACCCGGCGGTCTGGGTCTCGGCGGTGGTGCACCTGGCGACCGGGGCCGTCATCGCGGCCGCGATCAGCTGATGGCCGCCGGCGGAAAGGGCGGCGGCGGGCAGGGCGCGAACGCGCGCCGGGCCGCCGCCGCCGGACGGGCGAAGGCGGCGGAGAAGACCGCCAGGCGACTCAAGATCACCCTGGTGGTCGCCGTGTGCCTGCTCGTCGCGGGAGGTCTCGTCGTCGCGGCGCTGAGCCCGGACGACGACAGCACGGTGGTGTCGCCGCCCGAGCCCGCCGAGCGGACCGACACCGTCACGCTGCTCCGGCAGGCGCACACGACACAGCAGATCTGTTACGGCTGGCGGCTGCGCAGCGGCGGAGCGTCGTACGGCGCCGCACCGGTCAGCGTCGGCTCCAACCTCGGCGACACCGTCGCGGTGGACGGCGATCCGGCCCGCTGCCCCCGCTGGGTGGAGATCGACGCGTCGGTCTGGTACACCTCGGCGAGCAGCGAGTCGAACGACAGCGCCTCGTACCTGGTGACCAGCTCCTCCGATCTGGCCCACATCGACTTCGACCGGGGCCTGCGGCGACTCGGTGTCGACCCCGACCAGTTCGTCGACGATCCCGGCCGGGCGGTCTGCCAGGCCGCGATCCTGCTGCCGCTGCTGGTCTCGGAGGCCGGCGCGGGCTCGGCGACCCGGGCGGCGCCGCCGTCGGCGGCCGGTGCGGCGCCCTCGCCGCTGCCCGATCCCGGTAACGACTTCTGGCGCGACCGCTGGGTCTTCCTGCTCGGCGCCGCCGGACTCTTCCTGCTCACCGCCCTCTTCCTGGCGATCGGCGTCTTCGAGCGCCGACACCAGAGCCCGCCGCCGGTCGAGTCCGCCGGCCTCGGCCTGAGCGCCGACAGCGTGGTCGCACCCGGGAACGGCCGCCGCGGCGGCGGTCGCGGGCGATGAGCGCCACCCAGGCCGACCCGACCGCTGCGGCCACCTCCGCCGGCACCGCTCCCGGCCTGGCGGACCGGCCCCGGCGGCGGGCGGCCCGGGCGGCGGTGCTCGGCGCGGTCTTCGTCTGCGCCGCCTGCGGCCTGGTCTACGAACTGGCCCTGGTGGCGCTCGGCAGCTACCTGATCGGGGACACCGTCGGCCAGGCCTCGATCGTGCTCGGCGTGATGGTCTTCGCGATGGGCATCGGGGCGCTGCTGGCCAAGCCGTTCCAGCATCGGGCCGCCGCCGCGTTCGCGGTCGTCGAACTCGCCCTCGCGCTCTTCGGCGGGCTCTCGGTGCTCGGCCTCTACGCCGCCTTCGCCTGGCTGGACCTCTACGCCCCGGCACTGGTCGGCACCGCCCTGCTGCTCGGGCTGCTGATCGGGGCGGAGATTCCGCTGCTGATGGTGCTCTTGCAGCGGATCCGGGAACAGTCCGCCGGCAGCGCCGTCGCCGACCTCTTCGCCGCCGACTACGTGGGCGCGCTGCTCGGCGGCCTCGCCTTCCCGTTCCTGCTGATGCCCTTCTTCGGCCAGCTCCGCGGGGTACTCGTGGTCGGGGTGGTGAACGCACTGGCCGGGCTGGCGCTGGTCGGCACCGTGTTCCGGCGTGAGCTGACCGCCCGGGTCCGGCTCGCGCTGACCGCCGGCACCGTCGCGGTCGGCCTGATCCTCGGGTACGCCTACCTGACCGCCGCCGACTTCGAGGTGACCGCCCGGCAGCAGCTCTTCCGGGACCCGGTGGTGCACGCCGAGCGCAGCAGGTACCAGGAGATCGTGCTGACCCGGTCGGTGCCGCTGGTCTCGCAGGGCGTCACCGACCTGCGGCTCTATCTCAACGGGGACCTCCAGTTCAGCTCGGTCGACGAATACCGCTACCACGAGGCGCTGGTGCATCCGGTGCTGGCCGGCGGCCGTCGTTCGGTACTGGTCCTCGGCGGCGGCGACGGGCTCGCCGTACGGGAACTGCTGCGCTATCCCGACGTCGGCTCGGTGACCGTGGTGGAGCTGGATCCGGCGGTGGTCCGGCTGGCCCGGACCGAGCCGCAACTGCGGGCGCTGAACGGAGACGCCTTCGCCGACCCCCGGGTCCGGATCGTCAACACCGACGCCTTCGCCTGGCTGCGCGCCCAGCCGGACCGGTTCGACGCGGTGGTGGTGGACCTGCCGGACCCGGACGAGACGGCGACGGCGAAGCTCTACTCGGTGGAGTTCTACTCGCTGGTCCGGGCGGCGGTCGCCGAGCGGGGGCGGGTGGTGGTGCAGGCGGGTTCACCGTACTTCGCGCCCCGCTCGTACTGGTGCGTGGCGGCGTCGCTGCGGTCGGCCGGGTTCGCCACGGTCCCGTACCACGTCGACGTGCCGTCCTTCGGCGACTGGGGGTTCCTGCTCGCCGCCCCGGGGCCGACGGCTCCGGCGCTGGGGCTGCCGGCCGACGTGCCCCCGTTGCGCTATCTGGACTCGGGGACGCTGCGGGCCGCGATGAGCTTCCCGCCGGACCGGCACCGGTTGGAGTTGCCGCCCTCCACCCTGCTGCACCCACGGGTGCTGGAGTACGCCCGCGCGGAGTGGCGCCGCTACTGAGCGCCGCCCGGCGTACCGTTCAGACCAGGGCGCCGACCACCGTGCCGGCCCGCCCCTCGTGCTGGGCGTACGCGTCGGGGAAGGCGGAGATCTGTACCGCCTGCGCGGCGCCGGTCACGCTCATCTCCTGCCAGCCGGGGATCTGGAGCAGGGCGGCGTAGAACCGCTCCGCCGCGTACGCCGGGCGCATCAGGTCGGCGACGGTACCCCAGCCGGAGCTGGGTCGCTGCTGGAAGAGCCCGACCGAGTCGTGGTCGTAGCCGACGCCCTGGTTCGGCAGGTTCAGCGACTCCGGCAGTACGCCGCTGGCCAGGTTGTAGAGGTTGCTCTCCTGCATGGCGGTGGCGATCGCGACCACCAGTCCCCGGCGCGGGATGTCCATCTTCACGCCCACCTGGACGATGGTGTGCGCGTTGTCCATCTGCGCCTGGGTGAGCCCGGCGACCGGGGTCGGTCGACTCGGCTTCTTGCTGACCCGGGCGACCTTGGTCCGGGCCATCGTCGGTGTGGCGGTCGGCGTGGCCGAGGGGGTGCTGCTCGGCGTGGCGGTCGGGGTCGGCGCGGGGGCTCGTTCGGTGGCCCGGGAGGCGGGCTGGCGTTCGGCGCTGGCGGCGCGCTCGGCGAGCAGGTTGGCCGGGGCCGGGTCGGCCGGGGCGGTCGCGGTCTGCGACTCGACGAAGACCACGGCGCCGAGGCAGCAGGCCAGCGCGGCGACCGAGCCGACCCGGAACGGGCCCGACGAGAGCAGCGCCCGGGTCCGACGCAGCCGGCGCGGCGCCGCGGCCCGGTGGCGACCGGTTACCTGGTCGGTGGAGCCGGTATCAGCCGAACGGCCAGCCTGCGCTCCGTTGTCCTGTCCACGATCAATCTGTTCCCTGTGAGGCACCCGCCGAGGTTAGGTAACACCGAGCTGAATGGGGTGGCCCAGATCGGTGGCCTGCGCCACACTTTTCCCTGGTCAACCGGGCACTCGTCGGCAGCCCGGCCCGGGGCCGCCGGGACGGGACACATGCGGCATGTCCGTCTTGCCGTGCTGCCCGTGCCGGGTGGGCACGCTTCGCCGCCGACGCCCGGACCGACGGTGAAGATCGCCCGGTTCGGTCGTTCGGTCCAGTTCCGCTGGCCCGGTCGGGCCCGCTGCGAGTTGGTCCGAATGGTCGAGCAGCGCCAGCGTCGAGCGAAAGGCCACCATTTCGAGCCCGCGTGCTTCCGACAGCTTCGAGCCCGCGTGCTTCCGGCGGCGTGCTTCCGACGGCTTCGGGCCGGCGTGCTTCCGACGGCTTCGGGCCGGCGTGCTCGGCAACTCGCCTCGGGTCGAGCCGGCGGGGCGGTTCGGTCCCCGGTCCCGGGCCGCGCCGGCTTCGATACGATGCGCTCGGTGGCGGAGAGCAAGATCAAGCCGGCGGATGGCGGGCCGGCTGGACGGGGGCGGCGCCGCGGCACGCTGATCCTGGGCGCGGCCGCCCTGCTGACCGCCCTGATGGCGGGCCACCGGTTGATTCCCAACGTGCGCGGCCTGGGCAGCCTGGTGGACAGCGGCGCCCCCTTCCTCGGTCTCGGCGTCCCGCTGCTGCTGCTCGCCGCCGCGCTGCGCCGGTCCCGGATCGCGCTCGCCGCCGCGCTGGTGCCGGCGGTGCTCTGGGCGGTGCTCTTCGGCACCGCATGGCTGCCCGGCGGCGGTGGCGGCTCGGTCCGGCTGCGGGTGGCCAGCCAGAACCTGCGGGCCGGCAACCCCGACCCGGTGGGCACGGTGACCAGCCTCGCCGACACCGAGGCCGACCTGATCGGGTTGCAGGAGGTCTCCGGCGACACCCGTACCCCGGTCTCCGAGGCGCTCGCCGAGCGGTACCCGTACCGGGCGGACGTCTCCACGGTCGCGCTCTGGAGCAGGTACCCGATCCGCGAGGACGTCGGCGTCGACACCGGGCTGGCCTGGACCCGGGCGCTCCGGGCGGTGGTGGCCGCGCCCGGCGGCGACGTGGTCGTCTACGTCGTGCATCTCGGTTCGGCCCGGGCCGGGGACACCGGCACCCGGGACCGTACCGTGACGGCGCTCGCCACCCGGATCAGGCAGGACCCGGCCGAGCGGCTGATCGTGCTCGGTGACCTGAACACCGCCACCACCGACCGCATGATCGAGCCGCTGACCGAACTGCTCAAGGACGCCCAGGCCGACGCCGGCCGGGGACCGGGCTTCACCTGGCCGGCCGCCCTGCCGGTGACCCGACCCGACCACGTGCTCTACCGGGGGCTCACCGCGGCGTACGCCCGGGTGGTTCGTACCCCGGCCAGCGACCACCGGGCGGTGACCGCCGGCTTCCGGTAGCGCCCGAGGCCGTGCGGCGATGCCGTGCGGGGTCGCCGTGCGGGGTGGTCAGCGGTGGGGTCGGTCAGCGCTGGCCGGGTTCGGCCGGGCCGACGGTGAGGGTGTGCCGGCCGCCGTCGCTGGAGAACGGCCAGAGCCGATCGGCGTACCGGGCCAGGTCGGTGAGCTGGTCACGGTTCAGCCCCACCGAGGCGATGCTGGCCCGTACGTCGGCCCGGTAGAGCCCGTCGGCGTCCCGGGCGAGCCGGGCCTGGGCGCGGACCTGCACGGTGTGCGCCTCGTCGGTGATGCCGGTGGCCGCCTCGACCGCCGCGTGGTGCAGGCAGGAGGCGAACGCCGCCGCGAGCAACTGCTCGGGGGCGAGCCCGGTGCAGTGCGGCGCCAACGGCGAGGCCAGGGTGGTGGAAAGTTCACCGTCGTCGGTACGCAGCCGACCCCCCTCGGCCGTCGCGGTGGCCTCGTGCACCCAGGCTTCCGATTCCGGCATCCCGCACCCCCCCGTGTGGTTCCCCGGCCGGGCTACCCGGCAGGGCCGCCGGGAAACCCGCAGCTCAGCCCGCTCCGCACGTCAAGATCACGTCAAGAAGCGGGTGGCCCGCGTAGCCGAACCGTCAGAACCGGCCACCCCGACCGGCATCCGCGTTTACCTGGATCGGGCGGCCGAGAACGGTCGCCTGGACGCGCGAGCTGGAGAGGACGTTCGGTGATCGACGTCGTGTTCGTGGTGCTGACGCTGGGGCTCTTCGCGGCCCTCGCCCTGCTCGTCCGGGCGGTGGAGCGGCTGTGAGCGCCGTCAATCTCATCGGCCTGGTGCTCTCGGCCGGGCTGGCCGTCTTCCTGTTGTTCGCACTCCTCTTCCCGGAGCGTTTCTAGATGAGTACGACGACCGCGGGCATCATCCTCGTCGCCGCGCTCGCCGTGGTGCTGGTGGCGGTGCACAGGCCCTTCGGCGACCACCTCTACCGGGTGGTCGCCGGCTCCCGACACTCCCGGGTGGAGCGGGGCATCTACCGGCTGATCGGCGTCGACGCGAAGGCCGAGCAGTCCTGGGGCACGTACGCCCGCAGCGTACTGGCGTTCTCGCTGCTCTCCCTCCTCTTCCTCTACGCCTTCCTGCGGTTGCAGGACAGGCTCTGGCTCTCGCTCGGCTTCGACGCGGTACCGGACCACGTCGCCTGGAACACCGCGGTCAGCTTCGTGACGAACACGAACTGGCAGGCGTACTCGGGTGAGTCGACCATGGGTCACCTGGTGCAGATGGCCGGGCTGGCGGTGCAGAACTTCGTCTCCGCGTCCGTCGGCGTCGCGGTGGCGGTGGCCCTGGTCCGGGGCTTCGCCCGCAGCCGGACCGACCGGCTCGGCAACTTCTGGGTCGACCTGGTCCGGATCACGCTGCGGGTGCTGCTGCCGATCGCGGTACTCGGCAGCGTGGTGTTGATGATCGGCGGGGTGGTGCAGAACCTCTCCGGCGGTACCGACGTGACCACGGTGACCGGCGGCACCCAGACGATCACCGGCGGCCCGGTCGCCTCGCAGGAGGTGATCAAGGAACTCGGCACCAACGGCGGCGGCTTCTACAACGCCAACAGCGCGCACCCGTTCGAGAACCCGACCACCTGGACCAACTGGGTGGAGTTGTTCCTGATCCTGGTGATCCCGTTCAGCCTGCCCCGGGTCTTCGGCCGGATGGTCGGGCAGAACCGGCAGGGCCACGCGATCGTCGCGGTGATGGCGATCCTGGCGATCGTCAGCATCACCCTGACCAACGTCTTCGAGCTGACCGGCGACGGCACGGTGCCACAGGCGGTCGGGGCGGCGACGGAGGGCAAGGAGGCCCGGTTCGGGGTCTCCAACTCGGCGACCTTCGCCGCGGTCACCACGCTCACCTCGACCGGTGCGGTGAACTCGTTCCACGACTCGTTCACCCCGCTCGGCGGGATGATGCCGCTGGTCAACATGATGCTGGGCGAGGTGGCGCCCGGCGGGGTCGGTGCCGGCCTGTACGGCATGCTGATCCTCGCCGTGATCACGGTCTTCGTGGCCGGCCTGATGGTGGGCCGCACGCCGGAGTACGTCGGCAAGAAGATCGGCGCCCGGGAGATCAAGTTCGCCTCGCTCTACTTCCTGGCCACCCCGATGCTGGTGCTGGTCGGCACGGCGGCGGCCTTCGCCACCGGCAACAACGCGACCGCGCTGAACGTCGGCCCGCACGCCCTGACCGAGGTGCTGTACGCCTTCACCTCGGCGAGCAACAACAACGGCTCGGCGTTCGCCGGCATCACGGTCAACACCCCGTGGTGGGACACGGCGCTCGGGCTCTGCATGCTGCTCGGCCGGTTCCTGCCGATCGTCTTCGTGCTCGGCCTGGCCGGCGCGCTGGCCCGGCAGAGGCCGGTACCCGCCTCGGCGGGGACGCTGCCGACGCACCGGCCGCTCTTCGTCGGGATGCTCGCCGGGGTCACGGTGATCCTGGTGGCGCTGACCTTCCTGCCGGCGCTGGCGCTCGGCCCGCTGGCCGAGGGGCTGTGAGCCCGGTGAGAGTTCTGTTCGACATGGTGAGGAAAGGGAAGATGACTGTCAGCCCGGTGCTGCCCGCCCCCTCTGGCGGGCTGCCCTCCTCCGGCCCCGCGGGTGACGGCCGGGTCGGCGGTGGGCTGTTGGACCCCCGCCAGCTCGTCCGCTCGCTGCCGGAGGCGTTCCGCAAGCTCAACCCGGTGACGCTGTGGCGCAACCCGGTGATGTTGATCGTGGAGGTCGGCGCGGTCTTCACCACCGCGCTGGCCGTCGCCGACCCGAGCGGGTTCGGCTGGGCGATCACGGTCTGGCTCTGGCTGACCGTGCTCTTCGCCAACCTGGCCGAGGCGGTCGCCGAGGGCCGGGGCAAGGCGCAGGCGGCGACGCTGCGGCAGGCCAAGCGGGACACCGTCGCGACCCGGCTGATCGGCTGGTCGCCCGGGGCGAAGCCGGGCGGGTACCGCGACGAGGCGGTCGCCGCCACCGAACTGCGGTACGGCGACATCGTGCTGGTCGAGGCCGGTCAGGTCATTCCCGGTGACGGCGACGTGGTCGAGGGGATCGCCAGCGTGGACGAGTCGGCGATCACCGGCGAGTCCGCACCGGTGATCCGGGAGTCCGGCGGCGACCGGAGCGCGGTGACCGGCGGGACGAGGGTGCTCTCCGACCGGATCGTCGTGCGGATCACCCAGCAGCCGGGGCAGAGCTTCGTCGACCGCATGATCGCCCTGGTGGAGGGGGCGAACCGGCAGAAGACCCCGAACGAGATCGCCCTGAACATCCTGCTCGCGGCGCTCACCGTGATCTTCCTGATGGCGGTGGTGACGCTCCAGCCGTTGGCGATCTTCTCGAAGGGCTTCCAGGGCGCGGCCCCGGACACCGCCGCGATCGGCGCGGACGGGGTCACCGGGATCGTGCTGGTCTCGCTGCTGGTCTGCCTGATCCCGACCACGATCGGCGCGCTGCTCTCCGCGATCGGCATCGCCGGGATGGACCGGCTGGTCCAGCGCAACGTGTTGGCGATGAGCGGCCGGGCGGTCGAGGCGGCCGGTGACGTCAACACGCTGCTGCTGGACAAGACCGGCACCATCACCCTGGGCAACCGGCAGGCGGCCGAGTTCGTCCCGGTCGACGGGGTCGACGCCGCGCAGGTCGCGGACGCGGCCCAGCTCTCCAGCCTGGCCGACGAGACCCCGGAGGGGCGCTCGATCGTGGTACTGGCCAAGAACGCGTACGGGCTGCGTGAGCGGGAGCCCGGGCTGATCCCGCACGCCACCTTCGTACCCTTCACCGCGCAGACCCGGATGTCCGGCGTCGACCTGACCCCGGACGCCGGCGTCGACGGTGGCTCCGCCGGCCCGGCCCGACGGGTCCGCAAGGGTGCCGCCGCAGCCGTGCTGAAGTGGGTCCGGGACAACGGGGGACACCCGACCGAGCAGGTCGGGGAGATCGTCGACGGCATCAGCGGCGGCGGCGGTACCCCGCTGGTGGTGGCCGAGCACGTCGAGGGCGAACCGGCCCGCACCCTCGGGGTGATCCACCTCAAGGACGTGGTCAAGTCCGGCATGCGGGAGCGGTTCGCGCAGATGCGCCGGATGGGCATCCGGACCGTGATGATCACGGGGGACAACCCGCGTACCGCGAAGGCGATCGCGGACGAGGCCGGCGTCGACGACTTCCTCGCCGAGGCCACCCCGGAGGAGAAGCTCGCGCTGATCAGGCGGGAGCAGGAGGGCGGCCGGCTGGTCGCGATGACCGGCGACGGCACCAACGACGCGCCGGCGCTGGCCCAGGCCGACGTCGGGGTGGCGATGAACACCGGCACCACGGCGGCGAAAGAGGCCGGCAACATGGTCGACCTCGACTCCGACCCGACCAAGCTGATCGAGATCGTAGAGATCGGCAAGCAGTTGCTGATCACCCGGGGTGCGTTGACGACCTTCTCGATCGCCAACGACATCGCCAAGTACTTCGCGATCATCCCGGCCATGTTCGCCGGGATCTATCCCAGCCTGGACACGTTGAACATCATGCGGCTGTCCAGCCCGGAATCGGCGATCCTCGCCGCCGTGGTCTTCAACGCGATCATCATCGTGCTGCTGATCCCGCTCGCCCTGCGCGGCGTCCGCTACCGGCCCAGCAGTGCCAGCAGACTGCTGACCCGCAACCTCTGGGTCTACGGCCTCGGTGGCGTCGTGGCACCGTTCGCCGGCATCAAAGTCCTCGACCTTCTCATCTCGCTCATCCCAGGGATCTCGTGATGCGCCTACCCACCTGGCTCGCCCAACACCTGGCCGCGTTCCGGGCCGTGCTGGTCTTCACCGCACTGCTCGGGTTGGCCTACCCACTGGTCATGGTCGGGGTCGGCCAGCTGCCCGGCCTGCACGACCGGACCGAGGGCTCGCTGGTCCGCGACGCGGGCGGCACCGTCGTCGGCAGCAGCCTGATCGGCCAGTCCTTCACCGACGCCGACGGCAACCCCGTCCCGCGCTACTTCCAGCCCCGCCCGTCGGCGGCCGGGGACGGCTACGACCCGACCGCCTCCGCCGCCAGCAACCTGGGGCCGGAGAGCGTCGAGGACACCCTCCCGGTGCCCGGCGCGGTCGACGCCGAGGGCAACCCGGACGAGGGTACCCAGAGTCTGCTCACCCAGGTCTGCGCCCGCAGCCGGGCGGCGGGCGAACTCGACGGCGTCGACGGCCGGCGACCGTTCTGCACCCCGGACGGCGTCGGCGCGGTGCTGCGGGTCTTCCACCGCGACGGGCTGACCGGCCCGGTGACCCGGGCGGTCAGCGTCAACCAGGCCTGCCCGGCCACCCCGTTCGTCGCCACCTTCGGCGGGGTGCCGGTGGAGTGCGCGGTGCCGGGGCAGGACTACTCCGGCGGGCTGATCACCCCGGTCCGGGGCGACGCGCCGGACCGCCCGGCGGTACCGGCCGACGCCGTCACCGCCAGCGGCAGCGGCCTCGACCCGCACATCAGCCCGGCGTACGCGTCGATCCAGGTCGCCCGGGTCGCCCGGGAGCGGCAGACCAGCCCGGACGAGGTACGCCGGCTGGTCGCCGAGCACACCGACGGGCGCGGGCTCGGCTTCCTCGGCGAGCCCCGGGTCAACGTGCTCGAACTCAACCTCGCCCTGGACCGCGAGCTGCCGGCCGGCGGCTGATCGGCACCGGGCGGCCCCGAGAGATAAGGCAGGATCGGCAGCGTGGCACGCGGGCAACTGCGCATCTACCTCGGGGCCGCCCCGGGGGTCGGCAAGACGTACGCGATGTTGGAGGAGGCGCACCGCCGGGCGGCGCGCGGTACGGACGTGGTCGTGGGTCTGGTCGAGACGCACGGCCGCCGGCACACCGCCGCGATGCTCGGCGACCTGCCGACGGTCCCGCGCCGGACGATCCGCTACCGGGACAGCGAGTTCACCGAGATGGACACCGACGCGGTGCTGGCCCGCCGCCCCGAGGTGGCGGTGGTGGACGAGCTGGCCCACACCAACGTGCCGGGCTCGCGCAACGGCAAGCGCTGGCAGGACATCCAGGAGCTGCTGGACGCCGGCATCGACGTGCTCTCCACCGTCAACGTCCAGCACCTGGAGTCGCTCAACGACGTCGTGGAGCAGATCACCGGGGTCGTCCAGCGGGAGACCGTGCCGGACGGCGTGGTACGCGGTGCCGAGCAGGTCGAACTGGTCGACATGACCCCGGAGGCGCTGCGCCGACGGATGGCGCACGGCAACATCTACCACCCGGACAGGGTCGACGCGGCGCTGGCCAACTACTTCCGGATCGGCAACCTCACCGCGCTGCGCGAACTCGCCCTGCTCTGGCTGGCCGACAAGGTCGAGGACCAGCTCGACCGGTACCGGGCCGACCAGGGCATCGCGGCCACCTGGGAGACCCGGGAACGGGTGGTGGTCGGGCTGACCGGCGGGCCGGAGGGCGACACGCTGATCCGCCGGGCGGCCCGGATCGCGGCCCGGGGCCGGGGCGCCGAGCTGATGGCGATCCACGTCTCCCGCAGCGACGGGCTGCGCGGCGCGGACCCGAGCACCCTGGAGCGGCAGCGGATGCTGGTGGAGCGGCTGGGCGGCAGCTACCACCAGGCGATCGGCGCCGACATCCCGACCGCGCTGCTCGACTTCGCCCGGGGGGTCAACGCCACCCAGATCGTGCTCGGGGCCAGCCGGCGGGGCCGGTTCGCCCAGATCCTCTCCCGGGGCGTCGGTGCCACCACCGCCGCGCTCTCCGGGCCGATCGACGTGCACCTGGTCACGCACGAGCAGGCCGGCCGGGGTCGCCTGGTGACACCGCCGGCCGCGCTCTCCCGGCGGCGCCGCCTGATCGGGCTCGCCCTGACCGTCGTCGGAGTACCGCTGCTGACGTACCTGCTCTGGCTGCTCGCCGACGAGCTGTCGCTCACCAGCGACCTGCTGCTCTTCCTCGCCGCCGTGGTCGGGATCGCCCTGGTCGGCGGCTGGTGGCCGGCGCTGCTCGCCGCGCTGCTCAGCTCACTGCTGATCAACTTCTTCTTCACCCCGCCGGTACGGAAGTTCACCATCGCCGAGACCGAGAACCTGCTCGCGCTGGTGGTCTTCCTGCTGGTCGCGGCGGCGGTCAGCGGGGTGGTGGACCTGGCCGCCCGACGTACCCGGGAGGCGGCGAGAGCCAGCGCGGAGGCGCAGTTGCTCGGCGCGGTCGCCGGCAGCGTGGTCCGGGGCGCCCGGCCGGTGACGGCGCTGCTGGAACGGCTGCGCGAGACCTACGCGCTCGGCTCGGTCACCCTGCTGGAACGCTCCCCGGACGCGCCGGAGAGCCCGGACCGGCAACGGGACCCCCGGGCCTGGCGGGTGGCGGCGAACGTCGGCGCCGAGCCCTGCGGCACCCCGGCCGCCGGGGACGTCGAGGTGGGGGTCGACGACGACCTGCGGCTGGTGCTGCGCGGCCGGGTACTGCCGGCGGCCGACCGGCGCATCGTCGAGGCGTTCGCCGCGCAGGCCGCCGTGGCGCTGCGGCAGGAGCGGCTGGCCGAGGAGGCGGCGGCGGCCAAACCGATCGCCGAGGCGGACCGGCTGCGTACCGCACTGCTGGCGGCGGTCAGCCACGACCTGCGTACCCCGCTCGCCTCGGCGAAGGCGGCGGTGACCAGCCTGCGCAGCGCCGACGTCGAGTTCGACGACACCGACCGGGACGAGTTGCTGGCCACCGCCGAGGAGTCGCTGGACCTGCTGACCCGGCTGGTGGCGAACCTGCTGGACATGAGCCGGCTCCAGGCCGGGGCGTTGGGGCTGCGGCCGGCGGTGCTCGGGTTGGAGGACGTGGTGCCGTCGGCCCTGGACGAGCTGGGCGAGCCGGCCCGCCGGGTCCGGGTCAGCCTCCCCGCGCACCTGCCGGCGGTCCGCTCCGACCCCGGCCTGCTGGAACGGGTACTCGTCAACCTGGTCGCCAACGCGCTGCGGTTCAGCCCGGCGGACCGGCCACCGGCGGTCACCGCCAGCGAGCACGGCGGCTTCGTCGAGCTGCGGGTGGTCGACCAGGGCCCGGGACTGCCGCGCGAGCAGTGGGAGCGGGCCTTCCTGCCGTTCCAGCGGCAGGGCGACCGGGGCAACCACGCCGGGATCGGGCTCGGACTGGCGCTGTCCCGGGGCCTGGCCGAGGCGATGGGTGGCAGCCTGGAGCCGGAGGAGACCCCGGGCGGCGGGCTGACCATGGTGCTGCGGCTGCCGGTGGCGGACGAGGAGGGGGCCGGGTGACCCGGGTACTGGTGGTGGACGACGAGCCGCAGATCCTCCGCGCGCTGCGGATCAACCTGAAGGCCCGGCGGTACGACGTCGAGGTCGCCGGGGACGGCGCCACCGCGCTGCGGCTGGCGGCCAGCCACCGCCCCGACATCGTGGTGCTCGACCTCGGCCTGCCGGACATGGACGGGGTGCAGGTGATCCGGGGGCTGCGCGGCTGGACCAACGTGCCGATCATCGTGCTGTCGGGCCGGGCCGGCAGCCAGGACAAGGTGGCGGCGCTGGACGCCGGGGCGGACGACTACGTCACCAAGCCGTTCGGGGTGGACGAGTTGCTGGCCCGGGTCCGCGCGGTGACCCGGCGGGCCGCCGGGGCGGGCGAGGAGGTGCCGGCGGTGGAGGTCGGCCGGCACACGGTGGACCTCGGCGCGCACGCGGTACGCGGTGCCGACGGGGCCGAGGTGCGGCTCACCCCGACCGAGTGGCACCTGCTGGAGATCCTGGTACGCAACCCGGGCCGGCTGGTCAGCCAGCGTCAACTGCTGCACGACGTGTGGGGTCCGCAGTATCAGTCGGAGACGAACTACCTGCGGCAGTACATGGCGCAGTTGCGCCGGAAGCTGGAGGACGACCCGTCCCGCCCCCGCCACCTGCTCACCGAGCCGGGAATGGGCTACCGCTTCCAGCCGTGACCGATCGCGGCTGCTGGCCTGACATCCGCTCCCCGTTCACCTGGACACCAGAGGCGTTGAACCGCGCGGGTGACGCTCCCGGTGTCCGGGTGAGGGTCTCGCCGCCCGCACCACCATGGCCAGCCCGACCAGTACGACGACACCCGCCACGATCTCCGCCCAGGTGATCGGCTCGCCGAGCAGCAGGGCGGCGGCGGCCAGCCCGAAGATCGGCACCAGCAGGCTGAACGGGGCGACCCGGGCCACCGAGTACGTCCCGATGAGCCGGTTCCAGATGCCCCAGCCGACCAGCGTGGAGAGGTACCCGACGTAGCCGACCGCCAGCACCGCGCTCCAGGACATCCCGGTGATCGCGTCGAAGACCACCCGTGGCCCGTCGACCACCCCGGCCAGGCCGAGCAGCGGCAGCGGCGGTACCAGGCTGGACCAGACCAGCAGCGACAGCGGTCGGGTCTCGCCGCTGGCCCGGACCACCACGTTCGCCAGCGCCCAACTGCCGGCGGCGGCGAGGGTGAGCGCGAAGCCGATCGCGGTGGCGTGCCCGCCCGCGCCGACGGCGAGCAGGGCGATCCCGGCCGAGCCGGTGAGCACCCCGGCGAGCTGGGTGCCGCTCGGGCGCTCGCCGAGGAAGGCGGTGGCCAGCATCACCGAGACCAGCGCCTGGGTCTGCAACACCAGCGAGGCGAGCCCGGGCGGCATCCCGGCGTCGATGGCGACGAAGAGGAGGCCGAACTTGAAGACGCCGAGAATGATCCCGTACCCGAGCACGTACCGCAGCCGCGCGGTCGGCCGGGGGACCAGGAAGACCAGCGGGAGCGCGGCGGCGACGAACCGCAGCGCGGTCAGCACCAGCGGCGGCAGGTCGCGCAGGCCCACCTCGATGACCACGAAGTTGACCCCCCAGAGGGCGGCGACCAGGACCGCCTGCATGCGGTGCGGAAATCTCATGCCGCTCACGCTGCCGGCCGGCATGCTTAAGGTCCAGTTCAAGATTCTTAACCGGCGCTGTAGCGTGGCTACATGGATCTGGACGTCCGGCGCCTGCGGGTGCTGCACGAGGTGGCGCTGCGCGGCGGGGTGACCGCTGCCGCCACCGCCCTGCACGTCACCCCGTCGGCGGTCTCCCAGCAGCTCGCCCAGCTCGCCCGCGAGGCCGGCTATCCGCTGGTCGAACGCTCCGGCCGGGGCGTGGTGCTCACCTCCGCCGGGCAGGTGCTGGCCGGGCACGCCGAACGGATCCTCGGCGCCGTCGAGCAGGCGGTCACCGGGCTCGCCGTCGCGCACCAGCGGGTCGCCGGGACCGTCCGGGTCGGCTCCTTCCCGTCCGCCGCCGGTGCCCTGGTCGCCCCGGCCGCCGCCCGGGCGATGGCCGCACACCCCGATCTCGACGTACGGGTGAGCGAGGCGGAGGACGAGCAGAGCCGGCTGGACCTGCGCTCCGCCGTACTCGACATCGCGGTCCTCCAGGAGTACGACCACGTGCCCGGGATCGCCACCGCCGAGCTGGACCGGCACCCGATCGCCACCGACCCGATGCACCTGATCACCCCGGCCGGCTGGGGTCGGCGCACCGGACTCCTCGCCGACCTCGCCGACGTGCCCTGGGTGGCCAGCGCCGCGCACACCCCGTGCGGCAGGTCCACCCTGCACGCCTGCCACCTGGCCGGCTTCGAGCCCGACATCCGGCACCGGGCGATCGACTTCGCGCTCACCCTCGACCTGGTGGCGGCCGGGCTCGGTGCCGCGCTGGTGCCGGGGATGGCGCTGCGCAACGTACCGGCCGGGGTGCACGTCGAACCGCTGCTCCGGCCGCTCACCGGTCGGCGGATCTTCGCGGTGACGCGGCCGAGCGGCGACGGGCCGGTCCATCCGGCGATCGCCGCCGTCCTCGACGCGCTGGCCCAGGCACGCCGACCGGCACCCTGACCGCTCCGGCGCCCGCCAGCGGCACCGCGGGCTATCGCCGTCCGAGGAAGCGCTGGCCGGCGGCTTCGATCCGCTCGATCTCGGTACGGAAGAAGCCGGCGATCTCGGCGCACCGGTCGAGGTCGCTCGGGCCGCCCTCCCGGCGGGGCAGGTCCGGATAGGGACTGCCGACGACGAAGATGTTCTCGTCGTTGTACTGGTTGGCCGGCGCCGTGTAGTTGAACGAACCGGCGACCACCACCGCCTCGTCGATCACCATCAGCTTGTGGTGCAGCTTGCCGAAGGCCGGTGACCGGACCGGGGCGTAGAGCGCGATGTTGGCCCGGTCGAGGTCGTGGGTGGCGGCCCACTTCTGCACGCCCTGCCCGGGGTCCACCGCCCCGGTCACGGTCCGCCCGGCCGCGGCCAGCGCGATCATCGCGTCGTCGATCCCGGACGAGCCGGAGAAGGTGAAGATGGCGAAGTCGACCCGCTCGGTCGCCTTCAGCATCTGCTTCATGATCTCCAGTTCCGGGGTGTGGTCCGGCGCGAACAGCACCTTCACCGGCACCCCGCCGACGTGGTACGCGTTCGGCACCCGCCCGTGCTCGCCGCGCCCGAACCGTCCCTGCCGGAGCCGGGCGAACTCGTCGGCGTACTCCCGGCAGATCCGGGCGTCGTGGAAGAGTACGACGTGGTTGAGGTTGCGGTGGCAGTCGGTACCGGTGAAGTTCGCCGAGCCGGAGAGCACCGCCGCCCGCCCGCCGGCCCGCTGCCGGTAGTCCCGGACCGCGAACTTCTGGTGGAAGATCGCCGGGTTGTAGTCGGCCTTGACGTCCACGTCGCAGCGGAGCAGCGCGGCCACGATCCGCCGGTTCGGCTCCAGGCTGCGGCTGCCGGGCTCCGGCTCCCACTGGGCCCGGCGCCGGGCGTCCGCCTCGGGCTCGCCGGGCCGGGTGGTGACCCGGGGCAGTTTCGCCGTCCGCAGGTAGTCCTGTTCCAGCACCATCCGGACGCTGACGCCCCGGAACCGGGCGTCGAGGATCGCCTGGGCGATCGGCTCCGAGTCGAGTTCCTGTACGGCGATGTCGAGACTCTCCCGGGCACCGGCGATGAAGTCGACCACCACCGCCTCGAGGTCGTCGGTGGCGCCGAGTTCCCGAGGCCCGACGTACGCCTCGATTTTCCTGCCGGCGAAGGTCGCCATGCGGCACAGGCTCGCACCCGGCGGGCCGCCCCGGTGTCGCCTTGGCTACAAACCCGGCCCCGCCGGGGGCAGCCGTAGCCGTTCGGGTGGCAGGCTGAGGGCCGTGTATCGGGAGCGGACGTCCGGGCTGGCCGGTGCCGTCGTCTGGACGGTCACCCGGACCGCCGACGCCGGCCCGGGGCGGGTGCTGCCGGACGGCTGCATGGACCTGATCTGGTCGAGCCGGAGCGGTCTGCTGGTGGCCGGCCCGGACACGGTCGCCCAGGTCGTCGCCAGGTCGGCCGGTGACCGGTACGTGGGCCTGCGCTTCCCGCCCGGCACCGGCCCGGCGGTCTTCGGGCTGCCGGCACACGCGCTGCGCGACCAGCGGGTCCCGCTCGGCGCGCTCTGGCCGGGGCCGGAGGTGGCCGAGTTGACCGAGCGGGTGGCCTCGCACGACCGGCCCGGCCGGGTGCTGGAGTCGATCGCCGCAGCCCGGCTCGCCGCCGACGGCGGCCCGGATCCGCTCGCCGCGCCGCTGGCCGCCGGGCTCGCCGCCGGCCGCGAGGTCGCCGACGCGGCGGACGCGCTCGGGCTCGGGACCCGGCAACTGCACCGGCGCAGCCTGGCGCTCTTCGGGTACGGCCCCAAGACGCTGGCCCGGATCCTGCGGCTGCGCCGCGCGCTGGCCCTGGCCCGGGCCGGTACGCCGGCCGCCGAGGTCGCCGCCCGGACCGGGTACGCCGACCAGGCGCACCTGTCCCGCGAGGTGAGGAGCCTGGCCGGCGTACCGCTGCGGCAGCTCGTCGGTGCCTAGCCGGCCGCCGGGGCGAGCGGGGCGTACAGGTCGACGCCGTTGCCGTCCGGGTCGCGCAGCACCGCGTACCGCTGTCCCCACGGCGCGTCCCACGGCTTGAGATGGCCCTCGTGGCCGGCGGCGGTCATCTCGGCGTAGACGCTGTCCACCTCGGCCGGGTCGGCGCACCGGAAGGCGAGGCTGATCTGCGACCCGCCCGGCGGGGACCAGTCCGGCTCCAGCGAGCGGACCATCTCGACGGTGTCCCACATCAGGCGCACCCCGCCAGGCAGGGCGTACTCCGCGTGCGGCTGCGTGTCGGCGCTGGCCGGGACGTCCAGTCCCAGCTTCCGGTAGAAGGTGAGAGATCGGGCCATGTCGGCCACGACCAGGCCGAATGCGTCTAGTCTCGGTGTCATTCGGCCAGCGTAGGAACCGGTCACGTCCGCGTCTTGAACGAATCGGACCTGCCGGACCGGCGTTCCGGGTGCCGATGCGGTCGAGGGATCATCGGCGTACGGTGTGTTTAACGGCATCCGACGTCCTGCTTTCCGCCACCTGACCGGTGGGTTGCGGATGGTCGGCCGCGTTGTCGTGCGCGCGGGTCAGGTCGTCGGCGACAGGCGACCGGACACGGCGCTCTTTTTTCGGGTACGGGGGTAGACAGAAAGGGAGGTGGCCGGGCGATGGACCCTCTGGCCTACCTGGATGCGGGATCGGGCAGCCTCATCGTGCAGGCCGTGGTCGGCGGCGTCGCCGGGGTCGCGGTGGCGGGCAAGCTCTACTGGCGCAGGCTGACCAGCCGGTTCCGCAAGCAGCCCGCGCAACCCTCGCAGACCTCGAAGCAGGACTGAGGGCGGTCCACACCCGATGGTCGTACCACCTCCCGTCCCGGCAACGTCCACCACCACCTCCGACTCCGTTCCCCGAGCCGATCCCGGCTCCTTCCGCGACCCGGCGAACCGGGTCCTGCACGCCGACGGCCAGGTCTTCCGGGGACTCGGCCCGCAGGGCGCCGAGGACTGGC
Organism: Plantactinospora sp. BC1; assembly: GCF_003030345.1. Lineage (NCBI taxonomy): Bacteria > Bacillati > Actinomycetota > Actinomycetes > Micromonosporales > Micromonosporaceae > Plantactinospora > Plantactinospora sp. BC1. Next base: position 626,399 of record NZ_CP028158.1, read on the forward strand.
GGGCACTGGCCGGGGCGGAGTTCTTCGGCCGGCTGCTCGCCGACGGCAAGGTCTGCGGCACCGAGACCGCCGACCCGGCGACGCTGCCGGCGAGCCTGACCGGGCAGTGGGCGACCGTGCTCCGGCACGAGCGCATCCCGTTCGTGTCGTACCCGTACGAGTGGTCCTTCGCCATGCTGCGCGACGCCGCGCTGCTGCACCTGGAGATCCTCCGGACCGCCGTACCGGCCGGCTTCACCACGAAGGACGGTTCGGCGTACAACCTCCAGTGGCGGGGCGCCGAGCCGGTCTTCATCGACGTCGGCTCGTTCGAGCCGGCCCGCGACGGCGAGCCGTGGGCCGGCTACCGGCAGTTCTGTCAGACCCTGCTCTATCCGCTGCTGCTCCAGGCGCACCTGGGGCTGGACTTCCAGCCGTGGCTGCGGTCCCGGATCGACGGGATCGAGGCGGGGGAGCTGCGCAAGCTCTTCGGCGGCACCCGACGGTTCCGGGCCGGCGTGCTCAAGCACGTCCACCTGCACGACGCCATCCAGTCCCGGTACGCCGCCGCCAGCACCGGGACGGTCCGGGCCGAGTTGAAGGACGCCGGCTTCTCCCGGGAGCTGGTCCTGGCCACCCTGCGCGCGCTGGAGAAGCTGGTCGGCCGGCTCGACTGGCAGCCTCCGGCCAGCCACTGGTCCGGCTACCGGGAGACCTGCACCTACTCCGACGCGGACCGGGAGGCCAAGGAGCGGTTCGTCACCGAGGCCCTGGCCGAGTCGAACCGGTCCCGGCTGGTGCTCGACCTCGGCGCCAACGACGGCAGGTACTCGCGGCTGGCCGCCGGGTACGCCGACTACGTGGTCGCGGTGGAGAGCGACCCGGCCGTGGTCGACCAGCTCTACCGCCGGCTGCGGGCCGACGGCGAGCGTCGGGTGCTGCCGCTGGTGATGGATCTGGCCGACCCCTCCCCGGGCGGCGGCTGGCGCGGCGTGGAGCGCGGCTCGTTCGCCGAGCGGGCCGACGCGGACGCGGTGCTCGCGCTGGCCGTGGTGCACCACCTCGCCATCGGCCGCAACGTCCCGCTGCCGGAGATCGTCGACTGGCTGGTCGGACTGCTTCCGACGGCCGGCGGCGGCCGGCTGGTGGTCGAGTTCGTGCACCCCGACGACCCGATGGCGGCCCGGCTGCTGGCCAACAAGCCGGCCGGGCTCTTCCCGGACTACCACCGGGAGGAGTTCGAGCGGCTGCTCGGGCAGCGGTGCGACATCGTCCGCCGGCTGGAACTCCCGTCCGGCACCCGCACCCTCTATCTCGGGACACCGCGTGGCTGAGCCCGGCGCCGCCGGCCCGGCGCAGCGGCCGGGACCGGCGGCCGGGTCGGGGCGCCGGGTCGAGGTGCGGGCCCTGGTGGAGATCCTGGCGCTCTGCGGCCTGGTGATCACGCAGCCGCTGCTGGACGTGACCGGCAAGAGCCCGGACTTCTTCCTCTTCCACGGCGCCGACCGGCGGGACATCCTGCTGCTGGTGGCGGCGTACACGGTGCTGCCGCCGCTGGTGCTCTGGGGGACCGGTGCGCTGCTCGGGCTGCTGGCCCGCCGGGTCGTGGGGCCGGACCGGGGCCGGCTGGTCCGGGCGGTACTGCACACGGTGACCCTCGGCCTGCTGCTCGCCGCGCTGGCGATCCAGGTCGGCAAGCACCTCACCCCGGTACGCGGTGTGCCGCTGGTCGGGCTCGCGGTGCTGGTCGGCGCCGCCGGGGCGTACGCGTACCGGCGCTGGCAGGTCACCGGCCAGGTGCTCCGGGTCGCCGCGGTCGGTCCACTCGTCTTCGTGCTGCTCTTCGTCTTCGCCTCGCCCGCCTCGGCCGTGGTGCTGCCGGGGGAGCGGTCCGGGGCCGGTGCGGGGACCAGCCGGGGCGGCACCACCCATCCGCCGGTGGTGATGCTGATCCTGGACGAGTTCCCGCTGACCTCCCTGCTGGACGGCACCGGTGCGATCGACGCCCGCCGCTATCCGAACTTCGCCCGGCTGGCCGGGGAGTCGACCTGGTACCGCAACGCGACCGGGGTGGCCGGCTACACCCCGTACGCGCTGCCGGCGATGCTGACCGGCCGGTATCCGAGCGAGCAGCAGGCGCCGCACCACTCGCGCTATCCGGACAACCTCTTCACGGCCTTCGCCGGCCCGTACCAGATCCGGGCGCAGGAGAGCATCACCCAGCTCTGCCCGCCGCGACTCTGCCCGGACCGGGCCGCCGGTTCCGCCCGGGGTGGCCTGCCGACCCTGCTGCGGGAGAGCGCGACCCTGCTGGAACAGATCGTCTCGCCGTCGGAGACGGGGCAGCGGGACCCCGAGGACTCGTACCGGGAGATCACCCGGCGTGAGGCGGGGAAGGCGGACGGGCCGGCGCCGCCGACCGATCCGCAGTTCCGCTGGGGGGCGCTGGACGAGAACCAGCCGGCCCGGTTCGCCGACTTCCTCGCCACCCTCCGGCCGACGGTCCGGCCGACCCTGCACTTCCTGCACCTGCTGCTGCCGCACTCGCCGTGGAACTACCTGCCCTCCGGGGTCCGCTACGAGTCACCGGACGGGATGCCGAACGACGGGGACGGCTGGGTCGAGCTGGCGCACCGCCGGCACCTGCTGCAACTGGAGTACACCGACCGGCTGCTCGGCGAGACGCTGCGCCGGATGGACGAGACCGGCCTCTACGACGACGCGCTGGTGCTGCTCACCGCGGACCACGGGGTCAGTTTCACCCCGGGGGTGCAGGGGCGCGGGCTCGGCGCGGTGGAGCGGGCGCCGGGCGAGGTGCTCTGGGTGCCGCTCTTCGTGAAACGGCCGGGGCAGCGGGCCGGTGAGGTCGACGACCGGAACTGGGAGCACGTCGACCTGTTGCCGACCGTCGCCGACCTGGCCGGCGTCGAGGTGCCGTGGCGGACCGACGGCGCGTCGGCGCTCTCCACCACCCGGGCGCCGGGGGACAAGCACTACTACGACCAGCCGGGACAGCCGCGTACGGTGCCGGCCGGCGTCTTCGCCGACGTGGTCGCCGGGCGGGCGAACCCGAAGCTTCCGGCGCAGCCCCGACCGGAACTGATCGGTCGCTCGGTCGCCGAGCTTCCACTCGGTCCGGCGGCCGGCGCGGTGACGGTGCGGAACCGATCCGATTTCGATCAGATCGACCAGGCGGGTGGCCGGCTTCCGGCGCTGGTCTACGGCACCGTGCCCGACTCGGTGCCGAACGGGACCCTGCTGGCGGTGGCGGTGAACGGCCGGATCGGCGCGGTGGCCCCGGTCGTGGCGCCGGACCCGGGCGGGCAGCGGTTCGGCGCCCTGGTGTCGGACGAGTCGCTCTTTCTGCCGGGCCGCAACACCGTGGACGTGTTCCAGGTCACCGAGACCGGCACCCTGCGCCCGCTGCACGGCTGACCGGACCCCGCCGGATCGCGGGTGCCGACCGCCCCTGCCGGGGTAGACCCCTCCGGGTGGACCGGCGGGGATTCGCCGCTGCCACAACGGCTAGCAGGTTTCGGCCCGGCGGAGAACGTGTGACCAGCGTGATCCATCACTCACCGGCAGACCACGCAAGGTTCTCGGCTACCCTGCACGTTTACCGTAAAAAGTGAAGGCAATTCAACGTAGATTCTGCCGGCGAAGCGAGGATCACATGACGGATGTCAAACTCGACCACCCGGGCGGCCAGCTGTCGATACCGGTCAAGCCCGCGGTCGACGGCCCAGCCGGCATCGCCACGGGCAACCTGTTGAAGGAGACGGGGTACGTCACCTACGACCCCGGATTCGTCAACACCGCGGCCTGCTCCTCGGGGATCACCTACATCGACGGTGACGCGGGCATCCTGCGTTACCGGGGCTACCCGATCGAGCAGTTGGCCGAGAAGTCCTCCTTCCTGGAGGTGTCGTACCTGCTGATCTACGGCGAGCTGCCCACCACACAGCAGCTCGCCGAGTTCGACGAGTGGATCCGGCGGCACTCGCTGCTGCACGAGGAGATGCGGCGCTTCTTCGACGGTTTCCCCCGGGACGCGCACCCGATGGCCGTGCTCTCCTCCGCGGTGAGCGCCATCTCCACCTTCTACCAGGACAGCCTCGACCCGTTCGACCGGGAACACGTGGAGATCTCCACGGTGCGGCTGATGGCGAAGGTGCCGACCATCGCGTCGTACGCCTACAAGAAGTCGATCGGGCAGGCGATGCTCTACCCGGACAACTCGCTCGGGTACGTCGAGAACTTCCTCCGGATGACCTTCGGGGTGCCGGCGGAGCCGTACGAGGTCGACCCGGTCGTGGCCCGGGTGCTGGACATGCTGCTGGTGCTGCACGCCGACCACGAGCAGAACTGCTCCACCTCCACGGTCCGGCTGGTCGGTTCGAGCCAGGCGAACCTCTTCGCCTCGGTCTCGGCCGGGGTGAACGCGCTCTTCGGCCCGCTGCACGGCGGCGCCAACCAGGCGGTGCTGGAGATGCTCGACGACATCCGGGCCAGCGGCAGCGACGTGCCGGGCTTCGTGCGGCGGGTGAAGGACAAGGAGCCGGGCGTCAAGCTGATGGGCTTCGGGCACCGGGTCTACAAGAACTACGACCCCCGGGCCGCCATCGTGAAGCAGGCCGCCCAGGACGTGCTGGCCCGGATGAACAAGCCGGACCCGCTGCTGGACCTCGCGATGCAGTTGGAGGAGATCGCCCTCGCCGACGACTACTTCGTGTCGCGCCGGCTCTACCCGAACGTCGACTTCTACACCGGCCTGATCTACAAGGCGATGGGTTTCCCGACCAAGATGTTCACCGTGCTCTTCGCGCTCGGCCGGCTGCCCGGCTGGATAGCGCAGTGGCGGGAGATGATCTCGGATCCGGAGACCAAGATCGGTCGCCCCCGGCAGCTCTACACCGGCGCCGCCGAGCGGGACTACGTACCGGTCGAGAAGCGCTGATCCAGCCCAGGCCCGCCGGGCCCGGTCGTTCACCGGCCGTCGACGCGTACCACGCGTCGGCGGCCGGTTTGTCGTGGGCGGTCCGGCGCCGGACGAACCCCACCTCCGTGTAACAGGGCTCACGCTGGGTAGTCGGCGGTGGCTACGTGCCCGACCGCGACAAGGCGGTGCGAACCGCTGCGTAGAAGGAGCCTGTGATGACACATATGTCACGTTCGGCCCAACCCGGCCGTGGTGGTGGCCATGACGGCCACGACGGCGAGTTCGAATTCTGGCGGAACCACGCGCACATCTCGCTCCAGCCGGTGGCGGCGCCGTCGATCCTGGGACTCTTCGGTTACGCGGCGGCCACCTTCGTCGTCGCCACGAACCTCGCCGGCTGGTACGGCAACGCCAACACCCAGACGTTCCTCTTCCCGTTCGCCGCGATGCTGGGCGGGCTGGCACAGTTCCTCGCCGGCATGTGGGCGTACCGGGCACGCGACGGGCTGGCCACCGCCATGCACGGGATCTGGGGCGCCTTCTGGCTCTCCTACGGCATCCTCTACCTGCTGATCGCGATCGGCGTACTGGTCCAGCCGACCCCGTTCGTGGCGCTCGGCTTCTGGTTCGCCGCGCTCGCCGCGATCACCTGGTCCGGTGCCTTCGCCGCGCTGGCCGAGAACATCGGCCTGACCCTCGTGCTGGGAACCCTGGCCGCCGGGGCCAGTTGCCTGGCGGTGGGCCAGATCGCCGACATCTCGCCCTGGCGTACCGCCGGTGCCTACATCCTGATCGCCTCCGCGGTGGTCGCCTGGTACACCGCCACGGCGATGATGCTGGAGGGCACGTTCCGCCGGGTCATCCTGCCGATCGGCAAGCTGCGCGGCCCGAACGTCCCCGGCCGGGAGCCGCGCCAGGTCATCCAGTTCATGGCGGGCGAACCCGGCATCAAGGTCGGCCAGTAGCGACAGGGTCGGCCACCGACCGGCCGGCGGCGAGCCGGCCCCGACGCCCGACGCGGGCGGGTTCCGGCGCAGAGGCCGGAGCCCGCCCGCGTCCGCGCCCGCGCCGGTCCTCGTGGTCCGGCCCGGCCTCCTCGTGGTCCGGCCCGGCCGGTTTGGCACTTTACGACGGTTCTTCGGGTTCATCCCGATAGCGTGGTGGTGCACGGCATCCGACGACCAGCCACGGCGAACGGGGAAACGATGCGCGGAGCACCGCTGGACATGCCCGAGGAGACGCTGGACATGCCCGACGGCGACGGCCACCTCCTGCCGCGCGCGCTCGGCCTGCTGAGCCTCGGCCTCGGCGCCGCGGCGCTCGCGGCGCCCGCCCAGGTCGGCAGGCTGATCGGGCTCGACGACGTGCCGGCCGGACCCGCCGTGCTGCGCGCGATCGGTGCCCGGGAACTGGTACCGGTCCCCGGGCTGCTCCTCGCCCGCCGACCGGCCGGCTGGGCCTGGACCCGGGTCGCCGGAGACGTGCTGGACCTGGTGCTGCTCGCCCGGACGCTGCCGCAGCGGCGCGGGGAACGCCGCCAGCGGGTCGCCGCCACCCTCGGCGTCGTCGCCGGGATCACCGCCGTCGACGTGCTGGCCGCCGTACGCAGCTGGCGCTCCTCCGGTGCGCCGCGCCGGGCCCTACGGGCCAGCGCCACCGTCACCATCAACCGGCCGGCCGACGAGGTCTACCGGTTCTGGCGGGACTTCGAGAACCTGCCCCGGTTCATGTACCACCTGGAGTCGGTCCGGACCGACGGGGACGGGCGGTCGCACTGGACGGTCCGGGCCCCGGGCGGACGCCGGGTCGCCTGGGACGCCGAGCTGGTCGAGGACAGCCTCAGCGAGCTGATCAGCTGGCGTTCGGTGCGCGGCGCCCGGGTGCCGAACGCGGGCCGGGTCCGGTTCGCCCGCGCGGCCGGTGGCCGGGGCACCGAGGTCCGGGTCGACCTGGCGTACGCGCCGCCGGGTGGTGCGGTCGGCCGGGCCGTCGCGAAGCTCTTCGGCGAGGAGCCGGGGCAGCAGATCCGGGACGACCTGCGCCGGTTCAAGCAGGTCATCGAGACCGGTGAGGTGGTGCTGTCGGAGGGGAGCCCGGCCGGGCTGGCCACCCCGCAGCAGCTACGGCAGAAGCCGGCGCGTCCACGGGCCGGACGCCCGTCCCGCTGACCCGACGCCCGACACCGGAGGTAGTCCATGAAGGCGAACTGCTGGCAGGGCCGGGAGACCGTCCGGGTGGAGGACGTGCCCGATCCACGGATCATGAACTCCCGGGACGCCGTCGTACGGGTCACCAGTACCGCGATCTGCGGTTCCGACCTGCACCTCTACCACGGGTACATCCCGACGACCAAGCACGGCGACATCCTCGGCCACGAGTTCATGGGCGAGGTGGTCGAGGTCGGGCCGGAGGTCGGGAACCTGCGGATCGGTGACCGGGTGGTGGTGCCGTTCCCGATCGCCTGCGGCAACTGCCTGGCCTGCCAGGCCGGGCTCTACTCGCTCTGCGAGAACTCCAACCCGAACGCCGGGCTCGCCGAGAAGCTGCTCGGGCACTCGCCGGGCGGGCTCTTCGGCTATTCGCACATGCTCGGCGGGTACGCCGGCGGCCAGGCCGAGTACGCCCGGGTGCCCTTCGCCGACATCGGACCGATCAAGGTCCCCGACGACCTCCCCGACGAGAAGGTGCTGCTGCTCTCCGACATCTTCCCGACCGGCTACATGGGTGCCGAGATGTGCGGGCTGAACGGTGGTGAGATCGTCGCGGTCTGGGGTGCCGGCGCGGTGGGGCTGCTGGCGATGTGCAGCGCGTACCTGCTCGGCGCCGAGCGGGTGATCGCGATCGACCGCTACCCGTACCGGTTGCGGATGGCGCAGGAGCGGGCCGGTGCGGAGCCGTTGAACTACGAAGAGGTCGACGTGGTCGAGGCGCTGCGCGAGATGACCGGCGGGCGGGGCCCGGACGCCTGCATCGACGCGGTCGGCATGGAGGGGCACCACTCCTCGGCGGTGCTCGCCGGCTACGACCGGGCCAAGCAGTCGGTCCGGCTGGAGACCGACCGGCCGCACGCGCTGCGCGAGGCGATCATGAGTTGCCGCAACGGGGGTACGGTCTCGGTGATCGGCGCGTACGCCGGTTTCATCGACAAGTTCCCGATCGGCTCGCTGATGAACCGGTCGCTGACGCTGCGCAGCGGGCAGTGCCACGTGCAGCGCTACACCCGGCTGCTGCTGGACCGGATCCGTCGCGGCGAGGCGGATCCGAGCTTCGTCATCACGCACCGGCTGCGGCTCGACGACGCGCCGATCGGCTACGAGATGTTCCGGCAGAAGGCGGACGACTGCGTCAAGGTCGTGCTCAAGACCTGACCGGGCCGGCGCCGGACCGTCCCGGGACGGTGTCCCGCTCGTCCTCGGTACCCGGGGTGCCGGCCGGGCGACCGCCGCTCGGCCGGGCCCGGGCGACGATCTCGTCCAGCGCGGCGACGTGCCCGTCGAAGGCGGTCAGCCCGGCGTCGGTGAGGGTCACCCAGGTACGCCGGATGCCCCGTCCCCGGTTCTCCTTGTGCACGGTGACGTAGCCCGCCGCGCCGAGCGCGCTGACGTGCTTGGAGAGCGCCGAGTCGCTGAGCCCCAACTGCTCGCGCAGATAGCTGAACTCCACCGCGTCGGCCGGGGCGAGCAGGGCGACGAGCGAGAGCCGGGCCGGTGCGTGGATCAGCTCGTCGAACCGGGGCCGGGTCACCGGGTTCCGGTCCGTGCCGGGGCCCCCGGGTCGGGGGCCGGCCCGTAGGTGACGCGGTAGAGCCAGTGGGCCATGGCCGCCATCAGCAGGGCGGACGGGATCGCGGCGAGGACCGAGGTCGGCCCCTCCGGCACGAGCGGCTGGAGCAGCAGCCGGGTCAGCGCGTACGTGCCGGCGAGCCCGACCAGCCAGCCGGCGGTGACCAGCAGGTTGCCGGGGCGCCACGCGTTCCGGCGGTACCGCACGGTGTCGCCGGCCGAGCGTCGCGACTGCGCGACGTGCCCGGCGAGCAGCAGCGAGGCGCCGACGGCCAGGGTGAGCAGCGGCACCGGGAACGGGAAGTCCAGCCCGGCCATCGCCAGGTAGTAGCCGCCGACCGTCAGCAGGGTGTACCGCCGGCCGGGGCGCTGCCGGGCCAGTTCGGCCCGGACCTGCCGGTCGCGGTCGCGGACCTGGTCGAGCGCGACACGGGCCTGTTCGGCCTCCATCGATCCTCCTCGGTGCCGGGGGCGGTGCCCGGAGCCGGACACCTACTTTCCAAGTAAGAAAGTAGCACCAACTTTCCGTTGTGGAAAGTCCGTTGGGCAGGTGCGCCGGCCGGATTCGCCGACACGTTCGACCCCACCCGCAGCGGGTACGCCCCGAACCCAGCCCCGGATCGGCCACCAGGGCGCGACGGACCGTGCGGAGGCGCGATGGACGGCGTCGGCAGGCAGTGGACGGTGCCGATCACGCCGCGCCGTCAGTGGCTGCGGATCTTCCTGGTCGGCCTGGCGCTCTGGCTCGCCACGGTGGCGGTCATCTTCCTCACCGGCAACCCGACCCTGCTGCCCACCCTGGTGCTGCTCGGCAGCTTCCTGGTGCCGGTGACCTTCGTCGCCTGGGCCTTCCAGCGCCGGGACACCGGCGAGGTCACCGTGAGCGCGGTCTTCGGCACCTTCCTCGCCGGGGGCGTACTCGGGATCCTCGCCTCGGCCGTGCTGGAGTCGTACCTGCTGCGCCCCTCGGTGCTGCTCTTCCTCGGGGTCGGCCTGATCGAGGAGGCCGCCAAGCTGGCCGCGCTGGCGCTGCTGACCCGGCATCTCGTGGCCAAGACCGTCCGGGACGGGATGATCCTCGGCGCCGCAGTCGGCTTCGGCTTCTCCGCACTGGAATCCGCCGGGTACGCCTTCATCGCGCTCTTCACCGTGCAGGGCCTCTCGGTGGTGCAGGTGGTGCAGACGGAGATCCTGCGCGGCCTGGTGGCGCCGGTCGGGCACGGGCTCTGGACCGCCATCCTCGGCGGTGTCCTCTTCGCGCCGAGCGGGCGGGAGCACTTCGTGGTCGGGCTGCGGCTGCTCTACGCCTATCTGGGGGTGGCGATCCTGCACGCGCTCTGGGACGCGATGCACGTGATCGCGTTCTACCTGACCCTGCTCTTCACCGGCGCGCGCGACCAGCTCACCCTGGACGGTTCCCTGGGCCGGCTGACCCCGGTCCAGGCGGTGTTGATGCCGGCGCTGGAAGGGCTTGGGCTGACGCTCGTCGCCGTGATCGGGGTCGTCTGGCTGGTGGTGCTGTGGCGGTCCGCCCGGAACGGACCGGGGCGACCGGCGAGCGGCTGGCGGGTGCCGACCGGTTCGGGCAGGGCAGCGGCACCGCGCCCCTGAGCCGGGCCGGACCGCGACGCCCGGGCCGCGACCGGCGCCGCCCCGGCGTGGGCTGGTCCGCCGCGGCGAGTCGCAGCACGCCCCAGGCGGCGAGGGCGGCACCGGCCGTGGCGGCGAGGCCGCCCCAGTAGCCGCCCGCCGTCCGCTCCCCGAGCAGCAGGATGGCGATGGCGGCCGAGGCGACCGGGTTGGCCAGGGTGACGGTGGCCAGCGGCGCGCCCAGGCCGACGCCCCGGTAGGCGAGCTGGGAGAGCAGCAGTCCGGCGGCGGCCATCCCGGCCACCGTCAGCGCCAGGCCGGCGGTGGGCAGCAGTGCCCCGCCGTCGGTGACGAGCCCGGAGACGAGCTGGGTGAGCGCGGAGGCCACCGCGAAGGCGATTCCGGCCGCGGTCGCGGTGAGCAGGCTGCGCGACAGCGCCGACCGGCTGGCCCGGCCGGCCAGTACCAGCACGGCCACCAGCGCGCCGGCCACCCCGGCCAGCGCCCAGCCCTGCCCCGGCAGGAGGTCGTGGTCGCCCGCCCCGGGCAGCGTCAGCGCCAGCAGCAGCACCAGGCCGGCCACCGTGGCGGCCGCCCCGGACCACTGCCGGGCCGATGCCCGGCGACCGATGGTGGCCGCCGCGATCGGCAGCGCGAGCACCAGGGTGAGTACGCCGAGCGGCTGCACGACCGAGAGCGGCCCGTACGCCAGCGCGGCGACGTGCAGGGCGGCGCCCGCACCGTTGCCCGCCACCGACAGCCACCAGCCGGACCGGCGCAGGACGGTGCCGAGATAGCCCCGCCCCGCGTCCCCCGTCGGTCCGGCCTGACTGGCGAGCCGTTCCTGTAGGACCGCCGCCCCCGCGTACGCCGCTGCCGAGGCCACCGACAGGACGATCGCCAACACCAGTGCGATCACGGCCGGCCCCCCGAGACCATGACTCGTCATGACCTCATGATCCTCCGTGACCGCACTCCTGACGTCCCCCCGTGGTGGGCATCACCCGTACGCCGCTGGGTGTAGACGGGCTCCGGTCGATTCCCCCGAGAGGGTGAGGGCCTCCTCCCCACGGCGGGCCCCGGCTCTGCCGAACGGCTGGTCCGGCGGGGCGGGCCGGCGGCGTCGCCTAAGCTGTCAGCCGGACCGGATCGGTGGCGGTCGGCCGGCGTCGTCGTCGGGCGGACCAGCGGAGGGGGAGCGGAATGCACCGCACGGCGGTGAGGCTGTTCGTGCTGGCGGCGGTCGCCGAGGCGACCTCCTGGCTCGGGCTGTTGGTCGGGATGGCGGTCAAGTACGGCCCGCCAGGCAACGAGATCGGGGTGCAGATCTTCGGCCCGGTGCACGGTGGACTCTTCGTCGCGTACGTCGGTCTGGTTCTGCTGGTGGCCCGGCTGGGCCGGTGGCGCTGGCTGACCGTCGGCGTCGCGCTGGCCTGCGCGGTGCCGCCGTTCGCCACCCTCGTCTTCGAGCGGTGGGCCCGGCGTCGTGGCCTGCTGAACGTCGCTTCCGGTGACCCGGCCGGCGGTGCGGGGGAGCCGACGACCGGCCTGGACCGGCCGCTGGAGGACGCGGCCCGACCCTGACCCCGGGCCGGGTGCGGTCAGCGGGCCAGCGCCAGCCAGGCGACGAGCGCGCCGATCAGCAGCAGGCCGATCGCGGCCTGGAGCAGCAGCGCCGGGCCGAGGTGGGACCAGAGGGTCGGGGTACGCGGCGTGAGCAGTTGACCGGTGGTGAGGTTGACGATCCGCTCCACCCGGGGGGCGAGCCCGGCGTCCTTCTGCGAGCGTACGGTCACCTGGATGTGGTCCGCCGGTTCCAGCGCGCTCTGCGGCAGGTGTCCGTGGATTTCCATCTCGCAGAGCACCCCGCTGCCGTCGCGCACCCGCAGCGGGGTCACCAGGAACTCCGGCCCCTTGCGCAGGTCCTTCCACTTCCGTCTCGCGCCCGCGCCGGCACCGGCCCGGAGCACCGAGGCGATCAGCAGCAGCACCACCTTGACCACCGCCGCCGTGCCGAGTACGGCGACCAGGACGGGCTGCCCGATCCGGACCTCCCGGGAGTAGCCCTCCATCAGCCGTACGACGTGACCGGTGATGACCGGTCCGGGGCGCCAGGCCACCCGTTCGGGAAACAGTTCACCGTCCATGCGTTCACCACCGAGAGTCCGCTCCCGAACACGAATTGTATCGATCATGACGAATGAACCGGCAGTGAGTGAATCCATTTCACGTAATGTGACGATCCGCTCACTCCTGGCTGCTCGGGACGTTTCCGGGCACCGGCCGGCCCGGGAGGAGGCCGCCCGAGCAAGCCCGCCGCCGAGGTGACAAGCCGCCGAGGTGACAGGCCGCCGCCGAGGTGACAAGCCGACCGGCGTGGGTAACCCCGGCGGGAGCTTGGAGAGGGGACGACCCATGCAGCTGTCCTTCCTGCGTCCGATCTGTGCCCATCCCGGCCCGTGGACGTCGGTCTACCTGGACGCCTCCCGGGACACCCACGACGCCCATCCCGCGCTCGACCTGCGCTGGCGGGCCCTCCAGGAACGGCTGGCGGCGCAGCGGACCGACCCGCGCGACGTCGCGGCCCTCGACGCCGTGGTCCGGGGGCACGACCCGATGCCCGGCGACTACGGCCTCGCCGCGTTCGCCACCGGCGGCGAGGTGGTGCTCACCGAGTACCTCTCCGCGCCGCCGCTCAAGGACATCGCCGCGCACGGGCCGGTCGCGCACACCATGCCGCTGGTCGCGCAGCGCCGCGAACAGATCCCCTGGGTCCGGGTGCTCGCCAGCCGTACCGGGGCCGGCCTGGACGCGATGAGCGCGGGCGGGGTACCCCGGCACGCCCAGGTCGAGGGCGGCAACCGGTGGCCGCTGCGCAAGGTGCACCCGGGCGGCTGGTCGCAGCCGCACTACCAGCACGCGGCGGAGCTGGCCTGGCAGCGCAACGCCGGGGACGCCGCCTCGGCCACCGCCGCGCTGGCCGAACGGGTCGGCGCCGAAGTGATCGTGGTCGCCGGGGAGACCCGGGCCCGGCAGTTGCTCGCCGCCCAACTGCCGGAGTTCTGGCAGGACCGGGTGGTGCAGACCGACGCCGGTTTCCCGGCCGCCGGCGCCGACCAGACCGCCTTCGACGACGTCACCGTGCAGGCCATCGCCGAGGTCGCCGCCGCGCACGCCGACGTGGCACTGGACAGGTTCGGCATGCAGCGCGACGTCGGCGCCGGCCTGGACGCGGTGGTGACCGCACTGCAACGCGGCCAGGTGGACACCATGCTGATCGTGGACGACCCCTCCTCGACCGACGAGCTCTGGATCGGTCCGGAGCCGACCGACATCGCCACCGGCCCCGACGAACTGCTGGCGATCTCCGTCGAGCAGCCGCAGCGGGTACGCGCCGACGCCGCCCTGGTCCGCGCGCTGGTCGGCACCGACGCCGGAGTCACCGTGCTCGGCCCCGAGCAGGCACCCGACCTCACCGACGGGGTCGGCGCGGTCCTGCGCTACGTCGACGCCAGCACGCCGGCGGACCGCAATGGCTGACCCCGGGCGGTCGGCGGTGCGGACGAGCACGGTGACGGCGGACCGGACCATCGCCGACCTGCTGGTCGAACGACTGCGCGCCTGGCGGGTACCCCGGGTCTTCGGCGAACCCGGCGAGGGGGTGGCGCTGATCGTCGACGCGCTGCGCCGGGCCGGCGGCGACCCCGGCTTCGTACCGTCCCGGCAGCCGGAGGCGGCCGGCTTCATGGCGGCCGGGCACGCCAAGTACACCGGCACGGTCGGGGTGTGCCTGGCCACCCAGGGACCGGGCGCGCTGCACCTGCTCGGCGGCCTCTACGACGCCAAGCTGGACAGCAAGCCGATGGTGGCGATCATCGGGCAGCAGACGTACAGCGCGCTGGGCAGCGCCTACCAGGAGATCGAGCTGCCCCGGCTGTTCAGCGACGCCTGCGCCCAGTTCCTGCGTACCGCCGCGGTGCCGGAACAGGTGCCGTACCTGGTCGACCAGGCGATCCGTACCGCCGTGTCGACCCGGAGCCCGACCTGCCTGGTGGTGCCGCACGACCTGCTCGGGTACTCCGTACCCGACGGGATGCCGCACCCCGACGGCGGCGGCGTGCTCGCCTCGGCGCCCGGCCTGCCCCCGGCCCGGGTGGTTCCGCACGAGGAGGACCTGAACGCCGCCGCCCAACTGCTCAGCGCCGGACAACGGGTGGCGATCCTGGTCGGTCAGGGCGCCTACGGCGCCGCCGACGAGATCGTCGAACTGGCCGACCGGCTCGACGCCGGGGTGGCGACCTCGCTGCTCGGCAAGCCGGTGCTGGACGAGCGGCTGCCCTACCACACGGGCGTGCTCGGCCAGGTCGGCACGGCGGCGAGCGCGCA